>CALCNX010000090.1 GCA_937899715.1 uncultured bacterium | reverse complement strand
TCGGGGTTATTCAACCCCGATTGTACACCTTTCCAACTAAATCCAAGTAGAACCATAAAATCTATGTTTATGGGAAAGACAGGGGGAGTTTGAATGTGCCGAATGGTACAGAGCGGAAGCGAATAAGATGGATAGAAACGACACCAATTTCTCAAAAAAACTGCTCAGAATCAAGCAAAATAGGCTCTTGGTGCTTTCTCCGAAAGTTATACCCATGCTGGGAAAGACCCTGTAGGCTGATATTCCGACCACGTTACACACCTTTGCGCAAAAAAACTTGTACGCAATACTGTATCTTGCGTGTAGTTTTTTTTGAACTATGGTACTGATTATTTCTTGCCGCGCAAGCAAGGTTCAGTCGGCATTGCGGGGTGTTTCTGGTCGAAAGGTGGGTGGTGTTTTCTTTTTACACCAGCCTATTCTTTCATACCAACCTATTTGCTGTCTCTTTTTTCCTGCAAGCGGCGTATTTCGCCACTAACCAAGTTCGTGATTTGCCGTCCGAGTGTTTTGCCTTCGCGTTTGCGCAGGAGTTTTTCTGCGGCTTTGATGAGCGTGCTTTTGGCTGGAAAAAGATTCGACCAAGCGTGTCCCACAAACCCCGCAGTCCAGCCTGCAAGCGTGATTGCCGCCACCCACCACTCGCCAGTGAGCTGGGCGGTGAAGTAAAATAAGGGTGGATTCACCAAGCCGAAAATGGCGAGATGCGTATAAACCTCCCGCTTGTTTTCTTGCATGATTTCCTGCATCGCTTCTTGGAGCGGACGTTCGGTGCGTTCTATTTCAATCGCTCGTTCAAGGTCTGAGTCGCTCAAGCCCAGTTCCCGTGCGACTTCTACGAGCTGAGAATGGGTAATGCTGTCGCGATTGCCTCGAAACGCGAGTGCCCGCGCTAAGATTTTTTCTATGTCGTCCTGCGAGTAATTCTGCTCCGAATTTGAGTCAGGATGCTTGTCGGGCGGCGTAATGGCAGCGTTTGTGGAATGATCATGCGAATCTTGGTGCATAATTGTCCTGGGTTGCGTGAATGCGTTCAATGCCTGTGCGTATTGTGTACGCAGAGCGCGTACGCAAGTTGCAAATCGGATTGTGCAAGGGTTACGTGCAAGCCGCTGCTTGATTGCTCCAAAAAGCTCACGCACCTTTGCACGAAAAAGCCCTGTATGCCTTTCACCATCTGGCATATAGGGATTTTGATTTTCAAGGTCAGTTTGCGGGAAAATGCCTTTGGAGCAAGGTGTAATCTAGCTTTGAGGGGAGAGAAGTGTTTGCACCAAAAACGCTCTCGTTGAGAGGGTATGCGGATGGCAACACAAAATGCGCTCACGACTTCGTCGGAGCTTGGGCGAAAGTGATGAATCTTGACCGCTTTGAGGTGAAATAAACGGTTAATGAAAGTTTGATTGAAAAGCCCTGTATGCAAGTTAGAGACTTGTGTGTAGGGCTTTTAGTTTTGGAGAAGAGAGAGGAATTTTATAGGTTGTGGGAAATCAAACGTTGGTGACAGTTGTAACACGACAATGTTTGATGAAAATGAGAACAGCCTCATAGTTTTAACTCAAGAACTTCAAAAAATATGAAAACTTCACTAATCCTTGATTCTTTTGCCTTAAATCCCAAAAGGCTTTTTCTTCTTGACGGCTTGGGCGCATTGCTGAGTGCATTTTTTTTAGGCGTTCTTTTGGCAAATTTTGAAGAGATGTTTGGAATGCCGCCCAATGTGCTGTACCGCTTATCATTGCTGGCTTGCGTGTTGGCGGTGTATTCGCTGTGCTGCTCGTTTTTTGCTGTGGGAAAGTGGTCTTTGCTTCTGCGCGTCATTGCGATTGCTAATCTGCTCTATTGCTGCCTTACGATAGGGTGTCTGGTTGTCTTTTCCCGGCACTTGACTCTTCTCGGTATTGTCTATTTTGTGCTGGAAGTCATGGTGATAGGTGTGCTCATTACCATCGAACTCAAAGTGGCTTCCTCTGTTTCCGGCAGAAAATCTTGATGTGGGCGTGGGGGGGGGGTGCAAATCCCTCCGTAACAGTTTTACGTGAACTGAATAGCGAAGAGTCTCCAAAAATTCAATACTTCTCTTGACGAGAATTTGTGTAAATTTGCAGCGCAATTCTTGACCTCTCTTGTGGTCTTTTCGCTTATTTTTTATGGAGATGTTTCTTAATGAAAATGATTCTTTCTCGTAAACAAGGCTTTATCGGCATTGCCGTCGCTTTCGTTCTTTTGGTGTCGGCTCACAACCTCTTTGCACAAGCAGTTCGTTTTCCTTCGCCAAGCTCCGGCGCAGTGGTGAAACAAAGCATTGGCATCACTGATATTACCATCACCTACAGCCGCCCGGGCGTAAAAGGACGTGAAATCTGGGGCAAACTTGTTCCCTTCGGCGAACTCTGGCGCACAGGCGCAAACGGTGCAACCGTGCTGGAAGTAACGGATGAGGTGATGATAGAAGGTCAAAAACTTCCTGCCGGAAAATATAGCCTTTTCACCGTTCCGGCTCAAACAGGTGAGTGGACATTGGTTATCAACAAAAATCCTGCACTCGGTGGCACTGCCGGATACAAGCAGGAAGAAGACGTTTTCCGTGCGAAAGTAAAACCGCAAATGCAAACCGCTTCCCGTGAGTGGTTGGAGTTTTCATTTGAAGATTTGACCGATTCCAGCGCAAACATCGTTCTCTACTGGGAACGCTTGCGCCTGCCTATCAAAATGACTGTTGCCACGCAAGAACTTACATTTGCGAAAGCTCGCAATGCCGTTGCAAATGCACAAGGCGCAAATCTTGGCTTTGCAAATTATGCGTTGCAGACCAATTCCAACCTTGCCGAAGCGCTGAAGATGACAGATGCTTCGATTGCTGTTCAAGAGACCTATCGCAATCACGTCATCAAAGCTCGTATCTTGGAGAAAATGGGTAAAAAAGCAGAAGCCGTGAAATTCCTCGAAAAAGGAATTGCTATGGGCAAAGAAATGAAAACTGCTCCCTTCGACCTTGCCGACAATGAGAAAATGCTTGCTGCGTGGAAAAGCGCAAAGTAATTTCGGGAACTCGTGATATATTTGTAGAAGCCACATCAAATGTTTTTGGTGTGGCTTTTTTCTGATTGTATGTTGTTGGAGACCTTGAATTCAAGAAATACCAACGTCCGGTACACCTCGTTCACCGTTATTTCTCTTCAGATGATGAACGCTTATTTCTCTTCATGCAAAAACAGTGAACTATCAAAGTTGCATCGTTCTGTAATCATTTGTTTTTCGGAGACATATCGATTGCTTTGGTTGCTGCTGTATCTGATGTTGTTAGCTTCAAGTAGTTTAACGGCACAAAAATTTATTGACATTAATACTAGGACTAATAACCAATTATTTCAAGAGATAGAGGGTTCCTTTCCATTTTTAAGACCTGAGCTAAACCTAACATTTGAAATGTTACAGGCAAAAGGTATGAGCAACGCTGATATTGTGTGGAATTATAACCTGCTGCTAAATGCCATCAAAGCAAAATACGACAAGGGCGAGAGTATCAAGAAAAAACTATCCAAATACCAATTCTCATTTTTAACTGATAGGGCTATTCCATCAAAAAAGATAGATGAAGAATCTCTGGCATTCTACGTGAATCGCTTAATGGTGTATGGCTACACCCCTCAAATTATTGAAAAATTTTACCGAGAAAAAAATATCAACCCGGTTACTCTTGCCTTGAGTGACTACGAATACAATGATACTGCCAAGGTGTTTTTCTCTGATGGTGTTATCGTTGGTCATATAGATTCTGCTTATTATGATATTTCTCCACAAGATGGGCGTTTACTATCTTTCGCAGTTACAATCAGAGAAGTATTAAAAGGAGCTTTTTCTAATAACCATCTTGTTTTACGGGCGAGTTCATCGGCATATATTGATACACTCAGTGGGGAAAAGCTTATTCTGACTTTAACTATCCCTCGTCAAAACCTACTACAAGAAAATAAAACCTATCTACTCTTTCTTGATAGGTATAACTATATTGATGCTATACTAAATAAATACTCACCATCAATTAACGAAACAAGCGAAAACTCTCCTGTAAAAATGGTGATTGCTACAAAAAGTGAAACGGAGGCAGTGAAAGTTCCTATCGCCATTACTAAATCTGCGCAGTTATTACGCCAAAATTGTTTCATATTCACTAAGAAATATGAGGTAGTAAATGCAAGTACAAACAATAAAGATACGGCTTCATCTACTGAACACACATATTTTTTAGAATCTGATTCGCCCGAATACATTCAAAAAGCTATTGAAAGCATTCACAAGATATGTAAGGAATACCGTAAGCAATTTAGAGCCATTCGATAACAAAAATGTATTCGGGGTTTTACGTTAATAAAATTTCTCCTTCCTTCACGGTTACTGCTTTCGTAGATTTATGAAAATTCGCTACATCTTAATTTTACTCACTTTTTGTCTTTGTTATCCTGCACTTGCTCAACTCCGAGTACAGCCTACCGAAACAGTCTGCTACGGCTTACAAAAAACGATGCTGCGCTTTTCAGTACCCGCAGGATATTTTGTTTACCATGAAAATCCATACGTGAGCATCACGCCCTTAAAGCAAACTCCTGCCAAAGTCGCTCGTGATGGTCGCGTAAATTACGGCACTCGGTATCCGAAGACGTGGAGCGTCGTGCGGGATTCCGCAGCCCTGAAGCGCGATAGCGCCGATGGACGCGAAACATATCTCCTCGTCGTGCCTGCACAAATGGACGCAGGTACTTTTCGTGTGCTGTACACCTTCAGCGATGGGAAAGCACGGTATATTGACTCAACGATATTGACCGTTACCTATTCAGGTATCGGGCTGGATGGTGGTAAAAAAGCATATTTCGGCTTTCCTTTGTCTGTCAACGACTGGCAAGTAAATCGGCGTTTGCGTTCATATTACCCCGGTGGCGCGACGTTGGATTCAAATATGCGTTTTGGCTTCTCGTTGAATAATTTTGCACAAGGCGGTGAGCCGCCCGTGTGGTATCCGCACACAGCTCCACAATTTAGCCCACGCTTACCACACACTGCCACCAGTGCCACTGTTCGTGCTGTCTGGCATTATCCTGAAACGGGCGAAGAAGTAAATGTCTTGACGCAAAAATTTGCTATTGAACAGCGACCGCCGGAGATTGATTGGAAAAATGTTCGTGTGGAGAATGTGCAAACGATACTTCCGAACACGCTGGATAATTCTACTCAAGCGCCGCTTGTCCGCTTTGATGCCGTAGGAGTCAGCATCTCCGTCGAAGAAATTCCTATCGGCGTTCAGCCACAAGACCCGGCAAAAATTATCTTCGCCGACACCACGTGTATTCGTTGGGGACAGCATGAAATCGACACGCTCCGAACAACGCTGCGCATATACACGATGGCAGACAAGAAGCTGACACGTGATTCGTTGTTGCCTGCCAATAGTGAAAATGTACGCTTGACGGCAGTTTATACCGTCGGCAGCACGGCGACGTTCCGTCTGGAACTCACGCATCTGCCCACGCTCAAAAAAGGTGAGCACGGTTTTGTGCGTGGCACGGTTCTTCTTCGGACATCAGCATCTATCCGCAATCGCTTGAATGGAGTGGTGAGTGCTGACAACCATGTACTTGTCCGTGTGCCGGTGGATATTGAGTATGGAGCGCCGCAAAAAGGTTCATCATCAAGCAGTAAAGACAAACCATTGGCGAACGGGAAAGCCCTTACGAAGCAACATAGAATGCAAGGTACTGCGCCGGATACGCAAGAAGTTCTGCTGCCCCGCACAGCACCTACTTTGAAAGGCGATGCTGTTCTCGTCGAATTGGGCGATGGCTCACTCATAAATCGTCTTAGGGAAGAGTTTACTCCTCAACCAAAGCGCACACAAGCGCTGGAGCAGGCGGAAATACGTTGCCGCAGTACGGACAATATTAAAACCGCTATCTCAGAACGAAAGCCGATTCCGCAGTATTGGTTAGAAAATACCGAGAACCCCGCCGACTGCGAAATCGTGATGAATTTTTACACCATGCAGGCAACATTGCCACGAATAGGGAATACTTTTGCGCTGCTGAGTCTGCGGGAGAATAAGCCCGATACACTCATCGGGCTTATTGCCGTGCAAGCGCCGTATCGTTCGGAGGGGCAAGATAAAGCAAAAATAGAGCGTGAGCTTGCATCGCCAGTTCGTATTTTATCCGCCGTAGAACTTCGTCACTTACCGACGCGCGTCGTTGAGCGCGATGATTCCACCGGAACGATGATATCAGTGCGAGGAAGCATTGAATCGTGGGCTACTACCTCGAAAAACGTCTATGATTATTGCCTTGAGCATTTGCGCCGATACGCTTCCCCAAAGCGCTTGACGGTGCGCTTGCTGCGGGGTGCAAACGGCGCAATCGTCGGAGCGCGTGATGTAAGCGAAACCTCTACTGAAACCCTCGGCGAAGAAGTGGTGATGCTCGCTGCGGATTCCCTTTTAGTGCGGCGTTTGAGCGAGGTTTTCACGCCCGGTCTCCCGCGAACACAAGCACTTGAATCGGCAGAAGCGGCGTGCGAGAAGACGGCTGAAATCAAAGAGCGTATTCGTCTTGGAAAGTCTGTGCCGCGGTATTTGGTTGATGAGAGTGGATCTCCGATTGACTGCGAAACGGTGAAAAATTATTATACAGCGCTTGCGGGCTTGGTGCGGATTCAGAGTGTGTACGTTTTGCTTGATAAGACTTTGCTCAAAAAAAATGTGGTCAAGATTCTCGGCAGTATTGCGTATAGCAGTGATGATGCGCTTTCCGGAGCGGTAGTGCGAAATGCTTCCTTTACGGCGGAAGACTTGAAAGTCTTTCGCACAAAGGAGTACGAAAAAGACGACAGCACACAAGCACTTGTGGCGGTGAGAGGCTCAATGGAGAACGTTCCTGAACAGTTTTTGTACGATTACTGCCGTGAATATGCCGCGCGGAGATTGCACGAGGGCTTGAATAGTAAAGATTACAGCGCTATGAGCGTTCGCTATGACGGTCGTGGTGCTGTTCGGCGCACCATGAGGATGAAGTCTTTTCAAATAAAATAAATTCTCCACTAAAATTCAACAAACCCCAATGCGCAAAGCCCTCGACAACACCTTCATCCAATACGGCATCCGCAAAGACGACATGGCGCTTGTGGAAATGCTTGCCCGCAAGCACGGACTGGATTTCGATTGGGTACAATCATTGCTCAAGAGCCTTCATGCCGAAAAAGTCAAAAACGAAGAGCCGGACGACAAAACGGTCGAGCGTATTATTGAAAGCGCTTTGGAGCGGGTTCGCAAAAGCGAAGAATTAAGTTTTTACGGCACTCCCGCAAAAAAGGATAGTTCAGTAGCGAAAAAAGTAAAATAATGCAGAACTGCTGTCCTGATGCCGGGCAAAAATTTCCTTGCGCGAAATCCGAAAAATGTTTGTAGTTTCGCACTCTGTTCTTTTTGACCATTGTATGGTGCGCTGCTGCCGATTTTGCGTCAGCAGCGATAATAGGGAAGCGAGGTGCGAAGAAAATAATTCTTCTTCAACTCCTCCGCGGTTGCGCCGCCGTAATGGACGACAACGTGTTACCCCAAAGCCACTGTAAGCAGCACCCAAGCTGCCTTTACGGGAAGGCAAGCACGACGAATGACTCCAAAGCCGGAAGACCTGCCTACAATGCTCATCACGTCTTGGTATGCGCTAATTCATTTTGCATAGCCGAGACCATCCGCGCCAACGGATGCGATGAGGAACCCCCTTTTTTCTGAAGTGTTGAGTTTTGGATGATAGGTGTTGAGTGAATGACCCAAGCCGTTACGCTCATTGCAAGCGTAAAGAGCATTTTTGTTGTTCATCTTTACTTTTTATTCTTCTTCTTTTACCTTCTTCCTCGTCTTTCGTCGTTCTGCTGCAACGGGCATTGCAGCTCCTTTCCAAAGGTTTTTCATGGTTTCTTTTTTCTCCTTCGTGCGCCGCGCTGCGGTGTGTGCAGTTGCGCTGTGCGCATTTTTTGCAAGTGCATCTGTGGCTCATGCACAGCTATATTCCACTTCGGGCTTGGTAACAGTTTCTCCACAGCCGCTTGTTGTCTTGGTGGGTACAGATGCCGTTCATGTTTTGTGCGGTGAAGTAGATGGGAATTTTAATGGTGTGCAAGATGCGGGAGATACACCTGCTTCATGGGTGCGTATTCCGCTTCGTAGCGGCAGTCTTGACCAACAATCGGCACAAACGCTGCGGTTTGCATGGGGCGACGGTATCGGATTTCCATCGCGTCCGGCATTTGATAGCGAGGGGCAAACGCTGTATTTTGCGCAGCGCGGCAGGATTCGTAGTTTTGATACACGCTCGCAGATGCTCCGCCGCGATACCTTGCTGCTCATTGATTCGCTTGCCCGCTCTACCTTCAATACGACGGGCAATGTTTCGGCACTTAGCATTGATGCAGCTTCGGGGCGATTGTTTGTGAGCTTGCGCGGGAGTTCTACCTCTGCCGTTGTGGAGGTGGATATTGCCAACAGCCGTGTCGTGACGCGCTATCCGGCAGGTGTTTTTGTGCAGCAAACAATTCCCTATACAACATCAACGGGCAAAAAAGGTGTTGCCATCTTGAATGAAGGCGCATTCGGAACGAATACTGCCACGCTCATGCTTGCTCGTTCGCCGCAAGAAATAACCACGCTGAACATCGGCAATACGGGCAACCACCTTCTGCGAGTGGGTGATGAAATTATTGCCACACTGAACGGTTCTCACGAACTCAAGGTAATTAACCTAAATGAAAATCGTATTGCACGGACGATTGCGGTGGGAACAACGGGCTTTGACGGACCCCGCGAAACTGCCTACATTCAGCAACTCAATCACTATGCCGTTACCGCTTACGATGGAAAAGTTCGCTTTTTTAATGCGGCGACAGGTGCAACGCGAGGAACAGTGAATACGAATAGCAAATCGGAAGGGCTTGCTTTTCTGCCTGATAACTCGCTTCTGATAGCCGATGCTTTTGGTGCAAATAGCTTCGCCAGCGCTTCAACGCTCTCGCGGATTAGTTTTGTTACCAACTCCGTCCGTGAAAATTCTCTCGCGCTCACACGCTTCAGCATCGCTCCTAATCCCGTTTTCGGCACGGCACGGATAAGTCTGCAAGCCGCATCTAGTCTTGGCTATGGCGACATTTCACTGACGTTGGTTAATACTCTTGGCTCTCACGTGGCGACTCTGCCTTTTGAGCGACAGGAGAACACAATAGAAGCAACGCTGAACACTGAGGAATTGGGTTTGGCAAGCGGAATGTACTTTGTGCAACTGCGCACTGCACAAGGAATGACGGCGCTTCCACTCTTCATTACGCGATAATCATGCACGCCGGAGAAGGGAAATATGCCCCAAGCGAATGTGCGAGGTGCGGACGCGAGTTCGTGTGCAAAGCCGGTACGCCCGCGCTTTGCAACTGCTTCCACATTCGCCTCACTCCGGCAGAAATACACATAATGGAAGAACTCTACGAGCGCGAGTGCGTCTGCACGGCTTGTTTGCTGGAGTTACAGGAAATGATTCGTCAACAAAATCAACCGAAAGCATGAATCAGTATTTCTTCAGCGTATTCGCCCCCTTGACAAAGGGGAAACGGGGGATTACGACATTACGGGTGAAAATTCCCCGCACCCCGAAGACGGGATGCCGCCCCCTTTGTCAAGGGGGTAAAGACTGTGGTCGCCGATTTGCTTATGTCTTGCTTATTCTGCTGAGTATTGAAGCACTGTACAACAATTCTTCCTTCGCGCAACCCCGCACCTTCGGTGCTGGCGCAGACACCGTGTTTTCCGTGCGCTGGGGAACGGGGCAGAATTTCGGGCGTGATAAATTTCCGTCGAATGTGCTGGGATTACCCGACACAAGTGCCCGTGCTGACCGCCCCGCCATGATAGCCGAATCAGTTTGCTCGTTGGGGCTTGGTGGCGAAATTGTTATTGGTTGGAGGAACGCCGTGCTTGTGAACCGCCCTGGCGCTGACTTCACCATATTTGAAAATGCGTTTCTGTACTTCGGCGGGCGTGTATTTGCCGAACCTGCGAAGGTGGCGGTGAGCCAAGACGGTGTGCGCTTTGTGGAATTTCCTTTCGACTCGCTATCACTGCGCGGCTGCGCGGGCATTACGCCGACGAATGGCGACAAAAGCCCGTTCAATCCCAGTGTTTCTGGCGGTGATAGTTTTGATTTAGCAGCCATCGGTATGGATTCCGTACGTTTTATCAAAATTACTGACGTTTCTCAGATAGTACTGAATAACACGCAGCATCCCTTCTACGACCCGACGATTTCCGGCTTCGACCTTGATGCTGTCGTGGGAATTTCGCTTCTCTCTACGCAGCGCGTAACTTCTGTGACTTTGGAACCTGATAATACAAGCGGAGTACAGGCAAGTGTTATCGTTGGTGGAAATGGAATTGTTGTGCAATCGCTGTTATCGGTGCAGCAAGAAAGTGTACGCGCAGAACTCTATACATCGCTTGGAATCTGTGTTGCACGAGCCGACGACGTGGTGTCATCGGCATTTATCCCAACGGACGCTTTACCTAAAGGCGCATATTTCCTTGTTCTTCGGAGAAATGGTTATGCTGAGACCCGAAAAATTATGGTGTGGTAAATTATGGCTTGTGGCGCTTGGTGTGATGCTGCTTGTCGGTTGCCAAAATGCTACCAAGCCCATTGATACTACACCCGCGAGCACACAAGCAGGTGCATACATTCTGTGCGAAGGCTTGTGGCGGCAGGATAATTCCACGCTTTCCCGTTATGATGCGAGCACGGCTACCGTCAGCAATGATTTTTTTAGTCGCGTTAATACTGGCTTGCGCATTGGCGATACGGCAAACGATATGGTGCTTCAGGGCGATACGCTTTTTATTGCGGTTTCCACTTCCAGAAGTATTGAGATTCTTCGCGCTTCCACGGGCGTATGGCTTGGGCGGATTCGTCTTGCGGGAATGAGTCAAGAGCCGCGCCGAATAACGCTTGCAGATGATTCAACCGGATTTGTCAGCAACCTGAATGACGATTCCATTACCGAATTCGACACGCGCACATTCACAATTCGTACGCCGCGCATAGCAGTCGGACCCACGCCGGAAGGCATTGCATCGTCGGGGAAGTATGTATTTGTAGCCAATTCGGGCTACGGAGATTTTCGCGCCAAAGAAGCCAAGGCGGGGACAATTTCAGTGCTTGATATTCGGTCGCGTCAGGAAATCCGAACATTAGAAGACTTGCCCAATGCTGGTGATTTGCTCATGAATAGCACAAAAACAAGATTGTATGCGGCATACAAGAACCTGCCATCGAAGTCCGATTCGCTGGGTGGCATTGTGGAATATGATGTGGCATCGCTGCAAGAACTCCGCCGATGGCGCATTAAATCGCCCTTTGCGCTCAATTTTTCGGCAACAGGTGATACACTTTTTTATCTTGGTGGAAGTGGTGTGGAATTGCTAGCGCTTCGGCAGGCTGACGCAAAGCCGATTTCTGCCATTCGCAAGACGGAAACAAACGCTCTGTGGTACGGACTGGCAGTTCATCCGCGATCGTCGGAGTTGTGGATTTGCAATGCTCGTGATTACAGTGTGAACGGGGAAGTAGTTGTGATGCGTCTTGGTGGCGATATTGTGCGACGGTTTGATGTAGGGATAAACCCCAACACGATTATTTTCTTCTAAAAAATAAGCGAGTACATGATTAAGCTGGGTGGTACAATCATTCTTTTGTTATTGTTGTGGACAGCCTTTTTTGCTACGTTTCTGAGAAGAATTGCGTAAGTTTGTTTTTCTATCTTGTGCTCATTGTAAGCACAAGCGCCTCACTCTCATTTTCATTTTGTATTATGGTGTGCCCCGTACTGCGGTGTGGTCTAGTATTCCTGCTTTGTGCAGGGAGTTTTTTGCGAGTGTCCGCGCAAAGTCAACTTCTGGATTCCGCTTTTTTGTCGAAGAAAAAACTTTATACTTCCATTCACGAAGCACTGAAAGAGCCTGAAAAGGTCTATCGTCTGGCGTTGGTGGACGAGTATCTGGATGAGCTGCCCTCACGTATTAGCGAGCTGAGCAGTCTTCAATATCTGGACGTTTCCCAAAATAAATTGACAGCGTTGCCAACGGATATTTGCGATTTGCCGAACTTGCAATATATCAAGGCACGAAATAACCAGATTGAGCGTCTGCCGGAGGGCATAGAGCGTCTTCAAAATTTAGTAGATTTGGATTTGAGTATCAATCTTATTGCCGAACTGCCCCCCGAAATAAAGGCATTGAAGAAACTCAAGCGCCTTAATCTTCAAAAAAATAGACTCAAGACTCTGCCGGAAGAATTTGGCGATTTGCAAAAACTGGAAGAGTGTAATCTGTCGCTCAATAGACTGACGGAACTGCCGAAGCGCTTTTCATTGTGTACACAGCTTGTTGACCTCGACTGCTCAGAAAATAAATTGACCCTTCTCGATGATAATTTTACGCAGCTGAGCAAACTCCAAGTATTGGAGCTGACTAACAATAAACTGACGGCACTTCCTGAAAAACTCGGTTCGCTCTTCCAACTCCGGCGTTTGCTGCTTTCCTATAATAAAATTGTTACTATCCCGCCAACTATTAGTTCGCTGAAAAAATTGCAAGTTTTGCGTTTAGAGTTTAACGCGCTTGTTTCTCTTCCTACGGAACTTGGCTCGGTGGTGTATTTGCAGGAGCTATACCTGAATGGTAATCATCTGAAAGAGTTTCCGGGTATCCTCTGTAATTTGCGCAGTCTCAAAATTCTCCAGCTTTCCGGAAATGCTATTCCTGCTCTGCCGGATAATATCAACGAGTGCGTGAATCTTCAGTCGCTGCATTTGGCGCGCAATATCATTTCGGCACTTCCGCAAACAATTTCCAAGCTGACCAATCTCCGCGAGTTGCTCATTGCGGGCAATCCAATCACGCAAAACACCAAAACTATTGATACGTGGCGTGAAACGCTTGCCAATACAACAGTGGTGTGGAGGTAGAGCCTTTCTGTGCTGAATGCCAAAATGGACAAAGCAAAAGCCGAATAATCCTCAATCGCGGATTATTCGGCTTTTTTGATTACGGTGTAGTACACCCAATTATGCGAGTAGATGCCGTTGTTGCGCCCGTAACTGGCGTTCTTGCTGCGTTCGTATTTGTCGTCGCTCTATGCGAAATTGCCGTATGAGTTGTTGTAACTCTTCCGCCTGTGCTTGTAGCCCAGAAGCACTCTCGGATATATTGCCCACGCCCCGGGCAGATTCTTCGATGACGCCCGTAATGGTGCTGACACTTTCAGCCATGGTATTGCTTGTGGCGGCTTGCTCTTCGCTGGCAGTTGCCAGTTGCGCCATTACGTCGGAGACGCGCTCTGTTCGCTCTAAAATGGCGCGGAATGCCTCGGCAGATTGCGTGATGGCTTGCTCTCCTTCTTGCACAAGGCGAGTTCCGGTTTCCATTGCGCCGACAGCCTCGCCAGTGTCATGCTGAATGATTTTTATCATTGCCGATATTTCTTTTGTGGCTTTTTGTGTTCGCTCGGCGAGTTTGCGGACTTCATCGGCAACAACAGCAAAGCCGCGCCCTTGGTCGCCTGCGCGGGCGGCTTCGATGGCGGCGTTCAGTGCCAGCAGATTCGTCTGGTCAGCAATTTCATCAATCGTGGAGACGATTTCGCCAATCTGTTCGCTGGACTTACCGAGTGCGCTGATTTTTTGCGCAGACGACACAACGACTTCAGAGACTTTCCGAACATTATCCACCATTGTTTTCATTGCGCCGTTGCCGCTTTGCGCATCGTCATTTGCAAGTGAGGCTTCGTGCGCAGCGAGTGATGTTTGCTGCGTAGTTTGCTCAATCGTGGCGGACATTTCTTCGACCGCGCTTGCTACTTGACCGGCTTGGCTGGACTGCTCGTGTGCTGAATTGTTCAGCCCTGCTGTCACATTTGAAATTTCGTGCGCCGCCAAGACGGTTCGGTCGGCGCTCTCTGCCACGCGGGAAAGCATTTGCTCAATCGTTTCAATTGTGCTATTCAGAGTGGCGGCTAATTTTCCAATGTCATCCTGCGACTGCACCGGAACGCGGACGGTCAAATCGCCATCCGCAACGCGACGGATGTGCTGAAGCAGATTTTCGATGCTGCTAGCCAAGTATTGTTTTTGTTCTTCGCTGCGCTGTAAATCGTGGATTGCGCGGCGTTCCGACTCAGCTTTCACTTCTTCCAATTTATGATAATCCTCTTGCGCTTTTCGCTCGCCCTCGGCACGGAGCGTGTCAATCATTGCGAGTGCATTGTCTTTGGCGCGAATAAATTGCACCGCCAGCACAGTAATAAGAACAATCTCCATCCCGAATGAAATAAACTGCTGCCGAACGAGAAGGTCGCCGGAAAGGTGCATTACCGGAAATTCAAAGCCGTTAAGATTCAAGATATAAAAAGCTAATCCGACGGCAAAAGAAAGCCACATAAACAGCCATGCCGAGCGAATACCGCCTATCAGTGCAGCTATAAGTGGCGCTATAAAAAGAAAATTGCGACTGGTATTACCTTTTTGCCCGCCATCGGCAAAATACCCCAATGCAACGATGACGAACAGAAAAACACTCGTGAAGAGGTTTGTGCTTAGTGTGATGGATTGTGTAGAACGTAGAATGAACAGGTTGATAATAACAGAGACGATGGCAAAACACATCAGCCAAACGACCGCCAGTGGTCCTTGCCCAAGAAGATTCTGCACTACATTGGCGGCAGACAAAACGCAGAGTGTCAAGCCGATAGTAACCATGAGCCGTGCGCGGCGATATTCTTCAGGAATTTTGCGTAACGATTCGGGTACGAAGTACAAAATAAGATGTTCCAACATGACGAGAGGCTCCAAAACAATAGTTGAACAAAACGGTGGTGATGCTTGTTCATTTGAAAACGAAAGAGCCTTGTGTTTGTTGCATGAAATCTATTTCAACGCGCAATGCTGCGTACTCGCCCTATTGGTTCACTTTTTTCCACCACTCCGTGTGCGGGTAAGGAGCACGCAACCGCACAGGCTCTCCGATGAGCGGTGTACAGAGTGCCAGACCGTGTGCGCTTGCGGATGCTTGCAATCGGGTGATTGGCTCGTCCCACGTGTGCGACGCAAGCGTGAATCGCCCCCAGTGCATCGGCATAAGCGCTGTGGCTTTCAAATCAAGGCTTGCTTGCACTGTTTCTTCGGGCATCAGGTGGATAAGCGCCCATTTTTTGTTGTACTGACCACATTCAAGCATGACCAAATCGAAGGGACCAAATTTTTCGCCAATGGTCTTGAAGTGTGTGTCGTAGCCCGAATCACCGCCGATATACACGCTGGTTTGTGAAGATTTGAGCGCAAACGCTGCCCACAGCGTTTTGTCGTTGACGATACCGCGACCGGAAAAATGCCGTGCCGGAGTCGCCGTCAGAGTGATGCTGCTTGTAATATCAGCTTTTTCCCACCAATCCAATTCCGTGATATTCTGCTCGTCAACGCCCCAATATGCGAGGTGTTCGCCCACGCCAAGCGCGGTGTAGAAGTGCTTTGTTTTAACAATAATTTTCGTGATGGTCTCGTAATTGAGGTGGTCATAGTGGTCGTGTGTGATAATAACGGCATCCAGCGGTGGCAAATCGTCCACCGAATAAACCGATGTACCTGCATAGCTTTTCATAAACCACGGCACAGGAGCAATGCTCTCCGCAAAAATGGGGTCAACGAGAATATTCTTGCCGTCCACGTGCAGCAAATAGCCCGAATGTCCGAACCACACAAGCGTTGGCACAGAGTCTGGGAGCGCTTTGAGGTCAGTTTTAACCGAAGGGATTGGCTTGGGTGGTTCTGTATTTTTACTGCTCAAAAATTCGGTAAGAGTTTCCCACGTTGCGTTGTCGCCCGTCATCATTGGGGTAGGTGAGGCGTTGTGGAATTTTCCGTCGCGGTACTGAGGCGAGTGCTCTACGCGCTCTAATCGCTTGCCGGAGGGCATTTTGCCAAAGGGTTTCAGTTGCAGAATAGCAGCGGTCGTCACTCCAAGAATACCGACACAGAGTACAAGAATAAGCATGAATTTTTTCAAGGTGGTGAGCAAAAAGTGAAAGGGAACTTGTGCCTTGATGCTTGAGGATAGACGCGAGCAAGAGATAAAAATTTTGTGTATGAAAAGATGAGAAAGGAAAGGCAGGGTATAGAATTGTAATGTAAAGTCTGTTTGAACTATGGACACTCACACTTTCCTGAGCGCCTCCGCCGCACGTTCCAGCGTCTCTTCAGTCTTCGCAAAGCAAAAGCGGATAACGTGATTGTCCGTGCCGTCAGCATAAAACGCCGAAACAGGAATCACCGCCACGCCATGCGTTTGCGTGAGCCACACCGCAAAGTCGCTGTCCTTCATGTCGGAAATGGCGGAATAGCGGGCAAGCTGGAAATACGAGCCATGCGAGGGCAGCATCTCAAAACGCGAACCCTCCATTTGCTTGCGGAAGTAATCCCGCTTTAATTGGTAGAACTGGGAAAGCGCTTCGTAGTGCGTTCTGTCCGCGAGAATTTCCGCAAAAGCGGCTTGCGCCGGGGTAAAGGAAGCAAAATTCATGAACTGGTACACCTTGCGAAATTCGCTCGTGAGTTCGGGCGGAGCAACGCAATAGCCTGTTTTCCAGCCCGTAACGTGGAAGGTCTTGCCAAAGGACGACACCACAAAGGAGCGCTCCGCAAGCTCAGGATAGCGTAAGACGCTTTCATGCTGCTCGCCGTTGAAGGTGATGTGCTCATAGACCTCATCGCTCAGAATGATGATGTCGCTGCCGTGCACAATCGTTGTAAGCCTCTCCATATCTGCTTTTCGCAGGATGCTTCCTGTGGGATTGTGTGGCGTGTTCAGCACTATCATTTTGGTTTTGGGCGAAATAACACTTTGCACAGCATCCCAATCAATCGTATAATCTGGAAATTGCATCGGTACACGCTTCACCGATGCTCCGCAGAGTTCGAGAGTGGGCAAGTAGGAGTCGTAACAAGGCTCCACCACAATTACCTCGTCGCCAGCATGAACAGTCGCCATCATTGCCGCAAAAAGTGCTGCCGTGCCGCCGGGCGTAACAGTGATTTCTGTGTCAGGATTCACGCGCCTTCCATAGCAATACTCAATTTTTTCTGCAATCCGCTCACGAAGCGGTATGTAACCCGCCATCGGTGCGTATTGATTTAAGCCACGCTGCATGGCGTTTGTGGCGGCATCTAAGAGTTCGGCGGAAGGTGAAAAATTGGGGAAACCCTGCGCAAGGTTGATTGCATTGTATTCCTGCGCCATCTGGGACATGACTGTAAAAATTGTTGTGCCGACATTGGGGAGTTTTGAGCGGAGAATCATGGGTAAAGTGATAGGCAATGATAGAAATTACCGATAAAGTCGAGAGAGCTTTTTTGAACGCTGATGACGTGGATTGAGCAAGTATTTGCGTTTTAGATAATAGTGCTACGGTTTTAGGCAGCAGGCAGTGCAACCACGAACAACGCACCGTTACCGATTTCGGACTCACACCAAACCTGTCCGTTCATGGCTTCCACCAGTTTTTTGACGATTGCCAGCCCTAGCCCCGATGAGTGTTCACCACCGGTAGGGCGGGCGGAGAGGCGGGCAAATTTACCGAAAAGTTTTGTTTTGTCCTCGTCACTCAGCCCCGGACCCTCGTCGCGTATGGCGATGAAAACGTCATTGCGGCGCAGACGTGCGTAGTTGTTTATGCCAAGTGCTACCAAGTCAGGTGTCATAACATTACTAGGCAAGCGCCATTCGGGATTCTGCTCAAGTAGTGCTTGGCTACCGAGACTAATTGAGATGCTTGTGCCTGTGGGGGAAAATTTCAACGCATTAGAAATCAAATTGCCAAGAACCTGCTCAAAGCGATTTGAATCGGCAGCAACGCGAAGATTGTCGCTCAAAGCCTGCACGACAAAGCGAATATGCTTTTTGTCTGCTTGTGAGCGTTGATGTTCCACGCAGCGTTGTACGATTGCGGGCACATCAATTATCTCGTTCTCCAAACTGATTTGCCCCGATTCAATCGCACTTACGTCCAGCAAATCCGTGATAAGCCGCGTCATATTGTCCGCAACGTTGATAATTTGGCTGATTTTGTGTTCTATCTGCTCTCTGGTGTAGCGCTCAAAGTAAGCATGAATTGTCGAAGCGGCAATCATAATGCCCGCAAGCGGTGTTTTGAGGTCGTGTGCCACCACGCCCAAAAGCATATTTTTATCGGAGTTTAGCTCTTCGACTGCTTTGAAGGCGCGAGCGTTTTCAAGGGCAATTGCCAAGTACGACGAAAGTACGCGAATAACGTCCAAATCATATTTTGAGTAGGTATTCGGGCGAACACTTTGCACCGATACCACGCCTATCAAATTCCCCTCGAACATAAGCGGAATAGCTACCAGCGAGCGCATACGGTCAGTCCGTATTTGATCAGACCGCATTTGGTCAATGGGTAATGGAGAATTGTCCGAAGTATTTGACTGCTGATACAGCATTTCTTCGTCAAGGTCGTGAATAACAATTTCCCGTTTTTGCTTGCCACATTCGTTGAGGTAATGAATGGAGCGTTCCAGCGCCGGAGCTATGGTTTGATGCCGAAAGCCGCTCTCCACACAAAAGATGGTTTCCAGTAGGCTTGTATCCTTGCTGCTGAGAGTCTGTATAATAAACGATGTGGTATCTAAAAGCTCGTAAAAGCTCACAAATGCGAGCGATGCAATACGCTCAGTATTGAGGGCGGCGGTGATTTTTTGCCCTAATTCACTGAGCTTCTGTACGGTGTCGTAGGAGCGCTCCAACTGAACATTTGTTTCTTGCAGCACCATGTTTGCGCTTTCAATCTCCACGTTTTGCTGCTCGCGTATTTCCAGTTGGCATTTGATTTCTTCATTCGCTGCCGAAAGATTGTCTGTAACGCGCTCCAGTTCTCTCGTGCGTTTTCGCACGAGGCGCTCCAGTTCGATGTTTTGTACTTTGTCGCTTATCAAGCGTCGCCGAAGCAGATAGATAATTACGCTCAAAAGGCAAACGGCACTGATACTACGAAACCACAAACTCCGCCACCACGGCGGCACAATCACTAGCCTGAGAGTGGCTCTGCGACTGCTCCACACGCCATCACTATTGGCAACTTTCACGGTGAAGGTGTAATCGCCGCCATCCAGATTCGTATAAGTGGCTTCGTGCTTTGTGCCTGCATCAATCCAATCTTCATCAAAGCCTTCCAACTTATAGGCGTAGCAGTTGCGCTCGGGAAAACTAAAACCAAGCGCTGCAAATTCAAGGGTAATTGTATTGTCGGAGTAGGGGAGCGTGAGGATTTGAGCAAAAACCAGTGATGAATCAAGAGCAATCGGCTTGTTAAATTTTTTCAATCCCGTTATCACGACAGGCGGGGTATAATTATTGCGCTGAATGCTATCGGGATAAAACGCATTAAACCCGTGAACACCGCCGAAATACAACGTTTTATCGCTTCCGACAAGTGCGGCATTGGTGGTAAATTCGTCGCTTTGCAAGCCGTCATGGGCGCTATAATTCCGTACTTGCCCCGAAGTCGCATCCAGACACGCAATGCCTCTATTCGTGCTTATCCAATACCGTCCTTTATCGTCTGCCAGTATTGCATTGATAATTTCATTGGGCAAGCCGTCAAGCAGCGTATAAGAACGGATGCGCCCTGTGGCTTTGTTCAAAATGCTTACACCGCCATCAGTGCCGATGAGCAAATTACCGTGCTGGGCATCTTCACCCAAAAATAAAATGTAATCACTTGCCAGACTGCTTGAATCGTCTGCTTTGTGGCGCAGAAAAGCCTGCACTCTGCCCGTACGCGGGTCGAGAAGATTCAAGCCGCCGCCGTCGGTGCCAACCCAGACCGTACCATCACTATTGGCTACGACGCCAAAAATAAGATTATTGGACAGTGAAAGCGGATTTGTCGGCTCGTGCACATAGTGTCGCCATGTGGCTTTCTGAATGTTGTACTCGCTCAGACCTGTTGTCGTTCCTGCCCATACCCGCCCAAACTTGTCGGCGGTGATGCAAACAATAGTCTTATCCAAAAACTCTTTCGTGAAGGTATTCCATCGTTTCGAGGAGGAATTGTATGAGGCAAGTCCTTTGTCTGTCCCTATCCAGAGCGTTCCTGTGCTATCGCGGCACAAAGATTTGATGCGGTTCGCAGGGAGAGCAGGTGCTGTTTTTTGAGAAATGAGAGTCATTGTTCCCGTGCGGCGCTGCCAAACGTTCACACCCTCGTCCGAACCAATCCAAAGTGCGCCATCGCTATCCTCGCAGAATGAAGAAATGCTATTATTTGCCAATTCCGCAAGGCTCTGGGGCGAGCGATAATAAACGGGAAAGCGCTGTGAAAGCGCATCCAGTTTATTCAATCCGTTGGAAGTTCCCACCCATAGAATACCCGCAGAGTCTTCGCAAAGAGTGCTGATAAAATCATCGCTGAGGCTGGTGGCTTCGTTGTCATTGTGGCGAAATCTGACGGCGCGTCCGGCAGCGCGATCGAAGAGGCAAAGTCCAAATTTTGTACCTAGCCACAAACGTGCCTTGCTATCTTCAAAGACCGTGTTAACCGCAGTCGTTCCCGGCGTTCCCGTAAAATTATTGTAATACCGAATTTCGGTAGTAAGCGCAATATCGGTTGACATTGCGCCCATTGGTGATGGTCGAGTTGTTGCATTGCCAAGGCGTAAAAGCCCATTTTTTGTGCCCACCCACATCGTTCCTTGTCTATCAAGACAAAAAGTGCAAATAATGTTCACCCCCGGAATTGGCGCAATGCTGTCGGGCAGATTGAATCGAACAAGTTGCCCTTGTGCAGATTGTCCTTGTGTAGCATTCCATACCGCTATTCCCGAACGAGTACCAATCCATAGACGACCCGTCGAATAGTCTTTGTAAAGGGCAGTAATGGTGTTAGCGGGTAGAGAAGCCGGGTTCTGTGGGTTATGTGAAAAACGAGTAATTGTACCGTTTGCAAAGTGCAGCGCCGCCAAGCCGTTATCCGTGCCAATCCAAAGAATTCCTAGCGTGCTGTCCAATGCCAGTGCCGTAATTGCATTGCTTGGCAGAGAAGATGAATTGCGCGGATTGTTTGTGAAGGTGCTAAAGCGCTCTGTACGCGGGTTGTAACGGGATAATCCTGCTCCATTTGTGCCCACCCATATCATGCCCTGCGTGTCTTCCGCAAGTGCTGTGACCCAGTTTTTGGCAAGACTCGTTGAATCATTACGTTTATTGCGAAAAATACGAAAACCCGTGCCGTCGTAACGATTAAGCCCATCGTACGTCCCCATCCAGAGGAAGCCTTTGCGGTCATACAAAAGCGCCAGTGCGCTATTCTGTGATAAACCGTCAGCAACGCTCAAACGCTCGAAGCGATATTCTTGTGATTGTGCCTGAAGGCGGGAGGGAAAAGAAGCGAATAGCAGCGCTGCAAACCCGGCAGCGAACATACCAGACCATGCACTAGCAGAAGTATGTTGACAAACCATTCTCTGCACATCAGTAACGATGAACTTTATCAAGCAGAATGGCAATAAAACAACGTACTTCATCGTGCTGTTTATGAAGCATGGTGGAACAAATAGTATTTTCTAAAAATTGGTCGTGCGTGATAACCAATGCAGACGTTCTCTCAGTAATCTGCTCAAAATTTCCACAAGAAAGAAAAATAGGGAGGTTTTAGGGGAAAAGCAAGAACAAAGTATGAGGTCATGCTCACCTTCAGGCGTAAATACGCCGGCATGACCAATTTACGCCGCATGAAGAAAATATGTTTTCATCATGCCTTTGCCCTTCACCTCAATTTCACCACGCTCTTCAAAACGAAACCGCGATTGTGATTGACTAAACCCATGAATCTGGCTGATTCCGTCGTCGCTTAGTCTCTTTCGTACATCTTCCGAGACCTGTATTTGTCCGCTCATACCGTGCGCTTCCATGCGCGAGGCAATATTGACGGCATCACCCCAAAGGTCGTACGCGAATTTCTTTTTGCCGATAACACCCGCTATGACGCTACCGGTATGAATGCCGATGCGTAATTGCAGAGGAGCGGTGCTTTGTGTTTCTACCGAAGTTTGGGCAAGTATTGCTGCCGAATCTGTATTTGTCGAAGCCGTGCTCTGTGTGCGGGTATATTTTTGCATCGTGAGCATTGCTTCCAGTGCAAAAAGAGCGACACGCTCTACGTGGTCTGTGCGGGGCTGCGGCACACCGCTTACAACCATATACGAGTCGCCAATCGTTTTGATTTTTTCCAGCCCGTATTTTTCGGCAAGAATATCAAAATCAGAAAACACGCTGTCGAGCATACCGACAAGTTCTCTCGGTGGGAGGTAGGAGGCGAGGGTGGTAAAACCCACAATATCGGCAAAGAGAACCGTCGCGCCGTCGAAATACTCCGCGATGGTCGTTTCCCCTGATTTCATGCGCTCGGCAATAGCAGCCGGAAGGATATTGAGCAAGAGCGATTCAGAGCGACGACGTTCTTCTTCGGTGCGGTCGTTTTGCCAACGCAGTTCGCGGTTTGCCTTGCGGCGTTGCTTGTTCAAGCGGAAAAGGCTGATGGTCAAAACTGCAAAAGCAACAATTGCCGCCATTGCGCCGCTCAGAAGCCAGTTCTGCATTTGGCGGTTTTTATTGAGAAGCATGATTTCTGCGGCACGTTTTTCAGCTTCGTATTCTGAGCGCAGAGAAGCAATCTGGCTGGATGTCTCGTCATTTTGCAACGAATCGCGGAGGTGTATGAATGCTTCTTGCCAGTGAAATGCTTGTGCGAAATCTTTTTTCAGGCTGTGTGCTTCGGTCAGCAGTTTCAGTGCCGTCATTTCTTCTTGGATAGCCGAGGATTTGCGGGAGTGCGTCAGGCTTTCTTCTGCCGCAATAATTGCTTTTTGGTAGTCCCCACGCTTCAAATGCAGAAAGCCGAGACCGACCAAACTTCCCGCCAAGCCCTTGTCGTGGTGAAGTTCATTCTCAATCACAAGCGATTGTTTGTAGGTCTCAAAGGCACGGTCATCCTGTCCCATTTGCCGATAGACCGTTGCAAGATTGATAAGCGGGGTAATCAAACCTTCCTTATCACCAATTTCTTTGCGCAGGCGCAGCGATTCCTGATAATGTTCCACCGCTTGTTCGTTGAGTTGCTGCTTTTCATAGACCTCTCCGATGCGCAAATGTGAGTAGGCAGTGCCACGCTTGTCGGAAAGTCGTTCAAACGCTGCCAGTGCTTTCATAGCATTTTCCAGTGCCGGACGGTAGAGTTTCTGCTTTTGGTATAAATTGCTGATGTTGTTGTAGCAATACGCAATTTGCTTGTCGTTGCGTATTTTTTCTGCCAGTTCCAGCGCTTTAAGATACGAGGACATTGCTTGCGCGTAACTGCCCATATTGCGGTAGCTAACACCGATAAAATTATAGCTGTTTATCATATCGTCTTCCAACCCCAGTGCTGTTGCCAGTTCGAGCGCCTGTCTGCCGTATTCGAGCGCACGAAGCATTTGCACACCGCGATATTCCCATGCCAGACCATTCAAGAGCCGAACTTTGATACTGTCCGGCGGATTCAGCATCAGAGCACGTTGGAGACTATCGGTAATAGTCACCGACTGTGCATAGAGCGGCGTTTGTAAGCCAGAGTACGGCAAAACGAGAAACACAACACGCACACAGATTATTGCTGAAAATAGTTTGCCGAAGACATTGAACGATAGACGTGGTAGAGTTCTTGAGGGTACTGAGCGCATAGAGCAATCCTAGTTTTAGTTGACTTCTGAAGGAGTACGGGAAATTTCCACAAAAAAGGTTGCACCGTGCCCAAGTTCGGACTCGCACCAAACCTTGCCGTTCATGGCTTCTACCATTTTTTTAACAATACTCAGACCAAGCCCCGTGCTGTGTTCGCCACCTGTGGGCTGTGCCGAAAGCCGGGCAAATTTGCCAAATAGCTTTGATTTGTCGTCATCCGAAAGTCCCGGACCTTCGTCGCGTATGGCAATACGAACATTCTCCGTCGTTTCCTGAATATCAACCCATACATTTTTATTTGATGGCGAATACTTCACCGCATTGGAAACGAGATTATCCAGCACTTGCGAAAGTGCCATGGAGTCGGCAAAGCAGACAACCGCTTGTTCGGGAGGAGCAAAGTGTAGAGTGATGCCTTTTTCTTCTGCACGTCCCATGTAGGATTCCACCACAGGCATCAGCAACCATGCCGTATTGACGGGTAGTATGTCGTATTTGCGACCGCCGCGTTCCAGTTGATTTACATCCAAAAGGTTCTTTACCAAATCGAACATTTTTTCGGAACCACGAATAATGACCTCGGCAATTTGCTTGACCGTTTCGGGCGAATGAGCGCTGTCCTCCAAAATTGAGGCAAGACCTTGTATGCCGCTCAGGGGATTCTTGAGGTCGTGTGCAACAATACCTAGAAATTCGTTTTTCTCAACGTTCATCATTTGCAATTCATCGTTCTGTTCCTCAATCCGGCGGTTTTTCTCTTCTAATTCTTTTGTTCGTGCGTCCAGTTCTGTATTGAGTGCTGCCAATTCAATATTGCGAAGCTCCATTTCCTGCGCATGGTTGTTTGCGGCTTGGTTGAGCTGAAGTAGTTCTTCCGTTGCTTCCTGCAAACGCTCGTTTTTGATGAGCATTTCTTCTTGCGATTGCTCCAAGCTATCCAGCATCTTATCAAATGCTTGATTGACAATGACTGTTTCGCGCGGAGTGAAGCGCGAGAACACATTTCCCAAACGCAACGTCAAATCGCCCTTTGTAACGCGCTGCGCCACCAAAACATTCTTTTCGGCTGTTTTGGAGATAAGCCGTATAGCAAAAAAGCTGATTCCGCTCAGTACCAAACCTGCCAAAAGGCTTCCCAAGGACATTGCCACACGACTGCGATTCATTGCCGCTTGCATTTCCGATGTGTTCAGTTCCAATAGTACCTCCCCTCGCCGTTCCGTATCAACGACGGCTTGCACGGGCGCTGCGACGATAATGTCGCCATTGCTTTGCTCCATTGTGCGCACTGTGCTTTGTGGCATGAAGGTTGCACCCTGCCGTATTGCGTCCGGCGCAAGGTGGAAATTCTTAGTGTAGAGTGTGTCGCCGTTTGCATTGCGAATAATAATCCATTCAAAGCTGGAGAGGCTTTCCACACCTGCGGCGGCACGTTCCAAGAGACTACGGTCATCAGTAAAAATAACACCATTAACGCTCCCCGATGCCGCCAGAAGTCCGACGGAACGCGCTTCGTTCAATATCAATTCACGGCTGTTTTTCTCTTGCTGCCACGTGGCAATGGCTATATTGAGCAGCGTCGCAATCAAAATACACGCGGAAATAAGAACGGTGGACTGCGTTGCTGCCGAGTAATATCGTGCTGTGCTCTGAAGCGGTGCGTTTTGCATGAATGTTTGAAAGTGCGTTTTTGAAGAAAGAAATCATTGAGCGCAATGCTTACCGAAATACTGCCGAAATACTTGCCACGTCTTTACAATGGCTTAAAACCACGAAGAAAATATGTTGTCATCGTAATACTGCCTTTCAGCTCGGTTTCGCCGCGCTTCTCAAAAATACAGGATTCTTGGAGCATTTCATAAACTTCTTGCGAACAGTGGATTTCGCCTGCTACTCCATGCGATTCCAGACGTGATGCGATATTCACGGTATCACCCCAGAGGTCGTAGCTAAATTTCTTTTTGCCGATAACTCCCGCCACCACAGCGCCCGTATGAATACCTATGCGAAGACGTAAGTGCTCATCAGGCGACGGTAGTTGCGGAGCGCCATGAATACTGTATTTCTCAATCACGCGCAGCATATCCAATGCAAAACGGACAACGTTCAAGCAATGCTGTGGGTTTGGTTCGGGAATACCGCAGACTGCCATGTAGGCATCGCCGATGGTCTTGATTTTTTCAAGATTGTAGCGTTCCGCGAGTGCATCGAAATCGGTAAAAATAGCATCCAAGAGCGACACCAGCTCTTCGGGATGCAGCCCTGATGCCAACTGCGTGAAATCGACAATATCTGCAAAAAGAACTGTCACATCCGAAAAATGCTCCGCTATCCGAAGTTCTCCGGCTTGCATCCTACTTGCAATAGGCTTTGGCAGAACGTTCAAGAGCAATGTTTCGGCGATAGAACGGGCTTGGCTTAGAAGGTCATTTTTCTCTTGCAGTTGGGAGTTTGCATTCTGGAGGGCAGTTTCCGACTTGCGTTTGATGCGATAGCGCGTGTAAAATAATCCGACCGCAATCAAGCTCGCTGCAACAAGCGCGAGAAGTAAATTACGCACCACAGATTGACGCTCCCGTTGTGCAGTGAGCAGTTCAATTTGTTTTGCCTTTCGCTCGGTATCATACTTGGCATTGAACTCCGCCGACCGCGCGGCTGCTTCTTCGGAAATGAGGGAGTCCTTGAGAGCCTCGAAGCGTTTGTAGTTGAAAAGCGCTCCTTGAATGTTGCCGATAGATTCTTCGATTTGGGAAAGTAACTCAAGGCAATCACGAAGTTCAGGGCGAGAATCCATTGCTGTTGCGATGTCAATAGCGCGGCGTAAGTTTGCAAACGCCTCCGGGAAGCGTTTCATTTTCGCAAGGACGCTTGCCGAAGCATAAAGCGAATTGACGATACCTTTGTAGTTCGGAATTTCTTCATAGAGTTTGAGTGCTTGCTCTTGCAAGTTGAGAGCCTCGGAAAATGATCCTACATCTTCCAAGACACGACCCAGGCTGTTGTAACTAAGAGCCATTCCCGAACGATTGTTTTTCCCTTCCAGTGTTTTAATAGCCTCTTTGTGCATTTGGGTAGCAGAGTCGAGCATCTTTTGCCGCCGATAAATGGTGCCGATATTATTGTAAACGGCAGCTATGCTTGAGGTGCGATTAAGAGTCTTGTAGATTTGAAGTGCTTCCAGCAGATACGTGAGAGATTCTTCGTATTTGCGTTGCCCCATGTAGATAAGTCCTATATTGTTGGTCGAATGCCCGATTCCGGCAGTGTCGTTCAGGCTTTTTCTGATGGCAAGCGATTTTTGATGATACCCCAGCGCAATGTCGTACCAGCCTTGATAGTAGTAGGTTACACCGATGGTGTTCAACGCATTAGCGATGCCTTTTTGATACCCCAAGCGTTCGGCAAGAGTAAGTGCTTCAACGGCGATTTTGCGAGAATCTTCTAGTTTGTTTGCCCAGAGCGCCCGCGCAAGGTCAACTAGGACATCTACTCGCACAGAATCTGATAAATTTGTTGTCAGTAAATTTTCTAAGCTATCAGCAATGGGAGATTTGATGCGGGGCAGAGGTGAAGATGCTTGAGCAGAGAGGTTTGACGGTATTTCCGAAGCAAGAGCAAACAAGGAGAAAAGCGCAATAAGGAATACTAACCGTCCGCCCACAAGGTTTCGTGCTTGTTGGCTGGCGATTCTACAAAAAAAATTCTGAGCAAATGTGTATCGGTACTGCATAGATTAGGCTTTTACTACAAACGTTAGATTACTTCCTGCCCGTTCTTGTATCTTTGTAGATAATTGTCCGTAATTGGCAAATTGTTTGCTGATAGAGCTGGAAAATTCCCTTGGCACATTTATCTGCCCAAATATACTGATAAATACGTTTATATTGATACCAAAAGCAAACCCGTTTGAGGCAGTATTTGCATCACAAACGGGTTTTGGCTGAAATGGTAAAAAACAAAGGGGCTACCGCATATCGGTTATCGCACAATCTGTACCTGTTGCGTGGATATTTCCTCTGCGTCAATACTCAGTCGCAAGGTATAGGTTCCACTGGCAAACCGTTCTACACGCACAGGCAGGATATGCGAGCCTTTCGGCTGCACCTCGGTAAGGATTGACCCCACCTGTTGCCCTCGTACATCCAGCAATGTTAGCACGACCATACTGCTTTTCGCAAGTGTATATCGCACCTCCAACACATCGTTTGCCGGATTGGGTGATAGTGCAAGTGCCGTGCTTGTTCCGCTCGAAATCAGCCGTTTGCCACCTGCCTGAGAGATGGTTGATGAAAATTTTCCCTCCATCACATTTGTTATTTGCAGCGTGCCGTCTCCCCATTGGAGTTGTTCCAGCACAAGTGCTGTGGCATCGGTGCTGCCCGCAACTACTCTGCACGGCACACGGAGAAGCACCGAATCGCGCCCGTTCCAATACGTCGTCGGGACAGTATAACTCTGCATCGTATTCCTTGGGACGGTGTTGCGTACAGCCCGCATGAGTGCTGCTCCCGAAGCATCGGGTACGAGCGCTTGACGATTCATCCGAACTGATGCTCTGAATGCGGGGACTCCAAAACGCAAGAGTTTGTCGCGGTCGCCGGGAGTCATCTCAGTAAGAAAAAGTTCTACCATGACAAGCGCACCCGGCGCAGCCACAGGCGGAAGCGCCCGAATACCTATTCCTGCCGTCACATCGCTTGGCAGCCGTAATCTACCATATTGCACAAGAGGTGTACTCACCGTGTCAATATTTGCTTGGCAATAAATTGACTCCGACGAAGCAGTACCAATGCGTTCTGCAACGAACTTGAGCAAGACAGATGCCGTGTCACCCGCTCCCACCGGCATTTGCCCGTCCACACTTGCACGGAAGCTGTATTCACGCGCCCCGCGTCGTAAATCTACTCGTACCAAATCCACTTCGCGGTTGCCCACATTCACCACTTGCACTGCAAGCAACTTCGTTGTGCCGATAACGCTTGTATCTATCGCCGGAGTAATCAGTTTCAATGCACCTCCTCTGCCAAAAAGTCGTGCCGAAATCGTCTGTGTTTGCATTGCCGTCGAGCCTTCGGTTACAAATCGCACCGTTATTCCTGCATTCACCGCATCAAGCGTCGTCGGGATAAAGCGCACACGGAGGCTTACGGATGATTCTGCCGGAATGGTGCTGTTCTGTGGGATGCTTATGGTAAATGCTGTATTGTCGGCGGTGATAAGATTGTCTATACGCACGGATTGAGAAGACTGATTCCGTAGGTTCAATGTGGCGAAAACAGTATCGCCACGTGGAATTTTACCGAAATCCACTCGCTGTGCCGACAGGGTATTATTTGTACCGGTCGAAAAATCACCCACTGTCCACTGACCGCTTCCACGCGAGTTTTCTGCCCGAACACGCCAGAAATAATGGGTTTCAGACCCAAGCGGAAAACCGTTCAGCCCTCGTGTATCTATCTCCATTACGCCGGAGGCAAGTGCCTGTAAACTCTGTACTATTGCCAGACTGGTGAGTAAGGGCGAAAAATTTGCATTCTGCGAAAACTCAATGCGATATTGTGCTGCGCCCGCCAAGGCTGTCCATTGAAGCGTCGGCAAGGTCGGCACTTCCGTTTCGCCTTTCACCGGCGCGATGAGAACAACCGAATCCGGCACTGTTGTCGGCGTAACCGCTCGAACGAGTGCTGAAGCTGTTGTCACAACAAGCAACGGCAACGTCGTATTGGTTATTTCACACGAATACCTGCCTGAATCTGCCGTCCCAAACGCCGCAAACCCCAGTGAATCTTTCATCGTCGGCGAAGTCATCGCAACATCGTTTTTACGCCACCGATAACGATTGTTTGCGCCGGCAATCCAAGCATGAAGCGTCAGCGGCGTATCAGAAAGCACAGTCGTATCTGAAAGTGCGGGAGGAGTGATTTGCTGCGGTGCATAGCGGAAATTCCGTACACCGATTTGCTGCTCCAGCACACGAAAACTCATTGCGTTGCCATCCAAACGGAGCGAATCCAAACGAGAAATTTCTTTGAAGGACGGAGCGTCGGAAAGCCGATTGTTGCTTGCATCCAGTACCGATAAACGCTGTAATTGAATCATCTGCTCGGGAAGAATGCCGGAAAGCTCGTTGCTGCCCAAACGCAATTCCCGAAGATTCGTTAGATTTCCCAATGTAGGGGGAACTGCTCCCGAAAAGCTGTTCCGAGACAAGTCAAGGCGCTGCAAACTCCTGAGCGCCGATACCCTCGCAACTTGCTTTCCGGGCGATTCAAGCGCACCAAATTCACTGGGAATTACGCCCGAAAGCCTGTTATTGCTCAGATTGAGTGTCTGCAATGATTCTGCATTACCAAGTGAAACGGGGATGGTGCCGGAAAGCTGATTATTGCTTGCGTCAAAGACCGAGAGATTCCGATTGTCGCCAAAACACGAAGGAATTGTACCTGTAAATTGATTCCGACTGATATTCAAACGCTCTACGCGGTTCAAACAGCAAAAGACTGCTATACTGCCCGTAAAACCACATCCGGCAATATCCAATTCACGCAAATACGGCATAGAGCAAAGTCCGTCTAAACTCCCCGTGAGCGCATTATTACTGAGGCGCAGCGTTCTCAGATTGCGCAGCGTTCCCAAAAGCGAGGATATATCACCTGTGAGGGCATTATCCCCAATATCCAATACCTTTAGCCCTGTCAGTTGGCTGAGTTCATTCACGGGTAGCACACCGCGCAGATTATTGGCGGCAAGCCTGATTTCTACCACACGCCCCGAATCTATCACTACCCCATGCCATGACGAAACGGCTTCGGTGAGCCAATTTGTCCCGTCAAGCCATGCGCTGCCGCCTGTGGCTTGAAAGAGCGCTGCCAGCGCGAGTGAATCCGATGCTTGCACGGGCATATACGGCTGCAAGGTCGGAACAAAACGGAACTGCACAGGTAAACCTATAGACATCCCGTTTTGTGTCAGCGTGAGCGTTCCTGCGCTTGTCAGGACCGTCACTGTCCCTGACGTAACCGTTCCAAGCGGCTCTATCACTATCTGTGTGGGAGAAACAACGCGAAAACCGCTCACAGGCACACCGCCCACAAACACACCCAGCACACCGCCACGCGGCGCTATACCGAAATTTGCTCCAATGAGAGTGAGTGTCGAATTTGTTCCGCCGCTCACATCGGAAATGCTCGTGAGCCAAGGCGAGTTCAGAGCGCGTACGGTAAGCGGAACGGCAGAAACGGCAGCCCCTTCCGGCGTAGTAATGACAACGGTTGCCGAGGATGAGAGGCTAGTAATCGGTAGTAAACCTGCCGGAAGCGTTACGGTGAGCGACGTGGAAGAGCGCACAAATGCTTGCGTTACGGCGATTCCACCAATCGTGATAGTGAAGGTTGTACTGCTCGCCATGCCGCTTACTGTTGCACTCGTGGGGAAGTTTATCCCTGAAATATCTATGTTTGCGCCTTCATCCGCCACAAGAGGCGAAACACTTGTAATAACAATACCTTGCACCGGGCGCGGCGTAAACGCTTGCGGTGCTGTGGCAGTGCCGCCGAGGGTTTGCACGGTGAGCGAAAGTGGTATATTTGGCGGTAAATTTGCCGGAACAATAGCAATGATACGCCCCAAAGAATCTGTGCGGAAACTTGATGGGGTTGTGCCGAAAAAAACGTTTTGCACGGTCGTCAAATTCATACCACTTATCGTTATCGGTTCGCCCGGCAAGGCAGCAAGCGGGCTTTGGCTCGAAATGACGGGCTGCCCGATAATGCTTACCGTTCCTGTTGTGGCAGTGCCGCCCGGAGTGCTAACCGTTAGCGGTGCGGATTGTGATATTGTCTGCCCTTGAGGAAGTACAATCGTTGCGCGAGTTGGGGAATTGACGGTAACATTCAATACGAGATTGCCGATTCTCACGGTCATTGGTTGGACGAAGTTTGCACCCGTTACCGTGAGCAAATCGCCGCTTGCCAGTGTGGTGGGCGAAAACCCACTCACAATAGGGGGTGGAATAATGATGAGCGCTTGCGTGGCTACTCCGGAGCCGCCCCACGCCTGTACAACGGGCTGCCCCGAAAGCGTCTGCCCGCCAGCGCCAAGCGGAAACGTGGCAATAATTTGTGTCGGCGAAAGGACGCTGACGCTTGAAGCCGTAATGCCTCCAATCCTCACCGATACAGGGATTGCACCGGATACATTACCCGCAGGCGCAGGAATAAAGTTTGTTCCGGTGATAATGACCTGAGTGCCTGCGCCAACTAAAGCAGGCGAAACGTTTGTAACGGTCGGAGCGCCGACAATCGTAAGCGGGGAGGCGCTTGTGGCTGTTCCCAGAGCGGTCTGAATTGTGATAGCGCCCGAAGCGAGACCGTTCGGAATGGTGATGGTTACTTGATTAGTGGAATCAACCGTAAACGATTGCACCGCAACGCCGCCAATACTGACGCGCTGCACATTCATAAAATTTGTCCCGCGAAGAACAATGCTCGTGCCGTTTGTGGTTTGGAGTGGTGAAAAGCCCGTGATACTTGGCACAAATGGCGGTGGAATATAAGGCGTACCAAGAGCAAACGTAGAAAAGCTGGAAAATGTACCGGCGGTAATGGTCGAAAAAACTCCTGATTGCGCTATCGTACCACCCGCAAGCCGCGCAAAGACTCCTGTTTGCGCGGGAGATTTTGCAATGATAGTTCCTGCGGGAATGGACTGCATACGAGAAAGCCGGACATTGGTAGAAACGACATCGCCCGAAAGCAAATTGATATTCCAATACTGAGAAGGGTCTAATGAACCGACTGTTGCGCTGTCTGCTCTGCCGCCCGTAGCGCCCGTGAATGCTTCTGCACGGAGCAGGGGCGAGTTTCCGCCGCTATTGAGATTTTGCAGTATAGCATGGAGTGCCTGACCATTTTTGCCGATGGGAAACGCTGTTGTTGTCCCGACAGAATTGGGCGCAACGTAGCGCTGAAGAGGACCTTCGATGTAGGAAGTAGCAGCATTGGTAATATCAGCATTTGCTGCCGATAAAGTCAGAATATTAACGCTATCGGTTTGGATAATACAGCTATCGGCAGTGAGGTTGATGAGTTGCGGCGTAGCAGGATTCATCAGAAGCGGTCCGCCCAGTCGGAGCCGTGTGCCGGGGCGATTTAGAGTAAGCGTACTTTTCCATGTATTGTCCAGCGAGCGAAGTGTTCCTGTCACTGTACCCGTGCCGCCTATCGTTACCGCCGAATTGGATGCCCCTGATTGTTTGATAACGCCATTGAGCGCAAGCGCCCCATTCAAAAGCAGTCCTCTCAGACCTCCCGAAGCGTAATGCGCCAGTGTTCCGTTTAGATTTAATGCGCCGTTGAATGTGGTAACCGTTCCGGCATTAAGTTGTAAGGTGCTTGCTTGGTCAATCGTTACGTTTCCCGCGATAACGGGGTTGCCTGCTGGAGATACGGTAAGTGTCCCGATATTGCTTGCGCGTAGGTTTCCGGGCATGGTTGCGGGCAATTCCACAGCAGTGCTGATATTGCCTGTTCCGGCATACTGCAGCGTAGAACCGCTTTGATACGTCGGCACAGTACCAGCGAAGTTTGGCGGTGCGTTAAAAAGCAGTGTGCCGCCGCTACGTGCGCTACCTTCGACGATGATGCTACCTGAATTAGTCAGCGAAAAACCACTATTCATCGCAAGGACGGACGGTGCTTGTATTCTGAAATTGATGCCAGCCGGAATGGTCAGCGCACTGGTCGCCGTTGCCGTTGTCGTCGTTACGGCAGAAGAGCCGCCCATGACGATAAAGTCCAGCCCGGGCGTAGAAAAGGTCGTAGCGGGAATACCGCCCACAGGACTTGAGCACCAGCTTGCAGGCAGGGCGGCATTGCCGGAACGGTAGTAATATGCCGTCGGAGGGGACATATTGTAGAGAAGGGTGAGATTGTTGGAGGTGATGTTTGCCGCTGCAATATCAAGATCGCCGTCACCGTCAATATCGCCAACAACTGCCTGTTGAGGGTTGTTGCCTGCGGTATAGGATGATGGCGCACCAAAGGTTCCCGTTCCCGAATTTAATAACACGTTTACCGTTCCCGCAGCGGAGATGTTGGGGGTAATCAGATCCAAATCACCGTCGCCGTCCACGTCTCCCGCTGAGAGAACATTCGATCCAGCGGCGAAATACGGTACGGCTGCGGCAAACGTTCCGCTTCCTACGCCGATATTGATAAGAACACTGAGATTTGGTCCCCCCCAATTTGTTACGGCAAGATCAAGGTCGCCATCGCCGTCGAAATCGCCCGTAACAATCGCTGCCGCCGCCGTTGCCGGATATGTCGTGGCAGCGCCGAATGTTCCGAAGCCTGTATTGAAACGAATGCTGACATTGTTTCCTATCAAATCTGCCACCGCAAAGTCGAGGTCGCCGTCATTATCGAAATCGCCAAATACTACGCCCGTGGCATTTGCCGAAACGGAATAAAACGTGGGACCGGAAAACACGCCGGAACCGTTATTAAAAAAGATATCCGCTCCTGTAGATTGACCCATCACAACAAGATCAAGGTCACCATCGCCGTCAATGTCTCCGGCATCCAAGCCGGCAGCGCCCCCTCCTGTCGTTGTGTAGCTGACTACCGGTGCAAATCCGCCCATGCCGTTTCCAATAAGAATGCCAAGTTTATTGTTGGTATAGTTTGTAACAGCAATATCAAGTTTGCCGTCGCCGTTAAAATCTCGGGCAATCACCGTCTGCGCACCGTTTCCCCCCGCTCCCACCGTCGTCGGCGCTGCAAATGAGCCTGTGTTGGTATTGATGTAAACGCTAATATTGTTCGAGGAACCATTTCCGGAGGCAAGGTCGAGAGCGCCGTCTCCATTAAAATCACCCATACAAACAGACCATGTATTCGCACCTGCACCCGGCAGCGCAGGAGCTGAATAGAACGTCGCCGGACCCACGCCCGCTTTTGCAGTAAACTCATAAACATAAGGCTTAGCAATGGGAACGGCTCCCGTGCTTTGGGCGGCGCTTGTAATTGTTGTGGAAATTTTTTCGCCCGGTTTGTATTGTGCGGCGGGCGTGTAGGTAATCGTCGGCGTGCCGCTGCCGGAGTATGTTCCTGTACCCGACAAGTACCCCCGATAGCCGCCAAACGTCTTGAAGACTGTGTTGGAAGCCGTGCCTGCGTTCATGGGCATTGAAAACGTCAGACTTATCGGGCTGCTCACGGGTGCGCTTTTTTGATTTTGCGTTGGGTTATAGCCCGTGACAGTCGGTTGCGCTTTTGCCCGCCCCACAAAAAGAGCCATGAGCGCAACCAATAGAAGTGCCACAAACATTCTCGAAAGAAAACCGCCGCGAGAATAACCGCAATTCAAGCGTGAGGCACGGTGAGAAGGGAAATCGAATGTCATGGTATTGTTTGGATAAAGGTAAAAGTGTATTGATAGTATCGTTTGAAAGTTTTAGCTCGCCTCATTCATCAATGCTTGTATTGATGCTATGTCAGCCCCAACCAGCGCCACGAGAATATCTTCCGGCTCTAGCGCCTCGACCGATTCCCGATAGTCTTGCTCCCATTTGGCGAATTCCGTCGGGCGGGGAATATCCTCGCCCGCTTCCATCATACCAACCAAGGCAGTACGCAGGGAGGAGCGAATAAGCTCCAGCGTTTGCTCCAGCGTTGTGCCCGTAACGGTACATCCCGGAATATCGGGGACGAATGCCCCGTAAATTCTTTTGCCCGAAAGTCGGTACGGCTTTATGATAATAATGTAAGGTTGCATGAACAAAAGTAGGGCGTGAGTAAAAAGAAACCGAGAAATTTTGGATAAGCGGTTATTAGGATGGATAAGCGGTAAAAAGTGGTCAAAAAGTCAAGTTTTTTACAATTTTTAGCGTAGGCTAAAAATTGGATAAGATTTGCCAATGAGCTATAAAGATGTAGATTTGCGTACTTGATTCCCGTCCGCTTGGGAAAGTGTAGGGCAGGAAGACCTGACTAGTTACTCACAGCAAATATGTTCCCAATGCTTTTCCACCGCTTTGTGTTGAGCCGTTTCATTGTTATCGCCCTCAGTGCGATAGTGGCGGCGTTTTCGCCCCTTGGGGCGCAGCCGGGCTACAACGACTTTCCTGTGGAACGCTTTACACGCGAACAGGGATACAACCCCGACGTAGAGCCGCTCTGCTTTTTGCAGGATAAAAAAGGCGTGATGTGGATTGGCACCTCCGACGGCTTGTATCGCTACGACGGCACGTTTCGCCGCTATGCCCACGAGGCGGGCAATGCTTTTTCCCTTCCCAAAAACCGCGTGGACGCATTGTATGAAGATAAAGAAAACGTACTGTGGGTCTTAATAACGAATGGCGGTTTGGTGCGCTTCGACCGCGAACACGATAGGTTTACCCAGTACAGCGCTCGCGCGGGCGATTCAAGTTCTTTGCGCTTTGAGAATATACGTTCCATCATTGAAGACGGAAAAGGGCGTTTTTGGTTAGCCGCTGCTGATTCGGGAATCGTTCGTTTTGACAGACGCACGGGGAAAGTTGCCCGGCGTTATCCGCTCCGCGCATATGAGCAATCGTTTGCACTCGACGCTTCGGGGCGGCTGTGGGTTGCCTCACAGAACGATAGATTCTTATACCGATATGATGAACGGAGCGACTCGTTTATGCGCTCACCGTTTGAATTGCCCTTTACCGCAAGTACATTAACGGGCGTGGGAGATACCTTGTGGGCGGCGACATACGCTCAAAAAGGCGTTTACGCCGTCAATGTCCGCGAGGGGCGGGTCGTGGGCGAGTTTTTGAAAGAGGAAGAGCATATCCCCGGATGGATTCATTGCACTGCACCCGACCGCGTGTGGGTCGGCGGAACCGACATGGGCGGAAGTAGCGCGTTGTTCACTATCAACCCTCGCATTCGCGTCGTGCGTGCCTACGGCAAACGCCCACGGCAAAAAACAAGTATTAGCTTTAAGGTTAACCGCGTGTACGAAGACCGATCGGGCGTTGTGTGGGTGATTGATTGGGGCGCGGTCAGTAACATCAGATCGGATATTGGCAAACACTCGCCGTATAAACTGCGCTTCAAGACGTATCGGAATAATTCCTCGGATTCCAACAGCCTGAGCGGGAACTACGCACGCGCGCTACTCGCCGACACCAATAATAATCTTTGGGTATACGTTCAAACGGCAGGGCTTGATGGCGGTGTACTTAATGCGATAGACCGAACAAGCGGCACGGTGAGGCGTTATTACCCGAACCCGCGCAAAGCGGGCGGTCTTACTCAAGGTCTCGGAGCGCTCTATCAAGACACAAAAGGAACGCTTTGGGTGGGGGCAAACGCTCTGCAAACCTTTGACCCCAACCGCACTGCGATTGGCTTCCGTACGTTCGGCTCCCGCCCTATACCAATTCATTTTCCCGATTCTACTCTTATTTTATCCCTCAGCGGTGACTGCAAGGGAAATTTGTGGATAGGCACTATGGATGCAGGCTTGTGGTATATACCCGCCAACCCCGGAAAAGCGGGAAAATACCTCCCGCTCCGAGATTCCAAAACGGGAATGCCGTATCCCTTCAAGCATATTTACGCCGTGCGCGAAGACCGCTTCGGAGCATTGTGGATAGCGAGTTTGGACGGCGTTGCTCGCTACGACACTGCGAACAAAACCTTACGTCGGTACACGAGCGAAGCGGGCAATCCTCTGACTATCGGTGACAACTTCGCCACCTCCCTCCTTGAAACCCGTTCCGGGGACGTGTGGGTAACGACCAAAGGCGGCGGCATAGCGCGTTATGACCGCGAACGGGACGTTTTCAAGAAAATGACCGTGGACAACGGGCTGCCACACGATAACTGCTACGGTATATTGGAGGACGGTGCGGGATTGCTCTGGATAAGCAGCGACAACGGGCTGTGCTCGTATAACACAAAAACGGGAGCAATACGCCGCTACGACATCGAAGACGGCTTGCAAGGCAATGAATTTAATCGGTGGTCGTATTTCAAAAGCGCAAGCGGAGAAATGTTTTTCGGCGGTACGGGAGGCGTGAACAGCTTTTTTCCTGATTTGCTACGGGATAACCCCACACCGCCACTCACCGCGATTATGAACGTGCGGGACATTGGCGGCGACACCATATATTCGGTTGCGTACCGAGGCGAGATAGAACTGACGCACAATCAGAACAACCTGAGCATCGAAGCGGCAGCGCTGGAGTTCACTCGTCCCGAGCAAAACCTATATTCATGGCGCTTGGAGGGCGTGGATACAGGCTGGACAGACGCGAAGCGGGAGCGGTGGATAACCTACACGAACCTCGCGCCGGGTGAATATCGCTTATTAGTCAAGGTAGCAAACGCGGATGGTGTATGGAACGCAGAGCCGGCAATGCTTCTCGTTCGGATTCATCCGGCGTGGTGGCAGACATGGTGGTTTCGGGTATTTATCGGCTTGGCGGTAGTGGGAGCGCTGGCGGCGGTGCTGCAAGTGTATCGCCGTCGTATTGCCCGCTTGCAGGAGCAACGAGCGGAGCTGATATTGAACATCGAAGAACGCCGCCGTTCGGAGCGGAAATTTCGTGCGCTGTTTGATACCTCGCCTTTGGGGATGATTCTTTGGGAGCGAAGCGGTCAGATTATCGAGACCAATCCTGCCTTTGAAGTTATTACGGGATACAGCGCACAGGATGGCGTTGTGCAGGATTTTCGCGCCCTCGTCTCCGATTCGCTGTACGCCCTCATAGATTATGGTTTGGAAAGGCGGGGCGCGTTTGGTCCGTTGGAACATGTCTTTACTCGTGCTGACGGTGAAAAGCTCTCTATCGTACTCTCCGGCATTATTATCGGCGAAGCGGACATTCCGACGGGTGTGGATAATAATCGGATATGGTCGGTGATGGAAGACGTAACCGAGCGCAAACGCGCCACCGATGCAATGCTCCGGCATCAGCTGAATCCGCATTTTATGTTCAATGTTCTCAATTCCATCAATTCCCTTTTGAGCGAAAATCCTCGCAACGCCAAGCGGATGATTCTGGAATTTTCCTTGCTGCTTCGGCACACGCTGGATGCGGGTTCACAGCTTACGATTCCTTTAGGCGAAGAAATTGAGGCGGTCGAGCATTATCTGGATATTGAAAAATTGCGCTTTGAGGAGCAGCTGGAAGCAAGTGTTTCTGCCGAACCCAAGGCACTTGATTTCAATGTTCCGGTTTTTCTCATACAGCCTTTGGTAGAAAATGCCATCAAGTATGGTATGGAGTCCTCTGAATCAGCCCTGCGTGTAGAGGTTTCTGCAACATTAGAAACGGTCGAAAGCGGCGCGGAATGGCTGCGCGTGGAAGTTCGCAATACGGGGCACTGGATTGCGGAAACTCAAGACGGAGAAGAAGAAAAAAATACCGTTGCTGATTTGGTTAAGCAAAACAGTACGGGAATTGGGCTGGACAATCTTCGTAAGCGTTTGAGCCAACTCTACGCTGAAGGGCAAACGATGGAGATTGTTGAAGCGGGCGGAATGGTTACGGTGCTTATTCGCATTGCGACGCGAGAGCTGGAGCGGAAGTAAAGGAGTATTGACAGTCGTGTTTACAGAAGCTGTTCTTTTAATTTCACTAAATATCTGCGACTCACTGCAAACGGTTCCCCAATATCACGCAAATACATCTGTGCGGTTGTGCCGAGTGTTTCCATTGGTCGCCCATCATCAATACAAGCACGGTTCACAATCGTTGCTCGGTGAATCCTGAGAAAATGTTCAGGTGGCAGTACGGCTTCCCATTCATTCATCGTCCGAAGAATGAGCGCGTTTTTGCCGTCTTGGAGACACAATTCGGAATAATTTCCACTTGAGCGAATAAAAGCAATCTCCGGCACGCGAACAAAACGCATCCTTTTGCCAATGGTAACAAAGACAAAATCATCCAATGCTAGTTTTTGTGCGGTCTCTAAAGCGATATTTTCCTCCGCCTCCGATGCGATTTCCTCATCACTATTTTCATCCTGTATTGGCACGTCGGATGGTGTGGCGATAGTATCGTTAGTATCTTTGCGCAGTTTTTCTAATCGTTCTAAAGTCTTTGCTATGCGCTTTGCGTCAATGGGTTTCAGCACATAATCCAGTGCATTAACAGTAAAAGCACGGACGGCATATTTGTTGTATGCCGTTACAAAAACAATGTGAATGGGTTGTTCGCCTTCATAGTCAATATTCTCCAGCAGATCAAAGCCGGAACCGCGAGGCATATTGATGTCGAGGAATATCACGTCGGGGCGTGGATTTTCGAGTGACGAGATAAAGCGCACAGCCTCCTGTTTATTGGCTGCTTCGCCGATAACCGTGATGTGGTCGGGGAACTCCGCCAGCACTCGCCGGAGTTCTGTACGAGCGAGTCGCTCATCATCAACAAGCAGTGCTTTGAGCATACATTAGCCCTCTATTGCAAACGGTGGATTACTTTCTGCCCGTCCGCGTATCCTCGTAAATAATTGTCCGCGAAGGGTCGTTATACTTGAGTTTTGCCCATACTTTTTCGGATGGATAGCCGCGGAAAAGTTCAGCAAGTTCACGGAATTTTGAGTCGAAAAAAAGCTGAAAAAGCGCACTGCGATTGGGCAGTTTATCTTTGAAATCGGCGAATTTTGTCAGGAGATCGTCAATCGTTGCTTTCGCCTCGTCGGGTTTGTCACCCAGAAAGTCCAATCCATTCAGGTAATATGCCGAAGTCAGCGTACGAAACTCACTATACCGTGCATCTAAGAGTTCGCTGACCACACTTGCCCGTGAGATTTTTCCGGGTTCGTCCCCGCGCAGATTCCAGCCGTTATCTTCATTCATGCTTACATACTGGCTTTGTGTTGTGCCCGCAATTTGCAAAATCTGCTGTGCACGTTGAAAATACGGGGTTCCGCCAAGCGGAGAGAACGAATCTAAATCAAAACCAATGCACATCAAGGCATAATAATCCAGCACACTCACCAAATCATCAAAGCGCAGGGGCTGGTACGAAAACGATGAACCGCGCTGATACGGAAACATGAGCTTGGTGTCAAGAAATATCACCGTCGAAGACTGCTTTTTTGTGCCGTAAAGTGTTCGTTTGGCGCTGATGAGCATGGTTGCATTATAGCGAGTTGTCTGTGTGCCGCTCAGCAAGGTCAAGCTCACATTCACATTCACCGGCTCGTCTTTCCACGTGATTTTATCTGCTTCGCTTTTCATCTCTTTGCCCGTGAAGGATTGGGTGTTCAAATATGCCTGAATTTCTTGGCGAAACGAAGCAAAATTATCCCGCTCGTTAAGGTCGAAACCGGGTGCAAAATCAACCGTGACCGTTGCGCGGAGTTCTTGCCCGCGAAGCGTCAGTGCCGACACCATAAGCGCACAGACGGCGCACAACAAAGCGCTCAAGCGAATTTTCTGCATAATGAAGAATTGATATTGGGAAAAAGCAATGATTTTGCTATCTTTTTGGAGCGAACGTAAATGACACTTTCCATCACAAAATAGTCTCTTGTGCCGATATGACCAAGTTCATTCCACTTGTTTCGACAAATTTCTTCCCCAAAACGTTTATTTATGCGGTACTCCGATTTACTATTTTCTATCTGGCTTTGCTTTCTGCCTCATCGGACTTGTTTGCTCAATCAGCATCCCGAACGCCTGCAACGCAAGAATTGGAACAGGTTCTGGAGTTTCTTGCCCAGTCAACCGGCGTATCGCCCAGCGTAGATTTGCTGGAGTATTATCGCCAAAATCCGCTTCGCCTCAAAACAGCTTCCGTGCGGGATTTGCAGACCATTCCGGGCATTTCGCTCGAAACGGCATTAGCGATAAAACGATTGGTGAGAAAATATCCTGATGCCGATTATACCGTACTTCAGGACTCACTTGCGCTTTCTTTTGCACAAGTGTATTTGTTGAAATTTTGTACTACCCTCGAAACACCGCAGAACGAGCCACTTGAAATAACGTCCGGTAGCCCTATTGATCCCCTCAAAAATATCTCACGGCAATCAAATCTTGCGCTCTGGTACCGAGCCCGAACACGCTTCTGGGCAACACCCCAACGCGGCTTTACGGCAGATGCCACGGCAAGTCAGCAATTTCAAGGTTCGCCCTTGGAACTCTACCAACGGCTTACTGCCTCATTTCGCAAAGATTCTGTTGGCTTTTTTGAAGCAAATCTAACCGTTGCAAAAGATGCGGGCGAACTGAGTACGACGGATTTTCTGAGCGGCTACGTCCGTGCTGAGTTTGGTTCGCCGAAATTAAACACAAGCGTCATTGTCGGTGATTATTTGGTAGAAAGTGGCTTGGGAACAATGCTGTGGAGCATTTATGCAAATCGTAAAGGCGCAGACGTAATTTCTCCCGTCACCGAAACCTCACAGAATCTCATTCCGTACCGTTCTTCCACGGAGCAGCAATTCTTTCACGGTGCGGCGGTGCAGCAAAATCTGCTCTTGAATGAAAAACTCTCGGCGTGTTTTATAGGTTGGGGATCGTGGCAGCAGCGCTCGGCTCGCATAGACACCGTGAACAATGTGGCTACATCGCTGGATTTTGACGGTCTTTTCCGCACACGCTCCGAACTTTCCACGAAAAATACGCTACCAGAACGACTCTTCGGCGTGAGCGCGGAAGTTTCTTCGCGAATGGACGCACAAGCAGAAAAAATAGAGCAAAAAACAGAGCGCGGCATTGAGCATTGGTCGTTTGGTGCAAGCATCCTTTCATTGGAATACGACAAGCCTATTACGTCGCGCTCGGTGATGGTTTTCCCGCAGCAACGCGGCGCACTTGCTACGCTCTTTGGCACTTACTCGCTTGGCAATGTGGTGGTGATGGGAGAAATGGCACGCGACGGAGCGGGGAACGTCGGCGGGCGCATGGCGGCGGAGTGGCGCTTGAAATCGTGGGAATTGGCGGCATCTGCCCGCGCGTTCCCGACGGATTTCCGCTCGCCGTTTGGGATGAATTTTGGCGAAAACCCGAAACCAACCAATGAAGCGGGCTTGTACATCGGGGCAGTCTGGAAGGAGCTTCCGAGGCTCCGCGTGAATGGGTACTTGGATGCCTACACAACGCTTTCGAGCACGGCGACCGTACCCGTGCAAGTGCGCGGTGTAGATATTTTTACCGAAACAACATGGGATGCCACGCCCAATTTGCAAGGCGTGATGCGCCTTCGCCACGAAACGAAGACGGATGTTCTGACGATTGGCACAGGACGCAACAGCCGCCGCGTGGTCTATGGGCGTGGTAAAACGGGGTTGCGTCTGCATGGCTCCTATACATTTTCGGACGTGCTGCGTCTGCAAGCCCGCTATGAAGCTGCCTTTGTGAGCTATGAAGGCAACCAAGCACCGGAGTTTGGGATGTTGGGATTTGTGGGGGCATCGTGGTCGCCTAGCGTGTGGCTCAGCCTCACAGGGCGCATGGTTGCTTTTCGCACGGAGAGTTTTGATTCGGCGGTGTGGCAGTACGAAACGGCGCTTCCGGGTACGCTTTCCAATCCACCCTTGTATGGTCAGGGTGTGAGAGCATATCTGATGCTAGAAGTTCAGCCGCTTCCGGCTGTCACACTCTATGCACGGGGTTCGCTCACACGACGCTTCGACGTTTCCACGCTCGGAAGCGGAGCCACGCAAATCAACAGCAATACCGACGCGCAGCTAATGGTACAAGTAGATGTGCGGTTTTGAGGTGGTTTCTTGTATATTACTAGAATGTATTATTATCGTTTCTCTTTCATACTCAAAACTATGAAGTTTACTGAAAAAATACTAATGGTACTTGCTTGTACAATCTTAGGAATGGCACTTGCATCCTGCTCATCGTCTAAAGAACTGACAGAGGATGAGTTAAAAGTACCCCCGAAGCTGTACGAGACTGCATTCAACATGATTCAGACAAAACTTGCTCATTATAACATTCAAGACAAGGTGATTGTGGAAATTGATTCGGTTCGATCAATCAGGCAGTTTGATTGGGTTGAGTATCCCGTAACTCAAAGACTGTACAGAACCAGACTGAATGGAGAAGATAAATTCACTATTCGCTACAAAATGCGTGTACGAAATAAGCCGTATTTTAATGTTCAACACAGTTTTACTCTTCAAGATTCGGGGCAATTGTACGCTGCTAAATATACGACAGACTCTCTTGGCATAATGCACGATTATCGAATGGTTTCGGATACCGCTCTGGAATCGGTCGGGATTGTAAATCTGAATAGCTTGAATGAAGCATATCTTCCAATGCGGTTCGAGGAAGCAGATGCACTTGTACGCAAAACGTTTGGCTTGTCTGAGGGGATTCCCTGCGTTTATGCTTTTCCCTCCAAAGAAGTGTATTATGATTGCTGTTATGACAGCACCCGAAGTGCTTGCGAAGGAACTTGGTACTTGGTATTTCTTCTTGAACCTTCCGATACAACGCTTTATTATCATTTGAAGACTTTTGGGCTAGAGGAACAAGAAATTCAGCGCGATTTACAACAACGGAAATATGCACAGGAAGATGGTTGTTATGGTAATTGTCCTGCAACACTGTTATACTGCCGAGTTAATGCAGAGCGCAAAGAAATATGTTATGTTGGGGTTTCTATTCGGTTTGATTCATGCTCAAAAGGGGATGAGTTTGACCACCCAAATCTAAGCCCTTTGTTTAAGCGGATAAGAGCCGTGCAAGACAGTTTGAACATGGCAAATTCTTCTTTCAGATTTAACCATTACAAATAGGCTTATCATTTATACCAAATGCGTCACCGCAATCTTTCTGAACTTCCGCGACGAAGCTAGATTGGAAGCACCTGTGCGTAAAATCACCTCGCCCTTTTTCAAATTACTGATAGCCTCTTTGAGCTTCGTAAATTCCTGCCCTGAAAGCCCGAATAAATCACGCAGAACGCGGTCATTCATGGTTTGCTGCCGCATGATAAGCGGGTACTGGGCATTGGCGTAAAAATCAAAATAATCCGATCGAAAACTTTCCATACTTTGCGTTGCCAGAATAATGCTCAAGCCTTTGTTCCTGCCGGTAGCAATGAGGTTGCGAAGCGGCTTGTTGTCGAAGTCCAGCATATAGTGTGCTTCGTCAATAATGGTAAAGTGGCGCAATTCCACGTGTTTGTCGTTCATTGTCTGCACAGGCAGCGTTTCGTAGAGCGCATTGAGCTTAGCAATCGTGAAATAGACCATCGCCTTAGCAATGATGCCGTCTTTGGGAAACGTATCCATTTTGATAATGAGGCTTGACCGCACTAAATCCGCACTGTCGCTTGCTGCAAAGAGATTCGACCGAATAAGCTGCGAAAGCATAGACTTCACCGAATCTGATTTGCTCTGTTCGCGTGGGTCTTGGAGCGCAGTGTACTCGTCGTAAATACGCTCAAAGCTTACGGGAGCGTTGTTAGTGCGCCCGTACGCTTGAATGACCGCTTCGGTGAGTCTGTTTGCCATATTAGCGCTAATGGTGGCGCGGTCTAGTGCCAAAAGCGCTTCAGCGAGTTCGGTTGCGTACAGATTGATTTCGCTGCGGGCATTTTGCTTTTGGGAAAAATCCTTGAACGGATTGAAGGGAAGCGGCTCGTGGAGCGGGTCAATGATGCAACGGCGCTGCACCTCGAAGTGCTGCAACCATGGGGCATTGGCGGGGTCGGAAAATTCACCTTTGTAATCGAACAAGAGAAAATTGACAGGAAAGGGCGTTTCGACCGACGCGCTACGGATTTGCTGAAGCAGTACCGCCAGAAGATTGGTCTTGCCGGAACCAGTCGCGCCAGCGATAAGGATTTGCGTGTTCGGAATATCGCGCCCGTTCAGGTTTAATGAGGCTGCCTGAGCGTTACCGTCAGCAAATGTTCCGATGTGCAGATTCAAAATTGGCAGTTGTTCCGATGCACTATTACTTGTTTCAAGAGCCGTAGAAGCAAGGGCGGATAACAAGGCATCATCCTCTAGAAGAAGTTCCGCACCGTGCAGCATCTCGGCATTGATGATGGCGCTGAGAGTGCTAGCGCTCGCCCAATCAAGCGGGAGGGCATTATATCGCATCTTCACCAGTGCCGACCACATCGCCAGAAGATTCATCCGCGTAAAAACGGTGTCGTGAATATAGGTTGTGTCCGAAAGAGTGATTGTATCAAGTTCTGCACGGCTACGCTTTTCGTCACGTCCCAAACCCGTGGCAAGGCACAGACGCTGCACAAGATTCGTGCTGATGAGCACAGGTTTTAACTCGCCATGATAATCGCTGAGATTGAGCAATGATTCGATGCGGTCTTTGAGCGTTGCAAGGAGCGCGGGGAGCGCTTCTGCTTGGCGAAGGGCGGTAAATTTGAGGGTGTGAGGGGACATAGAGCCGAAAAATATGATAATATCTGAGTGCAAGCCAAAATGTTATGACAAATATTGGATTCACATTGGTTGAATAATCTCAAGACTTTTTCCAAAATACCCCTCTTCAATCTCCGTGCATTGGCGTTCCTTGTCGCGCTTCAGCGTATAGGTACGGGAAATAAACGGAACAAGCGTATCGAAATCACCATCGGGACGAATTTCGCTGTCGGAACTGAGCAGGATTGTCTGGTGTGAAAGTTCTGGGAAGTAGTTCTCAAGCACCGTCTGGCGGCTTTCCTCGTCGAGAGCACCCATCACGGTGTCTATCATCACGGGTGGGTCGTACTCGCCAAATTGGTGTAGAGCTTTCAAGAGACATTGCACAACAATCTGCTTTGATGCGGTGTTGAGCTGATTCAGTGCAATTTCATTGCCGCTTGTGTGATACATCCGAAAACTCAGGTCTGCGAGAGAATCCGAAAGCTCCACGCGGTCAATCACGCTGCGATACGGCACAAGGTTGATGTTCAGGTCTTGCATCATGGTCATTTCGATTTGCCGCTTCTTTGCTTGCAAAAGCGTCGCCCCGGTTTCGAGGAAAAAGGGCTTGAGTTTTTGAAGAAGGTCATATTTCGGGTCGGTAGCGTTGTCCATTTGAATATCAAACGCATGAAGGCGCGTTTCGATTGCCGCAAGGTCATTCTGGATGCGCTTTTGCTCTTCTTCGTGCAGTTCAATGGTGTTTTCGTTCCGCTCAAAAATACGAATAAGCGAAAAGTCTTTGCTTGCCGCATGACTACGCCATTCTTCAAGACTTCGCTCCAAACCCGGAAGTCTTTCTAATTGGCTCAAAAGCTGGCTTTTTTGTTCAAGAATTTGTGCAAAAGGGTTCGCGTGTGTGCCGTGTAAAAGGTTCTCCAAAGCGCGAACTTCCTGCTGGTTCAAAAATTCGTAGAAGTCCGCTTGCGCCGCCGACATTCGTGCCGAAACGAGATATTCCACAAGCGATGTTTCCAGCGATTGAGCGCCATTCTCTTCAATCAACGTTTTATCACGCAAGTACCGAAGAGCCTCACGGACGATTCGCTCGACGGTTTCGCGTTTGATAGTTTCCTCACCTTGCTTTTCAACGGCGTTTTTGGTGGAAATAATAAGCGCAAGTTCGCTACGAAGCGTGCTGGCAAGGTTCGGCAAAATAACGTGCTGCTCAAAGTTCTGCGCGAAGCCCTGTACGGCGCTGTGGTAGCCGCGTTCACGGCTCAGAATTGTTTCAATCTCTTTTTTTGTTTGTTCAATCGTCCGCGTAATGGCAAACCCAGCTTCGAGGTCGTGTTGGAGTGCTTCGTAGAGTGTCTTGTTCTTGCGGCGAAAAGCAAATGATTCTGTAAGTTCTGTTTCCAGCGTGGCGGCACGAGTTTCTAATTGCCGTTTTTCGCCAAGAAGCCGCATATATTCGTGCTTCTCATTTTCGAGTTTTAGGCGTTCAGCGTTGGTGCGCTTTGCCAGTGTTTCGGCGACACGTCCAAGCTGAATATATTTCCCAAAGCCCATCACGCTTTCGATATTTTCTCGAATGACTCGGTTTATCTCGTCCTCACGCACGAGTGCGCCGGATTCCATCGCATCAAAAAGAAAATAGCGGCTGAGTTCTTCGGGCAGATTTGCTTTGATAATTTTGGCAATCTCGGTTTGATGCTTCATGCGTTCGCGTTGCGGCATGGCGCTGTTGAAGGCATATTTCATTCCGCCAAAATTTGCGTTGACATACTCCACTACCTCAGTTTTTTTGCCGCTTGCAGAGACTTCATAGCGACGTGTGAGTGTGTGTGGTTTCTCTTCGCCCAAAAGATGCCCGACAAAATGAATTTCGAGTGTGATGTGCGGAATACCTTGCTCCGATACCGTGCCGGAGCCTGTGCGGGCATTATCACCTGTATTGTACAGTTCGTGAAATTGCTGCTCCGTACTAATTTTTAACCCGTACAGCGCACCACAGACCGCTTGAAAAAGTGTGGTTTTGCCGCCGCCATTCGCACCGCCAATAAGTACAAGCGGCTTGCCCTCGCTCACACTCAGGTCGAGGTCAAGTGCATGATACGTCTTGAAATGGTCAGCTTTGATGCGGGTGATGAGCATGGTAACGGCAAGTGAACGTGGAGTAGGGTTTGATTCTGCTAGAGCTGGGAACGAAATGCGGGGGATGGTTCAAGAAACAAGAGGGCTAGAAGCCGCATAAATAGGTGCTTTTGAGGTAATAGTGCGAAATGCGCTTGGTTAAAAGATGTTAAGGATAGCGGAAAAATAGGAGTTTTCCAACAAAAATTATCACCTTTTTCGTAATTTTGTAGCTGTCCTGCAAGGAAACCTGCAAGGAAAATTGAGTTAAACATCTTATCGCTCTTTTGTAGTCAAAGATTGAGGTATGCCTCACATCACGTGGATTGAAGCAGTTGGTGCCATTACCGGCATTATTTCGGTGTGGCTAACAGTACGCAATAATGTGTGGTGCTGGGCGTGGGGCATTGCGAGTGTTTTGCTGTATGTGGCGGTATTTTTTCGTGAGAAACTCTACGCAGATATGGCTTTGCAACTGGTGTTCTGCGGTATGAACGCTTATGGATGGTATGAGTGGCTTCATGGCGGCGAATCCCGCACAGAGCGCCGTATCACGCGCATCCCAACAACATTAATGCCTTATGCCGCTATCGCCACACTCGTCTTTGCTTTCGGAGCAGCATTCGTTCTTCGGCACTATACCGATGCAGCATTGCCGGAAATGGATGCGTTTTTGACAAGCATGAGCCTTTGCGCCGTCTGGATGCAGGCGCAGAAATATTGTGAAAGCTGGCTTGTGTGGCTGGCGGCTGATGTGCTGTATGTTGGGCTGTTTATTTCCAAATCATTGTGGCTTACTTCAGCGCTCTATGTCGTCTTCACGGTCTTGGCGTGGATTGGTTATCGCCAGTGGCTGCGCCTTCTACACGAGCAAGTACCTGTCGCTGCGAGTGTTTAAGCGCTTGTGAGTTTTTTAGAACGATTCTTTTTCTATCGAACCCTACGTTACCACGATTGTCGCAAAAATACATATACTCCGTGAGCGAATAGGTTGTGCGAGTAGCTTCAGCAACTTGCGCAATCAATCACGGGATAGCGACATTCTTTTTCATTTTGTTGAACTAACTTTTTGCGCTTTATGACAAATTCTCGTGGTTTGAAATTCTTCTCGAAACAGCCGATTGCACTCTGTTTGATACCATTCGTTTTTGTGCTGTTCGGGATGACGTATCCCGCCTTTTCGCAAACAACATCCCAATCCGGCTCATCAAAAAAGGCTTCACCAAAGCCGTCCAAAAAGGTTACGGGCAAGAAAGACAAACAGCCGCAGGAGACAAAACCCACCTCCACAAGCGCCCCTGCGCCCGCGCCCCAAGAACCAGTTTCCAAGCCATTGGTAGAGCCACCCACTGCCGGTGGAGGCGTTGTTGCGTCTCCGCCACTGGCACGTTCGCTCAAACGTCCCAAGCAACCGCTCAAATTTACGAGCGAGGAACGCCGACTGCCTACCACGACAGGTACACTCTGGGGGACACTTCTTCTTCCCACAACTGCCACCACGACAGCATCGGTGCCCGTGCTGCTCATTCTGAACACGAATACGGTTTATGACCGCAACGGTATTTCGCGGCATAACCGCGATTCAAGCAATTATGGTCAGTATCTTGCCGAAGCGCTTGCTACTGAGGGTATTGCTACGTTTCGCTACGACACGCGCGGTTCGGGACGAAGCCGTGATGCCTACCTTGATGACGATTTTCATGATTTCGAGCGAACGATTGTGGATGCTTGCGGGTGGGTAGATTCCTTGCGTAAAGATAAGCGTCTTGGTGCAATCACTATTTTGGGTTTGAGCCGTCCGAATGACTTTGGGCGTGAAGGCGCACTGGCAGGCATTATCACGGCGTATCGGCAGCAGGTGGACGGTCTTATCATGGTTGCGCCGGATTCACGTCGCTGGCTGCGTTATATGCGTAGCCAAGCCGCTGCCACCTTCCCCGAAGGTACGGCACGGGAAATTGACTCGCTTGCCTCAATGCTGGAGAATGGTCGTCGTCCGCAGTTGACTCCTAAAGATGGTATTTTGTACGATTTGATGCGTCCGGCGCTTCAAAAGTACATTCTTTCACTCAATAAATACGAGCCGCTTGTGGAAGTTGCCAAATTGACTATCCCGATTATCGGTGTTCATGGCACGTTAGATTTCTCCATTGGCGACGAGCACACGCGGAACATGGTGGCTGCCAATCCACGGGCGCAATATTTCTCCGTGAAAAATATGAGTTTCAATCTTAAGGACGGCAACCAAGACCTTGCTATGGCACCCATGGAAAAGAAAAAATTGCCGATACTGCCGGAAGTTGTTGACCTTTTTGCAAATTTTGTGTGGAGCATCGAAAAGCAGCAACCATAGTCCAAGAGGATTTCTCTGTGAAATAGAACTGAAGCGGATTTCAGGAAGATGAGCCTTTGTCGTCATCGCCTGATTCCGCTTTTTTTTGTCGTCGGAGTGCAAGAGCATTACGCTTCAAACCCGCTATTTTGCTGCGTTTAACGGGGCTTTTTCGGAAACGGGTTGAAAATTCTTCCTGTGTCATTTGCTGGACGACGTTGAGATTGAGCGTTGTTTCTCCAAAGCGAGGCAGGAAACGGTCTTCGTGCGTAGGCTTTTGGAAACGATTCCACGGGCAGACATCCTGACAAGTATCACAGCCGAACAGCCAGCCGTCTAAATTATCGGCAACTTCACGGGGAAAATCAACATCGGGCTTGGTCTCAATTGTCCAATACGGAATACACTTGCGAGCATCCACAAGGTATGGCTGGACGATGGCTTGCGTGGGGCAGGCTTGGAGACAAGCCGTGCAGGAACCGCAGAAATCCTGCATCGGCGAATCATAACAAAATTCTGCTGTGGTGAGGATAACACCAATAAAAAACCACGAGCCAATCTCGCGCGAGATAATGTTGCTGTGCTTTCCTTGCCAGCCGATGCCCGCACGAACAGCCCATTGCTTTTCTAAAATTGCACCCGTGTCAGTATAGACTTTCGTTTGTGCTTCCGGCTGAAGGCGCTTGATTTCATCAGCAATACGCTCCAGCTTTTCGGGAATTACGTCGTGATAATCATCGCCCCAGCCGTAACGAGAGATTTTTCCTTTGTTTTCGCTCGTGCAGTGTTGGTACGGGGTGTAGTAGTTTTGCGCCACTACAATGACCGAACGAGTATTGGGGAGAATATTGCAGACATCATAACGCTTTTCTTGGTTATGCTCCATGTAGCCCATACCTGCATGGAAGCCTTGCCGGAGCCATTCAGAAAAGTTTTCTGTTTCATCTTTGAGCGGTACTGCCTCGGCAATACCTACAAGCGAGAAGCCGCATGAGAGAGCGAATTGCTTGATGTGCTGAGTTTTGTCATGAAGCGCTTGGTGCGATTGCTCGGCTGTATTCATAAAAATGCGTGTACGGTTTTCACTCACCACTTCCATTCCACTTCCACGGGCTGTGGCTTTTCGAGATACACCAATTCATGTTCCTCAAAAACGTCATAGACTTTCACGTGGGAATGACTTGAAGAGGTGTGCCGTCCCGTGTGCAACGAATACGTCCACCCGTGCATTGGGCAACTGATAGTGCAATCTTCAGTGTTGATTTCGCCTTCGTGGAGCAAGGGCGAGTGATTGTGCGGGCAGATGTTGGAGACCGCATGAAGCCTTTCGCCTACCCGAAAGATGGCGATTTGAAGCTCTTCGTCAAATTCCACGCGCGTACCCTTACGGCGCAGAACATCGCTGCTGTGGCAGACTTGGACAAATGTTTTTCCGTTGCGCTCAAGCGTCGGGAAATCATCATTGGGAAAAATGTCCATACATCACATCGTGGAATTATTGATGAATACTCGTTTATTGCGTATTTTGATGGGCACGTGTAGAAACCGAAAACTTATTCAGATTTTTTGTTTTGCACAAGACTTTTCATCGTTGGTTCAAGTAATATCTTTTCTTGTTTATATTTTGACTCATGCCGGACATCTCGCCATTACTTGTTTCTTTGCGCCTTGCTACTACGACTGTGCTTGTTTTGCTTGTCGTTGCCGTGCCGCTTGCCTACGGTTTGGCATTATCAAAGCATCGTCTGAAACCGATTATTGAAAGTTTTGTGAGCTTGCCCATAGCACTTCCACCAACGGTTATTGGCTTTTATTTTTTGTATGTATTCGGGCGGGGAAACGCCGTCGGTGCTTGGCTGGCGGATAGTTTGGATGTGCACTTAGTGTTTAGCTTCACGGGATTAGTGCTGGGTTCGGTGTTCTATGGACTGCCGTTTATGGTGCAGCCTGTTAAGAACGGATTTGAAGCGATTCCCGTTGAAATATTGGAAAATGCTGTGCTGGATGGTGCTACCCGAAGCCAAGTATTTGTGCGCGTGGCAATACCGATTGCGCGGAGAAGTCTTCTAACAGGCAGTGCGCTTGTATTTGTTCATTCGTTGGGCGAATTTGGCGTAGTGATGATGATTGGCGGTAATATTGCCGGGGAAACACGTACCGCCTCCATTGCGCTCTACGATGCCGTACAGGGGCTTGATTACAGCACGGCTCACTTTTATGCTGTGCTGCTCCTTGGAGCGACTTTACTCTCTGCGCTTCCGGCGTTTCGGTGGTGGCAGAAAGAGTAAGTAAAAATGTCAGCGAAAAATATGCATATTTACTGAATCTGCTTCCGTATCTCCACACGGACAGCCCTGTTGTAGAGCCGTCCTTCGGGTACGCTTGCGTCGTTGTGCAATGCTTTCATCCACGCTACATTCTTTTTGCTGCTTACTATTTTTGCCGGAACGCCGGAGGCTTGCACCACCTGACGCGCCCGTGCATCGGCGGCATCGGTATTCAGGCTTGTATCGTCTTTGCCTTCCGCCCATCCTTCCACCGTAAGCGCCACATTCTGCGACAGACTTGATTTGAAAGCAGCAAACGTCTCGCCCTCCGTGATTTCTTTCCCCAAAGATGCTACAAGCGTAAGAACATCAACGCGAGTGTCGGGAACCTTTTTCGTGATTTTGTCGGCAAGCATAATCACCTCGACGGGCGTGGTCTGAATAGGTGCGTCGCTATTGCGGTTGTTCACATCGGTTACTTCCAATTTTGAATCCAGCGTTCCCGTGAAGCCCGGCACAGATGCAGGGCGCTCATCAATGCGCCAGATGTATTCTTTGGAGTACGTATTTGTTCCTTCTACATTAAACAGCGTTTTGATTTCGTTCCCCTCGAACTGCGATACCTCAAGGCTCCACTGCTTCAAACCCGCTCCGGCATTGATGTCCAGCGAAAAGCGCAATGCTTGCGGCGAAACAGTCTGATACATACTTTCAAAGGTGACTGCTTGCAGAATCGTGGGGTCGGTCGAGGCAATATCCACACGGCGGTAATCAGCCTCGGCATCGCTTCCCGCCTGAAGAGCAGGCACGTCCTGTATGGTCACGGTCAAGCGGTTAGCCGCAATTTTCCATACATCTTGCAAGTAATCATTCACCGATTCGGCTCGCTGCTGTGCCAGTTTCTTATTGCCGCTTTCTGAGCCGGAAGTGAACGAGTATCCAGTGAGCGTGAGGCGAGCTTCGGTGCGCTCTTGAAGGCGCTTGCCGATAATGTTCAAAATATGATAGTAGAGTTCAAGCGGGCGCAGTTTGGTCAGACGATTGAAGGAATAACTTGTGCGCTCGGAGGAAGCAATACGGCGATACCGTGCCGGAATAACAGATGAATTTTCGTTGAAAAAAATATGCGGCAAAAGCTGAACAGTTGCCGATGAGCGGAACTGCTCGACGCGAATGGTTGGGTTCTGTACTTCCGAGCCATCAGCAAGCAAGCCCTCCGGCAGACCGATTTTGACAAAAACACCTGACTGGCGGAGTTCTTTGAGTTCGGATTGAATCTTTTTTCGCTCTTCCGAAAGTTGCTTTTCCATGGATGCCAGTTGTTTGACTTTGTACAACTGACTATCGAACTGTGCTTCCCGCACGGGGTAGTATCTGAGCGCAACACCACCGCGCAGCGTCGCAATTTTCCAATACTCATCCTTTTCTAAATTTTGCAAGACTGAGTAGATTTGCGCTCCGTAAAAAAGTGTCGGCTCCAGTGTCCATGCACCCGATGGGTGAATCGGAATTTCGTAACCGATGCCACCCAGAACTTCAATGTTCATATTTGCCACGCCAAGATTGCGCACGTCGGGAAGTGTTCCGCTTTGCACATTCCGTGTGCGCTCGCCGGTGTCGTGGAACACGCCGTCCGACGGCGCAACTATCGCTTCTTCTTGGCGGTACGTTTTTGCGATTGCCCACTCTGCACGTCCGCCCAAATACACGTTCAAGCCGAGCGCGGGATTAAAGTTCAAAAATACCTCCGAACCGATTGTTGCCAAATTAGCGGTGAACGTGCGGCGAAAAATACCCACATCGCCTGTGCCGTCGCGCCGTCCGACGATTTCCGAGTCAAGCCGCGAATAGAGCGTTCCACTGCGCTGAACGTAGCTGGCGCGGAGGTCGAGATTGAGCCAGCGAAAAATCGGTATTCCGATAAATGCTCCCACCGAAAGGCCTGTTCCCACGCCATCTTGAAAATAGTAGTCGGTTAAATTTTCCCGCACCGCGCGGGGAATTTGCAAAAAACGAGCGCTGTGCCTGTTGTAATTGAACAATCCCGTTATGCCGTATCGAATGCCATCGTTGTCCGATGCTTGTGTTGTCGTTTGCGATGCTGCCTGCACCGTTGCTTGCGTTTGAGCAAATAAAGGGCAAGAAACAACAACGAACAGAAGCGTGAGCGCCGTGCAGAGGAAGGGTATAGTTGCTTTCTTCATGGATTATCTCACGATACGGATTGGTTGGGAAATGCGGTGAGCGTTTGTTTGAAGCACAAGGAAATATGCACCCGGCGGCACATCATCCGTTGCCATGTTGACCTCGTAATCACCCGGCAGCAAGCGTTTAGCGACCAATGTTTTAACGGTTATGCCAAAGATATTGACGATCGATACATTCACATCTGCCGTTGCTTGGAGTGTGTAGCTGATTTTGGCGTTGTCATTGACGGGATTAGGTGCTGTTGCTGCCAGCAGTGGAGCACGTTCAGAGCTGAAAAGCCGTGCACCGCCCGCGTAGGAAAGACCTGTCAGCGTAAGAACACCGGGCTTCGGAGCGAGTAAAATCACGCCGTCCGCGCTGAGACTTGTCAAAATGAGCGGCGTAGCAATCGCATCGCCAAGCCGAGCACGGAAGCGCAAGGTAGCAAGTGCTGTCCCCGCATTCGGACGTAAATCAAATGTGAGGGGAATAAGGCGGTCGCCATTGACGACAGCTTCTTGGCTCAAAGCTGTGCCGGGGTCGAGCATAGAGGCATTGAAGCGCAAAATACATCGTCCCTTGATGGAGCGAATATTTGCCGGTGGTGACTGAATACTTTTGAGGATAATCGGTATTTCTACTTCGTCGCCGGGCTTTGCTGTGAGATTCTCTGGGATTTCGAGTACAGCACGGGCAGAATTGACCGAGCTTTGGAGCGATGTGCGATAGACCACACCACCGTGCAAACCAATGTATAAATCGGTCGTTCCGGCAGCAGCAAGCGATGTTATATCGGCATCGTCGTTCAATCCTTCGTTGACGCGCTCCCACGATATGCCGTCATTGAGCGACCTCCACACGCCGTGTGCATCCGTTCCGGCATACAGCGCACCGCCGACAGCGATGATTGCTTGCGGCAGAATGGTGTCCTTGACGCTGCCCGATGAATCGGGGAAATTCAATCGTAACCACGAAAGACCATTGCTCAAACTGCGGTAAATCCCTGCATCGGTAGCTGCAAAAAGTGCCGTTTGCTCCCGAATGATGTGATTGACGCGGCGGGCTTTATCCGAAAGACCGCGTTCGTCCCCAAAGGTGCGCCGCCATGTTTGCCCGTCGTCATCGGAACGAAAAATTCCTCCGCCGACAGTTCCCGCAAAAATAGCGTCGTCAAGACCAATAATGAGCGTTGTAACAGACGGCAAGTCAACAGTAGCAAGGCGGATAATTGTTGATTTTGTCCACGAAACGCCACCATTGGTCGAGCGGCAAATCACGCCTTCGTCGCCACCCGCAATGAGCGTACCGAAGCCTGTTGCGACAATTGAATGGAAAGGGTGGAGTGTTTTGATTTTTCCTGCTGCATCCCGCACGGTGTCTATCAGCACTGGTGTCCACGATGTTCCGTTGTTGTTGGAGCGATACACGCCCGGAATAGTGATGTGTGGATTAGAAGGGTCGTATTCATCGTAAGCGGCGACATATAAATCTTTTCCTCTGGAAGCAAAACCGCGTAAGTAGCGGGCTTGCAAACCCGCATCGGAAGGAAGCCACGTTGCACCGTTGTCGGATGTTCGATATGCACCGTCGCCCGCCGTTGCTGCCAGTATCAGCCCCCTGTGCTCTTGCATATCGGTTACGATAGCTCCTGTTAAGCCTTGATTTGCCTCACGCCATGTTGCTGCTTTGTCTTCGGAGACAAAAATGCCTGCATCTGTTCCGGCATAAACATCGGTGCCTTCCACGACGAGTGCCGTTACAATCGGCTCACTTAAACCTTTGTCGCGTAGTTCTCATGTTTTGCCGTCGTCGCCGGAACGTAAGACACCTTCTTCTGTGCCAGCATAGAACACACCGTCTTTGTCGGTGGCAAGTGACAGGACGTATTGCCAGCCATCTTCCGGTAAAGTGAGGTCATCAAGTTTTTTCCATGCGCCGCCGTTCTCACTGCGATATATCCAGCCGCCTTGTGTTCCGGCGAGAATAACGTCCTTATGCTGACCAAAGCAGTCAATGCGGTGCTTCCCGAAGGTATTGTCTTGCGTCCATGTCTCGCCGTGATTGGTAGAGCGATACAGTATCGAATCTCCCGTTGCAGCAAAAGTGATATTTTCTGAAATGAAAATTGCCGTTACATCCGCATGGTTCTTGAGTCCGTTATTAAGCGGTTTCCACAATTCGCCATCATCTGTAGAGCGAAAAATTCCTTGGTCTGTTCCCGCAAGCAGCGTATCACCTTTGACGACGATAGTGTGAACAAACTTCGGGCAGCCGACGCTGCGTGATTGCCACGATTTTCCGCCATTGCTCGACTTATACACGCCATCTTCGGTACCGATAAATACTTCATCTCCTAAGACTGCGATACCTCGAACCGACAAAGCCGCATTATTACTCAGTCCTTCATTACTTTGTATCCATGCGTGCCCGTTTGTGTTGGAGCGATAAACCCCGTTATGCGTTCCAGCATAGACATCATCATCTTTATCGGCAGCCATACACAGAATTGATGCGGTGTAGGGACCCGTCATAGGCTCCCAATAAATTGCAGGCGGTGCAATGCCTTGTGCGTCAACCACTGCAAACGCGGTGCGGCTCGTGATGGAAATTCGTTTGTCGAAGTCACCGACTGTAGGCGGCGTGAATTGAATGTAGAGCGTAAAGGTAGCGCTATCGCGGTTGCCCGGCACAAAAAGCGTATCGCTGAAAGCACCCGATGGCGAGAGAGCAAGCAAGTATCCACGCGGTGCGGCAATACGAATATCGTCGGTGATGCGAAAACCTGTTACGACACATGATTTGAGAGCAGAGATTTTTCCTAGCACAACTACGCCAAAGTCCAGATTGTCGGGTGTTGCACTCAAAATGCTCCGTACAGAAGATGAGACATAATGCGCCCGCCAGCCGAAATCGGTGTCAATGTTACGAAGATTATCCGTCAAAAATTCCACCAGCATTTCGCCTCCTGTGGAAACGACGGACGTTGCTTCGTCAATGTTGGAGCCACTCAGTTCGGCAAGGAGTGGTGCGGTGGTTTCCGCTCCGTCGTAAATGCGCACCACATCACGGTTTTCTTCAGTTGCAAAATCACTGAACCACAGGCGGATTTGCTTGGCATCAGTGGGCTTTAGTATCCATTGGCAGCGAAGTTGCGTGTCGTAATGGATGTCGCCTTGCGAAGATACCGGGCTTGAAAAAGTGCCGTCTTTTGCCGTCAAAATAACGGTCGGGCAGTCCGCCACAGCACGAATGGCACAGGTGGATGAGCACAGTGCAAAGAGAACTATGCAACTGAGAAGCCAAGAAGGGAAGCGAAAATGTTTCTGCATCATGGTCTGCAAAATTAGGCAGAGGCTATGATTTCCTTTGTACTCAAATGGCAAAGGAGTTTACAACCTTGATGATAATGAAAAAGGCACTGCCCCAAGCGTGAGGCATTACCAATAGGAACTTATGTTCTTCGTGCGCGAAGTTGGCAAAAAAAATCCACAAATCCAATGTGATTTCTTCAGGGATGCATCTCAACAATGACTTTCGCACGTGTTATCACAATTTGATGTGCCGTGTAATCGCCTCGTTACAGTATTCTTCATAGATTTGAGGCTGTAAACTTCACCATACATATCTCGCTATAAGACCCAAATACCGCATGAAACCTTTCTCTTCACAAACGCTATCGCCACAGCCCGCCAATGCACATTTTTTTTCGTCATTCCGCCGACTGCGTGTTCCGCTTCGGGTACAAATACTTGCTTTTGCACTTTTTATCGTCGTTTTTGCCGTCATTATTGCCACGTTTGCGTTTATACAGCGAGCAGTGCTTACGGCTTCGGTGCAAGCGGGTGAACTTCAAGCGGAGCTATTGAAAGCACATGACAGCAAAAATAAATTTGTTTTTCGGCGCTCAAAAGCGGACGCAGACGAGGTAGAAAGGCACTTGGCAAAAGCATTTACGCTTCTGGAACACTTTGAACGTGATGATAATGCTTACGAGCTTTCTAGCAAAGCGCAGCATTACCGTGCCGTCTTTCAAGACCTCGCTGTCAAAATCCACGAGCGAGGTATGAACGAAAACTCTGGCGAAGAAGGTACGTTTCGGAATGCCATTCACGGTGCACAAAGTATAGCGGCAACATATAATCAAAAGTCTCTTGAAATTATTCTCCTGCAAGCCCGCCGCCGTGAAAAGGATTTTTTTATGCGCGGCGATGAAGCATACATTGGGGAAGTCCGCCAGCTCATTCGGAACGCGATTGCCGTCAATGCCTCGTCAGCGCTGGCGCTAGAGGAACGCACTCAAATCGCTTATCACCTTGCGACGTATATCGAAGCATTTGAGAAAGCAACGGTGCTTGTGCGAGCTATCAAGATGCTGGATGAACAACTGAATACCGATATGGAGCGCATTGAGCCGCTCATTGGGAATATCGTTGCTGTGCGGCAGGAGCGTTCTGCCGTTGTGGAGAATGTTGTGTTGGGCGTGATGCTGTTTTGTCTTTTCAGCAGTATCGTGTTGGCTTTTTGGTTTGCATACCGCATTTCTTCGCCGATTGTATCGCTTGAGCGCGCTGCACAGAAGGTAGCAAGCGGCATTCACGATATTACCGTACCCGTCCGCAGCCGTGATGAAGTCGGCAATCTTGCGCAGGCGTTCAATAGCATGATTGCAAACGTCCGGCAACGCACCAGTGAGCTGGAGCGCACCAATGAAGAAATGAATAAAGCAAATGCGCTCATAAAGCATCAAAAAGACTTGCTGGAAGAACAGACGATTGCCACACAACGCGCCAATCTTGAGCTTTCCTCAGCAAACATAAAACTCAAGCGCGTTAATAACGACCTTGAGCGGGCGAATCAAGAGAAAAATGAGTTTTTGGGTATTGCCGCACACGACCTTAAAAATCCACTTATGGGAATGCGCGGGTTAATTTCTCTGTTAGACCTTGCGTCGGACGAACTCACCAAAAGCGATGTGCAGGAAACCGCACAAATCCTGCAACGAGCGGTGGAGCGCATGGTAACGATTGTGAATAATCTGCTCGACATCAATGCTATTGAGACCGGCAATATGAGACTGAATCTAAAGCCGCTCAATCTGACCGATATTGCTGCCGATACTGTCAAAGACTACATTCTTCGCGCCGAAGAGAAGGGCATCACGCTCCATTTTATGACCGAGACGGAGTCTGCCCCAGCGCTGGGGGACAGTATCGCCACGCGGCAAGTGATGGATAATCTCGTTTCTAATGCAGTGAAATACTCTCCTTCGGGGCGGAAAATTTGGGTGCGCCTGACGGAGGAACAAGGCTTTGTTCGTATAGCTGTGCAAGACGAGGGACCGGGCTTAACGGAGGAGGACAAGAAGAAACTCTTCGGAAAATTTGTACGCCTTTCGGCACAGCCAACGGGCAACGAACATTCCACGGGCTTGGGATTGTCTATCGTTAAGCGTATGGTGGAGGCAATGAACGGGCGGGTGTGGTGCGAAGCCGAGCTTGGCAAGGGTGCCACATTCTATGTGGAACTACCGAGTGTCAGAGTTGAGGCTGCGCTGGGCTTGGGACAGGCTGTCTGAGTGTGTAAATTGTATTCAGGAGAATGCAGCCCCGACGAATGCGTCATACTCTTTTTGTCCCTTTGCTGTTAAGTAGGGAACAAAGAGCGAGCACGCCAGTTCCGCATAAAACGGTACTTTCTCCTTTTCTTTGCCCATAAAAAGTATTTCCGCTTCCGACATCCAAAAATCACCCATGAGGTAGCTATGGAGCAGCAGTCGTTCGTATTGCGCATCGGGAATAGATTGTAGTAAAATACCTTGTTCCCGGAGTGCTTCTAGTGCGCTGCGGAATTGATGCTTGCGAATCTCAAACATCATGCGAAAGTGCTCGCGCACCTCGGGCAAACGGCGCATGATGTTCACAAAATCTATCATCAAAAACCGATATTCGTACTGAAGCTCGAAACTGGCCCGTAATGCACCAAGCACCATCCCAAGACTGATAGCATCGGGTGTCCAGAGTGATACCTGTGCGCTCATACCCTGCACAACACGCTCGTACAAGGCAAAAATAATGTCTTCTCGGCGCGGAAAGTGGTAGCATAAATTACCGTGACTAATGCCGAGATGTTGGGCAATATGCCGCACGGTGATAGCTTCTACGCCATGTTTGTTGAAAAGGTCGCGGGCAGCGTTGAGTATTTTGTCTTTCGTTGTGCTGGCGGTATTATTTTTAACGGTACTTGTTCTAGCGGCGCTTTTTCCGACGGTATTTCTTCCGTCGTTGCTTGTTTTGGTTGTGCGTGGTTTCTTTTTCATAAATGTATTTTTTCTTAGAACGTTTGTTCTAATATCGGCAAAAACTTATTCATAGACAAAAAAACAGTGGTCAATGGAAGAGAAAAAGAAAAATTCTACGGTCGTTTGCATGATATAAAGAAATTTCTTTATATTTGTGTCTGGTCAAATAAATCTCCTGCTCATTTGGAGTGCGTCTTTCACAAAAAAAAAATTTGTTATCGCCTGATATGGTGTTGTATAGTCTGCCTTTCAAGCAATCTCTTTTCTTCACAGGAACTCTGCCTATTTTGTAACCTTTACTTCGTTCAGTTCTTTTTCAAGGAAGTCAGTTTTTTCAGGGCTGCTTCGTTGAGGTCGTCTCTTTTTTCAATTCATTTTTTTAACTTTATCAAAGGTTGCTTTGTATGAAGCATTGCCGTTTAGCCGCGCTTTTGCTTGTTTGCACTCTAGCGTGTGGGAGCCACATTATGGCTCAAAAAGTTGATAATTCTCCTGTTCCGGGCGCAACCCCGCAATCGGTCTCCCCGTCTCCTCAGCAGCGTGCTGCCGTCTCCGGTCTCGTGAGCGAAGCAGCATCGGGAGAATCTGTTATTGGTATCAACGTGATACTTGCCACTGACAGTGTTGTTGCTCGTTCTTCTGCGATCGTTCGGGGGACGCGCACAAATAAATTCGGGTTTTATTCATTGCCGGATGTTCCCGAAGGCTCGTATTTCCTTGTGGTGCGTGGTGTTGGGTATAAGCAGTTTGCGAAGCGTATTGTTGTCGGTACTGCACCCGTGCGCGAGAATATTGCGCTTGGTACGCAAAATGTTCGTTCACAGGAAGTAACAGTGCAGGCAGAGCGCGAGGCTACGTCCACGCGAACCATCAGTTCGGTAGAGATAAAATCCGAATTTATAAGCAAAATGCCGACACTGGGCGGCGAAACGGATATTTTTCGTGCGCTGCAACTCATGCCCGGTATTAAATCGGGTGGTGAGCTTTCAAGCGGTCTCTATGTGCGCGGCGGCTCACCCGACCAAAATCTGATTTTGCTTGATGGCGTGATTGTCTATAATCCGTCGCACTTAGGAGGTTTTCTGAGCGTGTTCAATAACGATGCAATGCGTGATGTAAGGGTTATCAAGGGCGGTTTTCCGGCAGAATACGGTGGTCGTTTGTCCAGTGTGATTGATATGACGATGAAGGAAGGCTCGAAAGAAAAAATTACAGGCGCAGGTAACATAAGCCTGGTTGCATCACGGCTTACGGTTGAAGGTCCAATAACGGAAGACGTAACATTTATGGTCTCCGGGCGGCGCACCTACTTCGATTTGTTGCTGAATTTAGCGACCCAAGGGCAATCGCCTCTCAATTATTATTTCTACGATGTCAACGCAAAAATTAACTACAAAATCTCCGAAAACGACCGTCTTTACGCAAGTGGTTATTTTGGTAGCGACGTGGTAGCGCCGCAGAACCAGCAAGCAACGGGAGGTGTGGGTTTTGGAATAGACTGGGGCAATGCGACCGGCAATCTGCGCTGGATGCATATTATCTCGCCGTCGCTTTTTACCAATTTTTCTGCGATTTATACCGATTATCGGTTCGGAGCAAATATTATCTCGCAGAATAGTTTCGATACGACGAGTTTCCGCACACTCTCGCAGATACGAGACTTTACGGCACGTGGCGATGTGCAGTGGTTTCCTGCTGACGAACACACGGTCAAGATTGGCTTTGATGCTACGTTCCATCGTTTTACGACGCTTTTGGAATCCAATAATGAGCAAGTCTTGCAAGTGGCAGAAATGGCAAATCTTACATCCGGCAGAATTGACGCGCTCGAAGCCTCCGTCTATGGGCAAGACGAATGGAGAATTACTCCTGAACTGACTGCAAATCTGGGCTTGCGCCTATCGTATTTTCAACGCGGCAATCGTTTTCTTCCTGAGCCAAGAGCTTCGTTTGCTTTTGCGCCAACGGAAGATATTTCTATCAAAGGCGCATTTGCTGTGGCAAATCAGTTCCTGCATCTGGTGGTGAATAACGGCATTTCCTTGCCCACCGATACGTGGTTCCCGTCCACCGAAACAATTCTGCCCGGTAATTCCATGCAATATATTTTGGGTGTGGAGACGAGTCTTTTGGGCAAAGAATATTTTGTCAGTGTAGAAGGCTACTACAAATCGCTACGCAATCTCTACGAATTTAAGGATGGCGCAAACTTTGGCTTTCTTACGCCTGCCGAAAGTCAGCTAACGCGCGGTGATGGCAATGCCTACGGCGTAGAACTTTTTATCAATAAGCGCTTGGGCGCTCTCACGGGCTGGATTGGCTATACGCTCTCGTGGACAAACCGCACCTTTGCCGAACTCAACGATGGCAAGCCCTTTGCGCCGCGCTACGACCGCCGCCATGACGTTTCAGTTGTGGCGACGTACCGATTTAACGAAGCGTGGGAAATCGGTGCTACGTGGACGTTTGCCACCGGACAAGCATACACCATGCCTTCATCGCAGTTTTATTACAGTGGTATTCCCGGGCAAGATAGACAATCAACAGGTGGCTATTTTTATGGGGGGCAGTTTAACAGCTATACCGAGCGTAATGGTTTCCGTTTGCCGGACTTCCACAAACTGGATGTGAATTTGACCAATAACTTTACGTGGTTTGGTCTCCCGTTCAATTTCAGTATCAATGTTTACAACGTCTATAACCGCCAAAATCCGTTTGCGTGGATTCTGAACTATCGCCCGCAGCCCACACAGAATCCAACGATAACAGGTTCCGTACCTGTTCTGACCCAATACACGCTTTTCGGCATTGTGCCGACTATCAGCCTTGGTTTCAAATTTTAATTGAAAGGAAAACCATGAAAACATCATCTTTGAAAATACATTCAGTGTTGGCGGCGGCTGGGCTTCTTGTCGCCTATGTCGTGATTGCTCAAATTTTTGCGGGATGCGGTCAGGTAGTCACTGGTGCAAACATACCGCACGAAGAGCGTTTAGTGATAAATGGTGCGGTGATAGCGGGGCAGCAGATTCGCAATATCCAAATCACACGCACGATTGCACCTCTAGACACATTCAATATGGACAAGGTACGCATCACTGACGCAGACGCACGTATTACGGTGGAGGGGCGCGAGTATCGTTTGCGTTTGCAATCGGCAGTGGATAGCATTAAAACGAATTACGGACAAACTATTGCCGGACCGTCTTGCTATGAAACGGTAGAAGGGCTTATCGCTGAAAACGGTAAAACCTATACGCTTACCGTAAACTGGAATGGTAAAACTGCAACTGCGACCACCACCGTCCCACAAACACCAGTCGTGGCAAGTGTTCCGCAATTAACATGGAAATTGAATATCACTGAAAGAACTTTTTCAAGCGGTCCGTTTGGCGGGAATCCGCAAGTGTATCGAGACACTTCATTGACTGCCTCAGTACGTGTTCCGATGATTTCACGAGCAGGTGAAATGTACAGTTTACAGTACTTCCGATTACTGGATATTGCCAACCCAAGTCGCGCTCCACTGGCAACATACCCAGGCTATATGCAGCCACCCATTTCGGATTCTTTGGGTTCACAATTGGTAACAGCCGGGTATTCCGGTAGAAGTGACGGTAAGGGGAATATATTGATTTATTCGTATTCGCCTCAATCACCGCAGCCAACCACGACCCTTATTCCAACAGCAAATCTGGCGATGGTACTCACCATTGAAGCACGAGATTCACGTATTATTCCGTATCTACAGACTCAATCTCGTCTCTACGAAAGCCAGCAATTTAATCCTCTCAGCAGCGATGGGCGTAATCCTCAATGGAACGTGAGCGGAAGCGGTATTGGCTTGTTTATTGGGCAATCAACCACTACCACCATAACCTTACGTCCATAATAGACGGTTTTGATTTATCACGCCGCCGTAAGCGCTTCTTAGCTCTTTCGGCGGCGTTCTTTTTGCAGAAAATATTGCCAATCTTCCGCCGTGTCAATATCCAGCAAAATTCCTTCATCATCCGTTTCTACTTCGCATACACGGTCGGCATACTTCCGAAGCAGTGACTTTGCGCCGACATCCCCGGAAAGCCGTAATAAATCTTCTTTGTAAGCACTGCCAAAAAGTACCGGATTGCCGCGCTGTCCGCGAAAAGTGGGAATGCAAATCACTTCAGTGCTTCCGCGCAAAAGAAATTCATTGCAGAGTGCTTCTACGCTTGCGGGCTGGACAAGCGGCATATCCCCAAGCGCAATCAAATAGCCATTTGCAGCAGGCGAACTACTCCCAACACCAAGCGCAAGCGACGAAGCCATACCGCGTTCAGCATTGTCATTGACAATGAATTGAGTTTTTAGGGACGGTTCTTCTGTTCCATGTTGACGTACAATAACAAGAATTTCTGCAAAAGGGTAAGAATTGTAGAGTTCAAGCGTCGTTTGGAGCAGCGTTCTCCCGTCATCTGGGAGCGTCAACTGCATTTTGTCTTTACCAATCGTGGCTTTCATGCGGCTGGATGCGCCGGAAGCAAGGAGAATCAGACTTATCGGGTAGGGTGTAGTGCCCGATACAGTCTTTGGTGAAGCAATTACCTTAAACATTTGAAGGCTATTTGTGTCTAAATAAAATACAATGTACGGCACTTCCAAATTTACAACTTTTTCGTTCCTTCGGGAAATATTCTGAAAAATCCGTACCTTTGTAATTCCTCTAATCCATTTGTTTCACTATCTGGCAGTTGTGCTATGAACATCTGTGGCGTACACACCGCACCAAATCAGACTTTGCATCAATCACGTTCCATACGACTGTTTGTCCTCAGCTGGCTTGTGATGCTCTCGCCGATGCTTTTTTCACTGACTGTAAAGGGAGGCGAACTCAGTATCAGCCCTGCTATGCCGCGCCTTGGTGAGCGTGCCTCGTTCACCTACAAACCGGATTCTGCTTGGCGTAATGCTGAGAACATTTACCTTCTTGTCTATCGTTTCCGAGAAATTTCCGGCGAGCCTGTGGCAGATTACGTCAAACTCACCCGTCGCTTCGATGGGAGTTTTGGCGGCGAAATAGCGGTAAAGCAAACCGATGTGTTTTGGATGATGAAACTTTTCAATGGTTCTCGTTACGACGATAACAATGGCAATTACTGGGACACACGCATTACAGGTGACGGTGCAAAGCCTGTACAAGGTTCCTTGCTTAGAAATGCAATCACTTTTTTAGGGAGTTTGCCCACCGAGTGCAGCCGCTCGTCTGATTTTCCCAAAGCGCTTCAACTCATGCGGGAAGAATTACGCTTTTATCCGAATAATCTTTCGGCAAAAGTCGCTGAAGTGGCATTGGCGTACGACGTGAAGGACATACCGGAGGAGACGTACCGTCGCAGTTTGCAAAGCTATGTATCGCAACCTTTCGACACGACACGCGAAAACGACACTCGTGCTGTGATTCGCGGCTTGAATGCTCTTGGCATGGCAAATCAAGCAAAAGCTCTGGAAGACGCATATATCAAGCGATTCCCGAAAAGTAAAATTGCTGAAGATAATGCAATGCAAGTACTTCAAGTTCAAGTTGTGCCGGATTGGTTCTTGGTGCGGGCTGTGGAATTTTCAATGAAATTTAGAGAATCACCGATGGCACCAATGATGCAGGGTGCTGCTGTGGCAACCTTTGCTCAAGTGCGTCGTCTCACCGATGCTGCGAAGTGGCTGGACACGCTTCCGAATGTCTCGCCCCTTGCATACAATGAACTTGCAAAATACTGGTGCCGCACCGATACAAGCGAGGAACGCGGCTTGCGTTATGCCCAGAAAGCACTTGAACTTGCAAAGCGTCAGCCGTTGTATCAGCGTCCTTCGCATATTGCCGAAATTGAATGGAATTTGAATACCACTGCCACACTTGGCGATGTCTATAACACTCTTAGCGCAATCTATGTGGAATTGAAACGCCCCGATGATGCGCTTTCTACCTTCACGAGTGCATTAGAAATCACAAAAGGCGAGCTTCCCGCTCCTGCCTTCTCGCAGGCTGCCGGAATATTGTTCGAGAAAAAACGTTATGCTGAGGCAGTGGCGATTGCTGCGCAAGGTATCGTAACAACTGGCGGTGATGATGTCCTTTTGAAATGGCACAGAAGAGCTATGGATTCTGCACGTGGAAAAAAGACCGATTCTACCTTGTACGTGGCTGAACTCCAACGGTTGAAAGACTCTGCTTCTGCATTGCTGGCAAATAAACAAATCAAACAACGTCTCGACCGCGAATTGATTGACGGTACAATATTCACGACAGACCATAAGCCTGTGACGTTATCTTCCTTCAAAGGCAAGCCCACAATGATTATGTTTTGGTCGTCATGGGCTGAACCCTGCTTAAAAGCTATGCCTTTCGTGAATGTGTTGTATAACAAGTACGTTAAAGCAGGAGATTTTAACATTGTTGTCATTGATGCGTGGGAAGATAAGGGCAAAGACCAGTTCGGTCTTGTCAAGGACTATATGGCGAGGAATTCTTCGCTTTATTTTTCTATTTTGGTGGATGACAACAACATCATGGCACAGAAATACGGTGTAACGGGCTTACCGATGCGCTTTTATCTCGACAAAAACGGGCGTATTCAATTTAAAGGAAGCGGGTTTACTGACGGCTTGAAGCTAACGCAAGAAATTGAGGAAACGATGCTTCTGCTGGGCAGTGAGCGCTTTTATTTGAATCAATAATTGCTTTTCTGCGGCGTATAGCTCGCTTCACCAGTGGGATATACGCTTTATTTTTTTACACTTTTTCGTATTCTTATACCAAATTCAGTTAATTGTTGTGCAATAGAATATCAACAAAGCCAGTAAACAAGGGGGTGCAACCCCTTGTTATGCACGATTGTCATTTCAATTTGGTATTACAAATTTTCCTTTCCATTCTACCGACATTTTACACGTTCTAAGCATTATGAAATCATATCTTACGCCTATTCTGCATGACGCTCTGAAAACACTTTCTCTTACGCTCGGGATTGATGCACCTACGGAAATCACACTTGAAGTACCGCGCAATGCGGAGCACGGCGACCTTTCGACCAATGCTGCAATGACACTTGCAAAAGCACTCAAAAAAAATCCGCGTGAACTTGCCGTCAATCTTGTCGAAATTCTCAAAAGCAGCGTCAATAGTGCGGTGATTACCGATATTTCCATTGCCGGAGCAGGATTCATCAACTTCACGTTTGCACCGAGTTTTTATGGTATGCGACTTCAAGATTTATTGCTTGAGGGTGAGAATATCGGGCGGAATGAGCGCGGGCGTGGCATCAAGGCAAACGTGGAATATGTGAGTGCGAACCCCACAGGACTGCTTCACGTCGGGCACGGTCGTAATGCTGCCATTGGCGACACGCTGGCGAATATTCTCGTCTGGAATGGCTACGACGTTACCCGCGAATACTATTTCAACAACGCCGGAAACCAGATGAATAATCTTGGGCGCTCCGTCCACACGCGCTATTTGCAGATTCTTGATGCAAGCGTGGAGTTTTCTGAGGAAGATAAAGGTTTGTATCATGGCGAGTATATCAAGGAAATCGCTCAAGCGCTTGCTGACAAGCACGGTGCAGCGCTCAAAGAAGCAAGTGAGGAGAATTTGACGATTTGCCGTAAAGCTGGCGAAGAATGGTGCTTTGCGACAATTCATGCCACCATGAAGCGCATGAACATTCACCACGACGTATATTTCAACGAGGATTCGCTCTACACTGATGGCAAAGTGAAAGACACGATTGAGCGTCTGCGCGAAAAAGGGTTTGTTTATGAGAAAGACGGTGCAACATGGCTTGCACTCTCGCGTATGGGTATGACGGACGACCGCGTGATTATCAAGTCATCCGGCGAGCCAACGTACCGTTTGCCGGATATTGCCTATCATCACGACAAATTGGCGCGTCGTAAATTCGACCTTGTGGTTGATATTTTTGGTGCTGACCATATTGCAACGATTCCTGATGTGATGGCGGCTGTGGAGGCGTTGGGCGAGGAAAAATCAAAAGTGCGCGTGGTGATTCACCAGTTCGTAACGCTGATGAAAGACGGTGAGCAAGTGAAGATGTCCAAACGAACAGGGCGCAGTTACACGCTGGACGACCTCTTGGAAGAATTTGGCGAAGACGTAACGCGCTTTTTCTTTCTGATGCGTGGCGTTTCGACGCATTTGGAATTTGACCTGAATTTGGCAGAGGAGCAGTCCGAAAAAAATCCGGTATTTTACTTGCAGTATGCTCATGCTCGCATTGCGTCTATTATGCGCACGGCAGAAGAGCGGGGCGTACAAATCGCCAAGACAGCCGACACGACGTTGCTTCTGCATCCGTCGGAAATTGAACTTATCAAATTTGTTTTGCGCTTTCCCGAAATTATTCTGCGCGCGGCAGAGACACTGGAACCGCAGGTAATCGCAGAATATTTACGCGAAGTAGCAGCAGCATTTCATAAATTTTACCATGATTGTCGTATATTAGGCGAGGAAGAGAGCCTCATGCAAGCACGATTTGCCCTTTTGAGAGCGGCAAAAACTGTTCTGAACAATGGGCTGGCGGTGCTTGGAATAAAGGCACCCGAAAAAATGTAGTTTGTGTCACTTCTGTCAGGGAAACCGATATGTGGGAAAACATGCTTCACGTGTTGCGGTCGTTCAAAGAATTTCACACGAGCGATGCCATTAAAATTCTTTTGCGGCGCGTCGTATTTTTTGGCATTTACACTGGTATTTTGGTGTTTGTGGTCGGAAATTTCTTTCCGATTTCGGTGCGTATAGATACCATCTTGCTTTCGCTCTTGGGAACGCTGCTCAGTCTTTTGTTGGTCTTTCGCACAAACACCGCCTACGATCGCTTTTGGGAAGGACGCAAAGCATGGGGTTCGCTTGTGAATAACAGCCGCAGTTTTGCGATGATTGTGCATGGTATTTTGGAGAAAGATGATACCGAAAATCGTACGTTCTTTGCCAAATATATCTCCGCTTACGCACACGCACTCAAAGGACACTTACGCGATAATATCCATTTTGTGGAACTTGAGGGTCTGGATGAAAAGTTACTTGAGCGTTTGCAAAATGCAATGCACGTTCCCAACCTTATCGGCGCGGAGCTTTTCGCCCGCATTGAACAACTCCGTAAGCAAAAACTGATAGCCGACCCGCACTTGCGCTCGGTGAAACCGCACCACGACGCGTTAATTGACATTGCCGGCGTGTGTGAGCGCATCAAGCGAACACCGATTCCGTTTTCCTACGGATTTTATATCAAGCTCTTTATCACCATTTACGTCTGTGTGCTGCCGTTTTTGCTGATGGATAAGTACGGCTATTACACCATTCCTTCGATTATGTTTGCCGCTTATGCTCTGATGGGGATTGAGATGATCGCCGGAGAAATTGAAGAACCCTTCGGACTGGACAGCAACGACCTTCCGCTTGATGCTATGGCGCGGACAATCTACCTGAACGTTCATGAAATCTTGGGCGTGGAAATCAAGGAAGACCCGGTGCAGGAGTTTTGAGAATGGGAATGCTGCTAATTATTGCTGCAATCGCTTGATTTCATCAGCACTCAAGCCCGTTGCTTTGGTAATGTCATCAATCGGTAACCCCATTTGCAAGAGCCGACGGGCTGTCTGCTCTTGGTTTCTTCTTTCGCCTCGTGCTTCCGCTTCCACTATTGCTGTTTCCATCACATTTTGCAAATCACGATAGTATTTAAGCGATGTTTCATATTCCTGTGCCTGCGCAGGGGTAAACTTCGCTATCTCTGCTGCGTGAAAAGCCTCCTCAAACACCTGCTCCCGAAGCGGCGGCGGAATTTCCTCTATGGCACTCAGGTGCTTGATAAAATATAGCCACTTGTCGGTCTGCGTTTCCAACTCTGTTTCGGTCTTCAGAAATTTAGGCATTTCAAGATAGACAAACGCTAGTTTATCATAAAAAACGGCATTGTGCTGATTTTTGAGTTGTACAAAGTGCAAATAGTCTGCCTTGTCTTTATCCTCATCAAATACAAAATCCAAAATGCCGATACAATAGACTGCGGCGAGTTCAAAGTTCCAATTATCGCCCCGTTCCGCTTGTTCACGGATGGGAAAGGTTGCATAAAACACGCTGCGATCTTTGAAAAAATTCTGTTTTGCTTTTTGGAGTTCCACAATAAAACGCTCACCGTTTTCGCCCATGCAGGCAATATCAAAAACGGCTCTTCTGTCCAGTGATGTTTCACCTGCTGCCTCGTTTTTTGTGTATTCAAGATTGCGGACGTGGTGCTTTGACGGCAAAAGAGCATTCAAAAAATCAATGAGGAGGGATTTATGAGCTTCCTCGCCAAAGAGCTTTTTGAAACCAAAGTCGGTAAAGGGATTCACATAACGATGTCTCATAGCGGGCATTCATGGATGAAAATATCGGCTTCTATCCGAGGTAGCGGAGTACAAACGAAGAGAACGTCTTACAATGCAACCTCTATCGTAGTAATGTACAAATATACGGAAAATGCTATTGTCCTACTTGAGGGTATAGGAAGTAAGTTTATAGATAGTTTGGCGCGAGTAGGAAATTCCACCGTTCATACGCGCAGCCTCAATGTCAGAAATTTCGATGAGACCAACTTTGTGAAGAAGTTTGCTCGTATTATTTCCAGGAAGAAGACCGCCTATTATAATTTTTAAAGTATCCGAGGAAAGTTCTGTAAGAGGTAAGGGTGAGCGAATACTTAGATAATCGCTGAAGGATAAAAGTGTTACCGCATATCCTTGTGGTCGTGGTGGTGTATTCCATAGATAAAGGAGAGAATCTGTTTGTCGGCAAATGACATTGCGAACATTTGGGTTATTGTTATCAAAAGCAGCGAAATGCCATAATGTATCTTTACCGTCCTGTTCAACTTTAATGATGGACATATTCGCCTTCCAACGAGCGGTATCGTAATAACTATTACCATTGAAAGCATTATGGGTAATTTGACTTACCTCATAATTCCATTGATTCCCAACAGCAAGGGGAAACCGAAAGAATCGAGCATCAAGCTCTTTTCCGGTTAATCGAACTTTCAACGAGAGTGCTTTTGCTGTTTGCTTGTCCTTCGGTAGCGAGGCATCATTAGCTTGAATAGTAATAGTCGAATCCAAGAGCAAATCACCCCGTCCAAGCAAGCGGAAGCGGTAGGATTTTCCTGCCGTCAAACCGCTTACCGAAAAAGTACCATCGGCTTTAGAAATGTCTCGGACAGAGCCATCCACCTCAATTTTCACCGAATCAAGCGGGCTTAGTGTTCCGTTTGGGAATACCCCTAGGACGTTACCGCTTGTCGTAGAAAACGTGATGGGTGGATTCAGTATATCGCACTGAACGAACAAAAAGCCAGTGCAGATGAATATGAAAGCAATAGGTGAGAGTTTTATCCTTGATTGTAGCATTTGTTCTACTTGAGCGTATAGGATTTAAGGGTATAAGTAGTCTCTCGAGTAACAGCATAGCCATCATTAGCACGAAAGCCTTCAACATCATAAATTTCCACAATACCGATAGTATGAACAATTTTTGCTCTAGCATTACCCATAGGAGCATGAACCGCAACGATTTGGCTTAATGTGTCATTGGGAGCTATAATGCGCCGTTCTTTAAACATAGGAATTTGCGGATTAAATCCATATTGAAATAATTTATCTGCTGAAACAAGAGGAACATAATTCCATAAAAACAAGAGGGTGTCAGTTTGCTTAAAATTGTATTGCCAGTGATATTGATTTTCGGTCACATCAGCAGCCCAAAGAATATCTTGATTTTGGGATGATTTTCCTGAGATCGTAATACTAGCTTTCCAGCTATCGGAAGAAATAGCTGTCATACCATTATAGATTGTTTTCCTTATTTCGTTTACCTCATAATTCCATTGATTCCCAACAGCAAGGGGAAACCGAAAGAATCGAGCATCAAGCTCTTTTCCGGTTAATCGAACTTTCAACGAGAGTGCTTTTGCTGTTTGCTTGTCCTTCGGTAGCGAGGCATCATTAGCTTGAATAGTAATAGTCGAATCCAAGAGCAAATCACCCCGTCCAAGCAAGCGGAAGCGGTAGGATTTTCCTGCCGTCAAACCGCTTACCGAAAAAGTACCATCGGCTTTAGAAATGTCTCGGACAGAGCCATCCACCTCAATTTTCACCGAATCAAGCGGGCTTAGTGTTCCGTTTGGGAATACCCCTAGGACGTTACCGCTTGTCGTAGAAAACGTGATAGGCGGATTCAGTATATCGCACTGAACGAACAGCATCGTGCCACAGAGAGCGAGTATAATGTATTTTGAGAGGTTTTTCATGATGATTTCTCGGGCAAAAATTATTTGACAATAGTTAATCGTACATGAACTCGTTGTGTTGGGGTTTCCAAACGACAAATGTAAGTTCCGGCAGCAAAGTGGCGTGTAGAGAGGGCAAAGTTATACTCACCTGCACGAAGGTTTTCGTTGAGCGGTACTTCTAACTGTTTACCGAGCATATCATAGATGGTCAGACGAACAGATTCATCGGTTGGCAAGGTAAAGCCCAATGTGCATCGGTCAGAAGCGGGGTTCGGATATGCTGCTAGCGTAAGAGAACTTTCGTATTGAGGATTATTGTGCTGTGCTATCGTTTCTTGCGGAGGTGTCGGCTGCGATGCCGTCAGTCCGTCACCACCTTTTGCGGCTAGCAGTATTAAATCAGTTTACTTTTACACTACTGTTTGGAGCTATGGTAGAAATATGCAGCATGGAGAGCCATTTGCACGGTGCAAAGATGAAGAAAAACTTTGGGGTGGGCAAATAAATTTTCCTCGCAGGCTTTTTTCGGGATTCCGTTTGCGAATTGCACATGGATTGGTTAATTTCGCTCGGCGCTGCCTATTCGCAAGGCAAGCAGTGGTTGTATTTATTGTTGTTTTCTTTCATCCTCTCAAGCGTTAGGAAAGCCGTTATGAGCGACGAACGCGCACCCAAATTTTTCAGCACGTTGTTGGATTTTCACACACGCGGCACAATGGCGCTTTTGCTGAAGCGTATTGCGTGGTTTGGCTTATACACGCTTGTTTTGCTGATTGTGGAAGCAAAATACCATTGGATACCGCTTCGGAGCGACATCATCTTTGCGTCGCTTATGGGCACAATGCTCAGTTTGCTTCTGGTCTTCCGCACGAATACCGCTTACGACCGCTTTTGGGAAGGGCGCAAAGCGTGGGGAAGCCTAGTGATTCACACGCGCATTTTTGCAACGATGCTCCACGCCATGCTGCCTCGCGCTGACAAGGATAACCGCGCCTTCTTTGCCAAGCACATCAGCGCCTACACGTTTGCTACCAAGAATCACCTCCGCGATACCTTCATTCCCGAAGAGCTTTCCGACCTCGACCCCGCATCCGTAGAACACTTGCAATCGGTGCAGCACGTTCCGAACGCTATCGGCAAAGCAATTTTTGAGCGGATGCAAACGCTGTTTCGGAGCGGTATTTTTCGCGGCGAGGATATGCGCAATATGAAGCCCCAATACGACGTGCTGCTGGATACAACGGGTGTGTGTGAGCGCATAAAGTTTACTCCCATTCCGCCCAGCTATGGCACGTATATTCGGGTGTTCATCTTTGTTTATTTAGTCATCTTACCGTTTTTGCTCATCGAAAAATATGAACTCTACACCATTCCGGCGGAGATGTTTGCGGGTTACATCCTTATGGGGCTGGAGATGATAGCCGAAGAAATTGAAGAACCCTTCGGACTTGATTCCAACGACCTTCCGCTTGATTCCATCTCCGGCACTATTCGTGCGAATGTATTTGAAATTCTTGAGGTGTGATGGGTTGAAAACAAAGTTTCCTTAACTCCATATTCTGTTCCAATTCCTTGCGAACACAATCCCTATTTTCTCATTTTTCCAGTACAGCATTATGCACCGTATTTTTTTCACCATTGCACTTTTGATAACCGTAACGGCTATGGCAACAGCACAGCAGAAACCGCTCCAATACCCGCAAACACTGAAGATTGACCACGCAGACACCTACTTTGGTACGAAAGTGAATGACCCTTACCGATGGCTTGAAGACGATACATCAAGCGCGACGGCAAAATGGGTGGAAGCAGAAAATAAAGTAACTTTCGGCTATTTGGAACAGATTCCATACCGTAAGGACTTACAGGCACGGTTGGAGAAAATTTACAATTACCCAAAATACTCCACTCCCTCGCGCAAAGGTGAATACTACTTCTTCTCGAAAAACGATGGTTTGCAGAATCAGTCGGTTCTCTATATCCAAAAGGGCATAGAAGGCAAGCCCGAAGTCTTTTTCGACCCCAATTCGCTTTCGGCGGACGGAACGGTGCGCTTGGGAGCATCTGCCATTTCCAACGACGTGAAGTATTGGGCGTATGGACTTTCGTCCGGCGGCTCGGATTGGCTTGAAATCAACGTGATGGAGATTGCGACACGCAAAAAAATGAGTGACCGTCTGCGTTGGGTGAAAGTTTCCGGTATTTCCTGGTACAAAGATGGCTTCTTTTATAGCCGCTATCCCGCGCCTCCCGATTCAACTAAACTCCTTTCAGCAAAAAATGAGAACCACCAAGTTTTTTATCATAAACTCGGCACCGACCAAAGCAAAGACGAGCTTATTTTTGAAGATACCAAAAATCTCCAACGTTTTCATACCGTGGGCGTAACGGATGACGAGAGTTTCTTGGCATTATCAGTTTCCGACCGAGGCAAAGGCAAAGACGGCAATGCCTTGTATGTGCGGAGCTTGGCAAAAGGGCAGAAAGACTTCACGCGCATTGTCGGCGAGTTTGATTATGATTTTTCGGTGCTGGATAATGTCGGCGATAAGTTGCTTGTGCAGACCAATTACAAAGCCCCGAATCAGCGTGTGGTGCTTATTGATCCCGCAAATCCTGCCGAAAGCGCATGGAAAGAAATTTTACCTGAAAAGCCCGAACCGCTTATTAGTGCTGGCACGGCGGGTGGTAAAATTTTTGCCACGTATTCCAAAGATGTTTCGCATCGCGTGTATGTGTACGACCTCACGGGCAAGCTGGAAAATGAAGTACAACTGCCCGCAATCGGCACGGTTTCAGGTTTTGGCGGTGAGCGAGACGACAAAGAAGTGTTTTTTACCTTTACATCCTTTACCTTTCCGCCGACAATTTATCGTTACGACCTTGCTACGAAGAAATCAAATCTCTTCCGTGCCTCCGAAGTTTCCTTCAAGCCCGAAGATTACGAAACAAAGCAGGTCTTTTTCACCAGCAAAGACGGCACGAAAGTACCAATGTTTATTGTTCACAAAAAAGGCTTGGCGTTGAACGGACAAAACCCAACGCTGGTCTATGGGTACGGTGGCTTTAACATTTCGCTTTTTCCCGGATTTAGCCCTTTGCGTATCGGCTGGCTGGAGCAGGGTGGAGTCTTTGTGCAAGTAAATTTGCGGGGTGGCGGTGAGTATGGTGAAAAATGGCACGAACAGGGCATGAAGCTCCACAAACAAAACGTTTTCGATGATTTCATCGGTGCTGCCGAATGGCTTGTGAAAGAAAAATATACCTCTCCGGCAAAGCTCGCTATGCAAGGCGGCTCCAATGGTGGTCTGCTTGTGGGAGCGGTGATGTGTCAGCGCCCGGAACTCTTCAAAGTAGCGCTTCCGGCGGTGGGTGTAATGGATATGTTGCGCTTTCATAAGTTTACGATTGGCTGGAACTGGATTGCGGACTACGGCTCGTCGGAAAGCAGTGAAGCAGAGTTCAAGTATATTCTTGGCTATTCGCCGCTTCACAACTTGAAGGCGGGAGTTCAATACCCCGCAACGATAGTGACAACTGCTGACCACGACGACCGCGTCGTGCCGGCGCATAGTTTCAAATTTGCTGCGACTTTGCAGGAGAAGCACAAAGGCGAAAACCCGGTGCTGATTCGTATCGCTACGAAATCAGGTCACGGTGCAAGTAACACCAAAAAAGCAATTGAGGAGTCGGCTGATTTGTACGCTTTCACGATGTGGAATTTGGGCATGAAGCCAAAGTTTTAAGCGGTTCGGTATTTATAGAAACGATAAAGGGCTGGCAGTTACTTTACCGTCAGCCCTTTGTTTTTCGTCACTGTTAAGGAATTTTACTCCACAAATGCCGTCGGTATTACTTTCTTCAAACGGTCAATTTCTTCCTGCGGAATACGATTGCCGCCCGCAATTCGTGCTTCGGTGAGTTTTGTCAGGTTAATGATGTCTTTCGGCAGCGAACTGAGGCGGTTGCTAGAAATGTTCAACGTTGTAAGGTTAGTCAGCTCGCAAAATTCTTTAGGGAGTTCTTGTAGCTGGTTAAACATGAGATTGAGCGTTCGCAAGTCTTTTAGCTCGCCGATTTCAACGGGCAGCACTGCTATTTCGCTATATGCTAAATCAAGCGTTCGCAGTGTCTTGAGGTGTCCAATTTCTTTTGGCAATTCGGTAAAACGATTATTGGCGGCACTCAGCACAATCAGTGTGTCTAGCAAGCATAATTCTTTCGGAAAGGTCGTAGATTTGCTATTTGCTATTGAAATAACGCGAAGGCTTTTGAGTGCGCCCATATTTTGCGACCACTTCTGAATGGGATTTTCATCCAAGACCAAGCGTCTCAATCCGACCATTGTTGTAAGCGCTTCGGGGAATGTTTTGATATTGTTGAGCGCCAAGTCAATATCCGCCAAGTAGGTCAAATCTTTGAACTCCGCAGGGAGTGTGCTTAATCGGTTCCGCGAAAGGTCGAGTTGTACGAGGTATTTGAGATTGCCAATCCCTGCGGGAAGTTTTGTGATTTCGTTATCCGCGAGGGAAAGCCCCGTGAGTTTGTCCAGCTTGCAGAGCATTTGTGGCATTTCTCCTTTGAGGCGTGTGCCGGATAGATCAAGAACCCGCAAGTTTTTGAGATTGCCTAATTCCTTTGGTAAGCCCGTGAGAGGGTTTTTGGCAAGAGATAGAGCCGCAAGGTTTTCCAACTTGCCGATACTTGCCGGTATTTTTTTGAGCAAGCCAGTTGAAAGGGATAATACTTGGAGGTTTTTAAGGGAGCTGATATTTTCCGGCAATTCTGTGAGAGGATTCACGCTCAAAATCAAGACCTGTAAGTTTTTTAACTCAAAAAATTTGGGCGGAAGTTTTTTGAGATAATTTTTACTCAGATCAAGTTTATAGACTTTTTCCGGTTCCGAAAGAGCACGGGCAAGAGATTCGTAGGTCTCTTTTCCTGCAAGTTCCTCTTCGTTCAACAAGGCTCCTTGAGCAAAAAGTCCGCCTGTACTGCTTGCAAAAGCAAGCGTAAGGCAAAGAATATATCGCCAAAGATGTTGAGAGATGCTATGTTTGGGTAGGGATTGCATGGTTTTCTGCATGAATAAATGATAAGGTATTAATTGATTGTGCTTATGCTTATGGCTGGGTTGCTTGAGCCTTTTTATTATATTAGGTTAAGTTAAGGTTCTTTAGTGTTTGTTTAAACTTCTTGATTTCTTGATACGGTAAAACTCCTCCACAGAAGCATGGTAAACATAATGACTGCAGCCGCAGCGCCGGGTGCAAACGTTCCGATACGCTGAATGAGCACACCGCCTGCAAAAGCAGTACCAAAGCGGGTGCTGTTGTCAATTGCTCCAGCGATACCCATTGCGCCACCAATTTCATCGTGCGCCGAGGCTTTGGTTAAAAGGCTATTGATGACGGTGATAAGTGTGCTGGCTGCAAAAGACAAAGGAACAAGCACAATGAGGAGCACTATGATATTGGGCGTAAATGCCCACACAGCAAGCGAAAGCACCATAACAGGGGCGGAAATTTTGAGCAACAATTCATCAGACCAGGTGCGCGTCAGAATCCGCAGAAAAACGCCTTGCATGAGCGAGACCAGAATGCCAATCCACGCAAAGACATATCCTGTTTCGCGGGCTGTAAGGTTGAGATGGTATTTATTGAAGAGTGCTATGTTTTGCTGAAACATTGCAAACGCAAAACTGAATCCTGCCCAAAATATTAGCAACGGCGCGGCGTACGGGCTCGTAAACAATCTGCGGAGCAAAGCAATATCAAACAGTGGCTCTGCGCTTATTGGTTTAGGTTCTTCGTTGGCGTGTTTTTTGTTTGCAATGCCTTTTTGTTCCAAGCGTAAGGATTCAGGAAGAAAGAGCGCAATGACAAGGAAGTTGACTACGCACAGTCCTGCCGAAAGAAGTGCCGGCAGAACGTAGCCATTTTTACTCAAGATGCCACCCAACGCAGGACCGATAGTGAATCCCACTCCGAATGCCGCACCGATAAGCCCCAGCGCTGATGAACGCTGCTCTTTTGTTGTAACATCGCTGATATATGCTTGCGCTACGGGTATATTCGCCGCTACGCAGCCCGCAATAAAGCGTGCAAGAAAGAGCATCCAGAGTGATGAAGCGCTTGCCAGCACGAGAAAGCCAATGAAATTACCGCCAATATCTACGAGAAACATTGGTTTTCTGCCAACTTTATCGGAGAGGCGACCGATAATGGGTGCACCAAAAAACTGACATAAAGCATACAGCCCTGTAAGAAAGCCAATTTGAGTCGGTGTTGCACCAAATGTGGCAGCATAATACGGCAGCACAGGCAAAAGCAGTGAAAAGCTAATAATGTCAAGCAGGACAACGAGAAAAATTATACCAAAGCGTGGAGAGGCTTCAGTGGTGTTGACTTTGTCCAGATAGTCTTGTGTCATAGCGCCTTTTTTCGGGGTGCGAAAATTATTTGAGTGTTTTCAAAAAGCGCACTGTTTCTTCGGCGGTGCGTCGTTGCTGCTCTTCATAGCTCATGGTTGCGTCGTTATCACGGTTTTGTTTGCCGTAATTGCCGTATTGTGCGTGATTCGCGCCTTCTAGCACGACATAGCGCGTTTGAGGCGGAGCAGGCAAGAATTTTTTGTTATTCTCAATCGTTGCTGGAGTTGCCAAGCCGTCAAGACTACCGGAGATAGAAAGCACTGGTATTACTCGCTTCGATAAATCATTGGAAGCATCCGGGTATGCGGCGTACAAAATAAGACCTTTGCAAGCGGTTGAGTCTTGATAGACGAATCGCGCTGCCATCGCGCCACCAAGCGAATGTCCGCCGATAGCCCATGAACGGATGTAACGATTTTCGCGGATGACGGGATTAGCAACAAAAGGGTCAAAAACCGCCAGCTTGAAGGGGACAGGAACGATTGCAACGAAAAATCCTTGTGCTGCAATAGCCCGGCATAGAGGAGCGTACGCGCGTTCATCCACCAAACCGCCGGGGTAAAAGAGGTATCCGGTACGAATCTCTGTACCAGTATTTTTCGGACGAAATCCGATAAAGGTCGGAGCAATTTCTACATCCATTTGTGCATCCGACTGAAGGGCATCAGTCGCAATGACGGTCGGCTGAGAAGCGCATGAAACCAAAAAAACACAACAAAAGAAAGCGGCTGCAACAGACTGCAAAGTAGTTGTAGCCCACTTATAATGTGGACTACAACGTTTAGTAATTTTATCGTCGGATTGATAGTTACGCATAGCGAAGTACATCGTGCCGTGAGACAAGACCGATAATGCGACCAAAATCGCCGACCAAAACGGCAGGATACTGACGTAAACGCTCAATACCTTCTTTGACATCAGTATTTGCATCCAAGACTGGCATTGGTTCTTCCATCACATCGGTAATCGGCGCATCCAGCGCATTGCGGTCTTCTAACACTCGCGCCATGAGGCGATTGTCGCGGACGCTTCCAACGGGTTTGCCAGCATCATCCAGCACCGGTAGGGAGGAGAGTTCGTATTTATTCATTTGGTCGAGAGCATCTTTCAGAAGTGCTGCGGGCTTGACAGAAACAAGCGGAGGCAGCGTTTTGGAGGAATGTTTTTCTTCCAGAAGCATTTTGAGCGTCATGCGGTCAACGTCGAGCATCTTGTTTTGTTTCAGCCACTCATCGGAATGGTGCTTCGACAAATAGCGCTCACCAGTGTCGCAGACAATAGCCACGACAACGGCTTCTTTCGGGAGGAGCTTTGCCACGCGCAGCGCAGCCACGATATTCATACCGGATGAGCCACCGCAAAACAAGCCCTCTTCGCGCACCAAGCGGCGTGCCATGGTGAATGAATCCTTGTCGGTAATGTTCAGCACCTCATCCACCAAATTGAGACCAAGATTGCCCGGAATGCGTTCCTGTCCTACGCCTTCGACGAGGTAGGGCAGGGACTCCACCAAGCGTCCGGTGTCTTTGAAAGATTTAATGGAGGAACCGAGCGGGTCGGCGGCAATAACTTTTATATTCGGGTTCTGTTCCTTCAAATACCGCGCTGTCCCCGTGATAGTACCGCCCGTTCCCATTCCGGCAATGAAATGCGTCACTTTCCCGTCAGTGTCTTTCCAAATTTCGGGACCGGTCGTGCGATAGTGAACATCAGGGTTTGCGGGATTATCGTACTGGTTTAGCATGACTGCATTCGGAATTTCACTGGCAAGACGTTTTGCCGTGTTAAAGTAGTATTCCGGTGAGCTTGATTTTGCGGCTGAGGGCACAATCATCACATCGGCACCCATGGCTTTGAGGTAGCGCACACGCTCAACCGATGCTTTTTCGGTCATTACAAAGAGGCAGCTATAGCCCTTGAGACGTGCTGCCAGTGCAAGCCCGATGCCGGTATTGCCGCTTGTCGGCTCAATAATCACGCCGCCCGGCTTCAAACGCCCGTCTTTTTCGGCAGCTTCTATCATCGCAACGCCGATGCGGTCTTTCACGGAGCCGCCGGGATTGCGGCTTTCCATCTTCACGAGTACAGTTGCTTGGATACCTTCGGTAACGCGATTGAGACGCAGAAGGGGCGTAGAGCCTATCATATCGAGAATCGTTGCGAAATATTGCATCGTGTGCCTACAAAGAGATTTGGGTAAAAGAATTGAATTCGTCGCGTGAGTGTGTTGAGGAAAGAAAGAGTGTACAAGTACAAATGGTTGTTTCGCTAAAAAGTTGTACAAACACACACAGCCTACAAAACTAGCAAAAAAAGTGGAGATGTACGCAAAAAAAGCCGTTTGCTCGTGAACAAATCTATTGTTTGTCAATCACGATTCTCGCCGAACAGCTCGGTAGCCCAAGGTTTATTTCTCAGTTCAGTAATGGCATCCATTCTTTTTCACAGGGCGTGAGAAATACAAATTAACATTTAGAAATGTACGCTTGGCGCGAAATTTTTTGGTCAAGAGATAAAAAAAATGCAATATTACGGCTTGTTCCTAAAAAAGTTTCGACTTTATATAAATTCTTAATGTTAATTAGTGTTAAACGCTGCCAATATATTATCGCAAATACTCGTTAAAATCTATGCTTCAGCGTTGTTTTGGACTTTTTTTCTTCCTACGACCCCAAACCTTTGTGGTAGAACGGTTCAATTCTATCACATTATGTTTCACCCCAATTCATTTTGTAGTTATGAAAAATATGCTACGCATTTCTTTGGCGGTGGTAATGGTGCTTTGCTCCTTTGCCTTCGCTTCAGCACAGGTACGGACTATTACCGGTAAGGTAACAGATGCCGCTACCAAAAAAGCCCTCGGCGGCGTGAAAGTCACCGTTAAAGGCAGTAATCGTGGTTCGTTTGCAAAAGCGGATGGTACATATGCAATCGCTGCACCTTCGGATGCTAAAACGCTTGTGTTTGAATATATCGGCTTCAAGAAAAAAGAAGTCGCTATTTCGAGCGAAAATCTGGATGTTGCTCTTGCTGAAGACGTGATGTTGCTTGAGGAACTCGTTGTAACAGCGGTCGGTATCAAGCAGGAGAAAAAAGCTATCTCTTACGCTATGCAGGAGGTAAAGGGAGATGTTCTTGAGCAGGGGCGCCAACCAAACGTTGTGAATGCACTTGCCGGTCAAATTGCAGGCGTTCAAGTGAGTAGCTCTTCCGGTTCACCCGGTGGTTCTTCTTATATTAAGATTCGCGGTACATCGTCAATTACGGGCAATAATCAACCGCTTTTCGTTATTGACGGTATTCCTATGAGCAACGATGCAGGTAACGGTGCATATGGTTCGGGTACAACGAATAGCGTGGATTTTGGAAACCGTGCTATGGACTTAAATCCTGATGACATTGAGTCTATTAACGTCCTTAAAGGTGCTGCGGCAACAACACTATACGGTCTTTTGGCATCACCGGGGGCTATTGTTATTACCACGAAAAAAGGTAAAGAAGGCTCACAAGCAAGCATCAACTACTCCTATTCTCTTGGATATGAGCAAGTAAATAAATTGCCGGAATTACAAACCACCTACTCGCAAGGCGCAAATGGTAACCTTGCTTTGCCAAACAGTGGAACTTCGACCTCATGGGGCGCAAGGATAGACACATTAATTTGGACAAAAACTGATTACCCATGGGACAAGAATGGAAGTATCGTAGGAGCTTCTCAGAAAGCACTCTACCCCAACTCCATTCCCGTAACACCATATGACCGCTATAAATTCTATCAAACCGGTATTACTCAGCAGCATAATCTTAACATTAGCGGTGGTAGCAACTTAGCTACATATTTTGCATCTGCATCGTTGCTCTCCAGTAAGGGTGTTGTCCCTAATTCAGCATACAACAAAGGTACATTCCGCGTTAATGCTACGTATAATATGTTTGATGATTTTTCTGTTGCTGCGAATATTCAATACACAGGTTCGGATGCTACACGTATTGAGCGTGGTTCCAATACATCAGGTGTTACACTTGGCTTGTTTCGGACACCACCAACATTTGATAATTCCAATGGTCTTAGCGATCCTACCGACCCGAATACCTACAAGTTTCCGGCAGGTGCATCATTTAACGGTGCAAGTATTGCCGGTCGTCAGCGCTCCTATCGTGGTTTTGGTACATACGACAATCCATATTGGGTTGTTAATCAACAACCTCTGACCGAACAGGTAAGCCGTCTGACCGGTTCGCTGGAATTAAAGTATACGAAGGCAGATTGGTTCCTGAAAGACATTTTGGGTGACCTTAGCATTACGTATCGCTTGGGTGAAGACTTTACCACCACCAAAATAGATCAGCACTTTGCAATCGGTGCTGCCTCCTTCCCGACAGGTCGTGTTGTTGCTGATAGAGAGAGCGCTTCTATTTTGAATTCCGACCTTATCCTTTCTCTTGACAAGCGAATTACCGAAGATTTTCGTGCAAAACTTATTCTTGGTAATAACCTCTATCAACGAATTGATAACTATATTTTTAGCCGAGGTGACGGTCTACTTATTCCTGATTACTACCATCTATCGAACGTTGCGCCATATTCAGTATTCCAGTATGATGGTATTCTGCGGAGAGGTTCGCTCTTCGCTAAATTGGGATTTGAATTTAAGGATATGTTGTATGTAAATGGTAGTCTGCGTAATGATTGGTCAACTTCTTTGCCTGAGAAAAATAATAGCTTTATGTATGGCGGTGTAGACGTGGGCTTCATCTTTTCAGAAGCTTTCTTTAAGGATAATGAAATACTTCCCTATGGTAAACTTAGAGCATCATACGCTCAAAGTGGAAGTGATGCGCCTATTTACAACTTAACCACACCATTTGTTCGGGCAAGTGTTGCCGACGGTTATACTAATGGTGTTACCTTCCCGTTCAACGGAACAACCAGCTTTAAAAAAGGCACTACGCTTGGAAGCGATCAGCTACGTCCCGAAAGTAAAACTGAAATCGAACTCGGACTTGAGTTGAAATTTTTCCAGAACCGCTTTGGTCTTGATGTTACCGTGTATCAGACAACAAATAAAGATCAAATCCTCCCAGTGCCTATCGCTACATCAACAGGCTATGACACAAGGGTAGTGAATGCTGGTACAATGGAAACCAAAGGTATTGAAGTTGCTCTTAACTCGACAATTGTACGTGCTGAAGCGCCTGGCGATTTCCAATTTGATTTGTCAGTGAATTTTTCAGCATTGTCAAATCTGGTGAAGGAATTAGCGCCAGGTGTTGATAATATCTTCTTAGGTGGTTTTAATGGCGGCTCTCTTCGTGCCGTTGCAGGTAAGCCATATGGCTCAATCTACGGTCTTGGTTGGTTGCGTAATGCTCAAGGGCAATTGATTATTGATGCCGACGGACTTCCGCAAACAAATGCGGCAGAGTCAGCATGGGGGTCTGCAACTCCCGACTTTATCATGGGCATTCGTCCTAAACTGAGCTGGCAGGGGCTTTCCATTACTGCATTGTTGGATATCAAACAAGGCGGATTTATGTGGAATGGCACTCGTGGTGCGCTTAACTATTTTGGAACTGGAATCGAAACTGCCGCACGTGCTAACCTTAATGGCACATACGATGGCGTTACTTTTGTGAATAACGTTGCTCAAGGTGTAACTGCCGATGGCAAGCCGAACACCACAGTTATCTTCAAACGTCCCAACGGTAACTACGGTCAGTCCTTCTGGGGTACGGACGGTTACAACAATAACTTTAATAGTGGTATGGGCGAGTCACTTTCTGAAAGTACAAGCTGGATTCGCTTACGGGAAATTACAGTAAGCTATCGTTTGCCAAAAGTTGTTACTGAACCGCTTGCTATCGTGAAGAATATTGAAGTATTCTTTACCGGTAGAAACCTGTGGTTAAGCACAAGCTATAGAGGTGTTGACCCTGAATCAAGTTTGCTTGGTGCAAATAACGCTCAAGGTTTGGACTATTTTAATAATCCTGGTACAAAGTCCTATACATTTGGTCTTCGTGTCGGATTCTAATGTCTTACAATAACTTTGAAACTCCAACTATTTCTCGAGGATAGAAATATTATGAAAAAATTTCGTATTTCCGGAGCTGCGCTAGCTATTGTCGCACTCGTCACTATGTCATGTTCACAATGGATAGACCCCAAGGTGAATATTGACCCCAACAGTCCGGCAGACGCTGCTTTGACCAACCTTCTTTTAGGCGCAGAAGTAAGCGTCGGCTACACGTTTGGCGGCAATTTAAATCGTTTTTCCAGCCTCCTAACCCAACACAATCTTGGTATTGTTCGCCAACATGATGGAATTGGTAACCTGTATAAGATTCTTGAAAGTGATACTGAGTCCATCTGGAACAATATGTACGAGAATTGCATGAATAATCTAAAGATTATGATTGACAAAGGTACGGAAACCAACTCCCCTCACTATCGCGGGGTCGCTCGTGTATTGATGGCAGCATGCCTCGGTAATTTGACTGATTCTTTTGGTGATGCTCCATATACAAAAGCATTCCAAGGTAACGGCTTGCTTCAAGTTCCATACGACAAGCAAGAGGCACTCTACACGGAGATTCAGTCATTACTTGATGCAGCTATTGTTGATTTGGGCGCTGCTACAAGCTCACTCTCTCCCGGTGCTACCGATGACGTTATCTACGGCGGTGGCGCTACGGGTCGTCAACGCTGGATTCGTGCAGCATGGTTGCTGAAAGCTCGCTATGCTTTGCACTTGTCAAAACAAAATAATACACAGGCAATGCAACAAGCATTGACGTTTGCGGCAAAAGGCTTGCAATCGGCTTCCGAAGATTTGAAAGTAACGTTCGTACAAGGTGCAGCGAGCAACGCAAATCCGTTGTATCAGTTCGACTCACAGCGCGGAGACATTCGTGTTCACCCGAACTTTATGACCTTGCTCAATAAACTTAACGACCCTCGTAAATCCCTTATTGTACAAACTGTCAGTGGTGATAGTACTGCGCTGGGAAAATTTCACGCTTCACAGGGGTCGCCTGTACTGCTTGGTACATATGCTGAGCAAAAATTTATTGAAGCAGAAGCAAATCTCGCACAAGGAAACGCAGATGCAGCAAAAACTGCATTTACCGCAGCAGTCAGGGCTTCTTTGGCTACTTACAACAGCACTTCATATGGTACCATAGCAGCAACAGCTATTGACGCATATGTAGCGCAGCCAAGTGTTGTTCCAGCGGGTGCTATTACCCTGGATCGTATCATGGAGCAAAAATATATTGCTCTGTATATGAGTAATGAATCGTGGGTGGACTGGCGTAGAACTGCATTGCCGACCCTTAAGCCGGCTACCGGAAACGCTATTCCGCGCCGTTTACCATACTCACAAAGCGAGCGGTTGTATAACGCCACCAACTGGGCTGCTGCAGGCGGTTCACTTGAGCAAAGTGCTATTTTTAACCGTGTTTGGTGGGATAAATAATACTCTTTAGCACAATTGAGATATAAGAAAGCGCCCGATATTTCTTTGAAGTATCGGGCGTTGTTATTCTATGGGCAAATTGTGTATATTGTGGCTCTTGAACTTACGTCCTATTGTAAAATACTTGTTACTGCTATGATAAAGTATCTTATTACCGTCATTACCGCTTCCATGCTGGCGTTTGCTGCTCTCTTGCAACAATCCGCAACCGCTCAAACTGTCTCGGCTGAAGAAGCACAGCAAATTGTAGATTATCACAACACTGTTCGCAAAGAAGTTGGTGCGCCGCCCTTGGAATGGTCGCCTGAACTCGCCGCATTTGCGCAGGAATGGGCAAACTATATCGCAACGAGCGGCTGTGCGATGCAGCACCGACCGAATAGCGGTAAATGGGCGCAGAAGTATGGTGAAAACGTCTTCTGGGGCGCAGGAAAGACATACACCGTTATTGATGCAGGTAAGTCTTGGTACAGCGAGAAAAAATTCTGGAAAGGCGGGAAACTGAATGGTAAAAATTGGTCAAAGACCGGTCATTATACACAAATGGTATGGTCGAAAACCACGAAAATAGGCGTTGGGAAAGCTGTTTGCAAAAATGGTGCGACTATTATCGTTGCGAACTACGACCCCGCAGGGAACATGATGGGCGAGAAGCCGTATTGATTTGAGAGAGTGCGGAGTAAGAAAATGTACAGGAAAATCAGAGCGTATTCGTCTTCAACGCTAAAACCACCACCGTTGAGCGAAAGAGGTGAGCCGCAAAGGCGCATTTACCATCACTACTTAAATGTGCTTATCATGCGGAGCGCTTCATTCCTCAATATTTATTTTCTACTAAGCCTTCATTAGAGAGTATGCGTAAAAAAATTGCTATTATCGGTTCCGGCTTTGGCGGGCTTTCTGCTGCCGTGCGTTTGCAGGCGCAGGGTTTTGATGTAACGATATTTGAAAAAAATGAGCGCGTGGGCGGTCATGCGTATCAAATGAAAAAAAGTGGGTACACTTTCGATATGGGACCCTCGCTTATCACTGCGCCGGATGTGATTGAGAAGGTATTTGCTGCTGCGGGCAGAAAGATGGAAGATTACTTGGATTTGACCTATCTCGACCCTTTTTACCGCATCTACTTTCACGATAAAACCTACATTGACTATACGGGCGACAGCGCCAAAATGCGCCAAGAATTTGCTAAATTCAACAAGGACGATGCTGCAAATTACGACCGTTTTATTGAGGACTCACGCAAACTCTATGATGCCGTGATTACCGACGGCTTGGGTACAACGCCCTTTATGGATTTGAGAACGTATTTCAGCTTTGTGCCCAAGGCACTGAAATTGAACGCACTTTTTCCGGCATACACGTTTGTCAAGCGTTATTTCAAGGACTTCCGTACTCGTTTTACTTTTTCTTTCCATCCGCTTTTTATTGGCGCAAGTCCTTTCCGTGCTCCGGCAATTTATTTGATGATTCCGTATTTGGAGAAGAACGGCGGCGTTTGGTTTGCTAAAGGCGGTATGTATGCGTTTGTGGAGGCATTAGAGAAAGTATTTTTGGAACTAGGCGGTACGATAAAAACAAATTCTCCCGTCGAAGAAATTATCGTTGAGAATGGTCGTGCAACTGGTGTCCGCACGGGTAGTGAAGTGTTTGGCGCAGATGCAGTTGTCTCCAATGCAGACTTTGTGCACACGCAGACGAAACTTCTCAAGCCTGAACACCGCAAAAAATGGACAGATAAGAAAGTGCTGAAACTGGACTATTCGATGAGTGCTTTTCTGATGTACATCGGTACCAAAAAGAAATATCCCGAACTTCTGCACCATACCTTGATTCTCTCGGAGCGTTACAAAGAGCTTGTGAAAGATATTTTCGACAAAAAAATTCTGCCGGAAGACTTCTCAATGTATCTCCACGTGCCGACGCGCACCGATAGCGACATGGCTCCCGAAGGCTGCGAGAGTATGTATGTGCTCATTCCGGTCGCCAATCTCGCATCGGGACTGAAGTGGGACGACATTAAGCAGAAGTATGCTGATAAGGTGCTTCAGTTTCTCGAAGAAGATTTTGGCATGAAGGATTTACGGGCAAATCTGGATGTGCTGGAACTCTTTACGCCGGAAGATTTCAAGCGCGACCGCAATAGCCATTTGGGCAGCGCATGGGGCGTAGAGCCATCTATCCAGCAAACAGCGTACTTCCGTCCGCATAACCGCAGTGAAGATGTGCCGAATCTCTACATTGTTGGCACTAGCACCCATCCGGGCGCTGGCGTACCGGGCGTACTAATGACCGCCGAGACCACGCACAAATTGGTTTGTCAAGATTTCGGGCTGCCATTTATGGAGAAGCCGGCGAATGAACCGATTCTGAGCTAGATTTTGTTGAATGTTCGCGCCTGCGAGTAACAAGTTGCATATTTGTTTACAGGGTGCAGTCAAGCGCGAAAAAGCGTTGGGCTGCACTTTTTTTGTGGCTATATTGCGCTTGAATTTATTGACTTTCCATGATATTGTCGCACAACGTTATGCGAAAAATTAGACTTTGGAGCACATCAGTACTTGCATCAATTCTTCATACCGTTGGTGTTTTGTTCATTTTATTGTCGTCGTCGTTGGTACTCTGTGGGAATTTATACGGGCAGGGAAAAGAACTGGAAAAGATTGCCCCGAAAGCCGCTTCTGCGCTTCGTTCTACAATTTTGTATTTTGGTGACAATGTTCGATTTTCTTCGGACATTGCCACTGAGGCAAATATTCCTGCGCGTGAACTTCTTCTCGCTTACAAATTCAGTGGCGATGAGCGCATAGAAGTGCCGTACCAAACGCCTTTTGTTGGGGAACGTATTCCAGGGTATGCGCGAAAAGTCGAAGTAGAATTATACCGAACTGCGACCGGCACAGAGAAACAGCTTTTGTGGTCGAATATTTATGAAACACAGCAGATTCCACCAACATTTAACATCTCACGGGTTAGCATAGAAGCAACCTCCGGCAAAGGGAAAACGGCAAAGCCGGGTGAATGCACTTTTGCAATCAAAGGGCTGCGTGTTGATTTTGCCAAGCCTGTTGATGCCGAGAAAAATCGTGTTGTCATGGCGCTGGTGAACGATTTGGAGGTTGCCGAGCCTGTACTGGACTCTTCACAAACACGGCTTCAGTTCTTTGCAGGCAATAAGGCTGACGAAAAACTTAATAGCGCCCTCAAGCCTGAATTTATGAGCATTTCGGGCTTTTTTGATGCGGGAGTATTTCTTGTGACGATGGGAATCAAAAACTTGCCCAAAGTTTCCCTCAAGGGCAAAACCTTGCGTGGTACTATCGGTATCAAACTAAATGTTAAGCTGCTCAATCGTCGTGCAATGCGCTCGGCGACAGCAGAGGAAACGGTTCTTGTTCCGATAGAACTCTTATTCTAGTTAATAGCTTGGACATTGAGAATGCGGAATTTATTCCGCTTTTGTTCTCGTCAGCCGCGTACATACTTAATGCGGAATAAATTCCGCACTCCAGTATTCGGTAATGTCCGAATTATTGGTAATAGAACCTTTGTTCTAATTTGCCGAATCATTGAGCAAAGCGTAACTCCCGGCTTGTTTTTCCGTCATTTGCTCTTGCTGCTTAGCTGTCGCCATCCTTGTTCATTCTTTCTTGTTCCATCACCATGAAGCAATTTTTCTTTGCATTACTTCTCAGCACCTTTATTGTTCTGTGGAATGTACCCGTCTCAGCGCAAAGTCTGCGTGAGGTGTTTCAGCGTTTTCCCTTAAAGCGCCCTGAAGCCTCCATGACTCCCTCGCCGACGAATAAGGTCGTCTATGATGCCACCAACGGGTATTTGTCAATCAAAACGACGACGAATCCTGATACCCATTCATCGGAGCAGACGGTGTTTGTCTTGTTTCTTGCCGATGATGGAACGAAGTATTATGCCCACCAAGAAATCACCGACCCTGGCGATGGCGACGGCTGCAAGCGTAGCACACTCAAGATGTATTTGCTGGATGCCGGAGAATGGCGCGATGTCACGTCTCAGCTTCTTCCGAGTGTGCGGATTAGCGAGTTTTACGGGCAGAAAAGCACACCGAATCTGATAGATGTAAAGGGCATTATCAGCTATACTCCCGACGACAACCAGCGCGGAATAGGGCTTGGCATTGATTATACGCTTCCTCAAATCGGTACGACTATTCAGGCGGCACTCGCCTACCGATGTGAAAATGATGTTACGCCCGAATATCTAAAACTCTACAAAGAATGTAAATTCAAAATGATAGAGCTCCTCTGGAACAAACAAAATGGCTGGTTTATTATGGGGAAGAAGCGCTAAGGAAATGTCTATAAATACGTTTTAAGCCCTCACCCAACCCTCTCCCAGAGGGAGAGGGCTTCAGAAAATGGCTTCATTTATTGCTCCTTCTCCCTCTGGGAGAAGGCTGGGATGAGGGGGCACAATTTTCAGACACTTTCTAAGATTTTGTAACTCCTTCACTGTTTTCACAATGACGATTGTGTTCTTACAACGCAGATGAATGCACGTCTCAAAATCATTCAAGACGTTCTTGCCGATGGTGGAATGGATTATGCCGATAGCGATGACCGTATGAAGTTGTTGCTGGAAGCAGCATATATCCTTGCCAACCACGACAACACCCGTGCGCACGACTACGCGCTCGAAGCACTTCGTTATGCCCGCTCCTCCGGCGATACAATGTTAGAGTTAGAAAGTGCTCTTGCGGTCGCTGTTATTTCCGCACAAGCAGCGCAGTTTGATGAGGCACTTCCGCGTTTTTTTCAAATAAGTAAGCAAGCTGAAATGCTGCAAGCGCCACGTGTACAGGCAAGTGCTTTGCGCTGGACTGCAGTGTGCTATGTTCGTATTGCCATGTTCACCACAGCGCTGGAATATCTTGCCAAAGCTCGCGCCGTTACCGATGAGCACGGCTTGGAACTCGAATCGGCAAAGATTTACAACACCAGTGGTGATGCGTACTTTGGCTTGGGCGAAGCGCAGACTGCTTTGCAGCACTACCGCGAGGCACTCAGGATGCTGGAGGGATTGAGCGATGCTGATGAAAGGGCTTCTGCACTCTTCAGTATTGCCTCGGCGCATAAGGAACTACGCGGCTACAGTCAATCGAGATTGTATTTTGAGCAAGCGCTGGCGGCATACAAACACGCAGGAAATATCAGTGGTGTGTGCAGGGCGCTCATTGGGGTATCGGAGATGTACGCAGAGCAGGAACGCTTTGACAAAGCATTGGAGCTGCTTTTTGTGGCTTTGGAAATCGGAGAACGCGAACTAAGCGCAATGGAACTTAGTCAAGTATTGCTTGTGATTGGAGATGTATATTTTCGCGCTGGGCGTGCTGAAAAAGCGCTTGGTTACTTGCGCCGCGCAGAGGAGGGTTTGCAGGGTGCACAGGCATTAGCTAGTGTGGCGAAAGTGCATGAACTCCTTTCACAATGCTACAAAGCAACAGGTGATATTGAACGAGCGTTTAGCAATTTAGAGCGATTTCATGCGCTCCGCGAGCAAACGGCGCTGCAAGATGGTAAGCGAACAATTCAGTATTTGCAGCAGGGATTTGCAGCAGAGCAAGCGCAAAAAGAGTCGGAAATTTATCGCCTGCGGAATGTGGAACTGGCACACGCGCAGCAAGAATTGGAGCGGCTTCTGCTCAATATCTTACCCATGCCCATCGCCCAGCGTCTTCGCGCCGGAGAAAGTACGATTGCCGATACGTTTGAGAATGTTACGGTGGTATTTGTGGATATTGTAGGCTTTACGCGTCTTGCAGGTCAGCACTCGGCGGAGGAGATTGTGCGGATTTTGGATGATATTTTTTCGGTGTTTGATGCCATTACCGAGCAGTATAGCTTAGAAAAAATCAAAACTATTGGCGACGCGTACATGATTGCCGCAGGGATACCCTATCCACGCCGCGACCACGTGGAGGCTGCCATAAAAGCGGCGCTGGATATGCTTTCGGCGGTGGAAGTGTTTTCGGAGCGAATGATGCGCAATGGCTTTGATTCCGCTATGAACATCCGAATTGGGATGCACACCGGAAGCGTGGTGGCGGGGATTATCGGCACGAAAAAATTTGCGTACGACCTTTGGGGCGATACGGTGAACACGGCTTCACGTATGGAATCGCACGGTGAGGCGGGAAAAATCCATATTTCCGAGGAGGTCTATTCGGCACTCAAAAGCTCGTCAGAACAAGGCTACGAGGTGGAAGAGCGCGGTGAAATTGAGATAAAAGGAAAAGGAAATATGAGAACATATTTTATTGTGGGTAAAACGCCGCAGAAAACCTAGATTTGAAGACTGTGTGTAGTTCGGTAACGAGGAATGAGCGAAGTTATGAAGGTTATCACCATCATTATAGTTTCTGTATTGCTTTCGGTTGGTTCGTGTAGAGCCAATACTCTTCTTGCGCAAACACGAGAAGCGGACTCGCTCAAGCAAATTCTAGCGAAAGAACTCCGTGCCAAGCCCGCCACGCACGATACCGCACTTGTGAATCGCATGATTGAAATTGGGTTTTCTGTCCGCAATACGTTTCCTGATACTGCACTTATCTATGCAAACGAGGCACTTCTTCGTGCAAAAAAAATCGGCTATAAGTCAGGACAGGCGCGGTCACTGGGCATTAGAGGCATTGTGTCTATCTATGAGCGCCATTACAACGCAGGGCTGGAGGCGCTCTTGGAATCGTACGATATTTACGAAGTGCTGGGCGAGAAAGTCCGTCAGGCTTTTGTGCTCAATAATTTAGGCTATATGCACAAGGCGCAAGGTAAAATGGCACTTGCAAAAGATTATTTTAAGCGTTCCGAAGCAATTTTTCGTGCAGCAAAGCACAAAGCCGGGTTGGCGCTCGTGCTGGGAAACTTGGGTGATATTGCGCTCAAGTCCGGTGATATTTCTGAGGCGCTTCGTTTGGAGCGTGAGGCGTTTGAATGGGGAAGGCTGGGCAAGGAAGATTATTATGCGCACGTGGCATTGTATCACATCGGTACGGTCTTTTTGGCATTGGAAAAGTACGATTCGGCGGCGTATTACCAGAAAGAGGCGCTTCAGTTTTTTGAGCGAAAAAAAATCAATCAATATATCGTCCGCTCGCTGGAAAATCTTGCTGCCATTTATGCGGCTGAAAAGCGCTTCCCGCTTGCCTTTGCTACTGCCGAACGTGGGCTGCGAGTAGCAGACAGCACAAAAGCATTTGAGGACATTGCGCTTATATGCGAACGTTTTTCGCTGATGTATTCTCAGGTAGGCAGACACGATATTGCATTAGATTATTACCGCCGTGCTGCCGCAATGCGTGATTCTTTGCTCTCCTTCAATATCGAAGAACGGATGAAGACGCTTGATATTATGCGCCTTGCGGAGCGAAAAGATAAAGTATTGCTGCTGGCAGAAAAAGAGCAAGAGCGCCTCAGCACACTGCGTAATACGCTTATACTTGGTTTGGTGTTTGTGATAATTTTGCTTGGGCTTGCCATCAATCGGTATCGTCTCAAAGCCCGCTCTGAAGCTGCTTTGCGCGAGGTTAATGCGGTCATTTTGCGGCAACAGCGCGAACTGGAAGAGCAGTCGAAACACATTCAGGAATCCAATACGGCGCTTGCAACGTCCAATATGGAACTGGATGTCAAAAATGAACATCTGTACGAAGCAAACCAACGATTGGAAAGTGCTAATCAGCGATTGGAGGCGCTGAATCACGAAAAAGATGAACTTCTCAGCATTGTGGCGCACGACTTGAAAAATCCACTGACGGGTATTATGATGTCGTCCTCAACGCTGGCGCAAGCGGCAAATCTTCCGCTAGATCGCATTACCGCTATGGGGGAGCGTATTCTGCAATCATCGGAGCGAATGCTAAACACGATTACAAAACTGCTCAGTCTGAATGCTCTTGAGCAAGGTGGTAAAACCCTTGAAACAAGACGGTTTAACGTTGCCCGGCTTGTGCAGAATTTGGCAGAGGAGCATCATGCACACGCCGCAGCGAAAGATATTACGATACTTGTGGAGGTATCGGACGACAACATTGAACTCAAAACCGATGAATCGGCGATGGCGGAAGTGGTAGAAAATTTGCTGGATAACGCCCTGAAATACTCGCCCAAAGGGAAGCGTGTGTGGGTGTCGGTGCAAAAAAATATTAGCGCCGATGGTGGAAAAGCGACCTTCGTGCGTATTGCTGTCCGCGATGAAGGTCCGGGACTAAACGATGAAGACAAAACAAGAATGTTTGGAAAGTTTGCACGGCTTTCTGCCAAGCCGACTGGCGGAGAGGATTCTACGGGCTTGGGATTGTCCATTGTGAAAAAACTTGTGGACGCTATGGGTGCAGAAATTATGGTTGAAAGCGAGTATGGGCAAGGGACAACATTCAATGTAGATGTGCCGATGGGAGTAGAATAATTCTAAAAAATATTTTTGATATTGAACGAACGTTTAGTAAGTTTATTCTGTCAACACCACTTCCTTTCACCGTTTTCCGATATATGCCCGTTCAAAAACTCAGCAAAGATGAAATTATCCTCACCTCAGCAGGGGTCTTTCGCAAGCAGGGCTACCATAATACGTCGATGGCAGACTTAGCGGCGGCGTGTGGACTGACTAAAGGCGTGTTTTATCATCACTTCGAGAACAAAGAAGAGCTGATGAAGGCGGTGCTGCACGGAGTTCATCTGCACTTTAAGACGACGCTTTTTGCACTTGCGTATTCCGACAAACTCACGCCGGAAGAGAAATTAGAAAAATTTCTTGCCAAAGCGCAACGAATGTTCTCCAAAAGCGATGGCGGCTGCCTCATGGCAAATACCGCACTGGAAACGCTTTCCACGCTGCCTGAGTTTGCGCCGTATTTGCGCGAATTCTTCCGTGATTGGACGGATGCGCTTACGGAAATTTTTTCCGCCACCTACCAACCCGAAGCCGCACGGCGAATTGCCGAGCAGAGCGTTCAGGAATTTGAAGGGGCTGTCATGTTTATGCGCATCTACGGGGATAAACGCTATATAGATGAAATGCTGGAGCGGGCAAAAACACGTCTTTCTGCGGGGTAGCAACGCTTGTTATCCTGAACGCTCGTTTACTTTATTATCCCATTTTACCAACGACACTAATGCTTGAACCCGCTCCCTATCTTCGCCCAACGTATTTTTTGGACAGTGATAATCCTGCCGTTATAGAGTACGCTCACAAACATTCGCAGCGTGATGCCTCGCCGGAAGAAAACGCCGCGCGCTTGTATTACGCCGTCCGCGATGATTTTATGTACAACCCCTACAAAATTGACTTGCGCCCGACGGGCTTAAAAGCAAGCGATTTGCTAAAGCGTAATTACGGCTATTGTGTCGAAAAGGCAGTTCTGCTGGCTGCTGTTGCGCGAGTGGTGGGCATACCGACGCGACTTTCGTTCTTCAATGTGCGCAATCACATTGCCACCGAGAAGGTAGAGCGTGTGTTGCAAACCGATTTGCTGGTTTTTCATGGCTGTACGGAATTATGGCTTTCGGGGCGCTGGGTAAAGGCTACACCTGCCTTCAATGCGGCGCTGTGTACGAAGTTGAACGTCCCGACACTGGAATTTGATGGCAAGGAAGATTCTATCTTCCAGCAGTTCGACCATGCCGGAAATGTCTTCATGGATTATGTGCATGAGTATGGTGCGTTTCATGATTTGCCTTACGACCTCTTTTTTGGTGAACTTCGCAAGCATTATAGTTCTGTTATCAACGATGAACAGCTTGCGAAAACTGGTTTGATGATAGATTTGAATGCATTTGCAGCGTAAAGTCGCGGTGATGATAATGAACAATTCACAGCATTTACATACTAAACGTTTAATTAGTAAAACCATGACGACGACAGAAATCAAAACCGAACAGCAGCCAAAACAGCACAAACAAGGCGGTTTGCGAAATTACAAAATCGGTCCCAAAATGCTCCGCTTTTTGCTCAATATCTACGGACCCTATTTTGGAGCAGGTGTGCGAGTAAAAGAAATAAGCGAAGATTTTCGTTTTATACGTGTTGAAATGCCCCTTCGCTGGTTCAATAGCAATTACTTCCGTACTCATTTTGGTGGTTCGCTCTATGCCATGACCGACCCGTTTTATGTGTTTATGCTTATCAATAATCTTGGCAAAGACTACATCGTCTGGGACAAAGCGGCTGAAGTGCAGTTTCGCTCTCCGGGCAAAGGCACGGTTTCATGCGAGTTCCGGCTGACAGCAGAGCAAATAGCGGACATCAAGGCTGAGGCAGACGCAAACACGAAGACCGAACCGAAATTCACCGTAGAAGTTTTTGGCGAAGATGGAAAACTTGTTGCTTCGGTGCTGAAAACGCTGTATGTTCGTCGTGTAGCCTAACGTGTTTTTGGTCTAGAATTTTTCTTCTCCTCGCTATGAAAACCCTTGTAGTCTTATTTTTTCTCGCTTTTGCTTGGTCTGGCGCATTAGCGCAAAATTCCGCTCCCGCGTGGCGTTTTGTTGGTCCGGAAGGTGGGAATATTACTCATATTACTGCTTCGGGGGACACGTTGTTTGCTGTCGGGGAATATGGGCGTTTGTTTCGTAATGTAGCGGGAAGGCGCTGGGAAGAACTTTTAACTCCACAAGATACTTACTCGTTGAGGGGAATTACGTCTCGCAATAATATACTTTATACGCTTATTCCTGACAAAGGCTTTGATGGTTTTTTTACGCTGCTCAGATCGTGGAATGGTGGTGAAATATGGCAGCAAGAAGCTATTTCACTAAGAACGGCAGATGATCGCCTTTCTTCTGCACAGGTTTCCGATGTCTCGGTCGTTGAAAATTGGACGTTGATATTACACTCTCGCGGTGTGCTTCGTGTGACAAATAATACAGTTTCAGTGCAGTATCGTACAAATGCAGAATCTATACTATTTTCGACTACTTTAACGTGCATTGCTTCAACAAGCGCCATTATTCTGTGCGGTTCAAAAGATTCAACCTTATTTCGCTCGGCTGACAGTGGGAAAACTTGGCAAAATGCAGCAATACCCTTCGTACCTCGCTCTCTTACTTTCGTAAACTCGTTTCATGTTATTGCTATCTCTACAAACGCCCTTTGGCGTTCCATAAATGCAGGAATTTCTTGGCAGCGCACCTGTGATTTACCAAGTAATATCGTGGTTCAATCTATCAGTAATACCACCAGAGGAATTTTTATTGCTACAACGCAAGGAGTAATTACTGCCGACGCGAATACGTGTGATTGGCGTTCTTTCAATCAGGGATTATCCCTATGTTGGGTGAATAGTGTCGTTGCCAATGATAGTGCAGTATTTGTGTCGCTTCGTAATCTGGGCGGCTACCATCGTTGGGAGAAGGATCGGTTTGAGCAGTTTGTACTGCCTAATGGTCGGTCACCGGAGTTTCTCGCAGCCACACAAACTCAATTTTGGGCGCATTCGGGCGATAGTATTGTTTGGCGTTCTTCTAATGGGAAAGAATGGACACAGACAAAGCCCGTAAGTAATACTCGTGCAACTATGTCGTGTATAACTGGTCAATATGGTGACAGAGAGCTATTTGCAAGTATTGGTGCAAGCGTATTGTTTTCCGATGATTTTGGTCAAAATTGGCGACCACTTTCGGTAAGTTCTAATGAAATCGGAAGTTTATCTACGATTGCTGTCATTGGAGATACACTTTGGGCAGCAATGAGAAGTAGATATGTTAATACAGTAAATAAAGGTCAGTCTTGGAAACAGTACTTTCTGGCGAATGGTTCGGCTTCTTCTGTAATTACGAAGTTATCGGCACATGAGAATACTTTTTATGCTCAAGGTGGTTCATGTTTTAATAACGATTGTCAAGACTGGGCTGTGGAGATTGCAGAATTAGACCGTTATTCGTATGGATTTATTTACGTTCAGGGAATAGAAATAGAGTGGAGTTTTTTTGCGCCTAGAAAACGTGAGCTTATTCGTGCTAATTTTCGGAGACCCTGCGTTATTGAGTATAAGCCTGTAAATGTAGATTGGAAGCGCTTTCCAGCCTTCCCAAATGCGGCAGTAAACACTTTTTCTTTGGGTGCAAATAACAAAAATGTTTTCGTCAGTACAAACGGTGGGCTGTACGTGCTAAACGCGGTCTCAACATCGGTTTCACAGAATATTGAAACTTTACGTTCCGAGAATACCGCAAAAATACACGCTTTCCCCAACCCTGCTTTTGGCGATATTACTGTGGAAGCGTTTCTTCCGCACAGAACATCATTGCGTCTCAGTGTCTATAATGCTTTGGGGCAGGAAGTGGCAGTTTTAGGGACGGGAGAATACGAGGCGGGCGCGAAGCAATTTGTGTGGTCAGCTCAGGGCGCAACACAAGGCGTGTACGTGCTAAGGCTGCAAGCCAGAGCAATGGTAATGACAACGAAGATTCTACGTGTGCAGTGATAATTATTGTAACTTCTTTACTAACCAATCGTTCAGTATAATTTACCGTTCGGAGGATATAATGGCTCGTCTTGATTCCATTCCGCAGATGCTTCTGCCCGTGATGCTCACGCTCAGGCGCGGCAATCCGCCTGTGAAAGAAACCTTTTCGCTCGAAAAAACATTCGAGAATGTTGCGCTGGATACGGATAACATCAAGGAGTATTCAGCATTTTGCGGATTTCAGAATAGCGCCGACTTTCCCGTAACATGGCTGTACTTGCTTGCGCAACGGGCGCAAATTGCGATGATGCGCGATGGAAAATTTCCGCTTGCCGCGCCCGGCATGGTACATTTGACCAATTCGCTTGAAATGCTGCAAAAGCCTGAACTCACGCAACCCGTATCGCTCACATCGTCTGTGACAATAGAAGGCAAGCCGTCCGGCTCACTTTTTCCACAATTTCATGTAGAAGTACGGCAAGCCTCAACGCTGGTGGCTGTTTGCAAAAGCGGTTACATTGCCAAGCGGGGAGGTGGCGAAAAATCGGCGAACAAAGGCGCTACACCCAAGGACGAAAGCGCTTCACGGGCAGATTTTTCCGCTTTCAAAGACGGTGGAAAAATCGTGATGCCCTCCGGAATCGGCTGGGATTATGCAAAGGTTTCGGGAGATTTTAATCCGATTCATATTTCGGGCGTGATGGCGAAGGCATTCGGACTACCGGGCAAACTGGCGCATGGGTGGTATTCGGTGAGTATGTTTGCGTCGGTGATTGAGCGCATAAAAAATATGTCGGTGCGAAAAATAGATGTACAATTCCAAAAGCCCGTTTTGCTGCCGAATACGGTCGCCTTAGAGTACAGTGACGGTGAGCAAGCGCAAACCTCGTTTCGTATCACGAGTGTTGATAAAAGCATTGTTCATCTGCTTGGAACCGTTGAATAAGAGCGCCAATAAAAGGTCAGCTTCAAGAACAATTCTTTTTTCTTGGCACGGATTAGGTAGATTTCGCGGATTACACGGATTTTTCCTGAAGAATCAAGACCATTGCGGGGCTGTACTGCCTTGCACCATCCGTGTAATCTGTGTAATCTTCTTCAATCCGTGTCAAAAAACTGCCCATAAATTCGCAATAACAGGCGTTTTACAGCACTCAATTTGAATGAACGTTTAGTATAAACTAAGAATCATTATTCCCAAAATACTCTCTCCAACTATGGAAACTCTTACCCAACCCCGTTTCACAACGAAAACCGTGAGCATACCTGCTACGGACGGCTTCGACCTTGCGGCAATCGTCATGGAGCCGATAGGCGAGGCAAAAGCGACTATCCAAATTCATAGTGGCACGGGTATCAAAAAAGAATTTTATCTGAAGTTTGCGAAGTTTTGGGCGGAGCAGGGATTTGTGGTGGTGGTATTCGATTATCGCGGTATTGGCGCTTCGCGTCCCGCATCGTTACGTGGTTTTGAGGCATATACCCGCGATTGGGGGGAGCGTGATATGCCGGGTGTGCTGAACTGGTTGCATTGGCATTATCCGCACCTGAAGAAATTTGTCATTGCGCACAGCATGGGCGGGCAGTTGATTGGGCTAATGCCGAACCATCATTTACTGGCAGGGGTGGTTAGTATCGCCTCCTCCGTTGGCTATTGGCGGATATTTCCTGCGCCGTTCAAGTATTTTACGGCGTTCATTTGGTATGTTTTTATCCCGCTTACAACGTTTCTTCTGGGGTATGCGCCCGCAAAAGCTATCGGGCAGGGCGAGGATTTACCCAAAGGTGTGGCGCGTGAGTGGGCGGCATGGTGCAGGCAGCCACGCTATCTCCGGCATTTCTTTGGCAAAACAATCAAAAATCATTTTTACGACGATGTTCTGCTACCTTGGCGGGCGTATATCGTGAGCGACGACCCCATTGCGAATGAGCGAACAGGGCAGGAGATTTTGAAGTTTTATACAGGGATTTCGGTTGAAATGGAGCGTGTAACTCCGGAGGACGCAGGTGTGAAACATCTTGGGCATTTTGGTTTTTTCACCGAGCGCACTGGAAAGCGCCTGTGGGAGCGACCTCTAGCGTATATAGAACAAATTTTGGCTGATACTGATAACTTGCAGAAGCCGTGAGAAGCTGACTACGAACTATTACTACAAACTATTAAAGCAAGGTAGAAGTAGCCTGTGAGGTCTATTCCTGTCTTGCTTTTTTTCTTATTTGAATTGTGTCTAAATAAGGCTTGCAAATGTGAAATTGGAACTCTATATTTGTAGAGTTATTTATACTTAGTCTAAATTAGTTTTAACAACTATTCTATTCAAAAAAATGGAAAAACCACGCATTTTGACTGAACTCAAGAGCCAAACGCGCCCGCAGCATGACAGCGTAGAAGGCAATCCGTTTGGCAAAGCCATGATGGATGGCACGATGAGCATTGAGCAATACAAAGAATTTTTGCAGAAATTCTACGGCTTTCACGTGCCGTTGGAGCAGGTATTATCTGGCTTTGAATGGTCTCGCCTTGGTATCGCTTTCGATGAACGCCGTAAAATTGCGCTTTTGGAGCAAGACTTACGGGCGCTGGGGATGACAGATACAGACATTACACTTCTGCCCCGCACAGAAGATTTACCAACAATGAACAGTCTCGAAGATGCTGTCGGTGTGATGTACGTGATGGAAGGCTCAACGCTGGGCGGGCAGATTCAAGCTCGCCAAGTGCAAAAAATGTTTGGCTTTACCGCCGAAAATGGTACTGCCTATTTTTCCAGTTACGGCGCAAATGTGGGCGTGATGTGGAAGGCGTACTGTGAAGCAATTGTGAGCGCTGCGAATGATGATGAAGCAAAAGAAGCTGTTATTATTCACAGTGCAAAAGAGACCTTTGCTGCTTTGGAGCGCTGGCTAATGCTTGAAGTTGGTGTCGCCGAAGCCGTGTAAGTTAAAGAACAGTAAATTTTATGCTCCTCTCGCAAGTATGTTTCCTCATACTTGCGCAATTTTATGTGTAATTACAATTTTTAGTCGTATATTTGTCATTCCTTTTCAATATTTATTATGGCAATCATTCTCCACCAAACCCGCAAGGGGCAGGTTTTTCGCTGTGATCATTGCGATTCACTTCATGTTGAATTTGGAACTGTTGAATTACGCTTCAGTCCAGAAGGTTTCCGCACATTTTGGGAAATGATAGACCGACTCGACCTTGATGCGTGGGAAAAATCCTTTGCTCATTCATTGCACCGCCGGAAAATTCATATTGCCGTCGGCAACACGGGTGCGACGTTTGTGCTGCATAAACACGAAGCGTTGGAACTCAGAGAACTGCTTGCTTGTGCGGCAGTAAAGTTGCATATTCGCAAGCATGCCGCCGATTTGCATTGGAATTAAGCGGCATCAGAGCTAATTTATATCGAAACTAAATCGTCAGTTTTTATTATCCATTGTAAGCATACATGCGCCTTTCTGCACTTCTTGTTTTGGCAATCGCATTCTGCGAAATACCTTTTATTGCGACTGCTCAAGCACCCGTTCAATCTTCTCAAGCAGCAAAATCGGCAGTCAAAGAATCCCGCCACCTCGCAAACCTTCGCCAAATTACCTTTGGTGGCGATAACGCCGAAGCCTATTTCGGGGTAAACGGTCAAGCAATTTCATTTCAGTCGAATAACCCCAAGTGGGGCTTGCAGTGCGACCAGATTTTTTACCTGCCGTTGGCAGACTCGCTCAAAATGCGCGACTCTGCGTACCATCCTGCTCGCATCAGCACAGGGCGTGGACGCACAACGTGTTCATACATCATGCCCGACGGAAAGCACGTTCTTTTTGGCTCCACGCACCGCACAGACAGCGTTTGTACGCCAATGCCCGTTGTGACCAAGCCGGAGTATCTTAAAAAATATCTCTGGGCTGTTCATCGCTCCTACGATATTTATGTGGCAGCGCTTGACGGGAGTAATATGAAGCCGCTTACCACCACGTCCGGCTACGATGCAGAGGCAACAATTTCTCCCAAAGGGGATAAAATTGTTTTCACCTCCGACCGTTCCGGCGACTTAGAACTTTGGACAATGAATGTGGACGGCACAAATCAAAAGCAAGTTACAAGCGGCTTGGGATATGACGGCGGCGCATTTTTCTCACCCGATGGTAAGCAGCTTGTGTTCCGTGCATCGCGCCCCACTACGCCGGAGGATGTTGCGGAATACAAGGAGTTGTTGAGCATGGGGCTTGTGGCACCGACAAATATGGAAATTTACATCTGTAATGTGGATGGTTCCAATCTGCGCCAAATCACGCATCTTGGCAAGGCAAACTGGGCACCGTTCTTTCATCCATCGGGCAAAAAAATAATTTTCTCCTCGAATCATCATTCGACGCGCGGCTACGATTTTCAGTTGTACATGATAAATACAGACGGCACAGGGCTGGAGCAGATTACGGGCGAAAGTATTTTTAATGCGTTTCCGATGTTTTCGCCGGATGGCAAGAAACTTATATTTTCCTCAAACCGCAGTAACGGCGGCACACGAGACACAAACTTGTTTATAGCCGATTGGGTGGACTAATTATTTTCTATCTTCAAAACAATATGAAGCATCTCTTCTTTAGAAACCTAGTAGTGGGAACTATACTTCTTGTTGGTTCTCTTAACGCTCAAACCATTGATACAACCTTGCTCCGTAGGCATATTGGCTTTCTTGCAAGTGATTCCTTACATGGGCGCGGCACGAGTACCGCCGACGAAAAACGTGCTGCGGAGTATCTTGCAAACTACTTCCGTTCCTTGCGCCTTTTGCCAAAAGGCGATGACGGCACGTTTTTCCAGACGTTTCCGCTTATCAAGAAAAATGATGTGTTGCCGGACAGCAATCGCTTGGCGATGAATGTTGCCGCTTTTCTGGATAATGGTGCGGTGCGAACTATCGTCATTGGTGCTCATTACGACCACTTGGGGCTTGGTTATGACGGCTCCTCACTCGACCCTGCACCCAAAGGCAAAATCCACAACGGCGCAGACGACAATGCTTCCGGTGTGGCGGGTGTATTGGAACTGGCGCGGCTCTATGCCACAAACACCGCGAAAGAGCCATATAACTTCCTTTTTCTCTGCTTCTCCGGCGAGGAATTGGGGTTGCTCGGTTCAAAACATTTTACTGAACATCCCACATTACCGCTTGAAAACGTACATTGCATGGTGAATCTGGACATGATTGGGCGCTTCGATGAGGCAAAAAAAGAACTCGTCGTTGGCGGTGTCGGTACGAGTCCGACATTTGAGCCGCTTGTGAAGAGCATAGCTGAACGAGCGTTTAGTAATCAGTTCGCTTTGGCGCTTGATTCGTCAGGTGTGGGACCTTCCGACCACACGTCGTTTTATCTCAAAAAAATTCCTGTGCTTTTCTTTTTTACCGGTGTACACAGCGATTACCACAAGCCTTCGGATGATATTGAGCGTCTTAACATTGGTGGTGAAGCAAAGGTCTTGCGGTATATCGTGAACATCATGGATTCTCTTCAAGCCACACCAAAACTGGCATTTGCACAAACTCGCGTCAAGCAGCAGACAGGGCATAGTTACAAAGTTTCTCTTGGTGTTATGCCGTCTTACAGTTATTCCGGCAAAGGTTTGAAAGTTGATGCCGTAACTGCCGGCAGAGCGGGTGCTAAAGCCGGTTTGCAAGACGGTGATGTGGTCGTGAAAATCGGGCAGGCAGATATTGCGGATATTCAGGCATACATGGAAGCACTGTCTAAGCTAAAAGCCGGAGATTCAGTGCCGGTGAGGGTTTTGCGTGATAATAAGCCCGTTGAGTTGACGGTAGTATTCTAAATTGGTATTTGTTGAAGTATTTTTACTGCCCGATAGTTTTTCCCTGTTTATTGACATAAAACTCACGACCACCAAGTTTGACACGTGCTAAGGCACCGGTAAACTCGAACGCATCATCAAATTGGGGCTGAACGATAAGTTGACCTGACTTGTTGATATAGCCCCATTTTTCTCCAACCCGCACCGGTGCTGCATCATTGTGGAAACTTTTTGCCCAGTCGAATGTGGCTGGAATCACAACTTCATTTTTAGTATTGATATAGCCCCATTTTTTATCCACAAATTGGACACTGCAAAGCGCCTCGGAAAATTCTCGTGCATTCTCGTAAAAGAGAGGAATTGTGAGAGCAGCCGTTTTGTCAATATAGCCTGATTTTCCGCCCAAACGCACCTCTGCAAGACCCTCAGAGAAAAACATTGTCCAGCCATACTTGGGTTGAACGACCATCCGTCCTTTGGTATCAATATAGCCATACTTTCCGTTTACGCTGACTGCGGCAAGACCTTCGCGGAAAATTTCTGCCTCTGCAAACTGAGACTTAATGACCATTTTGCCTTTTTTGTCAATAAAGCCCCATTTCTCATCCTTTGTTTGTACGGGCGCGAGACCATTAACAAAGAGTTTCGCTTTCAGAAATTGTGGCTTTACTACAATGGAGCCTTTTTTGTCGATAAAACCCCATTTTTCTTCTTGTTCAAATGCCGCTATTCCCTCGCTGAATGACTGTGCATCGTCAAATTGAAACGGTATGACTTCTTCGCCATTTGGGTCAATAAAACCCCATTTTCCGTCCTTCTCAACGGCTGCTACGCCTTCAGAATATTCCTTTACTTTGCCATATACCGAGGGCACTACTGGAATACCTTCAGCATCAATATAACCGTAGCGGAGATTTTTGTCCAACATGATATAAAATCCGGCAGATTCCTCTGCGGTTCGTATGACGGGCTTCCCGTCACCGCTGAGAATCATTACTTTGCCGTTGAGTGCAGCTTGAATGCGGTTGTTGTCCAAAAAATCAATATTGTCATATATCGTCGGCGTAATTTCTTTTCCCTCAGCATTGAGTAAACCTTGCTTTCCGGCAAGTTCAACTTTCATCGTCTTGTTTTTGAGAAAGGTAATTTTGTCATAGTTCGGTGGTACAATTTCAGCACCGTCGCGTGAAAGATAAGCGAACTTTTCATTGATTTTCGCTTGAAAAAGGTTGTTGGACATGAGCTTTACATCGTCGTAAAGCGGCTGAATAATACATTTCCCGCTTATGGTGTAGAATCCAACTTTTTTATCTTTTCGGACAAGAAAATGGGTCGGCTTGGCTGCTCCATCAAAGACTTTCATATCAATAGCATCAAATTCCACGGGCACAAGTGCTTGACCATCTGTGTTGAAAAAGCCTATTTTACCAGCTTTAGAGGCTTTTACCAAACCGCCTTTTTGCAATTCAATCTTGTCGAATGAAATGGGAATTGTTTCTTTGTCGTCGTATGTAACGAAGCCCCAGAGAGTTCCATTTCGTGCGGCTGCACCATGTTCGGGAAAGGCAATAAGGTCATCGTATGCAGGTTTAACAATAGTTTGTTCGCCGGCTTTTATGCCTACTTTTTTTGTTTTCGGGTCGCGGAATGGTTCTTGCGCTGCCAGGTTGCAAACCACGCAGAGTATGAGAATTATAGAGGCTTTGAGCAATCGCATAGACAAGTAGAAAAAATATGATAAAAATTTGAAGTCCGACCAACCAAGATGTTGAAGAGCATTGCACGTCAATTGTTGGTCATCTCAGAATAAATATTCGCAATAAAGCACTTATTCTTCATTTTTCTTTGGGTCAATCATCTCCATGAGCTTCAATCCCAAAAGTCCGTCAATCGCATTCCCACCGCCATTATTGCCGCCAATGAGTATATCTGGAATGAGCTTGATTTGACCCTTAGAAAGTTCTTCGGTAATTTTGTAGCGAGTGAAGTTTTCGCCGCCCAGCGCTTTGACAGCAAGCTCGTATGCTTCTGCGGTAGATTTTCCGACAGCAAGGATTTTTCCTGCTTCTGCATCGCCCGTGAGCGAGATTTGTTCGGCTTGTGCGGAGGCTTTTAGTTTGATGGCTTCCGCTTCAGCTTGGGCACGTAATTTCGTGGCTTCTGCTTCGGCACTGACTGCCAGTTTAACGCTTGTCGCGTCGCCTTCTGCTTTTTTTACCGTTGCGCTTGCCGTGCGCTCCGCAATTTCAACGCTTTGTTGAGCTTTGACAATATCTTTCTGCATATCGGCAATCGCAGTCTCTTTTTCCATCCCTTGCCGTGTTTCCTGAGCCTGCTTTTGTGTGTCGTAGGTCACTTTTTGCTCTTCGGCAATTTTTCGGTCGGTCAGTGTTTTCATCAAGGATTCAGGTGGTGCAATGTCGCCGATAAGTGTATCCACAGCGTTTACATTGTATTCATCCAACACTTTCTTAATATGCGCTTTTGCTGATTCCTGACGTTCTTTCCGAGTGCTTAAAAACGCAATCACATCGCTGTCTTGTGCCGAATTACGGAAATAGTTTCCAATAGTCGGTTCCAGCACTTGAGAGACAAGATTGACCATGTTACCGAACCGTGCGATAACTTTTGGCGCTTCGGTCGTGGGTACGTGAATAATTTGTGCAACATCAAGATTAAATGGGAAGCCGTCTTTGGAGCGGACGGTAATGGTCGAAAGATTTTTGTCCAAATTATGTGCTTCACTGCGTGCAGATGCCCAATTAAGAACAAGATTAGTCGTTGGCACCAACTCAACTTTCATAATGTACTTGTTGACAGGGTATTTCCCCGGTCCCATTGGCTCAAGCCAAACCCCTTTACGCCCTTTTTCAACGATGTTTCCGTGCTTGAATTCAGAACCTGTTAGGTCGTTTCCTTCTTGACCGATGTAAGAAATAACAACGCCAACAAACCCAATAGGGATTTCGGTCATGGGAATTTCTTCCACCTGCACAGCCCAAGGGTTCAGGTTATACGACCCTGCTAAAATTACCTGTGGTTGCAAGCCTCTGTTTCCGCCATTCCTGAGAAAAAGGTCAAAGTCCTGAAAATTATTGTGTCCGCTAATCAGTTTGCCTGCTATTTGGTCTGCTTCGATGGGCAATCCGTCCAACGTAGTGATAATGCCGACCATGCTTTCTTTGATGCGAACCATATCAGTAATCGAAACCTGAAAGAGCAGGGAGTTAATCCTATATGAACCGGCGGTGATATAAGCTGTTTGTCTGCCTCGCTCCCCACCATTGGTCAAAAACTTATCCGCATCTTGGAAATTATCACATTCTACACGCTGCCCCAAGATATTGCCTGTCGGTATTTCAGCGCCATCTTTTGCCAGTACCAAGCCGATTTGCCCTTCGGGAATCACGGTGAATTTTTCCATCGTCACATCATATTGCCAAAACCATTTCCAAAAGTATAAGCCCGGAGCAAGTGCTTTTGCTTGAAAGCCCGCTTCGCCCTGTATAGCAATAATGCGCCCATCGGGTAATTCTTTGTGTTCACCGAAAAGCACGAATTTTTTTGTTACTAACCCGATTTTGTCCTCAGGCACAATGACCACACCAAATAAAAAACGCAGAACGTATTTGTACAGTGCCAGAATGACAACCAGAAGAAGAATCCACCAGTACGAAGCAAAAAAGGTTTCCATGACGTATCAATTGGTTGAGGCGCTGCCGCTTGCACAGGCAGCAAAAAATGGGATTATAGGCTTTTGTTCTTTTTGTTCAGGAGCAATATCTTGCAAATTCGGTCTTTGATTGGCTAGAGTAGGGGCTTCGAGGGACAGGATTGTATTCCCTACCACTATCAGAAAATGCACTCGGCAGCATATTTATCGAAAATTTCTATTTTTACCAAATGCCAGCGATGAATCTAAGAAATATCTTTGAAAAAAAGCAACAAAAAACCCGCAAGCCAGTAATGGTGCGGGTTTTTCTTTTAGCGTTGCGGAGAAGAAGACACCCGAACTTTTTGCTGCGAACCCGCATAATACCTACTGTTTTTGGGTTTGTTTTTGAAAACGCTCGTTCAGCGCTCGTCGGTCGCCTTTTTTAGGGCATCTTTGAGGTCTTCCCCGGTGCGTTTTTTTCGGTAGCGTTGGATGTTCATGCTGGGCGAATGTCCGAGCAATTCCGCTACGAGCGTAAAATCCAAACCTAACACGTTTTCGTAGTACCATCCCGCACTGCCTCGCAACGTGTGGACTACGTATTTCGGATTGAACTTGAGCGCCAATGCTGCCTTGCGGAAATTGGTTTGTATATTCTGTGTGTTTTTCCACCGCCATATTTTGCCGTCTGGGAATGAGTGCTTGCGCATCTTTTCCAGTATTGCAACCGCCTCTGGGAAGAGCGAGACGGGAAACTCACGATAGATACTACCTTTGCCAATTATTTTCAGGATACCGCGCTCTTCGTCGTAATCGCTCCACTTCATTTTAATCACCTCGCCAACACGCATACCAGTTCGCCACAGCCACTCGAAAATCAGGGCGTGTTCGTCGTGATAGCGATCTGTAATGTTTTCAAAGAATCCGATCAGGCGCTTAACCTCGTCTGGCTTCAACACGAGGTGTTCAATTTTTTTCGGCTCTTTGGGAATACCAATCGTTGCAACGGGATTTTTCTTGATGTACTCACACTCGACCGCATAGGTGAACATCGCCTTCATCGTAGTCATGTAGCGCTTGCGTGTGGACTGTGCAAGCTCCCGTGATTGGGCTTCTCGGAGCGCCGACAGGATTTCTGCTGCCGAGAACGGCACATCTTTCGGGAAATGGAACCGTAGGCTGTTTTTGAATTTCTCCAAAACGATTGCGCCTGACTGCCCAAGCCGCGTGTCTTTGTACTCTTTTGCCAGCGCATAGACGGTTCGCGGAACCGGTACAGCGTCAACATCGCCCTGTAACACGCCTGAAAAGAACTTCTCTAAAAATGCGTCCAGATACACCAGTGCGTCCCGCTTGTTTGCTTCGTTCCAGAGCAGCCCAGATCGGAAGAGCGTCGTGTAGGGAAAGAGTGTCTTCGCCTGTGTAGAT
>CALCNX010000089.1 GCA_937899715.1 uncultured bacterium | reverse complement strand
CTCAATTTGCACTTCAAATGGTTCGCTTTTTTCTATAATCAAGAAATTGCATCAATTCGTTTTTAACGCTACCGATCGTTTTTGTAGCAATAGAATTTATTGTGTTCACCAACTCAATGCAAAAAGTAACGCATGGCGTGGCAGGCGGTTATGACAGTGCTACTCAAGCAAAGATAATGATACTAGAAGCCGATAGAAAGCGCCACGCTAAGGACTCAGTGAACTTGACGGACTCCTCTGCCAAGCGATAAAAAAATATAATCTTCAAGACATCAACTCAACCGCCTCTAACCTTTGGTTTAAAGGCGGTTGATCGGTGTTTCCCATACAATAATTTGTGCAAAATATGTCTTTTTCTGAAATAAGTTGACCGTTTCATGAAAAACAACGCAAAAGAAATTGCCTGACGAGTCGTAAAAATTCTGGCGGAATGACAAACTGAATAGCTCTGCACTGAAAGTGCAGAGGTTTGATTAGGACTGAAAGTCCCTTCAGAACTGAGCAAAGAACAATCGTTGTTGTATCAGAAACAATCACATTCTACATCATCAGCAGTATGACAAACGCCTCAACCTGTGGTAAGTGTTTAGCAACTAAAGTCTTGGGCTATAAAGCCCATAGTTTTGACTAGCGTTTGTGACCAATAAAAAGCCGCTTCAAACGATATTTGAAGCGGCTTTAGCAGTGTTTTATGTGCCCGGAACAGGACTTGAACCTGCACATCCGGAGGATACTACAACCTGAATATAGCGCGTCTGCCAATTCCGCCATCCGGGCAAATTTCGATATGTACTGTTTTGCGGAGAGGGAGAGATTCGAACTCTCGGTAAGATTGCTCTTACAACGGTTTTCGAGACCGGCCCATTCAACCACTCTGGCACCTCTCCGTAATTTTTTTTAGACAGATTTCAAATATACCGCCTCTTTGCCTTTTGCACAACAATTTTTTTGCTGCTGTTGAAAAATGCTCGCCGTTATTACGATTGCGCTTGGCGTTGCTCACGGAGTACGTGCAACTGCTCACGGTTGCGTAAGCGCTGTTCACGACGAAAACCAGCTTCGTCGTAGCGGCGTTTTTCTTCTTCGGTTTCCAAGGTAAGCTGCGGCACTGCTATCGGACGGCGGTCGTTGTCAAGGGCAACAAACGTCAAATAGGCTTTATTCGACGGAACTTCCTCGCCTTCGATGGTAACACGAACCGTTTTTACGCCCACCTCAACCGAGGTCTTGAAAGCACGATTCACCGACGCATAGATTTTTACGACATCACCCAATCGGATTGGCTCGTTGAAATTGATTTCATCCACCGAAGCCGTGACGCAGATGCGTCCTGCGTGCTTCATGGCAGCCAGCGCAGCAGCAATATCAATCCAGTGCATCAACCGCCCACCGAGCAGGTTACCAAGCATATTGGTATCGTTAGGCAGTACTAACTCGGTCATCACAACTTCTGAGCTCTTGGGCGTTTTCATTTGCAAATGCCTTTATTGAGTAATAAATCAGAATAAAAACGAGGAATTATGGCTAAGGTGTTGCCGTAGCTGCTACCAAAGCTGTTTTGAGTAAGCCTTCGATTTCGACTGCCTCTCCCTGCATCTTGCCTTGCGCAAAGCGCTGGCGGTAGAGACGTAAGGATTCCTGCGCCTCCTGAAGGCGTTTTAAGCGAATAAGCATACGCGCTTTACCCAGAAATGAAGGTTCAAGAAATTCAGTATCGGGAAAATTGTTCAACACAAGGTCGTAGTACGTCAGCGATGCACGCGGGGCATTCAGTTTGACATACAACTCGGCGGTACGAAAATCATGTTCAGCAAGCTTGGTGCGGAGTTCGATAATACGCTTACCAGCCTCTACTGCTAAAGAATCTTTTGTGTAGAGTGCTTGGAACTCGCTGAATGCCTTAATTGCCTGCTTTGTATAATCTTGGTCGCGGTCATATTTAGGAGACTGCTTCATGCTGCTCAAAGCAGCTTTGTAGGCGGCAATTTTTGCGTAATCGCTATTGGGAAAGGTACGCCGAAGCTGGTTGTAATTGTACGCAGCCAGAATATTTTCACCTTTCTTTACATTGATTTCGGCAAGGTAATACTGCGCATCGTCGGCATATTTACTTGCTGGATATTGGAGCTTGATAACATCGAAATACTTCTGCGCCACAGCAAGATTTTCCGTGTTAAATGCCTCCAGCGCTTGCTCGTAGTATTCGTCTGCATTGCGTGGAGCCAGAGTTACTTTTTGTGAGCAGCCCGACGCTGCCGAAAGAATTATGAGCAGCCCGAGAGCAAGAATTGCGCGGAATTTCAGCATAAACAAGGTAGAAAACTAAACAAAGTACAAGAGAATTGCGACTGCAAACTTACATATTTTTTCGTGCCGTACCGACTTTTTTATTTCGCCGGAATGGTAATCCCTACAATGCAAACACCCGCAAAACGTGTGGCTTTGCGGGTGTGGTGTGAGTGTATTCAAAAACACCTTGAAATAGTAGCATCTGCTTAACATTCTTTAACAGAGTTGTCTTGTACGCAGATGATCTCAAGAGGGCTTCGTTTTTTATGCACCGATTGGATAACCTGTCGCCGCAAGCACTTTTTGTGCAATCGAACGACGGAGTGCAATCGTGTTCACCGTTGCATGGCGTGTGAAGCGCTTCAATGCACCGATAAAGACGGCAATTTCTTGCTCGTTATCGGTCATGCGGCTGATAGCATCGCGCCCTGCTACGGCGGAGCGCTCTACGGCATCGTGCGTGTAGAGCTTGGTCATTTCTTCCATAAGACTTGTATCCTCACCGCGAGCATTGAGCTTGCGCGTACGGAGAATAGCCGACTCGGATGAGTAGAGGTTCATGATAATATCGGCAATACGTGCCATCATTTCTTGCTCCGCGTCAACTTTTGCACCGAATTTCATGGCTGCTGTTCCAGCAAGCATCAGCACAACATTTTTGAGATTGCGCACGGCACGGAGTTCTTCACCAAGCAAGCCACCATCATTGACTTCTTCGAGACTAGCATCCATGACCTTTTGCTGAACGCCTTGTGCAGCCTGCATGAGTGGCAACTCGCCCTTCATTGCACGCTTCAGGAGCATACCCGGAATGAGCATACGATTGATTTCGTTCGTGCCTTCGTAGAGGCGCATGATGCGGGCATCACGATAAGCACGCTCAATAGCGTATTCAGCCGAGAAACCGTAGCCACCGTGAATCTGAACGCCTTCATCAACAACGAAACTCAGAACTTCACTGCCAAGCACTTTAATCATCGAACATTCGACGGCATATTCCTCGATACATTTGAGTTTCTCAGAACCTTCTTTTTTATCACCGATAGCGTCATCAATCAAGCCCGCCGTGCGGTACACAACGGATTCGCACGCGAAAATGCGAGCAGCCATTTCGCCAAGTTTCTCTTGAATCATACCAAAGTTGGCAATCGGCTGACCAAATTGCTTGCGCTCTTGGGCATATTTTGCGGCGATGGCGAGTGAGTTTTTTGCACCACCCAAGCCGCCAGCACCAAGTTTGAAGCGACCAGTGTTCAGGATATTGAAGGCAATTTTTGCACCCTGTCCCACTTCACCAAGCAGATTTTCAACAGGAACTTTCACTTTGTCCAAAATGAGCATACGAGTTGAGGACGATTTGATGCCCATTTTGTGCTCTTCAGCGCCAGTGGAAACACCTTCGTAGGTGCGTTCAACCAAAAACGCGCTAAATTTTTCTTTTTGCCCGTCTACACGTGCAAAAACGGTGAAGAGATCGGCAAAACCAGCATTGGTAATCCACATTTTGGTTCCGTCCAAAATATAATGCTTGCCGTCTTCGCTCAGAACTGCTTTGCACTGACCACCAAGTGCGTCTGAACCTGCATTCGGCTCTGTAAGCGCGTAGGCAGCAATAATCTCTGCGGAGTTTAATTTCGGCAGATATTTCTCTTTTTGTGCAGCATTTCCGAAGTACACGGTCGGGAGGGAACCGATGCTTTGGTGAGCACCGTAGGTGGTACTGAAACCGCCCAAAACTGCCATTTCCTCAGCAATGAGCATAGCTGCTGTTTTGGGAAGGTCTGTTCCGCCATACTCTTCGGGAATTTCTATGCCCAAAAGCCCCATATCACCGAGCTTACGGAGCAATTCTTCGTTCAAGCCGGGTTCCATTTTCTCCAATTTGGAGATATTGGGAATGACTTCGTTCTCGCAAAAATCTTTTGTTGTCTGACCAATCATCTTGAGTTCATCGCTGAACTCTTCGGGCGAAAAAACGGTCTCAGGCGCTGTTTCTTCCATGAGAAATGCGCCGCCCTTTTGGAGTTTTTTTGTTTCGGTAGCTGTCATGCTGAACACCACTTGAATTAAGAATGGAGAATTGAGGGGATTAAGAGTCGGTTACACTTGAAGTTAGGGCAAATGCTTCGTATGCGATTGCCTCACATACAAATCTACAAAAAAACGTTGACGTGTCAACTAATAAAACACAAACAATGAAAATTTTGTCATTAGGGAAAATTTGGCACAAAAGAAGGTTTGCCGAAGTGTGTCGTCATGCACTTTCGCCAAAAATCAAAGATATTGCAGTGTGATGTTTCTCTTTGCAGAAAGGTAGGGTTCTATCGTTCCCAAATTTTTTCGGGATATTTTTGTTCGAGATTTGGCAGTAGCTCGTACTGAATCCACTTGTAGTTTGGCTTGAGAGCAAGCCCACGTTTGTAGGTGGTACGAGCATTTTCCCACTCATTAACGGCTTCATAGCACTGCCCCAGCGCAGCAAGAGTTTCCAAATAACCCCAGTTTGGTTTAATGCTGCTTTGCAAGGTAGGCTGCTGTAATTCTTTTTCGTAAAGTACTTGCGCACGTTTCCAGACATCCAATGCCTTTCGGAGACCACCGCCAAAGATAGAGGGCTTGTAGAACAGCGCATTGCCTTGAACGTAGAGTACACGCGGGTTGTTTGGCTCCAGTGCCACCGCCTCATTGATAAGCGTTTCAATTTTGGGTCCCACAATAATCAAGTTCAGAGCATTACTTTTCAGACGAATTCCGTAGAGTGTCGCCAAAATCACTTTTGGCTCTGCCTGATAGGGTAGTCTTGCTGTCAGTAATTCAGCGTGTTCGATGGCTTTATCAAGATATAGTCCCACCAGCGACGGGTCACCATTCCGCGCCACCCCTAGCAGACACAGCCAGCACTCGGAGTATGTGAGGTAGTATAAAGCGTTCGCATCATTTTGGGCAATGAATAACTGCTCAAATTGCCCGCGTGCCTTGATAAGAGAGTGTTTGTTTTGGAGTGTAATACCATCATCCAAGAGCTTACGGGCAGCAAGAATTGGCTCACTGGATGCAAATACAAATTGTACAGACAGTAGTGCTACTACAAGCATCAGACACAAGATTCTGCAATAAGCAAAAGGGGAAAAAGTGCCACGATTCATTGATTATTTCTCATTTGACGTACAACAACTATTATCATCCATGAAGAAGTTCGGGCATGGACAAACGTTACAAATTTTTAATAACAACGCTCAAGAAGCATTGTCGAAAAATGATGTAGCATCCTTCGATATTCACTTGGGGGAAGGGCTTCCAAAGCACGATGTGCTTGGGCAGTGTATGCAGCAACGGCATCGCGTCCAGCTTGGAGCGTACCATTCCGTTCAAAAAGCGAAATCATTGCTTTTGCCCGCTCCGTTTGCAAGCCCTGTCCTTGTAGAAATTCATCCAGCAGAGCATTGTCGCTTGGGTTCATTTTCGCTCGGTGTTCAAGTGCATGAGTGATTAAAAAAGTTTTCTTGCCTTCAATAATATCACCGCCGATTGTCTTTCCGAGTGCGGTAACATCAGCGGTGGCATCTAAAATATCATCCAGAATTTGAAAAGCAATGCCTAGCGCACGGGCAAAAGTTTTGAGTGCTGCAAACTCTTGTGCCGAACCATTACCAAGAACTGTACCAAGAGTAACGCAAAGCTCCAGCATCCGTGCGGTTTTCTTTTCAATCATCATCGTATATTCCGCCATCGAAATAGTGTCTCGCTCCTGAAATTCCATATCATAGACCTGCCCTTCGCAAACCTCAAGAATGGCACGAGTAACAAGGTCGGCACATTCGGCAAAGCGAGGTACATGGGCATAGTGCTTCAGGAGCAATTGGTATGCCACAGCCATCATTGCATCACCGCTCAGAATTGCGACACTTGTATTCCATTGTGTATGAATCGTCGGCAAACCGCGTCGGAGCGGGGCGGCATCCATAATGTCGTCATGGATAAGCGTGAAATTGTGTAGCACCTCAATCACAACACCACCCATCGTGGCGTAAAATGGGTTGCCACCAACTGCGCCACAGGCAAGCATGGTCAGAACGGGACGTATGCGCTTACCTCCATTGGTCAGAACATGATGCATTGGCTCCAGGAGATTTTGGGGTTCAGTTCTTTGCAATGCCGCCTTGAGTGTCGCTTCTACTGCCGTTTTATATTCGGTGTAGCAGTGCGTAAAATCTGTCGGCAGTGTCGTCATGGTTGACGCAGAAACTGAATGAAACGGCGCTTGCACAGAACCAATAAACATGGGTGTGGGAAACGGCTCAGAAAATTTGAGCGAAACGCCCGCTTCAGCATTTGGCAGGAATGCTTTATCCATAGTTATGACCTTTCTTGTCGTACAGAACCCTGACGATATTGGATCGGTGGTGATTAAACGGCATTTGGTGTTTATGGCGTATAACAACGCCACACACTTCAGACGCACTCAAGAAAGGTAAATTGCATAAACTAATCCAAAAATGAAATTATTTTTATCCAAATTACTGTTTTTTTGGATTAAGTAGGTCGCTAGATTTACCTTGTGTTATTCATAACTGTAAGTTGTTGATAAACAACAAAATCTAAATTTGTAGAATGCAAACTAAATTGGGCGGCGTACTTATTTACATTAAGACTCTCGCAAATATAGGATGCAAGGGGCTAAATCCCCTTGTTAAATAACGACTTATCAACAAGGGGTTTTAACCCCTTGCCCACAAAAGTACACTTTTGCGAAAGTCCTATACATTTAATCTTTAGGATTTTCGCAAAAAAGGGAGTGCGGAATTTTAATTCCGCCGTTACGTGAGGAATACGTCGCGGAATTAAAATTCTGCACTCCAAATCATGTTCGTTCTTGCTATTTGCGAAAGTTCTAATCTTAATCTTTCTTTCAGGCACTTTTCAGAAAGATATCAAGACTTGAATTCAAGATAGAAAACTCTTATTGCAGTTTTCTTTCTAACAATCCCGCCAAACGCCACGTAGCGTTTTTTCGCTCATACTGCGCAATCGCCGAAGCGTTCGGCAAGAAAGGCTTTTTATTCCGCCATGCCTGAATATATGCACCAATCACCAGCGCAATCCCCTCCACATCCGATTGGTGCGCTGTTGTGCCCGCTCCCGTTTCCACCAGCAGGTCGTGAATCGCGCCATGCGTGGGCGCAATAGCAATAATGGGGCGCATTGCACCAATATATTCGTACACTTTCCCGGGTACAATTTCTTCGCTTTCTTTTGCTTCGTCCACCACAAGCAAGAGCGCATTGGAGCGTAGCAAATACGCGATGCTTGCTTCATGTGCCATGTAGCCGTGAATCTCCAGCGAGGTTTTGTGCGGAAAACGGTCAAACATTTCCAGCACTTCCGTACCGAAACGTCCAATAAACCGTGCGGTCAACTCTTCAGGCTTTATTTCTCCACGCTGCATTAGCAATTCCAATGCCGCAAGGAAACTTGCGGGGTTGCGTCGTCCGTACATCGAGCCGGTGTAGGTTATCGTGAATCTCTTGTTTGCGGCTTCGTTTTTGGGCAACGTAGGATAATCACTGGAATCGAAGCCATTGGGAATATGATGGAGCTTGGCGAGCGGGACATCGGGGAACTTTCCCGCAATATCTTTTACAATCCCTTCCCACGCACACTCGACGGCATCTGCTTCGCGAAAAACCGAGTGTTCAAGGCGTTTGTCTATCCATGCCGGAAGAAACCAGCGCTTGGGCGTGGTCAAAAAGCCCGTCCATGGGTCGCGGAAGCCCGTCACCCAGCGCAGACCGCTCCGGCGCTTGAGCTGGCGGGCAATGAGCGATGTCGTGTACGGTGGCGATGAACTGTAAATTGCCTCAATGTTGTGCTCTTGAATCAGTTTTAAACCCGCATCCACAGCCGTCGGCAGCCATCCTATGCGGGCATCGGGAATGAACAGAGTGGCGCGAATAAACTCGGCAATATTTTCGGTAAAAGAACGCCCTTGCGATTCTTTTTTTATCACATTCACATCAATAGGCGTATTGGCAGGCTTGCCCGTGAGCTTGCGGTACAGTGTATAGGGTTCCCAGATTTCCGTCCGTTCGACGTGTACACCGCTTGGAATCTTTTCCATGAGGGATTCATCGCGGGCGGGAAAATCACCGTTTGCGACCGTCAGCACAATCGGATTCCAGCCGTATTCGGGTAAATACTGAATATGCTTCAAAACACGCTGCACGCCCGGACCACCCGACGGCGGGAAATAATACGCAATCACTAATACATTTTTCATAAAGGGAGGAGGAGGTTCTATGCGCTTTGTGGGATGTCTGCCGATTTGCGCAGAAAGAAGAGACGGAAAAGAAAAAATTCAGGGATGACAAGAAGCACAAGCGAAAGAGTATCGGCTGTAAACCATGTGGTGAAGCCGCCTTTGGGCGTAACAAACTTTGCAATGCCGCCCGTTACCGCCCAGCCAATCGTAAAGACCAAGCCGATAAGCCCCAGAGCCAAAATACCCTCTTTGATGTTTGCTTCCTGCCAACGCCGCGTAAAAGCATAGAGCGCAACGAGAATATGCAGGTGAAAAATGATAACTTCAATCATGCTATGGGGGAAATGATGATGTGTAAGGAATAAATAAAAAGCGAGAACGCCGATAAAATCACGTTTACTCGGTCAAGAATCAAGTTGTTTACGTTCCAATAAACGAATTTCAAGTTCGAGTTTTTGTACCTCAAGGTCGGTCTCTTTTTCGTGCAGAATAAGTGTGCGCTCTGCTAATTCCATTTCTTTGGCTTCACGGAGAGCATCGCTTTCCATGCGTTTTTCTCTGATTCTTAGGTTTTTGTAGGCAAGCACAAAACTTCCCACGAGCGCAGGGAAACCAAGGAAAACGGTTCCCAAAGCCAGTATTTTCATGATTTCGTGATCCATAATGAACCGATGATGAAGTGGTAGAAAGAAACAAACACTGTTGAGCAAAAAGCAAGTATTGGACAAGGGCGAAAATACTGCTTTCGCACCTTTTGTGCAAATCGTGTAAATGTCAAGCGCCGATGATCTCCTGGAAGGTCATCGGCGCTCTGTGTTTATAGTCAATTTTTATGCAAGTTCTTGAAGTGCTTGCTCTGCCTGCTCTTTATTCGGTGGCTTGCCGTGCCATTCGTACTTATCGTGCATAAAGGATACACCTTTGCCCATGAACGTTTTGGCAACGATACACGTGGGTTTGCCTGTTTTCGCGGCACGATTGCGCTCGAAGAAGTCAAACCCGCGATACAGGTCGGCAAAATTATGTCCGTCAATTTCAATGACATCAAACCCGAAGGCAACGCATTTATCCACAATCGGATAGACGCTCATAATGTCCTTTACGCGCCCATCAATTTGGCAGTCATTGTTGTCAATAATCCAGCAGAAATTATCCAGTTTTAGATGTGCGGCGGACATTGCGGCTTCCCAGACCGAACCCTCTTGGAGTTCGCCGTCGCCCGTGAGCGCGAAAATCTTGCGGTCGCTTTTGTCCAAATGCAAGTCGCTGATAGCCATGCCGACCGCAATCGAAATACCGTGCCCCAGCGACCCCGTGGAAGTCTCAATGCCCGGCAGGTGCATATCCAAGCCCGGGTGCCCTTGCAGGCGTGAGCCAAATTTGCGGAGCGTGAGAAGTTCATCTTTTGGAAAAAATCCAGCGTTAGCAAGCGTGGCGTACAGCCCTGGGCAAAGGTGTCCGGCGCTCAGAACGAAGCGGTCACGCCCTTTCCACTGGTAATCGTCAGCTTTGTAGCGCATCGCGCCGCCAAAATACAAAACCGAAAAAAGGTCAGCCAGCCCAAGAGGTCCGCCCGGATGCCCGGAACCTGCCAAAACAAGACTGCGAATAACATCGCGCCGAATTTCTTGCGCTATCGCTGCAAGGTCGTTATACTCCGCTTCAGAGCGTCGTTTGTTGTCGAAAGCCATGATTTTTTTGAATGAGAAATGACGAATGATGAATTTACAATGTTGGTTGGCTTTTCCCAAGCACCACAGCCACGAATATAGGATAAAATTGGGATTCTGGGGACGAGAAAATATTGTGAACTTGAGGTATCTCACAAAAAATCTTTCATCTGCTTGCGCCTGAGAAAATCCACGATTTCTTTCACGTCCTGCCCATGCCCGTTGCGGCAGATAACAAGCGCATCTTCGGTCTCCACGACGATTAAATCGTCCACATCCACGAGGGCAATCAGTTTTTTTTCTGCTTTGATGTAGGAATTGCTCACATTCACTGCTATCACCTCTCCCTCAAAAGCATTGTCTGCTGCGTCCTTCGGGGCAAGCTGATACATCGAATCCCATGAACTGAGGTCGCTCCAGTCGAATGCTCCTTCTATCACGTAGGAGTTTCGTGCTTTTTCCATTACACCGTAGTCAATAGACGTAGAGCGGAATTGGCGATAGACCATGCGCAGCGTGTCGTCGTAAGTGTCTTTGCCGAGGTGCTTTTGCAGCAAGCGGAGAATGTGAACATGGTCTGGTAAGAATTCTTCGTAATTTTTCCACAAAACCGACGAACGAGAGAAGAAGATACCAGTATTCCACAAAAAATCACCAGAATTAAGAAAGCGAATTGCAGTTTCTATATCCGGTTTTTCTGCAAAGGTCAGCACTTTTCGCATCGCCTGAAGCGGGCTAACAAAATCTTCCACCACACGTGGTGTTTCGTCGAATGCCTGAATATATCCCAAGCCCGTTTCGGGGCGTGTGGGCTGTACACCAAGCACAATCACGCCTTCGGTAATAGCAGCCGTTTCAGAAGCCAGCGCCGACGAGTAGAGAAAATCGCGGCGATTGGCAATAAGATGGTCGGAAGGAAAGACCGCTGCGACGAATTCTTCTTCCTTGCGTTCTTCCATACGGTGCTGAAGGTGGATGAGAGCCAGCCCAATCGCAGCCGCCGTATTGCGCCCGAATGGCTCCATAATAAGATTGTCCGTTGGAAGTTCCGGCAGTTGCGCACGAGTAAGCTCAGACAAATTCTCGCTTGTGATGACGAAGATGTCCTCTGGCGGGAACATCAGGCGCAGGCGCTCGTAGGTTTGCTGAATGAGCGATTGCGGTTCTTGCTGAGTGTTCTCGAAAAGCGGTAAAAACTGCTTCGGTTTATTTTCGCGGCTAAGAGGCCAAAGCCGGATACCGCCGCCGCCTGCTAGTATGAGTGCAAAAGTTTTCATTAAAAATTCAAGAAGTGAAGTAAATACGCGGCACACGGGCGGTAATGCCGGTTAAAATTTCATACGGTATCGTGCGGAGTTGCTGCGCCCAGTCGTTGGCATCAATACGGATTTCCTCGACTTCTGCAAATGCGGACTTCTGCGAACCAAGGAGCTGCACCGTTTCGCCAACAGCAAAGGGAGCATCACCAATATCCACCATGCACTGATCCATGCAAATTGTGCCGACAACGGGAAAGTACCGCCCACCAATCATCACGCGCAGCTTTTCAGTCAGATTACGCCGAAGACCATCTGCATAACCAATCGGAATGGTCGCAATAGTTGTTTCGCGGAGCGTGGTGTAGTGTCGCCCGTAGCTTATCGGTTCTCCGGCAGCAAGCCTGCGAAGCGAGATAATGCTTGTTTTAAGAGCCATCACGGGCTTCACATCCAGAGGTTCGCTCAGTTCATCCGAAGGATTGTAGCCATAGAGGGCAATTCCGGGACGAATAAGCGTGAAGAGAGCTTCTACGCTTGTGTTCGCAACAGCTCCACTATTGGCGGCATGAATGTAGTGAAAGTTATATCCGGCATCGTGCAAGGTTTGGATGGTATCACGGAAACGTTGTACTTGGAGGTGGAAGTAGGACGTATCGGCTTCATCGGAAGTGGCAAAGTGCGTACAGATTCCGTGTATGACAATGTTGGGCAAATGCTCTACTGAGCGCATAAATTCAAGCGCCTCGTGCGTTTGTATTCCGTCGCGGTGCATTCCGGTATCAATCGTGAGATGTGCCTTCAGTGTGCGTCCGGTTCGCGCGGCTTCGGCAGAAAATGCTCGCATGGTCTCAAGCGAGGCGGCACAAAATTCTAAGTTTAGACGGCAATACTCCGCAGCACCATGCGGAAAAGGTGGTGTTACGACCGCAATCGGTGTTTCGTAGGGAATGCGTCTGTCTGTGCGGAGTGGCTCTGCTTCGGCTGCAAATGCTACGCCCAGCGTAGCGGCTCCTTCTTGAACTAACGCTTCAGCACAAGGCACAATGCCATGTCCGTAAGCATCGGCTTTGACGACTGGCATAATGGCGGCGTTGCCTGCACGTGCGGCTATTGCACGGAAATTAGCCCGAAGCCTTGCCAAATCTATTTCGGCGATAGTTGTGCGGAGTGGATATTCTTGAGGATAGTCGCGGGTCGTATAGTTCATTGTCTTGGTCTGTGGTTGAGGTGTTTTATTCCGCCCATTCAAAAGCCGTCCGAATTTGTGAAAGCGTATAGCCAGCTCCCAATGCCGCAATGAGCTTGATTCGTGCCTTTTGTCCGGTGAGATAATCGGCAAAAATTACTCCTGCTTCGTAGAGATGCTTTCCTGCTCCCTCGTAGGCATAGAGATGCTCCACACGCCCAATGGGGCAGCGCGAAGTCAAGACAACGGGTATATTTCGCTCCAAAGCCCGAACAATTTGATGAAAAACGGGCGGCGGCACGTTCCCCACGCCCATCGCTTCAATAACAATACCTTCCGGCGGCGTACTGCTTTCCAATGCAAGTCGCATCAATTCAGACTCGGACGAGGTATAGCACTTAATAATCGGCACAAAACGAGGGAGTTCATTAACTGTAAAAGAATCGCGTCGAACCGGCTGCCGATAGAGCAGTACAGCCCCATTGACAATGCGTCCCAAAGGACCGAAATTACTGCTCTCAAATGTGCTGAGGTTGCTTGTGTCCATCTTTGAAACCTCCGAAGCTGCTTGAATGCTATCGGCAAGACAGACCATCACACCCATTCCACGCGATTTGGGGCTGAGTGCGAGCAGCACGGCATCGCGGAGATTGCGCGGTCCGTCCCAATCGGGTTCAGACGAGTTGCGCATAGAGCCTACAATCACAATCGGCTTGACGGTATTGACTGTGCAATCAAGGAAATATGCGGTTTCTTCGAGTGTGTCTGTGCCATGCGTAATGACAATGCCTTGTATGGCGGGCTGGTCGGCAAGCGCTTGCACGTGGTGCGAAAGTTCTAGCATAAGCTCCGGCGTAATGTGCGGACCCGGATAACGCCCGAATTCACTGGCTTCGAGGTCGGTTAGGGCATGAATAGAAGGGGAGAGCGCTAAAATTTCTTCTGCCGATAAGGCAGGTACAACGCCACCAAAAGCATTGTCCATTTTCATTGAGATTGTGCCGCCAGTAAAGACAATCGCAACGCGAGGTTTAATAGAAGCCACAGCCATTATCTCCTTACGGAATAAGTATGCGAGAATTGAGATAGAACGAAATATCGTACTACCGTGCGCGAATTTACGCACAAATTTTCGGGCAAAAAATGACAAAAATACTTGACAATGAAGTGTGTTTCTTCTATCTTTGCGGTCGTATTTGTAATTCTTTATTGTTCAACCCACATTTCTGGGAAAAAAATATGCGTAAAGTCCTTGGCACACTCGCCTTTTTGCTTGCTGTTAGCGTTGTAGCTCCAGCATTTACCTTCGCTCAAGACGCTCCAAAAGAAGAGAAAAAAGAGATGAAGAAAAAAGCAAAAAAAGAGAAAAAAGAGAAAAAAGAAGACAAAATGGAGAAAAAAGAAGAGAAAAAATAATTTCTCTGACTTTGCTCCAGCATCTGATAAAGCGCAATTGGCAGTCTGCCGATTGCGCTTTTTTTATGGCTTATCGTAATTCTCCGAAATCTCGTATTTTTGCTTCGTGAACTTAAGTTTCTTGTCTTTGAAAAAAACAAACGCAAATACCGCACTTCAATTTATGGCGTACTTGTGCCACAAACCTACGCCCCATTTTCATTCAACCAATTTTCTGGATCTATGCAACGATTATCCCAATTTTTGCTCTCAGCAGCCCTTGTCTGTACGCTTGGCATTTCCTCCGTACACCTACAATCGGCATTAGCGCAGAAAAAAACATCTGTCGCTTCGGTAACATCCACGCAATCTGCTTCTACACAGGCAGCTTCTGTACAAGCAACGCCAATTATTGACCGTGAAATTTTCTTTGGCGACCCCGAAATATCCGGCGCACAGCTTTCGCCCGACGGCAAATTTATGACGTTTATCAAGCCGCACAAAGGCACGCGGAATATCTGGGTAAAAAAGATTGACGAAGCCTTTACGAAGGCGCGCCCCATCACGGCGGACACTACGCGCCCTATTCGCGGCTATTTCTGGTCGCGCGACGGCAAATATGTTCTCTATTCGCAGGACAAAGGTGGCGATGAGAACTTTAACGTGTACGCTGTGAAGCCTGACGGCGCAGCCGCTCCCGGACAGGATGTTCCGGCGCAACGTGATTTGACGGGCTTGAAAGGTGTTCGTGTTCAGATTTATGCTGTACCGAAAACAACACCCGACATTCTGTACATTGGCTTAAACGACCGCGATCAAGCATGGCACGACCTTTACAAGCTAAGCCTTTCCACGGGCGAAAAAACGCTTTTGCGCAAAAACACTGACCGCATTGTGGGCTGGCAGTTTGACAATGCCGATAATCTGCGCCTTGGGCTGCGCTCACTCCCAGATGGCTCGACCGAAGTGCTGCGTGTTGACAAGGACACGCTTGTCGCGGTATATAGCGTTAGTGCCCTTGAAACTGCTTATCCTGTGCGCTTCCACAAGGACAACAAACGTGTTTATATGGTCACAAATAAAACCGATGCCATTGACCTGACGCGCCTTGTTCTCTTCGACCCTGCCACAGGAAAAGAAGAGCTTGTAGAAGAAGACCCCCTGAAGCGCGTAGATTTCGGCGGTGCAGCGTTCTCTGATGTTACAGGAGAGATGATTGTTACCACCTACGAAGACGACCGTACAAGAATGTACTGGAAAGATAAAGACTATGCGGCAGACTACAAACTCCTAGAGAAACAACTCCCTAACACTGATATTGCCTTAGGTTCCAGCACCAAAGACGAGCGCTTTTGGCTAGTAACCGCAAGCAGTGATGTTGACCCCGGCGCAGTCTATCTCTTTGACCGCAAAACGAAAAAAGTTACGTTCCAATACCGCCCACGCCCGAATTTGCCAAGCAAAGACCTTGCGCCGATGCTTGCGATTCGCTATAAATCATCGGACGGTCTGGAAATCCCTGCCTACTTGACACTTCCCAAAGGCTATGACCTGAAAACAGTAAAGAATCTGCCGCTCGTGGTCAATCCACACGGTGGTCCCTGGGGACGAGACACGTGGGGCTATGATTCCTACGCACAATTCCTCTCAAATCGTGGGTATGCGGTTTTGCAGCCAAATTTCCGCGCTTCCACGGGTTATGGCAAAAAATTCCTTAATGCGGGCAACAAGCAATGGGGCGACCTCATGCAAGACGACATCAGCTACGGCGTTCAGCACCTTGTTACCGAAGGCATTGTTGACCCCAAGCGTGTCGGTATCATGGGTGGCAGTTACGGCGGTTATGCGACACTTGCGGGCGTAACCTTCACGCCTGACCTCTATGCAGCTGCGGTGGCGATTGTTGCTCCCTCGAACTTAATAACGCTGCTCAACTCCATTCCGCCGTACTGGGAATCTATTCGTAAAGTGTTTTATTTGCGCATGGGCGACCCGACGACCCCCGAAGGCAAGAAGCAGCTTAATCGTCAGTCGCCACTGAACTTTGCCGATAAAATCACAACACCGCTTATGGTGGTACAAGGCGCAAACGACCCGCGCGTGAAGAAAGCAGAAGCAGACCAAATCGTTGCCGCACTTCGTGACCGAAAGTATCCCGTCGAGTACATTCTTGCACCCGATGAGGGGCACGGTTTTGCGCGTCCGGTGAACAATATGGCGTTCTTGGCGGCGGCAGAAAAATTCTTAGCAAAGCACCTTGGCGGTCGCTTTCAAGAATCCATGCCGGAAGCAATTGCCGCACGGCTGAAGGAGATAACGGTGGACGTGGCAACGGTAGAGCTTCCGAAAAAGCCGGAAGTAAAAGCAGATGCGCCAAAGCCAATGACCGCCAAGCCCGCATCCGACCTCAAACCGGGTAAAACAAGCTACAAAATTGTGCTTGAAGTGGGTGGGCGTAAAATTGAGATGACTAAAACGACTGAAATTACAGACGCAGGTAAAAATTGGAAAATTACCGAAACCTCACAAAGCCCGATGGGTTCTGTTTCTGACGAAGCAGAAGTGCTCAAAGGGACGCTTGCGCCTGTCAAACGCCGTGTGAAGCAGGGTCCGATGAATATTGCGCTGGACTACAACGGCAGCAATGTCAAAGGTACGGTCGAAAGCCCAATGGGAAACAGCAAAATTGACAAAGATATCGAAGGTGTCCTTTTTGCCGATGGAACAGGCACGTCCACGATTCTGGCGACGTTACCGCTTGCAGAGGGCTACAAAACGACATTCCAAAACTTCGATATGATGGCGCAGTCTGCGAAGCAAATGGAACTTGCTGTGGTGGGCACGGAAGAAATTACGGTTCCGGCAGGAAAATTCATGGCGTACAAGGTAGAAGTGATGCCGTCTGGCGGTGATGCTGGAGGAAGCACAATTTGGGTGGCAAAAGAAGGCGGTAAATTGCTCAAGGAGCGCCAGAGCCTTCCGCAGATGAATGGAGCTATCGTTACATCGGAATTACAGCAGTAAGCGCTGTATTTGAATAGCAATTTGCGCACAGAGGCTCGGCAGTATATACTGTCGAGCCTTTTGCATTTTGTGAGGTGATAGCGTCATTTTTTAAGGAAGAAAAAACGCTTGACAATTCAAATATTTACGATTATTTTGTAGAGTGATTAGTCAGTCAATAATACGGTAATGGATAAACGACAACAAATTTTTGACAGCGCTCTCAAGCTCTTTGTGGAATGCGGCTTCCACGGCACACCGACAAGTAGAATTGCCAAAGAAGCTGGTATTTCTAATGGTACGCTGTTTCATTACTTTGGTGCAAAAGAAGACTTGATAAAGGAGCTGTATATTGCCGTCAAGGAAGAATTGAACAAGCACCTACGCTCAAAAATGAAAGCGGGCGACACCGTAGAAAAAAAATTCAAGACCGTGTATGTGCATTCGGTTTATTGGGGTTTGCAGAATCCTGAGAAATTTCATTATATTCAGCAAATTCACTTTTCACCTCACATTGCACAGATACCGAATAAGCTCTTGCATGAGCAAATGTTGGATCATATTGAGTTGATTGAGCAAGCAAAAGAGCGCCATATCATTAAAAATTTACCGACGGACATGGTGTTTACATTAGCAATGAGCAACATTACAGGTATATACAATTACACATTGCCATTGCCCGCAAACCGACGAAAATCTGCAATTGAAATTGGCTACACAATGTTCTGGGACATGATAACCGAATAAAACAGAAAGAACTATGAATACAACAGCAATACGCGCCATCATCACGGGCGCAAGCGGTATGGTCGGCGAAGGCGTTCTACACGAGTGTTTGCAGCATCCTGCCGTGGAAGCGGTACTGGTCGTGGGCAGAAAACCATGTGGAACGACGCATCCTAAACTTACGGAAATCATACGCAGTGATTTATCGGATGTTTCGGCTATTGCAGAACAAATGAAAGGCTACAATGCTTGTTACTTCTGTGCAGGAGTTTCTTCGCTGGGGCTTAGTGAGGAGGAATATACTCGCATAACCTATTCGCTTACAATGAGTTTTGCACAAACGCTTAGTGCGCTTAATCCTGAAATGACTTTTTGCTATGTTTCCGGTGCGAGTACAGACAGCACCGAGCAAGGTAGTCTCATGTGGGCAAGAGTAAAAGGCAAGACCGAAAACGACCTTGCGAAATTACCTTTTAAGCAAGTATTCGCCTTCCGTCCGGGATTTATGAATCCTACACCGGGCTTGAAAAATACTCTTGCACCATACAGATATCTTTCGTGGCTGTTTCCTATTTTGAGGATATTTTTATCTACCCGTGTTTCTACACTGGCTGAGGTAGGAGTTGCCATGATAAACGCAGTGCTGTATGGTTCTGAAAAACGAATTTTGGAAGTGCCCGATATTATTGCCCTGGCAAAGCAATGAAAAGCACGAACCTGTGCAAACCGTCATCTGGAGTTCACATCAAGTCCACTTTTTTGAGGTAACTAACACATACTGTTATGAATATCAATTTTACCATCAACGGCACAAAAGCGAGTGTGGACGTTGACCCCGCGATGCCATTGCTTTGGGTTGTGCGCGATGAATTAGGGCTGAAGGGGACGAAGTACGGTTGCGGAAAAGCCCTCTGTGGCGCTTGTACACTGCACGTGGACGGCGAAGCGACCCGCTCTTGCTCCTACCCCGTGAGTGAAGCCGCAGGAAAAAATATTACAACGCTTGAAGGGTTATCACCCGGCGAAGAGAAATTGCATCCCATACAGCAAGCGTGGATAGACGAGCAAGTGCCGCAGTGTGGTTACTGTCAGCCGGGATTTATGATGGCAGCGGCAAAACTTATTAAAGATATTCCCAACCCGACCGATGACGATATTACCGCGAGTATCAGCAATATCTGCCGCTGTGGAACGCAACCGCGTATTATCAAGGCTATTAAACGTGCCGCCGAACTTCAACGAACCTCTTCCGCTACCCTCTAATCTTCAAGTATCATGGCTTCTAAAAAAAATTCTCAAGAGCAGCCCGATTCTGAGCAATCCCGTGCTGAACAGCCTCAAAAAAAATCACTGACCCGTCGGAGATTTTTGCAGGTGGGCGGTATTGTGCTGGGCGGTGCAATGATTGCCGTTTATCCGGGGCGTGTGCCTATGCGTCGTGCGGCAGCGCAAACAGTAGAGAATCTGGATTTCCCTGCTTCCATTTCGAGCTACCGACCAGACTTTTGGTTTGAGGTTCTACCCGATAATACGATTGTTCTCAAATCTCCCAAAGTGGAGATGGGGCAAGGTATTTTCACGGGTTATGCTATGCTTGCAGCAGAAGAATTGGAAGTGCCGCCTTCGCAAATCAAAGTAGAGCACGCCAGCACAGGTACAGGTGTTATTGACAGTTTGGGAACGGGCGGTAGCACCAGTACCAGTTCCATGTTTATTCCCATACGTGAAGTAGCAGCCACGATGCGCGAAATGCTCAAAGCTGCTGCCGCAAAAGAGTGGGGTGTGGATGTGAGCACGGTAACGGCAAGCAATGGCTCAGTCACTTCCGGCAATCGGGCAATAACGTACGCAGATATCGCCAAAAAGACAAAGCAATGGGATATTCCCAAGACCCCGGCACTCAAGCCCACATCTGCCTTTAAGTACGTTGGTAAAGACATGAAGCGGGTTGACTTGAAGCCGAAAGTTATGGGGAAGCCGCTTTTCGGCATTGACCAGACTATGCCCGGAATGCTCTACGCCGTCATCGTGGAATCACCTTATATTGATGGCACGATAAAAACCATCAAAACACAAGAGGCAGAGAAGGTGCAAGGAGTGGAGCGCGTTATACGCGACGGTGAGTTTCTGGCGGTTGTCGCAAAAAGTCGTTACGCGGCAGAAACGGCAGCACGCGTAATAGAAATAGAATGGAATGTCCCCAAGAAATGGCAACAAGCGGATATTGAAGGTATCGTGACTGTCGGTAAAGGCACGGAGGTCGAAGTACAGAACGAAGGCAGTGCAAAATCTATTATCGAAAAAAGTTCCGATGGAGTATTCAAGCAGGAATATCGGACACCTCTGGGCGCTCATGCTCAAATGGAACCAAATGGCTCCATTGCTCATGTTGAACAAGACAAAGCAACTATCGTCATCGGTACACAAGTACCAAGTCTGATACGCGACCAAGTTGCAAAGGCGCTTGGAATAGATGCAGAAAAAGTGGAAGTTCGGGCTGCCTACTTGGGAGGCGGCTTCGGGCGACGATATTCCAAAATGAATGCCGCCGATGCTGCGAAAATTTCCAAGATTGTCGGCAAGCCTGTATCGGTTTTTAATACACGCGAACAGGAATTTCAAAATTCGATGTACCGACCAAATACCCACCATGTCTTGCAGGCAAAAATTACATCGGATGGTAAAATTGAAGCTATCACCCACGACCAAGCCACGCCCGATATGATTATCGAGGGAATGGCGGGTGAAGTTGGCATGACCGTCTTTGGTGCAGATTTTATTTCGGCAGGGCACGGTGCAAGCATTATCTACAACACCCCGAACAGAGCCGCAACGCTCTGGCACAACAAACTCCCCTTCACGACCGGTATCTGGCGTAGTGTGGGCATATTTGCCAATGCGTTTGCGATTGAAAGTTTTATCAACGAACTGGCACACAAACTCGACAAAGACCCGATTGCACTGCGTTTGGAACTCGTGGCGGGAAATGAGAAAATCAATAAGCGGTACATCAAAACACTTGAAACACTTGCCGAAAAAAGCGCTTGGAAACAGCCTAAAACGCCTGGCACGGGTCGCGGAATGGCGCTTGCCAATGACAGAAAAACGATTGCCGCGGCGGCTGTGGAGGTGACGGTAACGGACGGCGTGATTCGAGTGCGCAAGGTAACACACGTGCTGGACGTTGGAATCGCTGTCAATCCTGAAGGAATCCGTCAGCAAATTGAGGGCTGCATAATGATGGGCATTAGTGCTTCCTTGTACGAAGGGCTTCAGATTAAGGACGGGCAAATTGGGGCAAGTAATTTCCACGAATATCCGGTGGCGACACTCCGCGATGCGCCCGAAATTCAAACATTTATCTTGGAAGGTGACGATGTGCCATATGGCGTGGGCGAGCCACCTATTGCGCCTATTGCGCCTGCAATCGCAGCAGCAGTCTTCGATGCGACAGGCGTAATGCCGAGGTCGCTGCCGTTCAGGGTTGCATGATGGTCAATGAGTACTTTTTCAGATTCGGAATGTAGCAATCGTTTCTTGCAAATGCTCGGCAATGACGTGGAGGCTTTTGACACTAGCGGATGTTTCATTGATGACGGTTGAAGAATGCTGTGCAACCTTAACAATGTTATGAACGCCCAGACCAATATCATTCATTGAGGAGGCTTGCTGCTCGCTTGCGGTTGCTATTCCGGCAACCATATCACTCACGTGGCGCGCTTGATGAGTAATGCGCTCCAGAGCATCATGGGTGTTCTGCACAGCACTTTCGCCTGCCCGAACATCTTCTTGTCCTTTATTCATTGTGGTAATTGCCTCTGTGGTTTGGTGCTGTATTGTGTGTACGGTTGAGGCAATTTCTTTTGTCGCTTTTTGGGTGCGTTCGGCAAGTTTGCGGACTTCATCGGCAACAATGGCAAAGCCACGTCCTGCCTCGCCTGCTCGTGCGGCTTCGATAGCAGCATTGAGAGCAAGAAGATTTGTCTGGTCGGCAATATCATTGATAACCTGCACTATGCCACCGATAGCTTCGCTTTGCTCTACAAGAGCAGCAATAGTTTGTGCAACTTCCGCAACTACTCCGGCGATATTGCTCATCCGCTCCTGCATCACCCGTACCGTAGCAATGCTCTGTTGTGATTCGGATTCCGTTTTTTGGGCTTCATTTGCAGCTGAGGTGACGCGCCGTACGGTCTCTTCAATAGTGTTCATTGTTTCTTCTACGGCAGCAGCAATTTCGTTGGTGTGTAATGTTTGGTGCTGTACGGACAAAGCCATCTGCTGGGTTTCTTCGGCAATTTGCGCTGTTGCCAGAGCCACATTATCTACGACATCATTGACTTTAATGACAAGCGAGCGAATCATTGCGACAGAAGTAGAAAATCCGCGATAGAGGTCTGCAATTTCGTCATCTGTATTGCTTTGAATACTTACCGTTAAATCGCCTTTGCCCAAACTGTGCATAGTTGCAAGCAAATCGGAAACACTTTTTTCCATGTACTGCCGCTTCTGAATATTTATCTCCAGGGCCTGAGCATCTTTCTCGCGCAGCTCGTTTTGCTGCTGTTGTATCACAAGTGTAGCTTCTTCCACTTGTTTTTGCACAGAGTTGCGGGCTTCTTCGGCTTGGTGCTGCGCTCGTACGGCTTTGTCTTGGTAAAGCCCCGCAAGCCAGGCTGCCGCGCCAAGAAAAATCGGGGCAGAAAAAATTATCCAGAGTAAAGGGTCGTTTTTGATAATCGTAGTAAGCTCAGACAAACCATGCTGCCAAATGCGCAGAAGGACAGCAACGAGAGGAAAAAATGCGCCAAATAATATGCCAATGACAGTGTAAATACGGCGAGATGAAGCAAAAAGATTAGACATCAACAAATAGGAATAGAGCGCTCTGTACTCCTATTTCCCTGAGGAGTAGAAAGCTGCTTGTGGCGTGATAACGAGCCAATCAAAGGTGGTGTCGGCTACCGAAGCAAATCTGGGTCTTTTGCGGAGCCTCGCTTTGCGGCTTTGTTGCGTGATTTTGTTCAGTCCGCAAAGATAACACCAAATTGATTGTAAAGCAATAGCAGATAGAATGCTCAAAAAGCTCAGCGCTTCACCAAATATCGAGTTCCATAATTTTTTCAAAAAGGGGTGTTTGCTCTAATCTCTACTGAGTTTGTGCGCTTGATTTCAAGCCGATTTTTTGTAGTTTACAAATCGACAAATTCAACCACAAATTCAGGATATGTAACCATCATCAATGAACGACGCTATGCCCGACCAACACGACCTTTTCAGTGAGCGCTCCACCTCTGGCATACAAGCGCAGCAGAGTACAAATTTCCGCGACCACGCCGAGCATCTTCGCTCGCAGATTCGCCGTGCCGATATCGCCTATTATGTGGAAGCCGCACCGATTATGGATGACCGCGACTACGACCGTATCTTCGAGGAATTAAGCGCTCTTGAGCGGCAGCACCCTGACCTTGTTACGCCGGACAGTCCCACTCAGCGCGTTAGTGGTGAGGCGCTGAAAGAGTTTCGTAATGTTCGGCACGCCCAGCCAATGCTTTCTTTACAAAATAGCTACAACCGCGAGGATGCCAGCGATTTTGACCGCCGCGTGAGTGAACTTTTGGAAGGCAAGCCGCATGAATACTGGTGCGACCTCAAGTACGATGGGGTTGCGATGAGCTTACGGTATGTGGATGGTGTTCTTGCCCTTGGCGTTACGCGCGGCGACGGCGTAACGGGCGACGACATTACGCAAAACGTCCGTACGTTGCCAAGTGTGCCGCTTCGCGTCAATCCTGTGTTTGTGGGCGATGTGGAGTTGAAAAATTTCGAGGTTCGTGGCGAAGTTTTTATGCTCAGTGACGATTTTGTGCGGCTGAATGAAGAGCGTGAGGCGAACGGCGAAAAATTGTATGCCAATCCGCGCAATCTGACCGCTGGTACACTCAAGCTCCAAGACCCACGCGAAGTAATGAAACGCCCGCTTCAGCTTGCAACGTACTTTCTTGCTTCCGACGATATTGCACTTCTCTCGCAAGCGGATAATATGAGCCTTCTGCGAGAAATGGGCTTCCCCACCGCACTGCATTCGCGGTTGTGCCTTACCCTTGAGGATGTGTTTGCTTTCATTGATGAATGGGAAACGCGCCGTGAAACGCTGCCGTTCCAAACAGACGGTGCGGTGATTAAAGTGAATAGCCTTCAGCAGCAGACGGAACTTGGTGCCGTGGGGCGCTTTCCGCGCTGGGCGTTTGCGTACAAATATGAAGCAAAAAAGGCGCAAACCAGACTTACTTCTATCTTTCTGCAAATCGGTCGCACAGGCGTAGCTACGCCGGTGGCAGAACTTGAACCTGTTCTGCTTGCCGGCTCAACCATCAGCCGCGCTACGCTACATAATGCGGATTATATTGCCGAACTGGATATTCGTACCGGGGATACAGTTGTTGTGGAAAAAGGTGGTGATGTCATTCCGAAAGTAAGCGGCTTCGTGTCGGAATTTCGCCCTTCGGACAGTACACCTTTTTCATTTCCGCACGAATGCCCTTGCGCTCACAAGCAAGTACTAAGGCGCTACGACGGCGAAGCGGCATATTATTGTGAGTTTTCGGGCTGCCCTTCGCAAGTGCGCGGGCGGCTTACGCATTGGGTTTCACGCAAGGCGATGGATATTGAAGGCTTAGGCGAAAGCCTTGTTGACCAGCTTGTGGAGGAAGGTTTTTTGCAGACGATTGCCGACATCTATCGTTTGCATGAGCAGCGCGAAAGGCTTCTGGCGCTTGACCGCTGGGCGGAAAAACGTGCCGATAACCTCTTTGCGGCTATCGAAGCAAGTAAAGAACGCCCTTTTGCAAAAGTGCTCTTTGGAGCGGGTGTGCGTTTTGTGGGTGAGGAGACCGCGAAAATTCTTGCAGAACATTTTGGTTCGATGGAGCGCCTAGTGGAAGCTACGAAGGGCGATTTCGTGCAAGTATTCGGTATTGGCGAGCGCACGGCGACTGCGATTGCAGCGTGGTTCCAGAGCGATGATAACCGCCGATTAGTGCAAGACCTTGCCGCACTAGGCTTAAAAATGCACTATGAAGGACGCGCCATTGCTGACGCGGTAACGGCTGTGCAAGGAAAAACGTTTGTCATCACCGGTACATTGCCCACGCTGAAGCGCGACGATGCAAAGGACTTAATACAGCGCTATGGCGGGAAAGTGGCAGGTTCGGTGAGCAAAAAGACCGATTTTGTACTTGCGGGAGAAGAAGCGGGAAGTAAGCTGGAAAAGGCGCAGGAATTGGGCGTAAAAGTTATTACAGAAGCGGACTTGCTTTCTATGATTCAGCCGGAAAGTGCCGGAGAAAATAGCTGATGATGCGAGAATGAATCATAAAACTCAAAAGCCCACAAACATTGAGTTTGCGGGCTTTTGGTTTGAGCCAACCATCGGATTCGAACCGACGACCTGCTCATTACGAATGAGCTGCTCTACCAGCTGAGCTAGGTTGGCAAGATAAAAATGTTAGAAAACAGATTACAAACCTACGGGAAAAAGAGATTTTTTCCAAACTTTTTCGACAGAAAAAGAGATGTAGCCCAATGTACGGTGGGCTACATCTCTTCTCAGTTTAGTTTTAATGTTCCGCCGCTACTGCTTGCCCGTTTGTGGTTGCACCGCGAAAGCCAAGTACAGTACCGACTTCATCGAATGCTTCGATAATACGGTCGAGATGAACTTTCTCGTGCGAAGCCATGTAGCTTGTGCGCATCATGCTCATATTCGGTGGTACGCCGGGCGGTACAAATGCGTTGACAAAGACATCGCGGTTATAGAGCTGTCGCCAGTACATAAGTGCATTTTCGAGCGAACCGACAATAACTGGTACAATGCCCGTTTGTCCCTCCAAGACGTGAAAACCTTTTTCTTTGAGTCCGGCGCGAGCATAATTCGCATTTGCGACAAGTTTGTCCATCAATTCCGGTTGCTCTTCCAAGATAGTCAGTGCTTCCAAAGCCGCAGCACAGGAAGCCGGAGTGGGGCTGGCACTAAAGATAAGTGCCGGAGAATTGTGCTTGAGATAGTTAATCACCCGCTCAGGACCACCGATGAAACCACCCAGTGACGCAAAGGTTTTGGAAAATGTTCCCATCGTCATATCGGCTTCAAGCCCATAGTGGCTTGCCGTACCGCGTCCGCCTTTGCCGATAACACCCGTTGCGTGTGCATCGTCCACAAGTACACGTGCGCCGTACTGCTTTGCTACCTTCATAAGATCAGGCAAATTAACGATAGAGCCGGTTACGGAAAAAACGCCATCGGTAACGATAAGTTTCCCTGCTGTGTCAGGAATTTTCGAGAGAACGCGCTCTAAGTCTGCCATGTCGTTATGCTTATAGCGCACAAAATCCGCCGTTGCGCCTTTAGCAAGCAATGCACCGTTGATGATACAAGCGTGATTTTCTTTGTCGGAGATGATGTAATCACCGCGCTGCACCAAGCCTGAAATAGCGCCGAGTGCGGTTTGATAACCTGTGCTGTACAAGAGAACGGACTCGTAGCCCAAAAACTTTGCAAAGCGTGTTTCCAACTCATTGTGGAGGTCAATCGTTCCAGTGAGGTAGCGTGAACCGGAGCAGCTTGTGCCGTATTTGTCAATTGCTCGTTTTGCGGCTTCGCGCACACGTGGATGTCCGGTCAAGCCCAAATAATTATTCGAGCCAGCCATAACCACTTTGCGTCCTTCCATCATCACAAGCGGACCTTCGTTTTCCTGAACAGCGCGGAAATATGGGTACATATCAAGCGCCTTGACTTCATCGGCGCGGGTAAAATCTATACATTTTTGAAATAAATCCACAAGAACGCTCCTTGCAAAAAAGCTAGTAATACAGCTACATGAAAGAAAAATCGGTGTTTATGCCACGAGGTAGTTGATATGTCAATCATTTTTGACAGAAGCACAATATACAACTTGTCGGTGAAATGCGGAAATTCCGAAAAGCATTGTGTGAAAAAAGTTTATATTTCAATCCTCAAGACCGCATAAAATGTGAGTCGCGGCAAAAAGGAGAATTTACCACAATTAAACATCGGCAGGAGATAACAGAAAGAAAGTCATCGCAGAAATTATACATTTTGTATCTTTGGCTGAATCGCCTGTTTATCATTCCATACCCTCTGAGAAAGCGCAGACTATGCTTGAATATGCCGTCGAATTTATCAAAGGACTACCGCCATCCGGTGTGCTGGCGTTTGTGTGCTTTATTACTTTCTTGGAGAACGTCTTCCCGCCTTCACCAAGCGATACTATTCTTGTATTTTGCGGTACATTGATTGGTCTCGGCACCGTAGGTTTTGTGCCGATGATGGCTTCGGCAACGCTTGGCAGTGTGCTGGGCTTTTTGGCGATGTATTGGGTGGGTGCACGGTATGGAACGCAGATAATTGAATCGAAGCGCTTTGATTTCCTGCCCATAGACGGCATTCACCGCGCAGAGGATTGGTTTCGGCGCTACGGCTTTTGGGTGATTATTGCTAATCGCTTTCTCTCCGGCACCCGTGCCGTGATTTCGATGGTAGCAGGTATTGCCAAAATGCCGCTTGGCACAACAACGCTCCTAAGCGCCATGAGCGCTGCAGTCTGGAATGGAATTTTACTCTTTGCCGGTGCGACCCTCGGCAGAAACTGGGTGAAAATGGATGAGTATTTGCAGCTTTATGGTAAAGTGCTCCTAGTGGTTCTCGTAGTCATTGGTGCAGGAATCTTTGTCTATCGTTACTGGAAAAAACGTCCAACGAAATAGCGCCCCCGCGCAAAAGAGAAACAAAGGATAAAGTAGTCAAAAAACAAAAACGCCTTACAAATCATAGTTTGTAAGGCGTTTTTGCTTTTGGGTATGCAATCTTTTGAGCGTTGTCGTTGGGGGCTAGCTTTTCGCTTGTTCAACGATTTTGGTAAATGCCTCCGGCTGATTCATCGCAAGGTCAGCAAGCATCTTACGGTCGAGCGTGATGTTTTTCTCAGCAAGAAGGTGAATCAAGCGCGAATAGCTGATGCCATTGGCACGAGCGGCTGCATTGATACGGGTAATCCACAAGCTGCGGAATTGACGCTTTTTTGCTCGGCGGTCACGGAAGGCGTATTGCCAGCCTTTTTCGATGTGGTGCTTGGCAATCGTCCAGACTTTGCTACGAGCGCCCCAGTAGCCTTTTGCATGCTGGAGCATCTTTTTGCGGCGGGCGCGGGATGCTACTTTATTTTTGGAACGTGGCATGGTAAAAAATCCTCAGTAGGATAAATGTGAATACGGTTGTTGACTTTGGGAACGATGAGCCATACGACAAGGGTTTGAATATCCTCTCTGTGAAGGCGCAACGCCCGTATTGTAGTGAACCTTCGGTGTGCGATGGTCACAAAATCAAGGATTTGCTTAGATATTAAGCAGATACTTGATGTTCGACATATCGCTCTCAGCCACAAGCGTACCTTGACCGATACGGCGGCGGCGCTTGGCATTTTTGCCGATGAGAATATGACGGTGGAATGCGCGACGACGGCTGATTTTACCGGAACCGGTAATTTTGAAGCGTTTTTTCGCAGCGCTATTGGTCTTTATTTTTGGCATGGAAAATACTTGCGCAAAAAGTAAAACGGTCGTGAGTTAAAAATTGAAAAATTGATTCGGGAACCACACAAACATACCCATTCTGTGAGTTTCTCGTTGCAATGTCTAAACTGAGATAAAAGCGGCAGATGCGGTTGTTTGCGGCACGTTACTTTGCTGCCGTAACTTTACGCTCTTTGTCGGGCGAAAGAATAACGGCGCACGTGTTGCCTTCCATCTTTATTTCTTGGTCAACTTTGGAAACGTCTTCCAGCACGTGCACGAAATTCTTGAGCATTTCGATACCAAGTGCTGAGTGAACGATTTCCCGACCACGAAACATGACACTGGCTTTTACCTTGTCGCCATCCAGAAGGAATTGGCGAGCGTGGCGGGTCTTGAAGTCGAAATCGTGAGTGTCAGTACCGGCTTTGAAGCGAATTTCCTTCAATTGCTGCTGGTGCTGACTTTTCTTTTGCTGCTTTTCACGTTTCTGTTGTTCGTAGCGGTATTTGCCCAAATCAATGATTTTACACACCGGCGGTTCTGCTTTCGGTGCAATTTCAATGAGGTCAAGCCCACGAGCGATTGCTATATCGAGCGCCTCTCGACCGGACATAATACCGATAATTTGCCCGTCTTCATCAACAACACGGACACGCAGTGCATCTACTTCTTCGTTGACACGAACATTAAGGTCGTGCTTTTTATTAATCGGCGGACGCCGAGTGCTTCTAAACTTACCCAAGTAACGTTTGTTCGATAATGATACAAAATTGGTTTACAACAGTTGGCTTACAAAAATGTTCGCTGAAAGGTTTCCACTGGTGAAGCGTTGTTTTTCAGGGATTTTCTTGTGTCAAGTCGTTTTTTTGGCAAAACTCAAATATCGTGCTTTTTTATGGATTTTCAAAAAAATTCTCTTCCTAAAAGGTGAATCTATCACAATTTGTTTTGAAATGCGTAACTTTGTGCTTTGATAACGCTCATATCATTCACCCCAATCAATCACACAACGCATGACACGCGAACTCAACGACCAAGAACTCCGCCGCCGCGAAGAACTCGACCACCTTATCCAACACGGCGTTAATCCTTATCCTTACACCTTTGATAAGACCCATGACGCTACAGCGATTCTCACCAACTTCAAGGATGAAGCGCCGGAAGAATTCAAAACAGTTGCTATTGCTGGGCGGATTATGGCGCTGCGCCGGATGGGTAAGGCGAGCTTTTGTCACATTCAAGATGCTTCCGGTCGTATTCAAGCATACCTACGCACGGGCGATATACCGAATTATGACGATTTCAAACTCTACGACATTGGCGATATTGTTGGCGTGAAGGGGTATGTGTTCCGTACAAAGATGGGTGAAATCAGCGTTCATGCGACCGAGCTAACGCTTCTTTGCAAATCACTTGCTCCTATTCCGATTGCAAAAGAAGTCGAGGACGACGCAGGCAATAAAGTTATGTACGATGCCTTTGCGGACAAGGAATTGCGCTATCGCCAGCGTTACAAAGACCTCGTGGTAAACCCCCAGATACGCGATACCTTTGTCAAGCGCAGCAAAATCATTACCGCCATGCGCCGCTATTTTGATGATCGCGGTTGGCTAGAGGTGGAAACGCCAATTTTGCAACCGCTTTATGGCGGTGCTCTGGCGCGTCCCTTCACCACTCATCATAACTCGCTCGATACGACGCTTTATCTCCGCATTGCTGACGAATTGTACTTGAAGCGCTTGATTGTAGGCGGCTTTGAAGGGGTGTATGAAATCAGTAAGAATTTTCGTAATGAAGGTATGGACAAAACCCATAACCCCGAATTTACGATGATGGAAATTTACGTCGCCTACAAAGACGTGTATTGGATGATGGAAATGGTAGAAAACTTACTTGAACACATCGCGCAAACAGCGCTTGCAACCACGGATGTTACCATTGGCAAACACACCGTTTCGCTCAAGCCGCCGTTTCGCCGTCTGCCGTTGCTGGAGAGTATCCAAGAATATACCGGCAAGGATATAAGCGGCATGGATGCTGCTGCGTTGCATATTGTGGCGAAAGAATTAGGCATTGAGGTGGAGCCGAAAGCAACGGCGGGCAAAATCATAGACGAGATTTTCAGCGAAAAAGTTGAGCATCACCTTATTCAGCCGACCTATATCACGGATTACCCGCTTGAGATGTCACCTCTGGCAAAGAAGCATCGCTCCAAAGAAGGTTTGACCGAGCGTTTTGAGTTGTTTATCAATGGACAAGAATTTGCCAACGCCTATTCCGAGTTGAATGACCCCATTGACCAGCGTAACCGTCTTGAGGAGCAATCACGCTTCCGCGCTGGTGGCGACGACGAAGCAATGACGCTCGACGAGGATTTCTTGCACGCGCTTGAAATCGGTATGCCGCCCACATCGGGCTTGGGTATTGGCATAGACCGTCTTGTGATGCTGCTCACAAACCAAGATTCCATACGTGATGTTCTGTTCTTCCCGCAGATGAAACGCTTGGAAGCATAACCTGAGAACCTTCCACTGACCTGTTTTATGCCCGTGTAGCCCGCTCCACAAGAGCGATATACGATTGATATTCCTCACCAACTGCTGTTGTCATCCCAATTTGGCAGGTAGGATTGCTGGAATAATAGCCATCGTAGTGGCGCTCACGGGCTTCGCGGGCTTCAAGCAAGGTTGCGTTGGCGGTAAGCTCCGGCGCAATCATACCTCGGTCGCCTGCAAAAGCGCAGCAGCCCACGTTTATCGGCGTTACCGCATCATCAGCACAGGCTTCGGCAATAGCTTGGAGTTTATCGGCAAAGCCTAATTTCATCACTGAGCAAACCGGATGGAGGAGCGCGGATTCGGGCAAGCGTGTTAGTAAGCCGCGTTCAATCAGCTTTGGCAAAAGTACGTCGTGGACGTATTCGATGGAATCCACAATCGTCAGTTGCGTAAAGCGCTCCAATGCTTGCCCCGAAAGGTCTTTGCCCGCGTTGCGGAATGTATAAGTACATGAACTTGCATCGGTCAGAATCGGCAATCGTCCACCGTCCGACCACTTCCAGAACTCATCTACAGTGCGCTCCATCATGTCGCGGTATGCCTCCATGAAGCCCTTTGAGGAAAACGGCGTACCGCAGCAATAATTCGTACTTTTTTCGGGTATCCAGAGTGCAACACCAGCCCTTTCTGCAACACGCAGCAGCATTTCTACTTGATTCATATCATGTGGATTTTCACCGCCGCCCATCAAACGGGTCACGCAGGCGGGAAAGTAGATAGCATCAGCATTTTCATTCAATGCTTGGGGCAGACGTATGGGCGTACCAATGTTGTCATTCCAGCCCGGCAGCCGTGTCTCCAATATCTTACCTACAACATCGCTCATAAAATTTACCACGCCCTCAGCACCGATGCTTTCAAGCGCCCTCCCGGCTTGTACTCCCAATTTCGCAATACTTTCCACGGCGTGAAAATGCCGCGAAATCGTTCGGGCGTTGTCTTGCGCAAAGCCGGAATGTTGCTCGCTGCGCAATAATTTCACCAAATCACCGGTGTTGATATGGACAGGGCAGATTGTCGCGCACATCCCGTCCGTAGCGCACGTTTCCAAGCCGTAATAATCGTAATCTCTTTCCAACTGCCATGCGCTAAATGGCGCGTCGCTCAAGGTTTTTCCGTCTTTCGAGGCATTCTTGACGCGGGTAATTTCACGCCGCACTACTATTCTCTGGCGTGGAGTGAGCGTCAACCCTTGTGAGGGACATTTATTCTCGCACCAACCACATTCAATACAGCTATCCACTTCTTTTTCCACCACTGGAATTGGCTTCAAGTTCTCAACGTGGGCTTTTGGGTTGTCGTTCATAATAACGCCCGGGTTCAAGATATTGTTCGGGTCAATAAGCGCCTTCAGGCGGCGCATAATGGAGTAGGCTTCCGCGCCCCACTCCATTTCGACGTAAGGAGCCATATTGCGTCCCGTGCCGTGTTCTGCCTTGAGCGAGCCGTCAAAGCAACCAACGACCAAATGCGCAATATCATCTAAAAGCCCCTCAAATTGAGCAACATCGGCATCGGTGTCGAAAGCCTGTGCAAGCGTAAAATGGAGATTGCCGTCCTTCGCATGACCAAAAACCACACCGTCTGGATAACCATGCTTCACAAAAAGCTCTTGCAGTGCCGTTACGCCATCGGCGAGAAATTCAATCGGGAAAGCAATATCTTCGTTGATAACCGTCGTTCCGGGGCGGCGCTTGGCACTGACAACAGGAATCACGCCTTTGCGCAGCTTCCAAAAAATTGCCTGCTGCTTTGCATCTTCGGTAAACGGCTGTGTTGCGACAAGCGGTAACGAGGTCAAGAGCGCCTCACCCGCACTACGCAAGGTTTGGAGGACTTCTTTGTCAGCGGCTTGATACTCCACCAGCAGACAAGCTGCTGTCGTGGGAAGTGCATCAATAATGTCTTTTGGAGCGCCGTATTGGTCGCGCATAGCCGCAAGCGAGGCGTAGTCCATGAGTTCAAGTGCCGCCGCGCCAGAATCCCGCAAAGCGACAATGGAGGCGCACGCCTCCGCAACCGTACTAAAAAAGAGCAATGCCGTTGATTTCATCGGCAAATCCGGCACGGTGTGAAAGCCCGCCTCAGCAATAAAGCCGAGCGTACCTTCTGAGCCGACCATTAAATGGCGCAAAATCTCAACAGGTGCGGCATAATCAAGGAAAGCATTGATGCCGTAGCCAACGGTGTTTTTAATTTTGTATTTGCGGCGAATCTTCTCCACAAGTGGCGTATTTGCTTCTATTTCTGCTTTGAGCGCCATAAGTCCTTCAGCTATTTCAGGCGAAGTACGCACTAGAATATCATTTGCATTGGGCAGTGAAGAATCAATAACCACGCCGTTTGGGAGCATAAAGGTCAATGATTCGAGCGTGTGATAAGTGTTTTGCGTTACGCCGCAGCACATACCGCTTGCATTATTTGCCACAATACCGCCAACCATGCAGGCAGCTAGTGAAGCGGGGTCGGGACCAATTTTCTTGCCATATTTCCGCAAATAATCATTCACTTTGGAGCCAACCATGCCCGGACCAACCCTCACCACAGAGCCTTCGTGCGAAATTGCGATAGCATCCCATGCGCCGCGCGTGATGTCCACAATCACGCCACTAGTGACCGCTTGCCCCGAAAGACTTGTGCCCGCAGCACGGAATGTGAGCGGAATGCGAGTATCGTTGCTCCATGCCATGAGGCGGCGCACGTCGTCGAGAGAATCCGGGCGCACGATTGCTTGCGGCACAAGACGATAGCAACTTGCATCATGCGCATAAGCAATACGTTCTATGGGGCGCGTAAGGACTTGGTCGGGGCGCAAAAATGTTTCGAGCGATGAGGCAATCTCTACGAGCGCCAGTTGTTCGGTGGTATTTGATTGAAGTTGGATGGCTGAAGTATCGGTATATTCCATCGTAATTCGGAGGCAAAAGTGAGTAAAACAAGAGGCAAATGGCTTGAAATAACACGTTACAAGATAGGAATTTCAGAACATTAAAACAAGGCAAACAGTCGTTCTGTGTTAAAACGAAAAACTGTACTTGCGAAAAATATTTTTGCTGTATCTGTGATGATTCTACGGAATCATGTAGTTTTGTTCTTGGAGATACAGCGCTCATCCCAATCTCTTTTGTCCATTTCCCTAAATTTTTTACTTTTTCTGAACTCCGATGAAACTCCCCATTTATCAAATTGACGCATTTGCAAGCGCGGTTTTTCGCGGCAATCCTGCGGCAGTCGTACCGCTCGAAACATGGCTTTCGGACGACATGCTTCTCAATATCGCTGCCGAGAATAATCTCGCCGAAACAGCATTTTTTGTGCGTAAAGACGATGGTAGTTATGATTTGCGTTGGTTCACGCCGGAAATTGAAGTTCCGCTCTGCGGACACGCGACGCTTGCCAGTGCATTTGTGCTGTACAAGCATTTGGGGTACACCCAAGATGTTGTGCGGTTTCACAGCAAAAGCGGTGAACTTCGTGTGAGTAAGGGTATGCGCGATGGCAAAGACCTTTTCACGTTGGATTTCCCGAAGCGCACTACCGAGCGAGTCGAAACGCCGCAGGCAATCATCACGGCGCTTGGCGTTACGCCACAAGCAACGTACCGAAGCGCTATGAACTATATGGTCGTTCTGGAATCGCCGCGTGATGTTCTCAGCCTCGCACCCGATTTTGGCGGCGATAAGGCGTTTTTTGCCAAGCACGGTATTATTGCGACAGCTGCCGTGCCAAACAGCTTATCGCTAGAGGAACAGGCAAACGTGCAATGCGACGTGGTAGATTTTGTCTCGCGGTATTTTGCTGTTTATGCTGGCATTTTTGAAGACCCGGTCACAGGCTCGGCGCACTGTACACTTGTGCCGTATTGGGCAGAGAAATTGAACAAAACTGTATTGATTGCGCAGCAAGTTTCTAAACGCGGCGGACAGCTTTTTTGTGAAGTGAAGGGCGACCGTGTTTTCTTGGGCGGTCATGGTGTCTCGTATTTGCAGGGGACAATTGAGGTATGATGCGAAATATGGTATGATAGTGATTGAAAAAGCCTTGCTCTCGGAGAAATTTTGGCTCACAAATTGAATATATTGTAACTCTTGTGTCGTTTTCTTGTTCTTGCCTAAAGCGTCTCGCAAGAAACGCCTTTATATTCATCTCTCAGCAAATAGCAGGGCTTTTATCATTTCAATTACAAGGAATTTCGCTATGCGAACCTTTCGTACTCTCCTTCTGTTTTTTCTCGGCGTGTGTGCTTACGGGAGCACCCAAGCGCAGAATACGCCCACAAATCCCGTACTACCTATTATTCGGTTTGTTTCTAATCCTCCCGTGATTGCAATCGCCAACCGTGAATATCGCTATCAAGCTCGCGCATTCGGGCGCGACAGCATGGCAGCTATTCGATATAGGCTCACGAGCGCACCACGCGGCATGACGCTTGATTCTGTCAGTGGACTTGTACTCTGGACAACAACGGCTTCGACGGCTCCAAGCCCCGCGACCGTGCGAGTTTCGCTTCGTGCTGCTATGGCTACCAACGCAAATCAGAATGTAACACAAACATTTAACATTACCGTTATTCCCGAAAGTGCTGCGCAGCCCACAGTTCGTTTTGTGGGAGAAGCCTCTCGCACGGCATCGGTCGGCGCTCCGTACACCTATCAGGCATTCGCATATTACGGTGTTGACCCCGTTTTGGCAACACCGCCGCGTACACAAACAGGGGCAATTCAATACAGCCTCATCGGTGCTCCGCAAGGAATGACGATTGATGCGACACGTGGAACGGTGCGTTGGACTCCAAGTGCTTCGGGAATAGTTCAATTCAGTATTCGCGCGGCTTCCACAACTGTTCCCACAGCAAGCGCTACGCAAAATGTCGAAATCCGCGTTACAGAACCCCGTCCTATTTTTGTTACAAATCCTCCAACCGAAGCATTTGTGGGGCAGGGGTACATCTATAACGCTATTGCTGCCTTGCAAGGGGCAAATATCCAAACTGGTTCCCGCCCGGGCGAGGTGACTATTGTGCCCATCACGCAACGTGTCCCGATGAGCTATACGCTCGTGGATGCGCCAAGCGGTATGACGGTTGATGCTAATTCCGGCATTGTACGCTGGCAGCCTACGAGCCTTCCCACAACGGCAACCGTTCGCATTCTGCTACGGGCAAGTGTGGTCGGCGGTTCCACCACGCAAACGGTTACACAAGATTTCCGCATACGAGTCTCAATGCCGCAAATGCTCTTTACTTCGCAACCGCCTCGTAGCGTCACTGTAGGACAGAATTATGTTTATCAGCCGGTCGTTGCTTACGGCAATTTGAATTCGCTTGTGGCTATTGTTACCCGCCCAGATAGTGTTCCGAATCCTATTACCACAGTTGCGGCATCTGCCTTCACCTTTAGTCTTATCAATCCTCCGCAAGGTATGACAATTGATGCCACGCGTGGAACAGTGCGCTGGACGGTAGCGACCAATGGATTACTCACGATAAGCATCCGTGCAGCACTCAAGGACAATCCGACACTCAGCACCACGCAGACCTATCAGGTGAATGTTGCCCTTGCTCCAATTACCCTGCGCTTTACCACAGAACCGGGTTCAGTCTTTGTGGATGTTGGACGCGAGTTTGTTTACCGCGCCCGCGCAGAGGCTTCCCGCCCTACAACGGCAACGATTACGTATTCGCTTGGCACAGCACCTACGGGTACTCAGATTGATTCGCTCACGGGTGATGTTCGCTGGACTCCGACGATTGCGGGTCAGTTCACGTTTGAAATTATTGCGCGTTTGCCAAACGGCACACCTCGCCCCGCAGAAGCCCGACAGCGCTTTTCAGGAAATGCCCGTGCAGCACTTTGTGGCGTTCTGCAAGGGACAGCGCGTTATACTGATGGAGCAGTGGTCGTAAGTGGTACTGCGCGAGCACTTGTAGCCAATGTTACTGCTGCATCGATTGGCGGCTCGGCATTGTACTATACAGCCACCATTCGCAATGGCGTGTACTCTATGCCCGTCGGCGCAGGAGCATATATTTTGAGCTTCTCTGGTTCTGATTTCAATGATGTATGGTTCGCAGGTACAGCCGCAAGTACGATTGCGACCGTTTCCACGCCTGAGCGTGCAGTGCAAATTACTGTACGCTGCGGCGATACGCTTACGCGCTCAGTCGTTGTCCAACATCGTCCAGCTGCGCAGTTTTTTGCCATCAGCGGACGGGTAACACGCCGCGCCGATGGTGCTCCGGTGGCGGGAATGGTTGAGGCAGTCGGTGATGCCGACCCGACTTTGGTCAATGGCGGTATTATTCGCCGCACGGTTCGCACTGACGCGCAAGGTAATTACCGCCTCACGCAGCTCGACAATCGCTATATTTTCACGATTCGTGCGCTGCCCGATGAGCCGCGACCCACAACCGCAACCGTGCGACCGCCGCAATTGCTCCCGATGTATTACGATAATACGCTTAATCTCGCCGAAGCCCGTCGTTTCAGGCTTACGAGCGATTTGACGGGAATCAATTTTGCACTGCAAGAGCGCCCAACGTTCAATAATGCCATTACAGGGAAAGTACAGAGTACAAGCGGTGTTGCAATACCGGGGCGCATCACGGTGTTTATGACCGCTACCACCGCCAATACGCCTCAATATGCTTCGCTGGAAGTCCGCACGGAAAATGTGGACAGCACAGGCACGTTTACTGTGCGTAATCTTACGCCCGGTGAATATGTCTTACAGGCATTCCCAAACAACGAACGAGACTTTGCTTCCGGTTATTATGTTGCAGGAACAACCGCCACCACACGCTGGCGCGATGCAGCGAGATTGAACGTCGGCGCAACAAGCACGGAGCGCATTACTATTGCTCTCGCACCGCGCCGCCCAACGGCAACGGCAGTTGTGGCAACAGTTTCCGGCTCCGTGAGCAGCGAAGCAGGTTTCAACGGGGCAAGCGTTTTGGGTGCATCAGTCTATCTGACGGATAAAGAAGGCAGTGTTGTCTCCCAAACTGTTACCGATAAGCAAGGGCGTTTTGATGCGGGCATGGTAGAGCATGGCTTGTACACACTCATAGTGGATAAGCCGGGCTATGAAAGCGCCACGGCGAAGGTTCTCGCCGAGCAGCCTGCCGCCATTGAGAAATCTATTATCTTGCAAAAGCCTGTGAGCGCTGTACTGACAAGCGTTTCTGGTGGCGTATCGCTCGTGCAGACGCTTGGCGTAGCGCCAAATCCGGCTTCGGATGCGGCATTTATCCAAATTCCGTCCTTTAGCGGTGCAGCGCGTTTATCTGTTGTGAATATGCGTGGCGAAGAAGTCTTTGAGACCGATGTAACAGCTGCCAACACAACGCTTCAACTGGATGCACATAACCTTCCCGTCGGTGTATATCTGGTGCGGATTGTGGGTGAGAACATTCGCGCCAGTGTGCGAATGATGATTGCACGGTAACGTATTGACAAAAAATGATTGGCAAAGCAAAGGGCTTGCAGATGCTGTCTGCAAGCCCTTTTTTGCGCTACCTTTGTCGCGGCACTCCAATCCTACTTGTCTTGGGTTAATACAAGATAGCCCCACGGAGCAAGCGCAATCTCATCGTTCCCTTTCAGATCATATTTTTTATTGGTGAAAAGGTCGGTATATGTGCCGATGTGGTACTTTGTTTGCAGAATTACGTTTACTGGCTTGTCGCTGAAATTGATAATTGGCAGCACTTTGTCGCCATTTTTTTCGCGGGCAAACGAAATCACCTGTTTCATTTTATCGTTATATATTCTCGTCATCACACCGCCGTGCGAGCCATTCCAGAGCGCTTGGTTATTGTGCTTCAGGGCGAATAGCGTTTTGTACAACTCCGTGTTTCGGTGCGATTTCCACTGAATCGTATCTTTTTCAAAAAATGCTAATGACCTGCCTAAGCCTGCTTCTTGTCCGCTATAAACAAGTGGCATTCCGCTCACGACCGAGGCAAATACCATTGCGGCTTCCAGTCCATCGCCGAAATTGGAGTACTGATTCCCTTCCCATGAGTTTTTGTCGTGATTATCCGTAAAGGTCATGCGGTAGCCGTCATCGGGGAATGTGCTGACATGGTGCGCCATATATTCCACCAGCCCGTCAATGTTCTTGCCGCCTGTGGTTGCATCACGCATTTTGTCCCAAAGGCTCCAAGCGTAGGTCATATCGAAGGCTTTTTTGTGGAGGTCGCGTGATTCCCATTCTGCAAGCATAAAAACAGGCTTGATTTGGTCTAATTCCGTGCGAGCATTATCCCAAAAGTCCACAGGAATAAAACCCGCCACGTCGCATCGGTAGCCGTCAATGTCGGTTTCTTTTACCCAATACTTCAAAGCACCAGTCATGTATTTCCGCAAGCCCGGCTGCTCGTAGTCGAAGTCAATAATATCTTCCCAATCATACCACGGTGTCGGCTGAAAATGACCTTCGATAGATTTTGAATACCATTCGGGATGCTCCTGGACTAAGGAGTTATCCCATGCGGAGTGATTCGCAACCCAGTCAATAATCACGTACATTCCCATAGAGTGAATCTTTTTGACCAGTGCCTTAAATTCATCCATTGTCCCAAATTCAGGATTTAAGCCGTAGTAATCCTTGACGGAATAATAACTTCCCATCGTTCCTTTTCTGTTCTTTATGCCAATCGGGTGAATCGGCATGAGCCAAATAATATCTACACCTAATTCTTTTAAGCGCGGCAGATGTGTCTCAAACGCTTTGATTGTACCTTCGGGCGTGTACTGACGCAAATTAACCTCGTAAATGGTCGCATTCTTGCTCCATTCGGGGTGTTTAAGCTCAACATATTTTTGCGGCAGATACCGCTTGTCGTCATTTGTAGCTTGCATGGCAGCACCGCTTTCTTTGCTTGTTTTATTGCACCCTGCTAAAAGCAGCAAGGCAAACAGTACAGCTATTTGGGGAGGAAGGAAGGGACTCATGGGAACGGAAGGTTTGCGGATAAAACATGATGATTTCAATAATTCTTGAGTAAGAGCAGCCCCAGGGCTTTTCGTATCTTTTGCGCTTATTCGTCATCCGACCACGAGGGGCGCTTGCGGAGGGATTTTTTTGATGATTGAAGGCGTTTGCGTTTGTGATTCTCGCGTTTGGCAGAGCCGGGAACCTTTGTGGCAATGCGCTCCGGTGCACGATAATTCAGCGCTGCGGCACGCAGACGGAGTTTTTTGAGGCATCGCTTTTTGTTTAGATATTGGCTACGCTCGGTGGTGGATTGTGCAATAAGACCGCTTGGGTGGTGTATGAGGCGTACTCCGGTCTCGACTTTATTGACATTTTGCCCACCTTTGCCGCCGGAACGGAACGTTTGAATCTCACACTCGTGAAGCAAGGTATCATCGGATTCGGGGAGAATAATCATGGGAGCAAAAAGGGGAAATGGGAGAGATTATTGCACAGCAAAGCCCTGTTTCGCAAGGAATGATGCGGCTTTTGTGCGGTGGTCGCCTTGCAATTCGATTTCATTGTCCAGTACACGTCCGCCTGCTCCACACTGCTTCTTGAGCGCTCCCACGAGTGCATTAAGCTCTTCGGGGTTCGATTGAAAGCCACGCACGAGTGTAACAGTCTTGTTTGCACGTTTTTCCGTCGTAACACGCAAGCGCTGCGCCTTGCCGTCGTAGCCTTGTTTGAGCGTGGGCTTCTCTTCAGTCTGTGGAACAAAATCGTCCGGCAGAAGCGCCTGTAAGTCCGATAGTGACGTAAGTTTTGCCATATTTCGGGATTATTGTGGGGAACATCGCACTGCTTTTCAGCGCTGCTTTGCTTCGTCGAAAAGCGTTGCAACACCTTGGTCGGTGCGAATCGTGAGTTCTTCGAGAGGCTCTGTGGCGGGGAGTTTTGCCACCGTGCCGTCGGCGTGAAATTCTGCACCATGACAGTTACAGACAAATTTTTGCGCCCCGTTCTGCCATTCGACCGTGCAACCCGCATGGGTACAGCGCAAATTGAATGCCCGCAAAGCGTCATTGTCGCGGCGAACGATGACGTTTTTGTCGCCAAAGCGCAGAAAGGTGAAACGCTTTTGCGCTAATTCATCGGATTTTAGTGTCAGCGGCGCAATCGGTACATGCTTTTCGGAAGGCGACACAAGATAGCGCCAGACTGCATAGAGCGGTGCAAAAATATATGCGGCGCTTGCACCAACGAGCACCTGTTTCAAGAAGCGCCGTTTTTCAGTAAGTTCTTCGGTGGTACGAGCCGTACTCATGCTTCCACGAGGTCTATATGAAAATCTTCCATTATCGGGTTGGCGATAAGTTTGGAGCAAGCATCTTTGACTTGTTCCAAAGCCGCATCTTTACTTGCTGCGGCTACGGTCAATTCGACATATTTGCCGATGTGAACATCGCTTATATTCTGGAAAGCCAGTGAATGAAGTGCGTGTTCGACAGTTTTACCCTGCACATCAAGGATTTGTTTGCGGAGCTGAATACGGATAGCGGCGCGGTAGTTGGTCATTTGGATTGTGTGCGTTTTTTAGTTATTAGGAGTTGATTACTTGAAATGTACTTGCATTCTATCGGTACATAACGATTCCTTCATCAATAATGCGCTTAACGGCATTAGCAATGGATAGAAATTTAGTTTTTGATAGTTTGCCGACTTCTGCGGTAAAAATTTGCTCGCTTGCAGTAAACAGTTTATCGGGGCGAGCATAACTTGTGCGGTGTAAAGAACCAATCGCAAAATCAGACTTCAAAATTTCGATTGCTAGCGGGTCAGCGTAAGGATTGCTTGTAATTTGGCACAAAATCCAATCATTTACGTGCGATGCTGCCATCACCAATGCAGGACGTAATTTCGATTGTGCAAGATTGGAAAATGGAAACTGCACAAGCACTATTGCGCCACTTGAAGATGGAGCCATGCTTCCTCCTCTGCGTCGTTGAGCCAGTCCTGAGCCAGCGACTGCTCACTCATCACGGCAAGGCTGGGTTCGTCGTCCAGCACTGTTACCAATACTCTCACCGGATGCGAAGTAATAACTTCCTCAAGCAGAAGAATATTGCCATCAGGGTTCAGAACGCCTTGAACTGTTTGTAACATATCGAAAAACCTATAAAGATGAGGTCTAATGGTGTATATCTCAAACGCAAATATGCGACTTTCCTCAGGCAAACGCAAAAATCTCTAGCTACTTTATCACGAGGCAAAAAGGCTTTCACACGTCAAACGGGTCTGCGTCTTCTTCTTCGATAGTATCTTCTTCGATGTCGTTATAGGTTCTGAAAAAATTAATCGTGCTGCGCACCAACCCTATAACAATATACGAAAGCATAAAAGGGAAGAGCCATGCGCCTTTGGAAATAATCGTCAGCACAACGCCAAGAAAAAAGTAGCTCATCACCCAGGGGCGCTCACGAATAACTCTTGCTGACGGCGTAGGAACGGCATCATACTTGACGGTGCTAACCATAATCGCTGCCACAGCGATTGTAACGAGCATCATGCCAAGCGGCTTCCATTCATCAGGAATCATCTGGCTTTGAGAGCCGAAATGATAAAATAGCGTATAGGAAAGAAGCGTCAATGCACCTGCCGGAATAGGCATACCGCGAAAATAGCGTTTATCGGAGCTTCCTGCGGATTGTATGTTATACCGAGCCAAACGTAGCACACCGGCAAGCGCCGGAAGCGAAGCAATGACTGCACCCAAATCGCCCTGCATCTGGAAATACGCTTTATAGACCATAAACGCCGGAGCAACACCGAATGAAACGGCATCGCAAAGCGAATCCAGTTCACCGCCAAACTCACTGGTGGACTTGGTAAGACGAGCAACTGCGCCGTCTAACACGTCAAATATCCCCGCCAGCACAATAAATCCCGCCGCCGCCATGAGGTCGCCCGATGCAATGCGCGTAATCGCCATGAAGCCTCCGAAGAGGTTCATGAGCGTAAAGAGGTTCGGAATAATGGAGCGTGTAACGCGTATTTTTCTCATGCAAGCATCCTTCAATCAACGTGCGGTGTTGGCGGCAGAACAAACGGAGTTCAGCGCCAACGGCAAATTTAATCAAGAATTGCGAATTTGTGTGCGGAAATATCGTTTGTTGACGGCGCGTGACCGTTCTTTCCTACATATAGCCCTTTTGCTGTAATCGGAAAAGCTCTGCATAACGCCCTTCGGCGTGTAGAAGTGCTTCGTGCGAGCCAATCTCTACGGGCGTGCCGCCTTCCAGCACTAAGATTCTATCAGCCATGCGGACGGTGGAGAAACGGTGCGAAATGAGAACGGCAGTTTTCCCGGCGGTCAGTTCGGTGAATCGCTCAAATACTTCATGTTCGGCGCGGGCATCAAGCGCGGCTGTCGGCTCGTCCAGAATAAGCACCTGTGCATCCCGCATATACGCTCGTGCCAAGCCCAATTTCTGCCACTCCCCGCCTGACAAATCAACGCCCTTCTGAAAATAGCGCCCCACCATCTGGTCATAGCCTTCGGGCAAGCGCTTAATCACGCTGTCGGCGAGGCTTTGTGCGGCGGCGTTGTCTATGCGTGGCTGGTTCTCGCGTTCGTCTATGCGCCCCACGGCGATATTGACCACTGCTTGCATTTGGTAGCGAATGAAATCTTGAAAAATTACCCCGATTTCAGAACGTAATTCGTTTACGTCATATTCGCGCAGGTCACGCCCATCCAGCAAAATTCGCCCTTCGGTGGGGTCGTAGAGCCGTGCCAGAAGTTTGACAAGCGTTGTTTTTCCTGCACCATTTTCGCCCACGAGTGCCAACTTTTCGCCCGCACGGAGCGTGAAGGAAACGTTGCGTAACGCCCACCGCTCGGCATTCACATACTTAAAGCCAACGTTCTCAAAGAAAAAACCTTGCTGGATGGGGCGCGGAAGCACGATGAGAGGCGCATCACCTGCTTGCAGTTGAGGTGCAATGCGTGGCTTGAGAGCAAAAAAATCGAATAAATCTTGCAGATACAATGCACCTTCGGCAATACTCGCAAAGCGCCCCAATACGCCTTCCAGCGTGCCGCGCATACTCCGAAACGAACCCGCAAGAAAGGTCATATCGCCCAGAGAGAGCTTGCCAAGCAGCGTTTGGGCAATAATGAAAATGTATGCTGCGTAATAACCCGCTGTACCGAGCATTGCCAGAACACCGCCCCAGAAGGCACGTCTGACTACAAGAGTACGATTTTCCGCGTAATAGCTGTCGGCAATCGTTTTGTAACGGTCGGCAAGGTAGCCAGCCAGTCCGAAAATTTTGATTTCTTTTGCCGTCTCGTCGCTGGCTCCGATGTAGCGCAGATAATCGAGTTCGCGCCGCTTGGGAGTCCACGAGTTCATCAGCGAGTAACTCTTTTGGTTGAAGCGTGTTTCGGCAATAAACGCCGGAATCACGGTGAGCAAAAGCAGTCCCAAAAGCCATGGGGAAAACACTACCAAGCCCCCTGCCAACACCAGCATAGAAACAGCATCCTGCGCTTGCGCGAGACTTTGGGTCATCAGCGAAATGCGCGAAGTAGTCTGCCTGCGGGCTTTTTCCAATTTGTCGTAAAAATTGGAATCCTCGAACATCTCCAAGTCCAGTGTAGCTGCATGGTGCATGAGTTGGACGGACGTTGCATTGGTGAATAAATCGCCCAGAAGGCTGTCCAGAAGCGCGATTCCACGATTCAGCGCATCCGACGCAACGGCAATCCCAAATTCAAACGCAACTAATTCCCAAAGATGGGCGGTATTTTGATTTGGCAAGCGAGTAAGCATCACCACTTCATCCACAATTAACTTCGCTACATAGAGCGCCAGCACAGGAACCGATGCCCGCAGTATGCGCAAAAGCGAGGTCGTGAGCATCATCGGCGGGCTAACCTGCCAAATCAAGCCGAAAAAGCGTGGTAAATTGCGCAGAGCCACAAAGCGCTCACGGTAGCCTTTGGCATTGGCTGGGGAAGAATCGTTTGCAGGGCGCGTAAAAAGGGCGCTCAGGATGCGGTCGAACAGCGACGTTGGTTTACTCATACATTTGATGGTGCTTGTTTCCATGCTTGATGTGGCAACATCGAAGCAAAAAGAGATGAAAGTGGCGAACTGCAACTTGCGAAATCGTTGCTTGAAATCAAGGGACAAATTGCGTAGATTAACCGAGAAATTGTACCAATCTAGTACCAATCTACCCGCATTACATTTTCCACTATCGCCCCAAACCGCTATGGATGCAGAGCTTCTCGCCCGCGTGCAATTCGCTTTTACCATCAGTTTTCATTACATTTACCCGCCTCTCAGCATTGGGCTGGGCGTGGTCTTGGTGGCAATGGAGGGCTTGTATTTGCGAACGGGCAACAAAATATACGAACAGATGACGCGCTTTTGGATAAAAATTTTTGCGCTCATCTTCGGCATCGGCGTAGCAACGGGGATTGTGATGGAATTTGAATTCGGTACGAACTGGGCGACGTATTCGCGCTATGTGGGAGATATTTTCGGTTCAGCGTTGGCGGCGGAAGGTATTTTTGCGTTTGCGTTGGAATCAGGTTTTCTGGGAGTTTTGCTCTTTGGTTGGAATCGCGTTAGCCCGAAAGTACATTTTTTTTCGACGGTGATGGTAGCACTTGGTTCGATGTTCTCGGCAATTTGGATTGTGGTTGCGAACTCATGGCAGCAAACGCCGGCGGGATTTCATATCGTGGGCGAGGGCATGAAAGCACGGGCGGAAATAACGGACTTTTGGGCAATGGTCTTTAATCCGTCGTCGGTGGACAGGCTTTCGCACGTGATTGTGGGAGCTTTTTTAGCGGGTTCATTTTTGGTGCTGAGTGTTCATGCGTACTACATTCTGAAGCGGCGGCACGTGGAATTATCCCAAAAAGCATTCAAAATTGCGCTCGCGATAGCGACGGTAGCAGGTTTGACGCAGCTTTTCACGGGACATCGCTCCGCAGACGGTGTGGCGGTGAACCAGCCCGCAAAGCTGGCGGCTTTTGAAGGACACTACGACAGTTTGGCGGTTGCCGATATGTACCTTATGGGCTATGTGAACCAAAGCACCGAACAAATAATGGGCTTGTATATTCCGAAGGGGCTGACATTTCTTCTGCATCAAGACTTCACCACGCCTGTCAGAGGTCTCAACTCCTTCCCTAAAAACGACCGCCCGTTGCAAATCAACGCTGTTTTCCAGTTTTATCATCTCATGGTAGCGAGTGGAATGTTTATGATTGGGCTGACGCTTTTTTCCGTTTTTCTGTGGTGGCGGGGGAAACTCTTTCAGTATTCATGGCTCATGCTGACGTACGCCTTTGCGGTGGTTGTGCCGCAACTTGCGAATCAATGCGGGTGGTTTGCGGCAGAAATGGGGCGGCAGCCGTGGGTGGTCTATGGCTTGCTCCGCACAAGTGATGCTCTTTCCAAGTCCGTCAAGGCTGAACAAATCTTGTTCTCGCTTATTCTTTTTACGCTCGTCTATGCGCTGCTCTTTGTGCTTTTTATGTACTTGCTCACTAAAAAAATACAGCACGGACCCGATGAGATACAGACCGAAACAATACCGGACTATTCCAAGCGAAATAGTCCGGTGATTGGTTGATGCTTGCTTCTGCTGTGGGCGCTTACCGCGAAATCATCACGCGCTTAATTGCAGTCTCGTTCTTATCGGTCGAGAGCGCCAGTAAATACACGCCCACGTTGCGCCCCGTGAAGTCCAAGGGCAGTTCGTGTTCGCCAGCAGGTAGCACGGGCGTTGGCTCTAAGATAGCAAGGCGGTCACCATTCAGACCATGCACGGTAATCGTAATGCTGCGGGCTTCGGCGAGCGTAAAGCGCACGGTTGCTTTCACGTCGGCAGGATTGGGGAAAATACTTGCAATTTTCAGCACACCGTCACAGGAGCGCCACGAATCGAAATAGCCCGGAATAGCCTTCCGCTCTTCTTCGGTGGGGATTTCGCATTTGGTTGCGTATTTCTTTGCGGCGGCTACTTCGCGTTCCAATCCTGTGCGGTAGCGCTCCGGCAGAAGGGCAATAAATTCCGGCGTGGGGTCGTACCAAAGCAAGTATTCATCACCTTCGGCGCGGGCTTGGTTGCTGGGGATGCGAATGCCGATGAGCTTGCTAACGTCGGATTTTTCTTGCTCGAATTGCAGTTCTTCTTGCTTTTCCTGCACAAGATTTTGACGATACTCTTCATTGAATTGTTTTATTAACCTAGCTTTCTCGTTGCTATCTGCTGCTGCTATCATTGCCTTATACGTTGCAGAGTTATATCTGCTATGAAATTTTCTTGCGGAATCAAGTGCTTGTGCCGTGTCTATCTTGGCAAGTTTCAATTGGCGGTAAAATTCAGTCATTTCCTTTTGTATTTCACGACTCTTTTGTAATCGTGGAAGGTCTGACATATCCACAAAATAGCGATAGTTATGACCATCAGTTACAAGGCGTGGAAGCGAGAATTGGCGGGCAGTTGCGCGTAATTCCATGTAATCAACCACTTTCTCGGACTGCTTCGTGGAAACAATGTTGACAATGCCGGATTCGTTAGAATTCATGACGCTATCACGTATTAAGTCCCGTAGCGACCGCTTCCCAGCTTCACGTTGAGCAGTTTCCCATTGTGCTGCCGTAGCATATTTGCCTTCTTTGCGAAGGGTATGTAAATATTCAGCAAAAACGCTATCACTCATTAGTTTGGGCGTAATATCGGAATGGATACTTGTCTGCATACGATACAATTTTTCGCGTGATTTGTTCCAGCCTAGCGTGGTAACGATACCCTTCGCATCCTGCTCCACACCTATCTTCTTTAATTCTTCCGCTGTCAATGTCAGTATTTGCGCTTTCATAATTACATTTTTGCCCATGCGTTCCTTCAAGCGGTAAGAGATCGGTACACTTACCCAACATGAAACAGTCTTTCCTGCTCGTTTGGCGGGTTCCCAATGTGTAGCGTAAACACTATTTAGTGCCGATGAGTCAAATAGATGTACATCGGAATACTCTACAAATGAACGACGTGAGACGCTGCCATCGGGCAGCACAAGAATACGCACATTCACTTTACCCTCTAAACCCAGCTTTTTGGCGACTTCGGGATAAACAACTTTTTGCATTAATGTCTGAATATCTATGAAAGGCTCTTCGTCCACGGGTACAAAATCATACGGCGCAGGAAGGCTGTCTTTGAGTGTTTGAGCATTTGTGGTCGTGAGTCCTTCGGGCTTCGTTGGCGCTTGCATTTTTGCCGCGTAATTCGTTTTTGTTTGGGCTTTTAGGGCGAGTTTTTTTTGTGAAACGTTTATTTGCGCGACAGTTTGCGGTGCTGCTGCGTGAAATGTTGATGTTTGTGATGCAGAAGCACCATTGTATGCGCTTTGCGGCGTTATTTGCCAGAAAAATGCTGTGGCAAGAATTGCGCTTGTGAGCAATGCGGAAATCATAATCCAACCTTTTGGGGGAAGTGTGAGAAAAACACGCCCGATGCTCCGCCACCAAACGCCATTCCCACGAGTGTGAGCGGTCTCACGGTCGCGGCGTTCGGATAATTTCTCTCGAAGGATGTTGCTCACTTCATCCTTGTGGAGAGGCGGTGTTTCGCGGCGGGCGCGGTCAAAGTATTCGTCTAATTTGGTCATTGGTCGTTAGTTGCTTGGTCATTGGTCTTGGTGAGGCTTCATACTTTATCCGTCATCATTTTCTTCAGTGCTTCGCGCCCGCGTGTAACGCGCGATTTCACGCCGGAGAGCGTACCGCCTTGCACGGCGAGAATTTCCTCCAGCGAAAGACCTGCTATTTCAAAGAGAGTGACGGCTTCGCGCTGTGCTTCGGGCAGTCGGGAAAGAGCTTTGTGCAAAAGGGCAACATCGGCAGAAACGTCCGGCTGCGGAGCTTCCGTAGGGTTTTCGTGCGCGGCTTTTTCATCAAAAAAGCCCCAGAATTTGCTGCGCCGTTTACGCTGATAGAACGTATTGCGGGCAATCGAAAAGAGCCACGATGCGGACGCTTGCTCGCTTTTGAGGTCGTCCAGACGTTCAAAGGCAATAAGGAGAACATCGCCCGTAATATCACGTGCTTCCTCGCGGTTGCGCGTGAGCGCATGAACAAAGCGCCCAACCGCCTCAATATGCGGCTCCACAAGCGCACAGAATCGTGCTTGGCGTTCAGCGTGGTCGGTATGATTGGGCTGCTCAAGCATTGGTCGGTGCCTTGTCTCTTCGGATATGCGTGGAAGCGTTTCGGTCATGCGCTTGCAGACGTTGTCGGTCGTGGGGCAAAATTGGAACTACAAAAGGAAGATGCACAAGGTCGCGGAAAAGTTGCAGAGAAAAAGACAATGACGCATTTTTTTCACACGTTCACTTCAAGCACTACCGAATAACTACCGGAAAAGTAATATCAATATCGCTTTCCGAACTCATACTAGTACCATTTTTCTTCACCCCGTCATAATGCGAAAGCACGACGTTGAGCGTCCCGCGCACTGATGCGCCTGCACTTGCGGCAAGGGTAAACTCCAAGCCGACGGGCAAATTATTTCCGTCTTTATCGGTAACAGTAATACTCACGCGGTTTTTCGCATCTCCCGCAACGATATAAAAAAACTGATGCTCATCCGCCAGTTTTTTGTACTCGGCAGTCAAATCAACGCTGGGCGACTTGGTTGCATTCACGGCGCTAATCGCACCGGCATACGTGCGCCCTGCCGCAAGAACGAGTGTGTCGATATGCACTGCTGAACCCGTTGCATTGGTAGAGCCATGCCAAACGGCAGTGGTATTGCCCTGCGGACTGCTCAAGGTCAGCGTTATCACGTTCGGCAAGACTTCCTCAAGGTCTGTTTGTGCAGGATTGGAGATAGGGCGGCAAGCATTTGTCAATGCTAGTGTTACGAACAGAAGTAACCATGCCGTTTTAATGGCATTAGTGCGAGAAAAAAAGGTCTTCATAATGTTTTGGGGAAAAGGGTGAAAAAGCAAAAACTATGAACTAATGACAGAAAAATTGTAGTTTTGGTAAAGGTTGTCTGTTAAAATCCTATTATTGCTATGTATCTGCCAAATGCTTCCATGATTGACCGCAAGCAAATTCTTGAAAAAGTTGAGCAATACTGTTTGAATACAGAGCATGAATATGGCAAGCATAAAGCTCTTTTATTTCAACGGTTGCTTGGTATTTCTCAGACGAATAGCGAAATTCTACTGGATGCAATCTTTTCTGCTTCACAAACCAATCAAGCGTTTTTTGTTAAGACCACACCCTATTGCGATATTTACAATATTGTTTTCAACCTGACCACTGATGTCAGCACTTGTCGTATTCGCACGGGGTGGTGTGTAAATCATAAAACTCAAGTACCTCATCTATCAACTGCTTACATTGATTAACAAGGATGTAATTTATGCCAATACTTCAAGAACATTCTGCTGTTGTTTTGCTCAAAGAGCTCACTACAACTCACTTTGCAAGCGGTAAACAGATTGTACTGCCGCGTGGCTGTGGCGGAACAGTCGTTGATGATCACATTGGAGAGTTTGCCTTGGTTGAATTTGCTGACCTGAACGGCAAAGCATTTGCCATCGAATCTATCTCAACGCAAGATTTAATGCTGCTTGTGCACGAGCCTTTGGAACTTGCTCGGTAAATGATGTCTCTCACCGCCCATCTCCAAACGGCACCGATACTCGCACAACCACGTTCCGCCCCGGATCATCGGTGAAATAACGGTAGCGGCTGAGATAGTCTCGATACGCCGTGTTTGCAATATTCCGCACTGATACATTCCACGAAAGTCTTGTGCCGAACGTTTCCACGTGCCCTCCCACTGCGCAATCAAACAGTACATAGCCGGGCGGTGGCGCAGCATAATCCACATTCGCAGGGAAGCGGTCTTGTGTCCGCACAAGTGTTGACGAGATTTCTGCAAAGATATCCGCCATGCCAAGCAATGACGCAGCTTCGTAGCGAATAAACGAACGAAGTCGGTCGGCAGGCATGAAAATAAGCGGCTCGGAGTCAGCAACATTATCACCACGCACAAGTGAGAGCGTTCCGCCCAAGCGCACATTATCGCTCAAAAGAGCATCGGCACTTGCATCCACACCCCGCAAGAGTGCAAATGTCTGGGCGTAGTGAAAGGTCGGAAATGTTCCGCGAATCGTAACCGTCGGATTTGCAGCGTCAGGACGAAGATAGATAAAATTATCAATCGTGTTCACGTAGCCGCTGAGTTCAAAGTGAGCTTTTTCGGTTCGCAATGCCAGCGTCGCATCTGCGCTGTAACTGCGTTCCGGCTTCAGGTTCGGATTACCGATTTCATATTGTGCCGTGCCGTGATGAACGCCTTCGGAAAATTGCTCGTTCACCAGCGGCGCTCGCCATGCCGAAGCAAGATTGAGTGCAAGGGAAAACGGCTTGAAGGATGGTCTTTGGCTAGTTTGCAGTGATATAAATTGTGTGCTGTCGTTTGTGTTTATTTCCAACCCAAAATTCATCACCACGCCAAGTGCCGCAGAAAAACCGGAAAACGTCTGCGTTGTGTCGGGAATATCCCGAAATTCCGAGCCGATGACGTTCACGTGCCGCGCATCATAGCGGAATCCTGCATTGGCGATAAAATCAGGCATTGCCAACGTTTCAATCAAATATGCTCCCCCGGACTGCGCTTGAAAACTAGGAATCAGAAACGCCCTACCGCTCTGCACGTTCCATTGCGCTACACCGCTCCCGCCCACAATGCCCGTCAGTACGGCTTCGGGTGCAATGTTCAGTGGCTTGTGGCGAAATTTTGCATCAAGCGAATACGTTGTTAATTGCAAGTTCATGGCGGGGCGCATGAGCGATTGCATGAGCACGCCCGAATCCCCGCGAATACGAGCATTGTGGCTATCGAATTCGGCACGATTATTTTGCTGCCAGCCGTATTGCAGCTCGAAGCGCCCACAGTCCGCAGCATAATGGGCATTTACCGACCACAAATCATGCGTAATTTGCTGCTTTGGCGCATCAATCGCGTACGTCCATTCATAATCCACTAAGGGGCGACCATTCTCCATCGCCCGCAACAAATCAGGTAAACTTCCGATATGCGCACCGCTAAAAATACCGAGTTCGGTGGTAAAAAGTGAGTAATAGGCTTCAATTCCAAAGCGCTCCCCGGTGTAACCAAATGCTACGGAACCATTTATTTCCTGAAAACCTGTATTACCAATCACATACGACGGTGCACGCGAATCGCCTGCCCGCCTTGCGCTGCCTTGCGTGCGCCAGCCAAACCCCTTACCAAGTTCATTCAGCAGCGTGTTACTATCACCAATTACCGCCTTTCCGCCTTCTAATGCCAGTGATAATACGCCTTGTGAGTTATTAGTAAAAAGAGCTGTTTGTGCTTCCCCACCAAACCACGTGCCGCGAGGTAGCGTTCGCGGGAGAACCCGAATCACGCCACCGATAGCGCCCGCACCATATTCCACACCCGCCGCACCACGCACCACTTCTATCTTGGAGGGAGCGAAGGGGTCAATCTCCGGCGCGTGCTCTGCGCCCCACTGCTGTCCTTCTTGTGCTACTCCTGCGTTGACCACCACGATACGCTGGCTGTGCAACCCTCGAATAACAGGCTTTGAAATCGAAGCTCCTGTCTGCATAAGTGTTACCCCCGCTACATTTTGCAGTGCCTCGCCAAAGGTTTGCCCGCGAGAGCGCTCCAAATCTTGTGTGGTAATAGTGGTCATGTTTTGTGTTGGCAAATTGTCCGAATTGATACGGTCGGTAACGACTCGTGCAGCAGCAAGGCGCACTACGGCTTGCTGCAAACGGATACGAATGCGAATGGTATCTGGAGAAGTAGCCACAATACGCTCTTCCAGTGCCGTATAGCCAAGAAGTGTTGCGCGAAGCGTGTACGTGCCGCGTTCGCCGATAGGAAGCGTAAATGACCCATCCGCACGTGAAAGCATACCACGTTTACTTTCGAGGATGTAGAGGCGTACGCTGGAAAGTGGCTTACTGGTGCGATTATCCAGCACCGTGCCGACGAGTATTTGCCCGTACAACGCTGGTATGAAGCAGCATTGCGTAAGCATCATACACGCCCACAGCACAAAGCTATGTCGTGAAATGGTCATAGAATCAAGGTGTATTCAAGAAAAGGCAGTACAAAGAAAGGCGGTGCAAGCTATGCAGAGGAGCTTATGCGAAACGAGGAGGAGCGCGGTCGGAAAGGCAAGAAATGGAGAGGCGAGCAGGTGAAAATGATACCGACGCAAGAAGCAAAACAAGCATGAGGGCAAGTGCAAAAGCAAATGCTACAAGCGCAATTTCCGCTATGCCCTGCGACAATACATGGCATAACGGGCAATCGTCATTCTCCGCTGTCTGGTTAGTCGGCGAGGTATTATGGTCGAAACCTGCAATGGAGTAGGCTTCTGAGGCAGCCTTGCTGCCGGGCGTGTTGTGGTGGTGAAATGCTTCGTGGGTGTGCCATGCAGCAGCCATGCGCACTGTGCAAAAGAGCACAGCAAGCGCCAGCGCGAAAGAGCGCGTAGCAAGAGAATCGGTATGACGAAGCGCGGTGAGCATGAGACAAAACTACAACGAAAATTTCGCTTTTGCAAATGATTTGCAATTATTGTTTGCTCTAATGCGGATTACTCTAACGCGAAAGACTTTTGGTAACGTTGGTGCTCCCGACTTCAAACTGACTTACCAAATTTTGTAAATCATCGGTCAAGCCCAGCAAATGCTCTGTTGAACGGGCAATTTCGCCCAGACTGACGGTTGTTTCTTCTGCAGACGCAGAAATTTGCTCAATGCTTTTGGCAACAGAATCCACCGAAGAAGACTGTTCTTCCATGACCGATGCCGAGTTTTTGACCATAACAGCCACCTCTTGAGCGCTGTCCACAATTTTTTCAAGCGCTTCTCCTGCTTGCTGCGCCAATGTTAGCCCCTGCCGTACTTCAGCATCGCCGCGTTGCATCCCGTTCACAGCGCGCTCAGTATCATGTTGAATGAGTTTAATCGTTTGGCTGATTTGTTTGGTGGCTTGGGCGGTGCGCTCGGCAAGTTTACGAACTTCATCGGCAACGACCGCAAAGCCGCGTCCTTGCTCACCAGCACGAGCAGCTTCGATGGCGGCATTGAGTGCCAAAAGATTGGTCTGGTCGGCAATTTCTTCGATAACTTGTACGATTTCACCGATTTCCGCGCTGGAATTACCAAGCGTTTCTACCACTTTTGCCGCATCGCTGACAACCGAAGCAATTTCTTCAATTTTGCTCACTGCTGCACGAACGACTTCCGCACCGCGAACAGCATTTTCGCCTGTTTGCCGCGTCAGCATATCCACACGCACAGCGTGTTTGGCGTTTTCACTTACCGAACGTGCGGTTTCTTCTACGGTGGAGGCAATTTGTACAATTTGTGCTGATTGTTCTTCGCTGGTGGCAGCCATCTGGCTTGAGGCAGAACTGATATGGGTTGCAATCGTATTTGTGTGCTCTACATTGTGAATGACCTGCTGCACCAACTTTTCTACCGACGCTATGCTACGATTGAAACCCTTAAAAATCTGCCCAATATCATCCGTGCGCCCTTCTTCAACCCGTGCCGTCAAATCACCAAATGCGAAACGCTGCATAGATTCCAAGATAAGCCGTGCGCTTTGCTCCAAATACAATTTTTGCTCTTCAGCCAGTCGCAGGGTTTCTGCTTCCCTTTCTTGTGCCTCTTCTTGTTGCTCCCGTATGCGCACGATTGCATCTATTACTTTTTGCTCCGAAGCTGCTTTTTCTTCTTGAAGAAGTCTTTGGCTATATTGTGTGCCATTATCGAACATAATCATCAGTGCCAAACAGCCGAAAACAACAGCAAAAATTACTACCCCGGAAATGAGAGAATCCCACTTCGCCGAAAATTCCGTTGCCTTCAGCCAACCCAAATGTGATGCAACGACGAACAGAATAATGCTCAAGGCTACTAACCCAAAATGGAAGGCTGCGGCTTTTCGCCCCGCAGTGAGCAGCGCAATAATTGGCGGCAGTGTAAACAGTGGTGTGATAGAAGTCGTAATACCACCTTCCAATACTGCAAAACCAATAAACGCAGCGCTCATGGAGAAAGCAAAGGCATGACCCGCAACGCTCAACGAAGCCGTCAGTTTAAGAATAAACGGGGCAGCAAGGCTGGCAATAATAAGCAGACTGATAATAACTAAATGCCACGAAGCTCCGTAAGCAAAGGTATAGAGGGCAGCATGAACAAGGTCAATAAAGACGATTATGAAGGCAGTATCAACGAGAATACGAGCGCGACGGCGGGCATCGGTACGTGGTAAAAACGAGGGTGGGATAAATGAACGAAGAAAGCGTTGCATACTGCTTGTAATGTAAGTTGTGGTACTATAACGGGGCAAAGACATGATTTCTGGGGGCAAAATTAGCGATAAGTTTTGTGCTGCACAACGGGAAAAATACCGTATATTTCACATCATAAGCCCTTGTTTCTCTCTGTCTTTCCGACTTGTAGCCATGACCACTATCTTTATTACCGAGCGCCTTGCAGCTATTCTGCCGCGTGTGCGAGAATTTGTTGCACAAGAATTGTTCCCGCTTGAATCCGCCTATCTCCACGGCTCCTTTCGTGCACTTGAGCCGACTTTACAAGGTTTGCGCTCGCGTGTAAAGGAAATGGGTTTATGGGCACCGCATTTGCCGCCCGAAGATGGTGGCTTGGGGCTAACGCTCACAGAATTTGGTCTTGTCAGCGAAGAGCTAGGGCGCAGCCCACTTGGGCACTATACTTTTAACTGCCAAGCACCGGATATTGGCAATATGGAACTTTTGCATCAGTTCGCCACACCGGAGCAGAAACACACGTTTCTTGAGCCTCTCATGCGCGGTGATATTCGCTCCTGCTTCGCAATGACCGAACCAGAATTTGCGGGGTCAAATCCCGTGAATATGGCAACCACAGCAGTGCGTGAGGGCAATGAGTACGTGATAAACGGACACAAATGGTTTACCTCATCGGCAGACGGCGCTACGTTTGCTGTGACTATGGCGGTGACAAATCCCGACGAAGCACCGCACAAACGCGCGAGCATGATTCTTGTTCCTACCTCAACACCGGGCTTTACGCTCGTGCGGAATATCAAAATCATGGGTGAAGAAGGCGATAGTTACGCTAGTCATGCGGAAGTCCGCTTTGAAAATTGCCGTGTTCCGGCTGCAAATTTGCTGGGTAAAGAAGGCGGAGGTTTTTCTCTCGCACAGCACCGTTTGGGACCGGGGCGAATACACCATTGTATGCGCTTTGTGGGGATTTGTGAACGGGCATTGGACATGATGTGCCGTTATGCGGTCTCGCGCGAACTTTCTTCCGGTAAGCCGCTTGCCAGCAAGCAAATCATACAAGCATGGATAGCGGAAAGCCGCGCGGAGATAGATGCGGCGCGGTATATGGTGCTGCATACCGCAGATGGAATAGACAAACACGGCGCTCAGGCAATGAAAGAATCTATTTCCACGATTAAATTTTTTGTGGCGAATGTACTCCAACACGTGCTTGACCGTGCTATTCAGGCGCACGGAGCGCTTGGTATCACGGACGACACGATACTTTCCTACTGGTACAGACACGAACGCGCAGCTCGTATTTACGACGGACCCGATGAAGTGCATAAAACCGTTCTTGCACGAACAATCTTGAAGCAGTATGGCTATACGGTGGAAATGTGAGTACACTCCTTAGAAAAGGCGTGCTTGAGGCAATGCACCTTCGTGTCTCAGTAACCATTCTTTGCGCCAGAGACCTCCAGCGTAGCCTGTCAAATCACCGTTTTTGCCAATAACGCGGTGGCAGGGAACTACAAGCCACAAAGGATTACGCCCGTTTGCCGCCGCTACAGCACGTAGGGCTTTCATGTCGCCAAGTAGTTCCGTCTGCTGAGAATACGACCGTGTTGTTCCAAATGGAATCGTTTGCAATGCCGACCAGACGCGCTGTTCAAATGCTGTTCCTTGCGGCGTGAGTGGTAACGTAAATTCATGCCGTTTGCCTGCAAAATACTCGTCCAATTCGCAACGAGTTTGTTCGATAAGAGCGCTAATTTGCACGTCTTTGGAGGAGATGGAAGGTGTAAGAGTGGGAGTATCGTCCAGAATGGTCAGATGGGTAAGACCAATTGTGGGTGATGTTTCCATGTCAGCGCCTTGAATTCGTATCTCTACTAAGCCCAAAGGCGACTGATGATGCGCGATGTACGTTTTCATAAGGACAAGAAAAAAATCTGATTGAAGGGTTCGGCAAAAAATTACGGCTTGTACGAGCTTATATTAGACCGCAATCCCCATCTTGCAATCTACAAATTCTCACGCGGCACACAATGGAATGTCTTTACGCACCTGATATAGAGCCAAGCAGTACAAACATAGTACTAACAGGTGACGAGGCACAGCACACCCGTGCGCTGCGCCTCCGAGCAGGTGAACGGATTATGCTCTCTAATGGTCGCGGCTATTGCGCTGAGGCTATTGTGGCGGAAATAAGTAAACACGATGTACTGTGCCGTCTTGTGCGGATAATACCTGAGTACGGGGAGTTGCCATACCGCATAGTTATGGCGCTGGGAATTTTAGATAACCGGGAGCGGATGGAATTTGCGCTTGAAAAAGCGATTGAGCTCGGTGCAAGCGATTTTGTGCCGCTTCTCACCAAACACAGTGAACGAGACCGCACCAAACCTGAGCGTCTCTTTGCAAAGTCCCTTGCTGCTATGAAGCAAGCGCATCGGGCACGATTAATACAACTTCATGAACCTATGACTCCTCAGTCGCTTCTCACCATGCTTCCCGCAGAAACGCGCATTATCCTGGCTGACACTGAAGGGCAGAAGCCATCGCGGTATCATGCCACAAGTGTGTGTTTATGCGTCGGACCGGAAGGCGGCTTTTCGGAAGAAGAACAAATACTATTGCGGAATGATACACGTTCCGTTTTGTGGACACTCGCGCCTACGCGCCTTCGTGCTGAAACAGCTGCATTGTCGGGGCTGACAGCGCTAACACTATTTCACGAGTAGCAAGTATTCTATCATAAAAATGCCCGCAAAAAGCATCACTTCTTGTACGTTTTTTGCGGGCATTTTTTTATGGGCGTTATCGGAAATTACTGCCCTTTCCAAACGGGCATACGCTTTTCCATAAATGCTTTCATTCCTTCGCGAGCGTCGTCGGTGGTGAGAAGAAGGTAGAAGTTTTTGCGCTCGAATTCCAAGCCCATTTCGATACTGAGGTCAAACGATTTCAAGACCGCTTCTTTGCCCTCGCGGACAGCAATCGCGGGCATGGAAGCGATTTCTTTTGCCATGTTGATAGCCGCCTCTAGCCACTCGGCAGCCGGAACGATACGAGAAACCAAGCCCATTGCGAATGCCTCTTGTGCTGTGAAATTACGTCCGGTCAACACAATGTCCATTGTACGCGCCTTGCCAATCGCTTTGGTCATACGCTGCGTACCGCCGGCTCCGGGAATGAGTCCAAGTTTAATTTCAGGTTGACCAAATTGTGCCGTTTCCGAAGCAACAATCATATCGCAAAGCATTGCCAATTCACAGCCACCGCCAAGCGCAAAACCGCTTACTGCCGCAATAATCGGCTTCTTGATGCCGCGCATATCTTCCCATGCAGAAAATGGATTGCGTACCATCATCTGAACTGCCGTCGCGTCGCTCATCTCGCGTATGTCCGCGCCTGCGGCAAAGGCACGCTCATCGCCGTGTAGAACCATACAGCGAATGTTTGGGTCGGCATCGTATTCTTTCATTGCGTGAAGAATTTCCGACATTGTTTTGGTATTCAGCGCGTTCAGAACTTTCGGGCGATTGAGTTGTACAGCACCAACACCGTCGGCGGGATTGGAAAGAATGATGTTATCGTATTGCATAACGCGGGGAAAATGAGGTGAAACAGAATGAGTAATAATAACAGACTCGTGATAGAATCAGGGTGCTACGAAGTTAGCAAAGAATATATCCTTTGCAAAAGAAAAAGTTGATATATCAACAAAAAACATATCAACTACTTTTGGCGCACCCTAAAAACAAGCAAGGCAACTACTCTTTTCGAGCAATTGCCTTGCAAAACATTCTTGTTGAAGCCTAGCCTACACTGTTGGCGGTGTGATTTCAGGTTTCACAGAAACATCCTGTGCCGTATCGGTTGCGGCATCATCGCTGGGAGCAACACCGTTAGCACCATTTTTTGCTGTGCCATATGGTACCCGCTTTTCTCGTGTGGAAGGTGGTAATTCCTCGCCACGCATAATCATGTCCAATTCTTCGGCATCAAGAATCTCACGCTCAAGTAGGACTTTGGAAGTCTTGTGGAGCATTTCGATATTCTCGCGCAAGAGTACCTCTGCTTGGTGCATGGATGTGGTGACAATACGGCGGATTTCGTCGTCAATGATACGTGCTGTTTCATCGCTGTGCTGGCGTGGATGCGCCATTTCACGGGCGAGGAACACTTCTTCGTCTTTGCTGGCAAAATTAAGCGGTCCCAGTTTCTCGCTCATTCCCCATTCGCAGACCATCTTGCGAGCAAGCATTGTTGCCCGTTCAATGTCGTTGCCTGCACCGGTTGTCAGCTGATTGAAAACGATGGTCTCGGCAGCGCGTCCGGCGAGCAAGGTAATAAGCCGTGTCTCGAGGTAATCTTTCGAGTATGTGTGTGCGTCTTCATTGGGAACATACGAGGTAACGCCGAGTGCACGACCACGCGGAATAATTGTTACCTTGTGGACAGGGTCGCTGTACGGAAGAAGTTTTCCTGCCAGTGCGTGTCCCATCTCATGATATGCGGTGACTTCTTTTTCTTTTTCGGAAATAACCATGCTTTTCCGCTCAACACCCATCAGAATTTTATCTTTTGCACTTTCGATGTCGTCCATCGTTACAAAATCTTTATTCTTGCGAGCAGCGAAAAGAGCAGCTTCGTTCATCAAATTCGCAAGGTCTGCGCCGGAAAGTCCCGGCGTACCACGTGCGACAATTTCCAAATTGACATCCGGCGAAAGTGGAATGTGGCGAGCATGAACTTTCAAAATACCTTCGCGTCCGCGTACATCAGGGCGGTCAACAACCACTTGGCGGTCGAAGCGTCCGGGGCGCAAAAGTGCTGGGTCAAGAACGTCGGGACGGTTTGTGGCTGCAACAACGATGATGCCCATATTTTGCTCAAAGCCGTCCATTTCGACAAGAAGTTGGTTCAGCGTTTGTTCGCGCTCATCGTGTCCGCCGCCTAATCCTGCGCCTCTATGGCGACCAACGGCATCAATCTCATCAATGAAAATAATACACGGAGCGCTGCGTTTTGCTTGCTCAAAAAGGTCACGTACGCGGCTTGCACCTACGCCCACGAACATTTCCACGAAGTCTGCGCCGGAAATAGAGAAGAACGGCACATCTGCTTCACCCGCAATAGCACGAGCAAGCAAGGTTTTACCCGTCCCTGGAGGTCCAAGCATCAGAACGCCATGTGGAATTTTACCGCCCAAGCGTTGGAATTTATTGGGGTCGCGGAGGAATTCGATAATCTCTTCAAGTTCATATTTTGCTTCGTCCGCACCAGCGACATCTTCAAAGGTCACGGTCTTGGCATTCTCATTCATCAGTCGCGCACGTGCTTTGCCGAAGGAGAAAATGCCGCGTGTACCGCCCGGTCCGCCGCTTCCGCCCTGCATACGGCGCATAACGAAGAAATAAACACCAATCAAGATAAGCCACGGCAAGAAGGAAATGACCATACTAAGCCAAGGACTGTCGCCTTCTTCGTAGCGCCAAACGATGCCTTTATCTGCCCAAGCCTTTTCGGTTTCAGAATCCAGTACGCCCAAGCGTGTGAAAAAGCGCTGTACCTCGACTTGTCCCGTGCCATTAGGTTTCAGGATGCTTACTTTTTCACGCAGAACGCCGTGAAAAACGAAGTCGTTGAGCTGCGATTTAGAAATTGTTGCCGATTCAATTTTCCCTGCTTCGAGGAATTGTTTGTACTCGGTATAGGTAACGGACACTTCCGATTGCTGTCCGCTACTGACGAGCATATACATTACGACAACAAAGCCGAAAATGAAGAGCCATATCATCGCCGTTTTCATGACTTTGCCTGCTGGGGATTCGTCATTGTTATTATTGCGCAAACCCTTGAGATTATTTTTGTTATCACGGTTCTGCGGGCGATTCGGCTTTTTCGGCTCGCTGTTGTTCGTGTTTTTGCGTTCATCAGCTGCCATTCTGTTCTCCTTTGGAGCGCTGTAAGCGTTAGAAAATAGTGCTTACAAGCGATGAGTGAAAGACGAAAAGTTGTTATTTTACTTTGTTTATGTTGCCTTGCGGTTGCCACTTGGCGGCGGAATGTGCAAATGAGAGATTCACACATTCCTGAATTTTTGTTTTTGTACGAAATCGCACGGCTCTTACTGTTCCTTGTACACTACGACGACAGTAGAGCGAAAAACGTTTGATGATGCCTTATGAGAGATAACCTTACGGAGTTTCGTGTAGGATATAGACATCAGCGAGGTTGCGCCCGAGTTCGTTGTAATCTAGCCCATAGCCGACAATGAAGAGCGGCGAAATTTCAAACCCTACATAATGTGTTGCGACCGTACCTTTGCATACTTCAGGCTTCAAGAAAAGCGTTGCAATTTTGAGCGATGCGGGGTTCATTTCTTCGAGATGCGCAAGAATTTGCTTGACCGTCAAGCCTGTGTCAACAATGTCTTCGAGAACAATGACGTGCTTGCCTGCCAAATCCATGCCTGTATAATGCGTTACGTTCACTTTGCCTGACGAGTGCATACCCGTACCGTAGCTTTCGGCGCGTATGAATTCAAGTTTGCACGGTAGATGGACTTCACGAATGAGGTCGGTTGCAAAAAGAATACTGCCTTTTAGTACTACGACGAATACTACCTCGCTTGCATTGTAATCCGCCGTAATCTGAGCGCCGAGACGCTTGACTGCATCGTGGATTTGCTCGCGGCTAATAAGTTTTTTGAAATGCTTATCGTGGAGTTCCAGAATATCGTTGTTGCTCATCATCGTCATAAAGAATGTGATTGTGTACTGTTCGTGTAAACGCTTGTTTAGCAAAATTAGTGTGTTGTCTTGCTGCTATGTGCTCGCCACGTCATATTTTTTCTTGTGGTGGAGCAGGTAGAACAATTCCTTTAGGGCGGCGAAACTCCAGACGGAGCGCTTTATGGGCATCGGGAGGAAGGCGAAATTGGTCGCTCAAACGCAAGCCGCAGAGCCATATTACCTGCTCGCCTTCGGGCATAGCGGCGGTGAGCACCAAAATATTTTGGCGGTTGAAAAAGGAAATTTTAGAATTGGTAAGGTAGTCACTTACTTTCATTGTCCCCTTCATTCCAAGCGGCGTAAATACATCTCCGGGCTGCCACGTGCGGAGCGTCATGCGATAGGGCAGTGCGCGGGTATCAAGAAATTCGACCGCAGGGTCGGCGGTGAATTTGACATTTTTTCGGTCAACTTCCTCAAGAATAATCTGCCAGCCGCCAAAATCATAGCGATTGTTCTTCTCCACGCGGACGTTGATATTATGCACTCCGGGGGCGGGCGAAAGTAAAATTGCCGCTCGGTCGCGGAGAGCAATGAAACCCCGCATGACATCTACCTTTGCACCCACTTCGGCATCCATGAGAGACAGAACTCTATCAACGGCATCAAAGCCAAGAGCGAGACCAAAACGGCGTTGTACCACGCGGCGAACCATTTCTGTCTGTAAAAAGCGCTTCTGCACACGTAACGCCGTTACCGTCAGACCAATGTACGGCTGAAATTCATCTTCCACTAAAGCGGTTGGTAAAGCGCGTTCCACCGCATCACGCACAATATCCTCCGCGCCCGAAATAATCTGCGATGTACGGTGCAGCACATCAACAATACCCGATGAATACTCACGTTCCAGCAATGGCAGCAATTCATTTCGGATTTTATTACGACGAAAGACCGATTGCGAATTGGACGAATCCTCGCGCCATGACAAACCGCGAAGGGCTGCATACTCCTGAATCTCGGCTTTTTTCATACTCAAGAGCGGACGTAGCAGTTTGGTATGTTCGCCAAAAACTCGTTGCGCAGGAATGCCGGAAAGCCCCGTTAGTCCTGAACCGCGTAACATATTCATCAGCACGGTCTCGACTGAATCATTCAGTGTGTGCGCCGTCAGGACGGCATCAGCACGGCGTTTGTAGGCGACAAATTCCAAAAATTTATAGCGCAATTCGCGCCCTGCTTGCTCAATAGTCATGCTTTGAATCTCTGCAAAGCGCTCTACATCTGCCCAAGCGATGTAGCAAGGAATGTCGTACCGCTTACACGTCTCACGGACAAAATTGGCGTCATTGTCTGATTCTATGCCGCGCAAACGATGGTTGAAATGTACAACGGCTACTTGCAGTTGTCGCTTCCCACTCGTGAGGGCATTATTTCGAGCAAGGCACATCAGCATATCCAAAAGAACGACCGAATCCACGCCACCGCTTACGGCGACGACCACTTCTGAACTTGCGGGCATTTCGGCTTCGTAGCGCAAGACACTCTGCAGGCGGTCATGGAAGGCGTTCAGAGCCGTAGGCATTGTTTCAAAGACAGCATCAATGGGCACGGCTGCCGGATAGACTCGTTCTTGGCGATTCGGATAGCGTTGCATACCGCGACGTGCCTGTGTACCGGCGGGTTTGTGCGGATTGGGCGCATACATTTTGAAACCGATAGCCGGATGTAAATCAACACCGGGCGGGCGCGGCTTCTCCGATGACTTGGGTGTCGGCACATAGCGCCCACTATTGCGGGCGATGAGAACTTCTTGAATAGTCTCAATAACGTCGCCGAAAGGACTTTTGACATGGTCGGGTTCATCGGGTAATTGCACTCTGCGAGCAGGTTTTGGTACAGAAGTGCCTTCGTCACCTGTCTCACCGCCGATACTACGAGCGTGGCGGGTACGGGCTGGCGTGAGTGCTTGCTTGGGAGCAAGTTCCGCACTATTTGCCGTTTTCTCTTCTCCGTCTTCAGGGATACGAATTGGCTGCGGAACAGTCTGTGTCTGGCGTTCTGCCACATATCGCATGAGAGCTTGTTCCACCCGAACGCTATACAACGTATCGTTTAGCAATGCCTCGGAGGTGGAATCAAGATAAAGATGTTCATTCTCCAGCGTCGCAAATGATGCGGGAAGCTGAGGAGTAAAGGGGTTGACGGGGATAATACGGCTTTCTACCTGTGGCTCAGGGCGATTCTCTAACTGAGATACCGTGCGCTCTCTAGGCGGTGTGGTTCGTGGAGTACGAGACGACGAACTGACACGAGAGGTGCGCCCGCCACGTGGCGAGTCGGGACGGAAGCCTTGTCGAAAGTTATCTCGTGAAAAATTGTCGCGTGGAAATTCATCCCGTGATGGAGAGCTGTGCGAAGCATTACTGCGCGAAGTATTGCCAGAGGGTGCATCGTTACGCACTTGGTTACTGCGCCTTGCATTAGGGCGTGGTGCAGTGCTGCGTGGCGGATTACCGCGTGGTGGAGTACGCTCGTTTGGGGTGCCATGACTGCCGGGGTACGGTGCGTCGTCAAAACGGGAGCGCCCCGAAGAGCTTGATTGCTGGGGGCGTGGGGGTCGTCGTGCCATTCGTTATAGATGTTGTGCGGCGAGAAGTGTATGGAAGCATCAGATGAAGCACACTGTTTGGGTAAAAGCAATCCTTAGCGCGGAGGAGTATGTTCCGCGGCGCGGCTGAGCGCACCATTGCTGGCTCTGTGCCTACCTTACATCGCCATTGCGTGTTCTGCGTATTCTGTGAATTCTGCTGAAGATTCTTCAGCGTTTTGGCGTTCCGAAAGCTGCGCATGATAGAGCCAAAGTCGCTCTTCTACCTGTGCAAAACTATCGTAACGCATGATATCGCGGCGGACAGATGAAGCATCGTACAGACCCTTCAAATAGCCGCTATAAAACTTTCTAAATTCCCGTACTGCCAGTCCCTCGCCTTTGAACGCCACCGAATGACGTAAGTGCTGCAAGCAGAGTTCAATACGCTCTTGCAGACTAGGCGGAGCCTCAAGTTCGCCAGTACGAAGATAGGTTTTTGCTTGACGAAAAATAAATGGATTGGTAATGGCTGCCCTGCCAATCATTACCGCATCACAGCCCGTCGTACTAAAGGCACGTTGGCAATCTTCAGGCGTGTTCACGTCACCATTCAGGATAATGGGGATGTTCACGGCATTTTTCACTTTCTCTACCCATGTCCAATCGGCTGCGCCTTCATGCCCCATATCACGTGTGCGGCAGTGAATTGCGAGCGCTGCAATTCCTGCTTCTTGCTCCAATCGCTTTGCCAAATCAACAATGATAATAGAGTTTTTGTCCCATCCAAGCCGTGTTTTGACCGTTACTGGCAGTTCAACAGTCTCCACAAGGGTTTTTGCCATGGTGACCATTGTATCGGGTTCTTTGAGCAATGCTGCCCCTGCGCTACGCACAACCACATTTTTCACCCAGCAACCGCAGTTGATGTCAATAAAATCGGGTCCCGATGCCTCTGCAATGAGCGCCGCTTCTTTCATCACGTCCAAATTTCCACCAAAAATCTGAATAGCAACGGGGTGTTCGTCCTGGTGAAGGGTGAGTTTTTTAACAGAACGACCTGCATCCCTGACCAAACCTTCGGAGGAGATAAATTCGGTGTACATAATATCCGCCCCCAACGCACGACAGAGCACGCGAAACGGTAAATCGCTCACATCTTCCATTGGCGCAAGCAGTACGCCTTGCTCGACTTCAACAGTTCCTATTTTCATCATTTTTCGGTAAATTGTCAGGGCAGAACGCGGTTCCATTCTTTTTAGTACGTTCAGAGAAAGTAAGTATTTAATGGTGTTGTGACAACTTTCTTTGTCTTTTTAGGCTGAAAAACCTACGTTCCTCGCTAAAATTATCAAACATCAAAGATACAAAAACTTCCCGTCTTGACGAATGAATAAATCCAATACCAAACCTGAAATAAAGCCTCTCGCTGTTGTTCTCTTGAGCGGCGGCATGGATTCTGCCGTGTGCGCTGCCATTGCTCACGCGGCAGGCTATGAAATTGCGGCACTACATTTGAACTACGGGCAACGTACACAAGAGCGTGAACTTCGGTCATTTCACGCGATTGCAGACTTCTACGGAGTAGAAAAACGCCTCGCGGTGGACGTAACCCACTTTGCGGCGATAGGCGGTAGCAGTCTCACCGATACAACCATCGAAGTTTCGAGTGCGGATTTGGTAACCACGACTATCCCAACCAGTTATGTTCCCTTTCGCAACGCAAATATTCTGGCAATTGCGGTGAGTTGGGCAGAAGTGCTGGGCGCAAAAGCACTTTATATCGGCGCTGTGGAGGAAGATGGAAGCGGCTATCCCGATTGCAGACGTGAATTTTACGAGGCGTTCCAAAGTGTGATTGATGCAGGCACAAAACCGGAAACGCGCATCACGATTTACACACCAGTCATTACATTTTCCAAAAAAGATATTGTCTTGAAAGGCGCTGAATTAGGCGCTCCGCTCCATCTGACGTGGAGCTGCTACAAGCGGAATGACGTGGCTTGCGGGGAGTGCGACTCGTGTGCCTTGCGTCTGCGCGGCTTTCAGCTTGCCGGATTGGATGACCCAATTGAGTATGCGGTGAAGCCTGATTATCGGTGAGGAGAGTAACTCTGCAAGCGAAAAAAATGCTCCACCGCTCGTTTTTTGTGGTGTTGCGCCTTAATGCTGATGTCCTTCGCTGCCAGTTCCACCGCGCAACTGCCGCTCCGAATCCAGCAAAAATCCACCACGTGCCACCACTTTTTCTCCTGCCGATACACCGGAAAGAATTTGTATTTTACCGTCAAATTTTGCTCCCAGCGTTACGCGCCGCGCCTCGAATTTGTTTGCTTCGACCTGTGCCTGCACCCAAACAATAGATTGTTTGCCTGTTACCAACACCGCATCATTGGGAACAGTCAAGCCTTTGCCTTGATTGAGCATAAACGTTGTTTCGGTGTACATCGCCGGACGTAGCCTTTTGTGAGGGTTGGGCGTTTCAATACGGACTTTCACCGTGCGCGATTCCGCGTTCACGACGGGATAGATAAAGGCAATGCGCCCTTTGAAGGTCTCGCCCGGATAGGTTTGCGTCCTCAGAGCAACCTGTTGACCAATCTTCACCGCCGCCACGTCTGTTTCATAAATCCCTGCTATATTCCACAGCGTAGAAAGGTCGGCAACTTCAAAGAGTGGTGCGCCGATGCTCACAAACGTTCCTTCCACAACTTTTTTCTCAATCACCGTCCCGCCGAAAGGCGCATGAAGAGTGGTTGTGAGTGGTGCATCCTGCGAGCGCTCTAGTGCCTGAACTTGCTCTTCGGTCAGCCCCCAAATCATCAAACGCTCTTTCAATTTTCTGAGAATTGCCGTGCTTGTGCCACCGCTCAGGCTTGCTAATTGCTGGTTTTTGAAGGCAATGATATACTCGTTTTGTGCTTGTAGGAGTTCGGGGCTGTACACATCAAAAAGTGCCTGCCCCTTACGAATGGTCATCCCAGACTGGTTCACGTATAATTTTTCAATCCGTCCACTCACGCGGGCAGTGATACTGCGGCGATTCTGTTCGGCAAAGTCCAATGTGCCAACAACATTGACGGTGCGATGAATAGACTCGCTCTGAACGGTTGCTGTTTGCACATCCGCCAGTACACGGCTTTGCCCTGTTATGGCAAGCTCGCCCAACGTATGTTCCGTATGAGAACTGTTCTCGTGAGAACTATGCTCGTGAGAATGCTCGTCCTCCGCGTATTCCTTCGCTTCAGGGCTGTTTTCCGGCACTAAGTCCATCTGACAAATTGGACAAATACCTTCTTTGTCGGACGTTACTTTGGGGTGCATCGGACAGATATATTTGACGGGCTTTGCGGCTTGCAGAGCGGTAGAATCATTGTGTCCTGCGTGTCCATTTTGCGCGTTCTGTTTTTGCGAACACGCCGTCAGGATAAAAAGAATGGCAAGAATGAGGTAGTTCATAATCGTGCATGAAGTGCGGAATTTATTCCGCGATTGAAATTGTTGAAAAAGGCGGAATTAAAATTCCGCAATCCGATAAAAAATCATCGCAACGGCTCGCCAAGCAAGTATTCTAGCTGAGCGAGCGCAAGGTGGTATTGCTCACGTGCCATGAGCAGGTCATCGCGCTTCATCAATAGCATTCGCTCAGTGTCGAGCAGTGTGTTTATGCTTGCTTGTGCGGTGGAGAGCATTGTTAATTGGGCATCCAACGTGCGTTCGTAAAGCGGAATGACCGTTTTTTCGAGGATGTCTGCGGTTTCTGCGGCAGTCTGCATTTTTTGTACTTGTTCTTCTACTTGTGCCGAGAGCATCCGCTCCATATTCTCGCGCTCCAGTGTTTGCGAGGTGGCTATGGCTGCGAGTTCTTGTGTTTTGGCGGTATATTTTGCCGACGACCATGGTGCAAAGGGCAACGTAATTTGTGCCATGAGGCTATACATAAAGTCAGGTGGGGCATTCGGCGCACGAACAACGTAGGCAAATGGTGATTCAAGCGCACCAGTGAAAATAGGTGAATTCGCCGTAAGCGCCATTCCTTGAGGCATTCGCATAATCATCCCTTGTAGCATCACGTCAGGAATTGACTCTTTTTCGCTCGAAATCCGTTCCGCTTCAGTCATGGCAATCATGCTTGTCATACGTCGTAGCGTGGGATTGGAGACGACAAGTCGTTTAAGATTGATACGAACTTGTTCTTCGATAAATCGTCGTTCTGCGAGAATAGGCGTAATATTCACCGAAGCCGTATTTGTACGCCCCAGTAGCGCATTCAGCATAGCAATCGCAGATTTACGTTCGTTACCAAGCGTTGTGTGTTTCAGAAGCGCAAGGGATTTCTCTGCTTCCAAGCGCATTACTTCTGTGTAGGGAAGTCGTGCGGCTTGCACTTGTGCCGATGCGACTTCGATGGAGCGCGAAAGAAGGGTGGCAGTGCTGGCGTACACCTCGCGCTGGCGGTCAATGCGCCAAAGCATCGTGTAGGCGGTCGTAATTTCGGCGCGAAGTTTAGCTGCAAATTCTTGAGTGCGCTCGTGTTCGTTTTTTACTCGCGCCCGCTCCATGTCTTGCATTGCGTCAAGTTTTCCGCCCAGCATGAACATTTGCGAAGCGTAGAAGTTGTTGGATAGTGCGCTGTTCACAATGTTAAAATTGCCGACCGGCACTTGCTCCACCGATACACCTGCTTGCGGAGGTGGCAGTGCGCCAGCAGCATCTATGCGATGTTCGGCGGCTTGCACAGCGAAACCGTAAGCGCGAAGCTGTGCGTTGTTTCGTGTAGCTTCGGCAAGCAAGGAATCAAGCGGCTGCGCAGGGAGTGAAACTCCACAAAGAAGCGTTGGTAAAAGAGCAATGATTATTAGTCGCATACATTTTTGTACAGTAGATTTTGGTGAAATAGAGTCAATTCAAAAAAATCAATGCCCCATCCATCCTGCCATTTTCGAGACTTCGAGTGTTCCACGTTTCAAAGCCCGCTCTTTCATCATCACAAACAGTACCGGCGTTACGACCAGCACGTGAACAGCAGACGTAAGCAGACCACCAATCATCGGGGCAGTGAGCGGCTTCATTACGTCCGCACCTGTTCCTGTCGCCCACATCACGGGTACAAGCCCAATCATTGCCGTCAGCACCGTCATCAGTTTGGGGCGCAAGCGCAATACGGAGCCTTCTACTGCTGCCTTGTAAATATCGGTGTTCGTGAGCGCACCACGCTCACCGCGCTGTACAGCCAGCAAGCGTTTGTCCAATGCCTCGTGCAGATAAACCACCATCACCACACCTGTTTCCACCGCCACGCCGTAGAGCGCGATAAATCCTACCCACACAGCAATCGAAAAATTATAGCCTAATGCGTAAATCATGTACATTCCGCCAATGAGCGCAAATGGCACGGAAAGCATCACTACTCCTGCCTCGACGTAATCTTTCAGCGTGAAATACAGCAAAACGAAAATGATGAGAAACACAACGGGCATGATGATTTTGATAGTGCGGTCGGCGCGAATTTTATGCTCGTACTGCCCGCTCCATTCCACCGAATACCCCGTCGGCAGTTTCAGTTTTTCCGCGATGGTACGCTGTGCATCCTCCACTACGCCGCCCATATCACGCCCACGAGCATTCATGAACACAACAGCCCTGAGTGAACCGTGTTCGCTGTTTATCATCGAAGGACCATTCACGACACGAATATCAGCGAGATAGAAAAGGGGAACAAAAGTTTGCCCGCCTGACTGACCGCTTGAGAAGAGCGACGAGGAACTTCCTGCATCAGCACCCGCATTGTTGCTTGCTTCTTTAACGGGAGTGGCAGAGTTATTCATTCCACCCATACCTCCACTCGCCGCCACACTGCCGCTGCTCATACCACCAGTTGCACTACTGCCTACACCGAAACTTGCTTCCACAGAACCTCGTGCCGGAATAGGTACAATTAAACGCTCCAATTCATCAATACTTTCGCGGGAATCCCGTGCGAAGCGCATTCGGAGCGGGAAGCGCATACGACCATCCAGAATAACGCTCAAATTTTGTCCGCCAATAGCGGTTTCGATAATGTCCTGCACATCGGCGACCTTTACGCCGTATCGTGCTGCGGCTTCTCGCTTGATACTGATGTCCAGATAATATCCGTTTTGTGCACGGTCTGCCACCACATCCGCTGCTCCCGGAACCGTTTTTAAGATTTCTTCGGCTTTGATGGCGTAGTGTTCCAGCGTGTCCAAATTATCACCGTAAATTTTGAAGCCAATGTCAGTACGAACGCCTGTGGAAAGCATATTGATGCGGTTGATAATCGGTTGCGTCCAGCCGTTGCGAACGCCCGGGATTTGCAGTTTTTTATCCAGTTCGGCTATAATGTCTTTTTTGCGAAGCCCAGCCCGCCACTCTTCTTTGGGCTTGAGCAGAATAATTGTCTCAATCATGCTCACCGGCGCGTTGTCGGTTGCAGTTTCGGCGCGTCCTGCCTTGCCCAGAACATGAGCGACTTCCGGCACGGTTTTAATAATGCGGTCTTGTTCCTGTAAAATGCGGTTTACTTCCGGTGTGGAAGCATTCGGCAGCGTTACGGGCATATACAAAATCGAACCTTCATCAAGCGGTGGCATGAATTCCGAACCCGTGTTCATTATCATCGGAATCGTGGCGAGAAGTGCGAGAATGTTGATTGCCATTGTGGTTTTGCGCCACTTCAGCACCCAATGAATAATCGGCTCGTAGAGGCATTTGAAAAAGCGCGTGAGTACATTGGCATCTTCAGGCTTGAAATTGCCACGCATAAGCATTGTCATCAAAACAGGAATAAGCGTTACAACGACGATTGCGGACGACAAAAGCGCGAAACTTTTCGTGAATGCAAGCGGCTTGAAGAGCTTGCCTTCTTGCCCGGTAAGCAAAAACACGGGCAGAAACGACACAAGAATAATGAGGTCGCTAAAGAAAATAGCTCGACCGACTTGTTTCGCGGAATCAATCGCAATCCGCTTGTACTCATCCGGCGTGAGGTGTCCTTTTTGTTCAATGGCGTGGGCAATATTGCGATACGAATTTTCCACCAGAACAATGGACGAATCCACAATCACGCCCACAGCAAGGATAATCCCGCCCAGACTCATAATGTTGGACGTGATACCCAAAGCATACATCAGAATAAACGACATCAGCACAGCAATCGGCAATTCAATGATAATGCGGATAATACTCCGCCAATGCAGAAGAAAAATTCCGACGATAATCGAAACCACGATGGCGGCTTCAACTAAAGCGCGTTCAAGCGTCCCTACCGCCGCTTCAATCAACGTCGAGCGGTCGTAGGAGGCGTATATTTCCACGCCTTCGGGCAGTCCGGGCGAAATCTCCGTAATTTTTTGCTTCACGCGCTCAATCACCGCACGAGCGTTTTCGCCGCTCCGCATAACGATAATTCCGCCAACTGCCTCACCTTTGCCGTCTCTGTCCATCGTGCCGCGCCTGATGTCGCCGCCAAGCTGCACGGTGGCAATGTTTTGTATCATCAAGGGAACGCCATTCGATGCCGTGCGGACGACAGTATTTTCGATGTCTTCTTTGGAATGAATGTAGCCCTGACCGCGCACAAAATACTCTGCGCTGCTGATTTCAAGTAGTTTCCCGCCAACCTCATTGTTACTGCGTTGGAGCGCGTTCACGACTTCCGCTACGCTCACGTTGTAAGCGCGAAGTTTCATCGGGTCAATATCCACTTGATATTGCCTGACAAAACCGCCGATGCTTGCCACTTCCGCCACTCCTTCCACCGCTGAGAGTTTATAGCGCACGTACCAATCCTGCACAGCGCGGAGTGTTCCGGCATCGTAGAAGTGCTTTCCATCCTTGCTTGTTGAGCTATTGCTTTGAGAGCTTTTACTTTGAGGTTTTTTGCTTTCGAGCGTGTACCAGAACACGTGACCAACTCCCGTGCCGTCAGGTCCAAGCGTGGGCGTAACGCCTGCGGGCAGTTTTGCTTGAATGACGTTCAAGCGCTCCAGCACACGGTTCCGCGAAAAATACAAATCCGTGTTGTCCTCAAAAATGACGAACACAAACGACATTCCGAACATGGAGGAAGCGCGTACTGCTTTGACCTGCGGAAGTCCTTGCAGATTCGACACAATCGGGTAGGTTACTTGATTTTCGACCACTTCGGGTGAGCGTCCCATCCATTCCGTAAAGACAATTACTTGGTTTTCCGAAAGGTCGGGAATAGCATCCACAGGCAGCCGTGCGACGGCGAAAACGCCAATGCCGATAATGATGCAGTACGCTAAAAGAACGATAAAACGGTTCTTCGCGCTCCATTCGATGATATTTTCAATCATGGCGGTAGGAATCTTATTGGAGTGCAGAATTTATTCTGCATAAAATTTTAGTTTGACTTGAAGAAGCGGTGTACATTCCGCACTCCTATACGACTTCAAAATTTTGCATCATACCATCGTCTTCGTGTTCAAGGTTGTGGCAATGCACCAAGTATATACCTCGATACTTGTCGAAGCGCAGAATGACGCGCGCACTCTCATTGGGATTCACCAGCACAGTGTCTTTCCACCCCATATCCACTGGCGCGAGCGCACCACCGGAGCGCGACAAAACTTGAAACTGGGTTCCGTGAACGTGCATTGGGTGTGGCTCATCGCCTTTGTTCTGGAATTCCCAGATTTCGGTTGTGCCAAAAGTGATTTTCTCATCAATGCGTTCCATTGCGAAGAGTTTACCATTTATCGTGTGGCGCATCATTTCGCCACCATTTGTGCCACCATGAGGCGTTGCACCACCTTCAAGCGACACCATTTCCATATTCAGTGTGAACGTCCGTGTTTTCGTCGCTTGTGCTGCGCTTATGCGCTCAATCGGTGTGAGAGCCTGTGGAATGGTCGTTTGCCGCGTAGTTTGTCGTTTCACATTGAAGCGCATGATAGGCATTGCCATTCCTTGCTTGTACGCGCTCATCGTCATTCCATTCATCCCGCTCTGTGATGCTGGTGCAGCGGGCAAGGTAAATTCCTGCGTTTGAAACAACGCCGAGCCACCAAGCGCTATGCTCGCAAAGTTCACGAGAATCTCAACACGCTCGCCCGGCGAGAGCATTACGCTTGTTACCTGTTGTGGCGCGTCAATCAATCCCCCGTCTGTACCAATAACGTGAAACACCATGCCGTTTTCAAAGCCCAATTTCATTACCCGTGCCGTTGCTGCGTTCAGCACACGAAAGCGGTAGAGACCATTCTCTACGTCCAGATATGGCACCGGAGCACCGTTTACGAACATTGTATCGCCCAAATAACCCGTCATTACGTCTGCCATCGAAGGTGCATAAACGAAGCGTTTCACTTGCTGAAAGCGTTTGTCTTGCAGCACGAGCGGTACGTCAAATTCGCCCGAAGGCAGATTGAGAGAGGCTTCTGCGGGGTCGTCAACGATGAACAATCCCGCCATGCCCATATAGGTCTGTCGTGCCGTATTTTTATGCGGGTGCGGATGATACCAGTACGTTCCAGCACGGTCAAAAACGGGGAAAGCATAAGTAAATGTACCGCCCGTTTTGACAACGTCTTTCGGATGCCCGTCCATGGTTGAGGGAACAGTCAAGCCGTGCCAGTGGATATTGGTCTCCATTGCAAGCTGATTTTGAAGTTGCACTGAAAACGCTGCACCTTTCGGCACGCGAATAGTTGGCGCGAGTACCGAGCTGCCCATTGCCCATGCTTGAACGGGAGCGCCTTGCACGTCGAGCGTCGTAGTGCTTGCGCTGATACCAGAACCATTCCAGACCGAAGGTTGGCGGAACGGCAGACCTGTTTCGCCACCAATTGTTACTTCGGTCATATTACCGGAATTCATTGGGTTCATGCAGCTTTGAAAGGCATTTCCACCTGCGAGTGCAAACGCAGTGCCGCCCGCAAGCTGCAAAAATGTTCGCCGATTGGTTTTCATGGTTATTCCTAATGGAGAGCGAACGGAAGTTCGCATACTAAGTTCTATTTTTTTTGCGGAACTTCCGTCCGCACTCCGTGTTTGTTATCTGACTACAAGTTTGCCACGGAGCATATTCATCCCACACGTAAACTCGAATGTGCCTATTTTCGTGGGTGTAATGTCTATCACCGTCGTTTCAAAAGCAGGTAGCTCGCGTCGGAGATTGAACTCGCCGAAAACCAGCTCTTCCGAGCAACTTGAGGTTTCGTCGCGGTAGAATTTGAGACGCACGGGTTTGTTTTTGACGACTTCGATAATCTCAGGCGTGTAGCTGCCTTTGACTAGAACAGAGATTTCTTGAACGCCGCTTGCTGTGAGCATTGCAGCCTTTGTTTCGCGTTTGCCGAAAAAGAAATACCACACCACAAACACCACGAGTCCAGTGCCAGCAAGCGTTACGAGAATTTGTGCTGTGTCCATAATTATAGAGAATTGGAGTGCGAACAAGAAGTTCGCAGAATAAAATTTGTCTTTTGGTTGATTGGGCGAACTTCCGTTCGCACTCCTATAGTTTTATCGTTTTGAGGCGGAGCGCGTTGGTCAGCACCGATACCGAACTCATTGCCATCGCCGCCGCCGCTATCATCGGACTTAAAAGCCAATCTGTGAAGGGATAGAACAGCCCTGCCGCAAGTGGAATCCCAAGCACGTTATAGACAAATGCGAAAAAGAGATTTTGCTTGATGTTCGCCATCGTGCGGCGCGAAAGGTCAATGGCTTTTACCACATCGCGCAAATCGCTCCGCATCAGCGTTATACTCGCTGCTTCCATTGCCACGTCCGTTCCTGCGCCAATGGCTATGCCCACGTCTGCTTGAGCCAGTGCCGGAGCGTCGTTGATGCCATCGCCGACCATTGCAACAATCTTGCCTTCTGCTTGCAGTTGCTTTACTGCATTTGCTTTGTCCTGCGGAAGAACATCCGCAAAGACCCGCTTGATTCCTACCTCAGAGGCAATATGCTCTGCCGTTTTTTGGTTGTCGCCCGTGAGCATCACTACCTCGATTCCACGCGCTTGCAATGCCGCTACTGCCTCGCGCGATGTTCCGCGCACTACATCTGCCACAGCTATTACCGCTTGAATTTGTCCCTCAATCGCCACAAACATAGCTGTTCGTGCATTGGCAATAAGGCGCTCTGCGGTTTGCAGAGCCTCTTGGGTAAGTATGATGTTTTCGTCAGCAATAAGTTTTGTATTACCGATAGCGATGCGTTTCCCGTCCACCACACCCGTTGCACCTTTGCCTTCTACTGCCATAAAATGGCTTACGGGCAATAACTGTACGCCTTCGCGTGTGCCGCAGTTCACAATCGCCGCCGCAAGAGGATGCTCGGAATTGCTTTCGAGCGAAGCGGCAAGCTGTATCGTTTTCCCTCGCAGTGCCAGTTCACCGAGAATCACAAAGTCTGTTACCGTCGGTTCGCCCTTCGTGATGGTACCCGTTTTATCAAGCAGAATTGCTGAGATTTGGTGCGCCTTCTCCAAACTTTCGGCATTGCGAATCAGAATACCGTGTTCCGCGCCTTTGCCTGTGCCAACCATAATCGCCGTTGGCGTAGCAAGACCCAAGGCACAGGGACAAGCAATGATAAGCACTGCAACAAAATTCACGAGCGCAAAAGGCAACCGCACATCGGCGGGCATGAGATTGAACCATGCAACAAACGTGAGAATGGAAATTACCACAACTGCCGGAACAAATATGCCGCTAATCTTGTCTGCGAGGCGTTGAATAGGGGCTTTCGAGCCTTGTGCTTCTTCCACAAGCCGCACGATTTGTGCAAGTGCGGTATCGCTGCCGACCTTCGTTGCGCGAAAGGTAAAGCGTCCTGTCTTATTGACCGTGCCGCCAAACACTGATGAACCTTGTGTCTTTTCGATTGGCAAACTTTCGCCCGTGAGCATGGATTCATCAACCGATGACGAACCTTCTGTAATTTCGCCGTCAGTGGCGATTTTTTCGCCCGGACGTACCACGACGATATTGCCCACGACGACGCTCTCAATGGGTATTTCTTGTTCCTGACCATGCACGAGGATTCGTGCGGTCTTTGCTTGCAAACCGATGAGTTTTTTGATAGCAGCAGACGTTTGACCTTTTGCCCGCGTTTCCAAAACTTTGCCGAGCAGAACAAGTGCTATAATTGTTGCTGTGGTGTCGAAATACACCTCCGCTTTCATACCGTGTTGCTCAAAAAGTGCAGGCACAACCGTCGCCACGACGCTGTACACAAATGCTGCTCCCGTACCGACGGCAATCAAGGTGTCCATATTTGCCGCACGATGCAAAAACGTGTTGTATGCCGAAACATAGTATTCGCGCCCGCTATAAAGCAACACAGGCAGCGTGAGCACAAGCAAAATGTAGTTTAATGCCTGCATTCCTATAGTCTGGTGAAAAAAATGCTCCACGCTTGGAAACAGCATCGTCATTGAAAGGGGCATAATTACTGCTGCAAGCAGAGCAGCAATGGCGAAGCGGCGTTTGAGTGCGTTGTACTCGGCGAGTTTGCGCGTCTCGGTGGCTTCGGCTTGTGCTGCACGATTACCATCGTGTTTTATTTCGCTTGCCCCGTAGCCTGCGCTTTCAACAGATGTTTTGAGCATTTCCACGTTTACCTGCTTCGGTGCAAAGGATACGGTTGCTTTCTCAGATGCAAGATTGACGCTTGCTTTTTGCACACCCGGCGTGGTAGCGAGCGCATCTTCTACCATCGCAGCACAAGAAGCGCAGCTCATACCGCTAATGTCCAGTGTTACCGTAGAAATCACCGGGTCTGACTGATCGGCGTTCATAATGCTCCCCCGTTTGCGGTGTCAGACAAAAGCACATATTTCCCTTTGGCAACCTTGCCAAGTTCGGCGTTGAGAGCATCGGTCTCAAGATGCCGCGTCATGGTAATTTCCACGTGGGAATATGGTTGTAGTGCTGTTTTAACATCGGTAATGCCGTCAATACTGCTCAAAATACGAGTAACAGTGCGCTCACAGCCTGAGCAGGTCATACCGGGAATAGCAAATGTGTGTGTCATGATTATTTCTCCAGATGATAGTGTATGAAAAAACTTACACTACAAAAATACCATGTGATGCTGCTTCCAACGTTACAGATAAACCGAAAAGAGTTGCAGAATTCTTTGCCGGAGTGTGAACGAAAAGTTGATTCTTCCTTTGGTCTTGAATACTTTCTTTCGGAGCGAATTTTTCCACACGCTCGGTTTTTTCATTGCCCGATGCGGTCAAGAGCGGTGCGGGGCTTGTCCTTCAGCGATTTGAAAGCACTGGGCGGCATACCAACAACCTCTTTGAATTGCCGCGATACGTGTGCTGTGCTGCTGTATCCCAAGCGATACGCTATTTCGCTCAAGGTCAATTCATCATACACCAGAAGTTCTTTGACGCGTTCAATTTTTTGGAGAATAATATACCGTTCAATCGTCATGGCTTCCACCGATGAAAATAGACTGCTCAGATATTCGTAATCTTTACCAATCACTCGCGCAAGATATTCTGACACCCGCTCTGTCATTGCTTCCAAAGTATCAGAACGCACTAAATGAATCACTGCCGTTTTGATATGCTCCACAAGTTTGGCGGTATTGCTTTCTAACAATTCAAATCCTTGTGCCTCCAGTCGTGGGCGAATCTCGTCTAGGTGCGCCTCACCTTCAACAGTGGCTTCGCCCAGCGTAACGCTTTTGACCTGCAAGCCAAGTGCTGTCAACTCGTCATGCACCGTGCGGATACAGCGAGCGCAGACCATGTTTTTGATGTGGAGTGTTGTTTGCATAATCTGTTTCTCACTTCGCTTAAAGAGATTTCAGAGGAAGCGTCCAGATGAGTTTATCCCATGCAAAACTGATATGTCCTTCGCTTGCATCGGAAGCGACAATACCGAATGTTAGTTCTTCCTGAATTGTTTCAACTGATTTGGGCATTACTTTCAGACGAATAATGTCCAGTTTTTCGTCGTAATCATCTGCTAAGTGTTGGTCGTAGTTTTTGTTGATAATCACTGTCCATTCGTTTTTATCGGGAATGGTAAAAAGCGCATACTTGCCTGCTTTAACGATTTTCCCTCCGATAACTGCAGCACGACTGAAGGCAATGGAGGTTGCGTGATGCGCTCCCGTTGCCCAGACCGTACCATAGGCAATTAGACCACCCCAAATCACGCGCCCACGAACCCTGGGCGAGCCGTAGTCTATGGTGATGGTGGCTTTACCAATGGTACCCTTTATTGTCATACGCGGACTTTTTGTCGCTTTTGTAATCTGTGTGCTATCGGGTAGTGCGTGCTCAACATTAGCGGCGGTGCTGTCGGCTTGCAGTGTCTTTGTGCTCAAGGACAATGCTGCCAATACGAGAAGAATCAATGTTTTCAGCATAGTGTTATGAAGTGAGTAGATTTGGAGTACAAATGGAGGTTCTCCACGGCGGCTGTCTATTTAGTGTACCCGAACTTCTCTCGGGAGATTGTGTGTTGTCTATTACGATTTTGCGGCAAACCGTTTGCGGAGTGTGGACGAAGTAAAACCCCACAAGAGAAAACCACTCAATACGGTCATTACCGCCAGTGCTGACATACCCCGCAAAAGCCAATTGTGAATATTGTCTCGGGTTTGAAAGTCGAGGATGTGAAATGCCCAAAGAAAATCCCAAGTACGCCACCGACCATTTCGCCGGGAAGTAACAGTGCCGCGCTCGGCAGAAACATAGATATGCGTAGCGCTTTCATGGTCGAAGGTAACGCGATAGGCAGGAAGTGGTTTGTCGCGGTATTCCGATGAGGATTCCACTTCCGTAATATATTCCACGCTTTGCACCGCCGCATGGGGCGTAAAGTCAGCTACGGCAACAGCGCTAGCTTCTTCAGCAGTAAGCGGCTTGTGGAATACGCCTGTATGAGCATTCACCAAGGCGAAATGCTCTTTTTCGTCACGTAGATACCGAAGCTCATACATTGGTTCGTGCAAGAATTCACGGAGCTGGAGAGATTGAACGCTTTAGACATTCGTAACATTACTTTTAAGCGCCTCCACCGCAGTTGCGACGGGAACAACACTCACCGTGTCGAATATAAATGAAGGGTGTTGATGCGCCATTAGGGTATCTCCATGGACAGCATCAATATCGTTCCATGCGAAAAACAAACCGCTTGCCGTCCAGAAGATAAACTGAATACCAACAATAACACCCATGTAGCGGTGCGTTGTGCGAATCCATATAGTGCGAAATTTCATAGCTTTTTCTCTTGAATAAATAGTCAAATCATGGAGTGCGGAAATTATTTGCGTATGGTAGATTTACGAGCTTTGTGCAATCCATTCCGCACTCCCCAAGTGCCTAAGATTATTTCTTGCGGTCGTACTTGCAGCATTTTGCTAGGTTGCTGTATGCACCGTCGTTTGCTTTTACATTTTGTGTGTCGTAACCGGCGGCAGCGACTTTTTCCTCAATTTGCTTCATGGCAATTTTGCTATCGTCGTAGCTAACAGTAAGAATCTTGGTGGTTTTGTCCCACGATGCCGATTCAAGACCGTTTACGCCTTTGAGCGATTTTTCAATTGTCTTTTTGCACATACCGCAGTTGCCCCAGACCTTCACGGTCTCTTTTTTGGGCGCTCCGAACGCGGTCGCGTTTACGAGAACAATACCGACAATCATTATAGCAACAATGCTCAAAAGAGCATTTGTGCTGAATCTGCGCTTTGGTGCGCTTGTTTCACAGCAGGGTTTCATATATAACCTCGAATATAAAAGTTTAGAAAAATTAGGAAGAAATTTGAAGTACAAACAAGTGTTCAGCGTACTTCGCAGTATGCAGAACTATGCTTGCGCTCCGGGCTTGGGATTGCTTGCTAAAAAATAGAATAAAAAAGCAGAAGAATGCACGACAAACCGCACAGAATGTATCAGCGAAGATATTCCGTCGGTTCAATGTGGCGATTGGAGGCTTAAATCAGGAGAGAGCGAAAAAGGATAGGAATATCCGAACTTCGGGCTGGAGGGTGAGTATCAAAAGCAATAGTGCAAACGGGGTGCTTCTCGTAAGCGGAAGCAGGAGAAGAAAACGGCAGAACAATGTGGAGAGCCGCAAATAAGGACGTGGGAGGAACAATTGGCGCACTTAAAAGTGCATCGGGGTGAAATTCGCTAATATGAAGTTCGTTACGACAGCAATCTTTAGCACAGCTATCGTCTTCATCTTGATCATCGTGCTGACAATCGCACTGTTTCGCCACACCGACCGAAACGCTTTCCACTTCGTCCCCGCAAAAATGGTACACGAGCGGTATGCTACTTGTGGCAACAAGCAGCTGAACTACGAGCACAGTAGCCAATATTTGGGAAAGGATTTTCATAGTTAGTCAAACGTAACTTACAAAAAAATGTTACGACGATAAACTATTTCTTCATCTGTAATTAATTGTGAACTGCTATGAGAGTGTACGGAATCTTTGTGTAATCAGACCTCATCCCCCACCGTCTCCCAAAAGGAGAAGGAGCTAAAATAAGAAAAACCAATCTGGTAGTGTTCCTTTTGTGAGTTGACAAACTACAATAAGGCAGTATGCCGCTTTGCTTCTCAAGCACACTATCAACTTCTTTTGAACACCATCCAATCCGCTCTAAAGCCTCTAAAGCCCTTGCCCTCTGGGAGAGGGCTGGGTGTGGGGGAGTTTACACAGAACAAGTTAAACTCTCCCCAAAATATCAAAAAGCAGTCAAACAATTTTTTGTTAGTTTGGTAATGAATTTCTAGTCTTTGTGCGGAGTGTTTTGTATTTTTACTGTTTCATATCCATTATCATTTTGTGATACTTTTCACCCCTGCCGATGAATATTCCGACTTCCAGTCAAGCAGTCATTGAACGTGAGCAGCAGTCCATGTATCAGGTCTATCGGCGATTGCCGATTGCGGTTCACTACGCATCCGGCTGCCGCATCACAAGCGTAGATGGGGATTCATATCTTGATTTTCTGAGCGGTATAGCCGTCAATGCGCTTGGCTACGGTCATCCGCGCTTACTGGATGCCGTTACCCGACAGGCACAAGCCTTTATGCATCTCTCCAACGTATTCTACCAAGAACCACAAATAGAATTGGCAGAATTATTGGTGCAGCACACGGGCTATGCACGAGTATTTTTCTCGAACTCCGGCACAGAAGCTATGGAGGGCGCATTAAAACTGGCTCGTAAGTGGGGGAACACACGAGGAAAAACAGAAGTGCTCGCTTTCACGGGTGGCTTCCATGGACGCACCTACGGAGCGCTTTCTATCATGGCAAAACCGCTTTACAAAGACGGTATGGAGCCGTTTCTCCCGAATGCGCACGTACTTCCTTTCAATAACAGCGAGACACTGCGTGATGCCGTCAACGAGAAAACGTGTGCCGTGGTGCTGGAGTTTCTTCAAGGCGAGGGCGGTATTGTCTTTGCCGCGCCGGAGTTTGTTACCACGTTATTGGAATTGCAGGAGCAATATGGTTTTCTGATTATTGCCGATGAAGTGCAGGCAGGCGCAGGACGAACAGGCAAATTTTTCGGCTTCGACCACTACCTTGTCAAGCCCGATATTGTTACGATGGCAAAAGGCATCGGTGGCGGACTGCCATTGGGTGCTATTTTGATGGCGCAGCATTTGGAAACCGTCTGGGACAAAGGGATGCACGGAACGACCTTCGGCGGGAACCCTGTGGCGTGTGCGGCAGGGGTTGTCGTGATGAAAGAACTCTACGGCGGCGTGATGCGAAACGTCCACGAAGTAGGCTGTTACTTGCGTGAAAACCTGAATGTGATTCAGCAAAATTTTCCAAATATCGTCGAAGAAGTGCGTGGGTGCGGCTTTATGGCGGGCTTGAAACTCAGTGTTCCCGCCGCACCATTTATTGAGGCACTGCTCAAGCGCCGTGTGGTGGCTAATGCCACAGCCGACACCGTTATTCGGTTGCTACCGCCGCTTATCGCCACTCGCAAAGAAGTGGATGAGTTTGTCGTCGCTATGCAAGATTGTTTCAAAGCACACTCCGAACAAGCAAATATCAACTAATTCCTATCCTATAAATCATTGCCATTATGAAAAACCGCTTCCTTCCTCGCTTTATAGCAATTTCTCTTGCAATTTTGATTCTCATTATTGCGGCGGCGATGCCACATCTTTTCGCACAATCTATACCCACACCTGCCACAGCACAGACAAAGCCTCTGTTCCTTGTGGGCGCGACTGTCCACGTTGGTAATGGCACTGTCCTTGAGAACAGTGTGGTGGGCTTTGCGAGTGGAAAAATCACACTTGTTGGCAAAGCAGACGCAGCGTTTGACCGCACCGGGGCTGACGTAGTGGATGTGAAAGGAAAGCACGTTTATCCGGGCTTTATTGCTGCTAATACAACGCTGGGTCTGGTGGAAGTAGAAGCAGTGCGCTCCACAAACGACGCAGACGAAGTCGGTTCGCTGAATCCGCACGTGCGGGCGCTCATCGCCTACAATGCTGAATCACAGATTATTCCGACCGTCCGCTTCAATGGAGTGCTTGCGGCAATGGTTGCTCCCAGAGGCGGTTTGGTATCAGGACGCTCATCGGTGATGGAAATGGATGCGTGGAACTGGGAAGATGCAGCACTCAAAACTGATGTGGGCATTCATGTTAATTTTCCGACTATCACACGTCAGCCCGGAGCGTTAGAACCTGACCGCAAGACACAAGATGAAACGATTGCTAAACAAATTGCTGCATTGTATCAGTTTTTCCGCGAAGCACAAAGCTATGTGAAAAGCACACCGAAAGAAAAAAACCTTCGCTTCGAGGCAATGCGCGGTTTGTTTGATGGCTCAAAAAAGCTCTTTATCCGTGCTGACCATGCTAAATCAATTTTGGCGGCTGTCAATTTTGCGAAAGAATTTGGCATTACACCTGTTATTGTCGGTGGTGCCGATAGTTGGCTTTTAACCGATGTGCTCAAAGCAAATAATGTTCCCGTAATGTTGGAAGGTACACACAATTTGCCGGAACGCTGGTCAGATGATATTGAGCAGCCTTACAAAACTCCCGCCGCATTACAAAAAGCGGGTATACTCTATTCGACAGGCGCTATCCCGCAAGGCTGGCAGCAGCGAAATATTGGCTTTGAGGCAGGCACGGCTGCTGCGTACGGACTGAGCAAAGAAGAGGCATTGATGGCTATTTCAGCGAATGTGGCAAAAATTCTTGGCGTAGATGACCGCTTGGGAACACTCGAAGTAGGCAAAGACGCAACGCTCTTTGTTTCGGATGGCGATGCACTTGATATGCGTACCAACAGCGTAGAGTCGGCGTTTATTCGCGGAAAAAAACTGCAGCTCGTCAACAAGCAAAAATTTCTCTATGAGCAATACAAAGCAAAATACGGACAAAAATAATTCAACGGCGACAACGACGATGAAACCAAACGATGGCGGACAAGCCATACCGTTTTTTATTCGTCCCGCCAGACAGGACGAAAAAGAAGTGTTGGAACATATCGTGGCGCTCTCTGTCCGTGAACTGAGCCGTGAGGAGTACAGCGAGCGAGAAATCGAAGGCGCTCTTCGGACGGTGTTTGGTATTGATTCAGAACTTGTCAAAGATGGTACATATTTTGCGGTGGAAGCTCGTATAGACGGTGCTGTACCAATAGTGGTTGCTTGTGGCGGCTGGAGCCGTCGCAAAACCTTGTTTGGCGGCGATCAATTTGAAGGACGCGAATCCGAAGAACTCGACCCCGCGACGGATGCGGCGAAAGTGCGGGCATTTTTTGTGCATCCGGCATGGGCGAGACGGGGAATCGGTACTCTTATTTTGGAAGAGTGTGAACGTGCAGCAAAAGCGCATGGATTCACGCAATTAGAACTTATGGCAACGCTGCCGGGTGAGAAACTCTATCGCACCTACGGCTTTGTGGCAAGTGAACCTATTCAGCATACGATGGGGGAATATGGCACGATTACATTTGTTCCAATGAAAAAAGCTATTTCACTTTGATAATGCTACTCAATGATGATGTTACCTCGCACTATGTAGGTTTATCACGCTTTTCTCGTAAGCCAATCCTTGATGATTGGAGGCACTTACTACCACTTTACACATTTTTTGCTCTACTAGAGTATGAATTATTCTCTCACATCCGCTTTTATTGAACGTGAGGTTGGTGCTGTTGTCCACGGCACAACTGTTCAATTATCGAATAATATCTCAATGGTTTTTGAACGCGACGAGAATAACGAAGCCGTTGTGTATCTTGTCCGCGACGGCAAGCGCCGACCAATCGTTGTGATTGGAGATGAAGACACAGGCGTACAATTATCGGTCAATGGCTACACGTATAGTGCGGAAGCACTATCCGACCGCGACAAGCATTTTCATAACTTGCTCAAAGAAACTGCTACCACCAAGTCGGGCAATATGAAGGTTGTTGCGCCAATGCCCGGTCTGCTCAAAACGGTGAACGTGAAAGCGGGGCAGCACGTGAAAAAAGGCGAGCGCCTCTTTATCTTGGAAGCTATGAAGATGGAAAATGACATCAAATCGCCGATGGACGGTGTTGTAGGGACTCTTAATGCAGCACCCGGCACGGCGGTTGAGAAAAATTTTCTTTTGTGCATGATTGAAGCCGCAACAGAACCCGCATCATCAGACAAATAAACACAAGATAATTGGGCTGATTAGAGGGATAAAGTTGCGATGAAAATAAACTTGGCGCGATATTTGAGAGGTCAAAGGTGATGCGCATTATTGCGTGTCATTCTGGGAACGAAAAATAAATCTTGTTTCACCTCAATTTCTACATATTTATGCGATATTCAGCAGCTCTTCTCGCTTTGATGGCAGTAGCCGTTGTCGGCTGCTCCAAGTGCGGCGGTCAAGAAGAAGTTATTCGGCAGGTTGACGCAGAAAAATCAAATCTCGTAGCGGAAAAATCCCTCACCGACAGCCTCTACCAGCAAACGTTGCGCCAAGTGGACGAGATGATGAGTGTTCTTTCGGCGCTGGAAGCAGAAGAAGGCATTGTCAAAACAATGGGACCGGAACGCGGCGAATCGGCAAATGATTTCCGTAAGCGCATGGAAGACATTGCCCGCCGGATGAACGAAAAAACTGCGATGATTCGCAAACAAGCGGACGAAATTCAAAACCTCAAGAACAAACTCGCTTCAACAGAAAAAAAACTTGCTTTGGTAACGCAAAAGGCGGATTCGCTTGGTCGTATCGTGAGTGAGCAGCAGCAAGAAATCGTGGCACTTCGCCAACAACTTGCTACCTCACGCCGCGCGATAGATTCTCTCAAATCAAAACTTGCCGAAAAAGACCAGATTATCAACAGCAAAGTCAAAGAGCTGAACACCGCGTATTATGTGGTTGGCAAGCGCGACGATCTGATGACAAAAGGTGTGATTGACAAACAAGGGCAGGTACTATTTTTTGGTGGACGTATTTCAGTGAAGCAAAACTTCGACCTCAAAGACTTCACGAAAATTGATATTACGTCGCTGCGAGAATTACAAATTCCCGCAGCAAAAGACAGAACCTCACTCGTCTCCAACCACGATGCCGATACCTTTGAGATTATCGCATCCGGTGAAAACCAGTGCGTCCTGAAAATTAAAGATGAGAAAGCCTTCTGGAAAAATGCGAAGTATCTTGTCGTGATGACCGAATAAGATATGCAGCTAAGTTCAAACAATCAAAAAGCCTCGTACAAAATGACTTGTATGAGGCTTTTTTGCTTACTTGCTGAGACTCTATGCCTGCTAATTACTGCTCCAATCATGCCCTTGCAATGGGTGCATTGTGATATACTGCACCGAAGCATACCCCTCTTCAGTCTGGGAAAGTGCTGCAAGCGGTACAACAATCGTAACGGATGTACCTTCATTGCGTTTGCTTTGAATGTCTAATTTGCCACCATAAAGCGACAAAATCTGCTGTACAATTGGCAAGCCAAATCCCACGCCCTGCTGTTCAAATCGTTCACGACCAAATTGATTGAATGCGCCAATACGTTGAAGGTCGCCGGACTCGAATCCATAGCCATTGTCACGGATGGTGATGGTGCAAAATTCGGCATCATGCTTCATTGTTAGTGCAATCGGTGTACGTGGCTCAGAAAACTTGCAAGCATTGGTGATAAGTTCTGCAATCACAAATCGGACGTGCTGCGCCCGCATCTGTACCGCATACTCGCTGTCGTCTAGGTGAAACGTAATATCACTCAGGCGGTCAAATGCTGCAAGGGTATCGTGGGCTATTTCTGTGGTGAGGCTCGTCATTCCATATGTGGCAAATTGCCCTGACGACGACAATGGCACTTCAAGCGCCTGTTCATCAAGATTAAGCTGCTCCAATTCGGCGTAGAGCAAGAATTTTTCAGCCGTTTGGTGCAAGCGATTGATGGAGGATTCCAAGTAGCGATATGCCATTGGCTTTTCGTCTTCTTGCAGCGCGTCCTGCCGCAGAAGATTGATAAAACCTATCAATCCATTGAGGGGAGTACGAAATTCGTGCGGTAGAACATACGAAATTCGTAAAGCCACCTCATGCACCGTCCGTTGTACCTCTTGCTGAATAGCCTGTATGCGCTCGTACTGGCGGAGAATTGTTGTTCTAATATCCGATTCGCTCAGAGGATGCGTAATTATATCATCTGCTCCCATTTCGAGAGTGGCTTTAGCAAGTGCGTAATCCGCTTTGGGAAGCACAGCTATCAATGCCATTTGTGGGCGAAATCGAAGAAGACTATCAAGCGAGACCAAGTCCTCAACGGTACAATGGCGCATATCCACAATGACAAGCCCTTGCTTCTGTTCTTGTAGCATGGCGACAGCATCACTTCCACGTAAAACGCTTTCCGTTGTAAATGAGGGCAGAATAGTAGAAATCATAGCAAGAAGTGTATCTTGTTTATCGCTGCCGTCTGTGCTTTCTATGCAAAGAATCTGCTTCATTGTACGGGTATGTATGCAAGAGTATGTTGGTAATTGCCGCGCTGTGTGTAATCTAATGATTCTAAACACGATTCACAAACTCTTCCACGACATTTTTCAAGCCTAATGTTTGCTTTGTGCGCTTACGCTTCCACCATGAGCAACGGTACGGTCAGCGAGAGCATAGAAGCAACGGTATTTAAGTATTCAATCTCACTGCCTGTCCAGTCTTTGCGGTGTTCGCAATGCTCGCAACAAATTACGCCGACGACCTTCCCTTTGATGATTATTGAGACATCAAGCAAGGATTTGATTTCAAGTGGGTCGAAGTACATCTCTGCAAAGCAGGACGTAAGTAGGTGACGCAGCGCATCAGGCGCACAAATAGTGTCGCCATGTACCATTGCACCAAAATACTGAGGATAGTCTTCCAGATATAAGGAAAAACTGGAGGAATATTCTTCGGTGCGCCTGTCGAATAAGACCTCGCAGGTCAAACTGTCTTGATATTCATTAAAATACCAGATACTTGCTCGCGTAGAGCCTATTTGCTCAATAATGTTTTGTACCACCGCACGATGAAATTCAGTGCTGCCTACTGTATGGGATTGTGCCTGGCGAACAAGCTGTTGTAAGGTTTTCATGGATTTATGAAGCTAAAAATAAAATAATTGGTTTATTATCAAACGGTAACGCATCCTGTGGTCAGTACGCTGCTTAGTATTGGTTGAAGATAAACGAGTTGTTTATCAAGGACACTTTTTGCATTGCCAAGGGCATCCAGCGCTTGTAGCATAGCTGTCTGTGTAGGCATGGCGAGTAAATAACCGTGCGCTCCCGAACGAAATACCATTTTCACAAGCGATGGCATTGTATAATCTGCCAGCACAAGAATCTTTATGGCGGGATTGCTGCGATGAATAGCTGTAATTGCTTCAAAACCTTCCATAGACTGCGATGAAATTTCAATGATAACCACCTTAGGGCGAATTTCAGAAATCGAAGAAGCCAATTCCGCCGGAGAAGCCATAACCGCCACAGCGTGAAAGTGTGATGCTTTCAAATATCGTGTCAATCCTTGCAATACGGGCTGACTATTCGCTGCCACTGCTATTACCGAAGAAGGCTCTGCTTTCTCCCTCACCGTACACTGCTGCGCAGCATGAATCCCAAATTGAATAGGAGAAATTATTGTCGAATTGCTCACACACAATCTGGTCTTGTGTAGAATTGCAATATCGGATTTGGACTCAATAGTCATAGTTCAATGATGTCTCAAGAAATGAAAAGATACTTGATGGATGGGCAAGTGTTAATTTCTGATACAAAATTACGATATTGGAGAGGTCAATGCTATACGGTCAAACACCTGATTATTACGCACGTAGGAGGCAAGAACATCTACGCATATCAATAAAAAAAAGCACGTAAAAGTACGCAAAGAGGAAGTGGTTGCAGCATCTGAGTACAGTATTGCAAGGAAAGTATAGTTCAAATTCGACTATGCAAGATATAATTATGACTTTTGCAAAAATGCTCTTTTGGGGTCCGAACAAAAGTTCGGTTAGTAAGATAAAGTCAGTATATATGCGGGTTTTCGCTCGCGCTCCGATTTGTTTGCGAAAATCCTAATAATTATGATTGGGCTACTCTGCGCCTTCCGTGCAGAGATTTGATTCGAGTAGTGTTAAAAGTAGATTGATGTAATAAATAATTCCCAACATAGAATTCTTTTTGCCAAAGCCTGAGGCTTGTGTAAATTCCGTCGTAATTCCACACACCACAACCGCAAATTACCAATGCCGATGGCAAACAGCGAGCACCAGTCTGTTTTCCGTGCTGAGGAAGAACTTCTTGACCATGCTAAAGTGCTGAGTAGTGCGGCGACAGAAAGCCTGACTTTGCCTGCCCTCCACGATGAATATCGCATCTTAGCGGAGCGCTACGCCGTTATGCTCCGCGAAAGTACCCAGCTCACTCGTATTAGCGATTTTAACCAAACGAAACTCATTCGCCTGCAAACTCAATTGGAAAAGGCTCTTGCAGAATCGGAGGCGAACCTGAAAAAAGCGGAAGATGCCAATAAGCGCAAAACGGAGCTTCTCAGCGTGGTCTCGCACGACCTCAAAAGCCCGTTAGCATCAGTGCTTGCGGCAGTGCAACTTATTGAGATGGGTGAAATTACTGCCGAAGAATTTCCTGAGTCGGGCGCGAGAATCCGTGAGATTTGTGAACGAATGCTTGCCTTGATTGAAAGCCTGCTGGCAAGTTCGGCAATGGAAATGGGTAGGATTCAGGTTAATAAGTCCACGTGCAATGCGAAAAAACTCCTTGAAGCCACAGCCGAGCAAAATCGCTTACGCGCTCAAGAAAAAGGGCAGACAATCAAACTCACCAGCGCGGGTGACGATTTTACGCTCTATGCCGATGCGATTCTTGTTCAGCAAGTGCTGGAAAATTTTGTGAGCAATGCGCTCAAGTACTCACCGCATAGAGCATTGGTGCAAACACGTGTCATGGCACTTCCCGATACGATTCGCTTTGAGGTCGAGGACGAAGGTCCTGGCTTTACCGAAGAAGACAAGCAAAAATTATTTGGCTTTTTTCAGCGCCTTTCAGCACGTCCGACGGGCGACGAATCCTCGCACGGCGTGGGCTTGGCAATTACAAAACGGGTTGTAGAATTGCATCACGGGCAAATATGGGTGGAAAGCGAGTTGGGGCAAGGTTCGACCTTTGTAGTTCTGCTGCCACGCAGGGGTGAAGTATGAGTCGTACTTAATCTGTCCGCACTATTTCTTCATAAGCCGACTAATCCTGAATTCTTTTGGTGTTTGCTTACCTTTCAAAAGAATATCTGCGGCAATCTCCCCGATAGCCGGAGCGTGCTTGAAGCCATGACCGGAGCCACCACCAATGATAAGCCCATTTTTGGCATCCGGCAAACGGTCAATAATAAAATCGCCGTCGGTTGAATTTTCGTATTGACAGACACGAGATTGAATGAGTGGTGCATTGCTCAAAGCTGGGAATCTCATTCGGAGGAAGCGCCGCACAGCGCTCAAGCCTTCTTCGCTCGGCATACGGTCACCCGTTGAAGGGTTGAATGGTCCGCCACGCGTATCGGAAGCAATCTTGAAGCCACTTGCAAGCGTTTCTTTGCCGGAGCCTTGTATGCCATAGAAAAGGTCTTTTCCGGTCATGTCCACCCACACAGGAAATTTGCTAATGCGCTTGTCCTCAAAGTTCACGCCGAAGTAGAACACCTCTTGGCGCGTGGGACGAATCATATCTTCGAGCAGCTCGGGAAAAATCTCCGGCAACCATGCGCCGCAAGCAAAAACAAATTGTTCGGCATTCAAGACCGCGCCGTCTGCCAATTGAATGGACTCTACTTCTCCACCACGAATAACTTTTCCTTTCATTCCCGACACGCGGTACTCTCCGCCCTCAGCTATAAATGCTTCCAGCAGCGATTCGCAACTTCTGCGTGCCAGTAAATATCCCGCTTTTGTCTCGAAAAAGCCATGCCGCACACCGTCCGCCGTTCCAAGCGGATATTTTTTCGTGATCTCATCTGGTGTAAACTCGTCGAATGGCAAGTTATATTTTTTCAAGGCAGGAATGGATTGGCGGAAAAATTTTTCATCTTCGCCCATAAGCCACAGGCAACCGGACTGAATAAATAATTCTCGCTTTGTTTTTTCCTCATGCGCTTTCCAGAGTTCGATTGACCGCGCCACCATGCCCACATAGACTTCCGTTGCGCCGTATCCGGCTCTGAGCGCCCGCGTCTCATCGCTTGAACTGGAGCGAATATTGCCCACACCAAAAGCATCCACAAGCGTTACGCGCAGACCCGTCCGCAAGAGCGTGAGCGCAGTCCACAAGCCGAATACACCCGCACCCACAACCACCACATTCCGCACGGGAGGCGTTTTCGGCACCATGACAGTGCTCAGTGTATGCGCATTTGCCTCCTGTGGCAAAGCGCTTGCCAAACCTGTTACTGCGGTGCTTGCACTAAGAGCAAGTGTTTGCTGAAGCAAGTTTCGTCTGGTCATATATTGGTTGGAAAAGTGGTGAGATTCGCAGATTGTTCTTTTTCCGCAGCCGTTTCTTCGGCACTGCGTTCCAGATAGGTGATGCGCACCAGTTCCACAGCACGCTTGTTCTTTTTGACAATCGTAAACATATAGCCGCCTTCCACTATGATTTCGCTCACATCGGGAATCTTCCCAAAAAGAACGTTGATATAACCGCCAAGCGTCTCGTAGCGCTCGTCTTCTGGCAGGGACTTGGGAAGCATCTCGTTCAATTCCGTTATCGGCGTGGAGGCAGCAATTTCAAATTCATATTCATCTACACGGCGCATGGTGGATTGGTCGTCATCAAACTCGTCCTGAATATCGCCGACGATTTCCTCCAAAATATCTTCGAGCGTAATCATTCCGGCAGTACCGCCGAAATCGTCAATCACAATAGCCACGTGAATACGCCGCTTCTGGAACTCGCGCAAAAGCTCACGGACGCTCTTATTTTCATGGACAAAGTATGCAGGGCGCACAATATCAAGCAAAACAATCAGTTCCGGGTGCTGCGCCAGTGTGAGAATATCTTTGGTATAAATAACACCGATGATATTATCCAGCGATTCCTTATAGACCGGTAAACGTGAAAAACCTTCCTCAATCACGCGCCCCAAAAGCTCACCAACGGGCGTTGCCACGTCAATAGCTGACATACGGGTACGCGAAACCATGATTTGCTTGGCGGTACGCTCATTGAGCGTGAAAACATTTTTGATAAGCTCATGGTCTGCCGACTCAATCGCGCCCGTCTCTTCGCCACGCTTGAGCAGATACTGCAGCTCTTCGGCGCTGTGAACTTCTTCGTGCGTTATCTCAATACCTAATACTTTGAGGAGTGCATTGGAAAGGTAGTTTAATGCGCTGATAAACGGCTTAAAAACAGCGTAAAAAAGACGCATCGGCAGTGCAACTGCTATGGTAACCGTCTCAGGACGCTGAATCGCAAACCACTTTGGCGCTTGCTCACCCAAGATAATATGCAGCGCGGTAATAGTCACAAACGCAATCGGACCAGCGATTCTATGTGCCAATTCAATCTCAATGTTGACGTTGATAAGATGAAAAAAGCCTAGCACAATCTGCGTCGCCACGTCTTCACCAATCCAACCCAATGCCAGACTCGCAAGTGTGATGCCAAGCTGCGTAGCTGACAAATACGCGCTCAGATTATCCAAAATATTTTTTGCCACGCCAGCAATACGGCTTCCCCCTTGCACCCGCATTTCGATTTGCGACATACGGACTTTGACAAGCGCAAATTCCGCTGCCACAAAAAAGCCGTTCAAAAGAACAAGCACCATCGTCAGAAACAAACTGAGAAGCATACTATCAGGAAAAGTGCAAAAATTGTTATTCCCATTCTATCGTCGCCGGAGGCTTACTGGAAACATCATAGACCACACGGTTTATGCCGCGCACCTCGCTTACAATCCTGTTCGACATCCGCGCCAGCACATCGTAGGGCATCGGGAACCAATTTGCTGTCATTCCGTCCACGCTTGTAACAGCACGGAGGGCGCATACATACTCGTATGTGCGCTCATCGCCCATCACACCAACTGTCTGCACGGGCAGAAGCACAGCAAATGCTTGCCAAATCTCATTATACAGCCCCGCAGAGCGAATTTCATCCAGATAAATATCATCCGCTTTCCGCAAAATATCAAGTTTTTCGCGCGTAATCACGCCCGGCACACGAATAGCCAAGCCGGGTCCGGGGAAAGGATGACGGTCAATGAACCAATCCGGCACCCCCAGCAAACGCCCCACTTGACGCACTTCGTCCTTGAAAAGCTCACGGAACGGCTCCACAAGTTGCAAATTCATTTTCTCTGGTAGTCCGCCGACGTTGTGATGCGTCTTAATCGTTACCGACGGACCTTTGAAGGACACCGATTCTATCACGTCCGGGTACAATGTGCCTTGTGCGAGAAACTGTGCGTCGCCGAACTTTTTTGCTTCTTTATCAAAGACATCAATAAACGCCGCGCCGATAATTTTACGCTTTTGTTCGGGGTCGGAAATGCCTTCTAAGCGACTTAGGAACAAGTCGGAAGCATCAACAAAATCAATACTCAAATCAAACGTGTTTTTGAAAAGCTCAATAACCGTGCGGCTTTCATTCGAGCGCATGAGACCATTATCAATGTGAATGCAGTGCAATTGCTTGCCAATGGCTTTGTGCAGCAGCACCGCCGCTACGGTCGAATCCACGCCGCCGGAGAGAGCGCAAATCACGCCGCCTGTGCCAACCTGAGTGCGAATAGTCTCCACAGTAGCTTCTACAAACGAGCCGGCATCCCAGCCGCCGGTGCAAGCACAGACATCGAACAGAAAGTTCGCCAGTATTTTCGTGCCGTCGGTAGTGTGATGCACTTCGGGGTGAAACTGCAAGCCATAGATTTTGCGCTCAGTGTTCTGCAAGGCGCAGTACGGCGCGTTTTCAGTCTTACCAACAATATTGAAGCCTTTGGGGAGTACTGTGAGCGAGTCCCCATGCGACATCCACACTTGCGAGGCAGGTGGAATCCCTTTCCAGAGCGGGCTTTCGCCGACAATCTCCAAAGCCGCGTAGCCAAACTCACGCTTCGCGGCTTTGTCCACCGCGCCGCCTTGTGTGTGGGCGATAAGCTGCAAGCCATAGCACAAGCCCAGCACAGGGATATTTCTCGCCTCCGCAAAGGCAAACACATCAAAGTGCGGTATGGGTGCGCCGTCGGCATAAACGCTAAAGGGGCTGCCGGACAAAATAATACCTTTCGGTTGCAATGCCGCAAGTGCGTCTTCGCTAATGGTGTACGGGTGCAGTTCAGCAAACACACCACACTCGCGCACTTTGCGGGCGATAAGCTGCGTGTACTGCGAACCGAAGTCGAGAATAATGATGCGTTCTGAGTGATTCATGGTTGCTTGATGCTTGAATACTTGGTTTCTTAGATTATTCACTACTGCGGCGGATTATCCGTCGGCGGCGTTGTGGCTTGCGTGATGCGCAGACGCAGTTCTTGGTCTTCCAATCGCTGCTCCAGCGAACCGACATAAGAACGAATATCCATCAGACCATCTCTTATGTCTTCCAGTTCCCGAATTGGCATCTCCGGCGGCAACTCGTTCACACGCGGCGGAGAAAACCAAATCGCAATACTACTGACCGCAGCCGCAGCAATAGCCATGACGGGCAGGTACACGGTGCCGCCTGCTCCGCCCGATATTGCGATAAGCGGAATGGATATGCCCATCATACCACAAGCAATTCCCCAAACACTTGCTGTTGCGTTTGTTCGGGGGTCTTTTCGTTCATCATCGTGTGCCATAGCATTTCCCGTTTAGTTTGTTGATTAATTATTCACCTTTGGGTGCGTCGCCTTGAGGTTTATCGCTCTGGGGTCTATTGCCTTGTGGCTTACCGCCGTCGCGTCGGAAATTGCCTTCACGCTTGAATCCGCCGCCCCTTGCATTGTCAGGCCTTCCGCCTCGCCTAAAGTCTCCACCACGACCACCGTCGCGGCTTCCACCGTCACGGTTGCCGCCTTCGCTTCTGCCTTTGAAGCCACCCGACCGACCGTCTTCAGGCTTGGTTCTGAAGCCTCCTTCGCGTCCGCCTTCAGGTCTGCTTCGGAAACCACCCTCACGGTTGCCGCCCTCACGACTGCCACCTTCAGGTCTGCCTTTGAAGCCGCCCTCGCGGTTGCCTTCACGCTTAAAACCACCATCACGCCCGCCCTCGCGTCCGCTGCCGCCTTCGCGACGGAAGCCACCATCGCGTCCACCGCCGCCATCACGGTTAAACGGCTTTCTCTCGCGGCGGTCGTCCCGTGCGCTGTCGCCGCTTTGCTGGGCAAATCCTTGTCCGCCTTTCACGCCCTCAAAGCAAAAAACAAATTCACCTTTGAAGCGCGAAACCACAAATTTCGTATAAAGTTCGCTCACCGTGCCGTAATGATGTGTTTCAGAATCCATTGTGAGATTACAACCCAAGTAGGCGCGGCGCTGCGGCATAATTTGACGGGCTGCTTCCAGAAGCGGTACAAGGCGGTACGGCGTTTCCAGGAGCGCTACGGTGCGCGGCTCTTGCGCTAAACGCTTGAGATCTTGTAAGCGCTCGCCCGGCTCACGGCTCACAAAACCCGCAAATACGAAGGAGTCCATCGGAAGACCGCTTGTGGTCAGTGCTGCCATGATGCTTGTCACGCCCGGAATAGCACGAACGGGTATTCCGGCTTCGATTGCTTTGCGAACAAGCTGTGCTCCGGGGTCGGCGAGAAGCGGCGTTCCGGCATCGGAGACCAGTGCCAGCGTCTTGCCATTTTTGAGCAGCTGCATGAGAGCGCGTGTTTGCTCGTTTTCGTTGTGCTCGTTTAATTCTTCAAGTTTTTTGGTAATGCGGTGGTCGTGCAGCAGGCGGGCGACAGTCTTGCCTTCTTCGCCGACAACGATATCGGCTTGCTTGAGCGTCTTGAGCGCACGATTGCTAATATCCTCATTGTTACCGATAGGCGTGGAAACGATGTAGAGCGTGCCCAAATTGATAGCCTTTGCTTTGCCCTTGGGTTGGTCGCTGGCGGCAGGGCTGGGCGAATCCATTGCAAAATCAGGCAATGCGCCAAAATCATCAGAAGACGGCTCAGTCGGCACGGTTTGGTCAGGCAACAAACCTTCTTCGGACGGAGAAATTTGATTGTCGTCGGTAGCGTCGAATGAATCTGCCGTAGAAGTCATAGTAGTATTCATAATGAAGTAAATGCAACAAAAATAAAAAGCGGTTTTGAGCGACCGTGTGTCATTCAAAACCGCTAATTTACAGAATTCCCCGACAACAATTATCAAGAAATCAAGGAATATCGTATTTCTCCTCCACCCTACAAGGATGAATCGTCGTCAGTCGTTAGAACGGCAAATCTTCGTCCGACGGGGTTCCGCTAAAGTCAGCCGCTTCAGCGCTTGCGCCTCCGAAAGCAGTCCCACTCGCGGCGTGTAATGCCTCGTCAAAATTCTTGCGCCCGTCCAATAGCAATACGTTATCGGCGACAATTTCCATTACCGAACGGCGTTCGCCATTTTTTTCGTAGAAGCGTGTTTGTATCTTGCCTTCGACCAGCAAGCGCGAGCCTTTTTTCACAATTTCTTGAATGATCTCCGCTAACTTGCTCCATGCAACGATGCTGTGCCAATCGGTGCGCTCTCGCGGTGTGCCGTCTTTATCTTTCCACATTTCGGATGTTGCCAGTGAAAACGTAGCAACGGGAACGCCGCTTGCTGTATAGCGGAGTTCGGGGTCTTTGCCAACATTGCCGACCAATACGACGCGGTTATATCCTCTGGACATAGAAACCTCTCTCAAAAATTTTTAAGTGATGTACAGACTATCTTTTTCGGTATTTTCTTTTTTCAGTATTTTCTCACTTGCTTGAATTCAAGCCATGCAGGGTTTTTGAGTTCAAAAAATAAATAATTTTGACTAGAGAAAAAACAAACGATTTTGTAGCGCCATGACGTACCCATCATTACCAATCAGTGTTCATCAATACATTCGGTTACTCCGTAAGCGCTCGGAGCGCGATGCGGCTCGGCAATGCGTTCTCGAAGGGGAGCATTTATGCGACGAGTATCGCCTGATGTGCGAGCGCGGCGCACTTGTTCTTCCGTTTGAGGTCGTTATCCAAAGCGGCTCTTCGGCAAAAATCGAAGAACTTGCGAGCGCATTTGACCGCATGAACGTGCCTGTTTATGCGACTTCCGAACATAAATTCCAACAACTCTGCGACGCGCAAACGCCACAAGGGATTCTTGCCGTCATTGATTTTCCGGAATTACCGCTAGAGACGGATAAGCCGTTGCTTATATTGGACGGTGTTGCCGATCCCGGTAATGTGGGCACCATTATCCGCACTGCCGAGTGGTTCGGTGTTCGTAATATCCTGCTTGGTGCGGGCTCGGCAGACCGCTTTCATCCGAAAACACTGCGTGCCACGATGGGTTCGATTTTTCGATGTGCCGTGCATAGTGCGCCCAATCTTGCTCAAACGCTTCAAGAGCAATACGCGCACTATCGCTTGTATGGTGGGGCGGCGGGAGCAGCGCAAAAACTGGAGGAAATACAGCTTTCAAGCATATGGGGCGTGGTGCTAGGCAGCGAGGCGCATGGCATATCGCAGGAGGTAGAGGCGCTCTTGCACGGAACATTTCGTATTGACCGCGCAAGAGCATCTGAGGCAGAATCCCTCAATGTGGCTGTGGCAGCAGGCGTAATTTTGCATTATTGGAGCACAGTATGAGAGTTGTTCTATGTATGGGGTGCGGAATCTATTCCGCCACAGAAGCCGCATAAAACCAACATCTGCGAAATAAATTCCGTGTTCTAATTACCCTAACCCTTGGTATTTTGCGAGGGTCTGCGTGTATCAAAATACGAACTGTAAGCCAAGTGTAGGTATAATGCGAAGTTCTGCGTGTATCAAAATACGAACTGTAAGCCAAGTGTAGGTATAACAGGAAACAATGATTGCACAGCCAACCTAGCACCCTCGGACGTATAAGACAATGAGATGGAATGCCGAAAATTCTGCCATTTTTTTATGCGATGGCACACTGTTATATGGCTCACCGTAAAGATTCGACCATAGCGAGATAAGCTCAAAGGTTCACTATTCGAGCGCTTAAGAGACTCAAGTATGGTGGCAGGCTTGGGATTAATGTTCTGGTAACGCCGTAATCTTTGGCATTTATAGGGTTGTTTGCCCAAATTGGTATCTTCATTCAGGAAGATATTGATATTCGGCAACTGTGCCAATGAGACGTGGTTCGGTCATTATAGATTCTACTGTACTTGAAGCAACTATTTTTTTTACACTTCTGAATCACTGAGAATTTTGTTTTTGATAAACGACCTTCCCCTGCACAACAGTCTTAGAAACTACGTAAGGATGCGCTCCATAGACGAGGCGAGAAATTATATTCTCTGGCGAAATAAAGCTACTCTTTTGGGGCAGAACCTCGTTCATATCACAAATGATAAAATCAGCATCTTTGCCAACCGTAAAATTGCCAATTACGTCATCCAAGCCCAGCGCTTGCGCCCCGCCCAATGTTGCCAGCCAAAGTGCCTCCTCCGCGTTCACCGTCGGCATTTCCTGTGCGCGATGCAGTATATTCCACGTTTTTGTGCTTTCGGCAGCCTCTTTTGCTTCATTGAGCATAGACAACGACGAACCGCCAGCTACATCGCTTCCCAAACCGATACGGAAACCTTCATTCAGCATTTGCCGCAATGCCATCACACCACTTTGCAGAAAACGATTGGAACAAGGGCAATGTGCAATAGCGCAGTTGTGAACCTTGAGAAGTGATTTTTCTTGCGGACTCAGATAAATAGAGTGCGCCATAATGGTCTTGGCTGTCAAGAGACCGTAGGCATGGTAAACCTCTGTATAGGAAGCGTGCTCAGGAAAAAGCTCAGCAATAAAACGCAGTTCAGAAGGATTTTCGGACAAATGCGTTTGAATCCGTAAACCCTCTGCTCGTGCGGCTTCACCCGTTTTTTTGAGGAGCTCACGAGAGCAACTACCCGCAAAGCGCGGCGTAAGTGTGTACTGTAGCCGCCCGTTGCCCGCACCGTGCCATGCTTTTGCCAGTGCAAGGCTATCATTGATATTGTCATCAGGCGAATGAAGGATATTTTCAGGAGCGTTATTGTCCATCATTGTTTTGCCCATACACACTCGCAAGCCCGCATGGAAGGCTGCTTCAAAGGCAATATCGGCAGCTCGCCTGTGGGATGAGCAATAGACGGACATTGTTGTCGTACCGAGGCGCACGGCATCATGGAAAAAACGCTGCGACTGGATATGCGCATATTCTTCATCGGCAAAGCGGGCTTCAAGCGGAAAAATATAAGTATTAAGCCAGTTCAGCAGCTCACCTGTCCCTATTGCTGCTGCTTCATACTGCGGCAGATGGACGTGCGTGTCCACCAGTCCGGGCAAAATCACCGCATTCTCATAGCGTTCCTCAGGAATATCGGCATAGTCGCGGAGTGCATCAACACGCGCTCCCATGAAAATAATCTGCCCGAAATCGCTCACGACAAGTGCTCCATCGGGAAGATACTCCAGCCCGCCTTTAGCAAGCGGGTGAACAAGTAAACCGGTGTACAGGCGCATATATTCTCACCTTCACGAAACACAATGAGGGAAATAAAAAACAAAACAAAAGCGCACTATTACTTCTAAATAGTGCGCTTTGATAACGTACGGGAGTTTTCTCAGCAATCGTGAAACGTTATGCTTTCGCTGGTACGGCTTCCTCGCGTCCACGCTTTGCGTGAACAGCTACGATGCTTGATGAAGCGGGAATCATAAATTTCACGCCCGGAACTTTCAAGTCGCCAATGTGGACGGATTTGCCCACCTCAAGATTGGTAACGTCAATTTCGATGTGTTCCGGCAGCGATGCAGGCAGACACTCGATTTGCACTTTGTGCATGATGTGCTCAAGCAGACCACCCGCAATGCTAACACCTTTAGCTGTACCTTTGAGAACAATAGGTACTTCAACGTGGAGCGTCTGACCTTCGATGATGCCAAGCAAATCAAAATGCACAATTTCATCGGTTACGGGGTCAAATTCTACATCTTTCATAACACAATCCATCGGCGCCGAACCCTCAACTTTGAGAGTGATAATGTGTGTATCGGATGTGTACACTGCCGGACGAATTTGCTTGAAAGTAGTAGCAATAGCAAGCGGGTCTTTGCCTTTTGCGTAGTAGATACCCGGGATAAATCCGGCATTGCGAACGGCTTTGGAGGCTTTTTTGCCAAGCTCACGCTTTTTTGCTTCGAGTGAAATAGCACTCATGATGATACTCCGAATTGAACAAATGAAACAATGTTGTATTGAACGATTTCTGTGGTGCGAGTGAATACCTCAATGGTTGGTCTCGCTTAGGTTGGGATAAGATCAGTATCAAAAAGCGACGTGATGGACTCATTGTTGTGCGTCCGCAAAATAGCTTCCGCAAAAAGGTCGGCAACAGACTGAACAACAATTTTCGTACTTTGCTCAAACATCGGGTTGGTAGAGTAAATAGTATCGGTTACAAAGAGCTTGGAAACAATACTATCCTCAATTTTTTCGAGCGCCTGCCCAGAAAAAACGGGGTGTGTACAAGCACCAAAAATTTGCTCGGCTCCGGCATCTTTCAGCGCACGAGCACAAGCAACAAACGTACCACCGGTGTCAATCAAGTCGTCAATAATAATAATATTTTTGCCCTTGGGGTCGCCGATGATATTGAAAACTTCGCTGACATTGTGTGCCGGACGACGCTTGTCAATGAGAATCAAACCGGCATTGAGGCGTTTTGCGTATGCGCGTGCCGTTTTTGCTCCGCCTACATCGGGCGATGCCACAACGAGGTTCGGCAAATCAAGACTACGCAATTTTTTTACCAATACCGTCGAAGAATAAAGATGGTCGAGCGGTATATCAAAAAAGCCCTGAATCTGTGGGACGTGCAAGTCCATCGTGATGATGTGGTCTGCTCCGGCTTCCACAATCAAATTTGCCATGAGCTTCGCCGTAATTGAGACGCGCGGTTGATCTTTGCGGTCTTGGCGGGCATAACCGAAGTACGGTATAACGGCAGTAACGCGGTCAGTCGAAGCACGACGGGCAGCGTCAATGAGCATCAAAAGCTCAACGAGATTATCCCCGGGAGCGTGTGTGGACTGAATGATAAACAAATCACCGCCACGAATGCTGTCTTCATACTTCACCCAAATCTCGCCGTCGCTGAAGTTACGAATAACCGTTTTGTCCAGCTGTTCTGCGCAGTCAATATTGCCTTTATTGTCGGTAGATTTTTTTTCTACCGCCTTGGCAATCTTGTGAGCGAGATCCATATTGGAACGCCCTGCTGCGAGACGAAAGTTTGGCTTTATTTTCAGTTTATTCTTTTTCGCCATAGTTGTTTGGGGAGAAACATCTTCAAAGACGAAGTATCGGACGACAGAGACACATCGGCATATAAAAAAACAAGCGCCCCGCAGATAAACAGCCGCGTACAAGCGCTTGATTTCTATTGTTTCAGTGCGTATCTCGAAACACTGAGATTATGTAATGCACGAAACACTACACGTGGTGCTGGGGCGGCTGGGGTCGAACCAACGAATGGCGGTACCAAAAACCGCTGCCTTGCCACTTGGCGACACCCCAGTTTTGGATAAATGCACCTTGTGTGCATTTATTTTCCAAAATAGACTGCAAATATACTGGTGTTTTTTTTTAGATGCAAGTTTTTTTTGTGTTGATGCAAAATATTTTTTCTACACTATCTACAAATAAAAAAACGATAGGAAATAACTGAAGTTACGCTTTGTCAAGAGATTCCCCTCTTTGGAACAAAGAGGGGTGTACGAGCGGCAGCGAGGACGGGGTGTT
>CALCNX010000088.1 GCA_937899715.1 uncultured bacterium | reverse complement strand
AAGTTTGTAAGCGTCTTACAGGGCTGAAATACAAAATCGTCGGGCGCGAAGCAACGTGGGAAATGATTCCTTACGATGTGCAAATGATGGGTGGTATTGTCATCCATGAGGGTAAAATCGCGGAAATGGCGACCGGTGAGGGTAAAACGCTTGTTGCTGTTGCGCCTATGTACCTTAATGCTCTACCGCAGCGCGGAGTTCACCTTGTAACGGTGAACGATTACCTTGCCCAGCGCGACCGCGAATGGATGCTTCCGGTGTTCGATTATCTCAGCATCACCACAGGCTGTATCACCACCGACCTCGACCCTGAAGACCGCAAGAAAGAGTATAACTGCGATATTACTTACGGCACGAACAATGAATTTGGCTTTGATTATTTGCGCGACAACATGGTGGGCGATGCCGAAGAGATGGTGCAACGCCCACATAATTTCGCCATTGTGGATGAGGTGGATTCGGTGCTGATTGACGAGGCGCGTACGCCGCTTATCATCAGTGGTCCCGTTCACCAAAGCGACCACCGCTACGAAGAGATGAATGCACCGCTTCGCCGTCTGGTGGATGCGCAAACACGCCTTGTTGCGAAAATTGTCGCCGATGCCGAGCGACTTTTGCAAACAAGCGGTGACAATAAACAAGATAAAGAAAACCGCCGTGAAGCAGGTGTTGCCTTGCTCCGTGCATACAGAGGTATGCCGAAAAACAAGCGTTTAACGAAACTCTTCGCCACGCCAGAGAACATGAAGCTCATGCGCGAGACCGAACTGGACTACCTCCGTGACCAAGGAACACGTATGAGTGAGATTGACGAAGAGCTGTTTTATGCCATTGACGAGCGCCAGCACCAGATTGACCTCACAGAAAAAGGACGTGAGTTTCTGAGCGCTTCGCAGACCGATAAAGACTTTTTCATCATTCCCGACATTGCCGCAGAGTTGAGCGCGATTGAAGGTGATACGAGCCTAGATGCAACCGAAAAACAGCTGCGTAAGGATTCTGCAATGCGCATCTATGCAGAGCGCAGTGATCGTATTCACACGGTAACGCAGCTTTTACGAGCATACTCGTTGTACGAAAAAGACGTGGAATACGTTCTCGACGACGGTAAAGTCAAAATCGTTGATGAATTTACGGGACGTATTTTGGAGGGACGACGCTATTCCGACGGCTTGCACCAAGCGATTGAAGCCAAAGAAGGCGTGAACGTGGAGCGCGATACACAAACACTGGCGACCGTGACGCTCCAAAACTACTTCCGCATCTATCGCAAACTGTCCGGCATGACCGGTACGGCAGAAACTGAAGCAGGCGAGTTCTACGAAATTTACAAACTGGACGTGTGCGTGATTCCGACGAATCGCGGTATCGTGCGTCAAGATTTGAACGACCTTATCTATCGCACCAAACGCGAGAAATTTAACGCCGTCGTGGAAGAAGTAAAGCGTGAAACCGAGCAAGGACGTGCCGTACTGGTCGGCACGACGAGTGTGGAAGTATCCGAACTTCTGAGCAAAATGCTTGCCCGCGAAAAAGTGAAACACAATGTTCTGAACGCCAAGCAGCACCAGCGCGAGGCGGAAATTGTAGCCGAGGCGGGGCAGCCACGTGCGGTAACGATTGCGACGAACATGGCGGGTCGCGGTACGGACATTAAGCTGCATCCGTCGGTGAAAGATGCGGGCGGCTTGGCAATTATCGGCACCGAGCGCCACGACGCACGGCGCATTGACCGCCAGCTGCGTGGTCGTGCCGGACGGCAAGGCGATCCGGGTTCATCGAAGTTTTATTTGTCCTTGGAAGATGATTTGATGCGTCTTTTCGGTGGAGAGCGTATTGCCGGTGTGATGCAGTTCTTGAAAGTGCCGGAGGGCGAGCCGATTGAGCACAATCAAGTAACGAAGTCGGTCGAGCGGGCGCAGAAAAAAGTAGAAGAAAATAACTTCGGTACTCGTAAGCGCCTTTTGGAATATGATAACGTGATGAACCAGCAGCGCGAGGTAATTTATAGCCGCCGCCGCCATGCGCTCACGGGCGACCGCATGAAAGGCGAAATTATGGATTACGTCCGCGAGTTTGCTGACGACCTATACGATACCTGCCACGATACCGCCGACATTGAGCACTTCCGCGAAGAGCTCCGCACGACGCTGCTGTGCGATATTGACATGGATGCAAGCGAGTTCAAGGGTATGCGCAAGGAAGAATGCACCGAGCGTGTAATGGAAGTGGCAGAAGAGTTCTACTCCCGCAAGGAAAAGACCTTTGGTCAGGAGTTTATGGCGGAGTTGGAGCGGGTTGCAATTTTACAAACCATTGACGAGAAATGGCGTGAACACTTGCGCGTCATGGATGAACTCAAAGAGGGCATTCACCTTCGCGCCTACGGACAAAAAGACCCGCTTTTGGAGTACAAAGGCGAAGCGTACAAAATTTTCGTGGAACTTGTCGGCGAGATGAACCGTGAATCGGCGCACTTTGCCTTCCGCTATTTCCCCGAACTCACACCGGAGCAGATGCGCCAAATGCAGCAACCGCATGATAACGGCAACGGGCATGGCAATGCAAGCATTTCCGCACCAAACGGCTTTGCGCCGCGCTTCACGACGACCAATTCCAATGCTATGCGCTTCTCACGTCCGTCAGCGGAACAGTATCTTTATACAAATGCAGAGGCTGTATCGGAAGTGGCAGACGCAGTATCCGCACAGGTAGCAAACGGTAACGGAGCACCCAAAACTATCGTGAACGCCGCACCGAAAATTGGTCGCAATGACGCTTGCCCTTTTGATGCGAATAAGAAATTCAAAAAATGCTGCGGCGCAAACGGCGCTACGCATTGCTCGCGGCAGGCGTAAAGAAGGCAGGTCGAATACGTTTTTTTATCGGGCGGCTTGGGAGCGATAGAACTCTCAGCCGCCCGTTTTTTTTGTGATGTTCCTTAACCTCTACCAAAGAGCGCGAGCAAGCGCAGTTTCCACACCAACCACGCAGCTTCCCAAATAATATTCTTGCTCATCTTCGAGACCCCGCTTCGCCTGTCCACAAAAATAATCGGAATTTCCAGCATCCGTGCGCCACGCTTCCAGAGCTTGTAGTTCATTTCAATTTGAAACGCATACCCGTTGGAGCGAATTTTGGTCAAATCCACACCGCGCAAAATATCGGTGCGGAAGCACTTGAAGCCGCCCGTCGCATCGTAAATGGGCATTCGCGTAATGAGGCGTGTATAAAGATTGGCAAACCAACTGAGCAGTAAGCGCTGCATGGGCCAGTTCACCACGTTCACGCCCGTGCTGTATCGTGAGCCTATCACCACATCGGCGCTCTCTATTGCTCGCAAAAAATTAGGAATCTCTTTTGGGTCGTGCGAAAAGTCGGCATCCATTTCAAAAACGACATCGTAACCGCGCTCCATTGCCCAGATGAAGCCCGCACAGTACGCCGTACCTAGTCCCAACTTGCCGGAACGCTCCAGCAGATGTACCCGGGTGTCTTCCAGTTGCATATCGCGCACGATGCCGCCCGTGCCGTCGGGTGAATTGTCGTCCACCACCAAAATATCCAGTCCATCGTGCACGTCGAAAATTTCACCCGCAATGGCGCGGATGTTATCGCTTTCGTTGTATGTGGGAATAATAATAAGAATCTTCATAGTATCATGTCAAGATGTTATGCCTGTCCGTGTCCTTTTAAGACTTTGACAACTGTGCGAATGATAATTTCAAGGTCGAGTCGAAAGGATATGTTCTCGATGTAGTAAAAATCAAGAGCAAGACGGTTGCGGATTTCATCGGTTGTTTCTTCGTAGTTATGAACATTTATCTGCCACCACCCCGTCAGTCCGGGACGAACCTTATGGCGACGGGGATAGTAAGGAATTGCTTCGGTAAATCTTTCGACGAGTTTAGGAACTTCGGGGCGTGGTCCGACGATGCTCATATCGCCTTTGAGGATGTTCCAGAGCTGCGGAATTTCGTCCAGATGCGTTTTTCGGATGAAGCGCCCGAAGCTCGTTACGCGAGCATCGTTCACCTGTGTGAAGCCTGTGGTTTTGTCCGAGCCGTTATACATGGAGCGAAATTTCCAGATACGAAACGGCACACCATAGCGCCCGATGCGAATTTGTGAATAAAAGGCACCGCCGGGCGTTTCCAAGCGCACAATAAGCGCAATAAGCGCCCACAAAGGCAAGCCCAGCACCAGCCCCATCAAACTCAGCACAATGTCCGTCAAACGCTTGATGACGCGCTGCCACGGGGTCATAATCTCAGCGCTGACTTCGATAAGCGCGATGCCGTAAATATGCTGCGCACGAGTCTGCCCCGAAAAAATTTCGTACAAGTCGGGCACAATCTTCATGGTAACGTCGTGCTCTTCGCACACATTTGCTATGCGGAGCAGTTCTTCGTGGTCGGGCGTAGCGGTTGAGACAAGAAGTGCATTGGGTTTTAAGGCAGGGAGCAGCGTGGAAATATCGTTGAATAATCCTAAGAGCGGGAGATGTTCGTCGTGAGCCGTGGGAAGTGTGTGCGAACGCCATTTTTCTGCCTCATCAGCATCGCCCATTACCACACCAATGGGCTGAAAACCAAATGCCGACGCTTGCCGTACCGACGCAAGCAGAGCGCGAACATTTTCTGCACTGCCGACGAGCAATGCCGGAAAGCTGATGATACCTCGCGTCCTGAGCGTACGCTGCACCGAACGCGCCACAATACGCCCCAAGCTAATACTCCCGCAAAATGCAAGCCAGTACAGAAGCATGAGCAACCGCGAGTTCTGTGCGCTACTGAGGTCATCCAGAAAAATTACCACACCCAAAATGCAGCATCCAACAAAGGTAATGCGGACAACGGTAAAAAATTCGTCGAATGGCGAGCGCACATACCAATCTTCATACAGCCCTGCAAACCAGAACAGAAGCGCCCAGTAGATAAAGAGCGCCACGACAATACCAATCATTGCTGCTATGCGCTCATCTGACACAAAGGGCTGAGTAAAGGCTTCGGTGCTTGTGGTAAAAAGCCCGCTCAAAAAACGCAGCGCATAATAGACCGCAAAACTCACCGCAAAAGCAAACGCATCGAATAAAAACTGATACCACCTGGGCGAGCGAGGCACGTGAAGGCGTGCCGGCAAGCGCCTGATAGCCTCAGCGCCGGAGGCAGGCTGCGGCGCTTGGAAAGGCGAGGATGTGAACGATTGCGAAAAGGTCGTCATTATGGCTTGAAGGGCAGACAGATTGTATGCGAAACTATTGAAGGCTAGAAAAACAGCATACAAATATAGAACTCTCAGGGAAACCGTACAACCACCAAGACAAACCTTTCGCGTTTTCCCGTTTGTAAGGCGAAAATATCTTGGTATGTTTGTGGTGAGCACCACTGCTTTTTTTTACACAACAACGCACCATGGCGACTTCTCTCAGCAGCGATAATCAGGGTATCGGTGGTCAGCCGCGCGGGCTGACGACACTTTTTTTTACAGAATTATGGGAACGCTTTAGCTATTACGGGATGCGAGCAATTCTGATTTTGTACATTGTTGCGCCCGCAAGCGATGGGGGCTTGGGACTGAGCACCAAAAGCGCCGCCGCTATCTACGGGACATACACAATGTGGGTCTATTTGCTGGCACTGCCGGGTGGCTTCATTGCTGATAGGTGGCTGGGTGCACGGCGAGCTGTGATTTGGGGCGGCATCATTATTGCTGCGGGGCACTGCACGATTGCACTTGTCGCGGTGTTCACGCGCACGGAACTTTTTTTTGCAGGTTTGGCACTCATAACGCTTGGCACGGGACTGCTCAAGCCGAGCATCAGTGCGATGGTCGGTGAATTATACGGTGAAGGGGACGAACGACGCGACGCAGGCTTCTCATTGTTCTTTATGGGCATCAATGTTGGTGCAGCATTTGCGCCGATTGTGTGCGGCTTTCTAGCACAACATCCCGTATTCAAGGATGTTCTCACGAGTTTTGGTTTGAATCCTGCCCATTCATGGCATTGGGGCTTTGGCGCGGCTGGCGTGGGTATGCTGGTGGGGCTGGCGCAATTCCTTGCGGCACAAGACCGCTTTCGGAACGTCGGCGAATGTAAGACCGTCGTGCCCGCCGTGCCACAGAAAAACCTTTTTCAGCCACTCACACCAGAGCAATGGCGGCGCGTGGGCGTGATAATGATTCTGTTTGTCTTTACGGTGATGTTTGGTATTGTCTCCGAGCAAGCAGGTTCCAGTATGAATCTTTTTGCTGACCGTCTGACGTGTACAAGTATATTTGGCTGGGAATTCCCGTCCAGTTGGTTTCAGTCGGTCATTCCCATTTACGTTATTCTTCTTTCGCCCCTGCTCTCGCGTTTGTGGATGCGGCTTGGAGACCGCCAGCCCTCCAGTCCGGCGAAGTTTGCTCTGAGTTTGCTGTTTGTGGGATTGGCTTTCGGCGTGATGATAGCGGCATCACTAGCGGCACGGCACGGCGAGGTTAGCCCATTGTGGCTCTTGACGGCATTTTTTCTGCAAGAAATTGGTGCGGTGTTGTTGAATCCCACGGGGCTTAGTGTTGTAACGAAACTTGCTCCGGCGCACTTGGTGGGAATAATGATGGGCGTATGGTTTCTGGCAAGCGCAGTAGCAAGTCGCATTGCGGGGCATCTTGCGGGCTTTTTTGATGAAACAAACACCGATTTTCTGGCACAATATTTCGGCGTGTTGTCGGGTGTGATGCTGCTCACGGCGCTCGTGCTGGCACTGCTTACGCCGATGATTCGGCGAATGATGGGCGGAGTGCGGTGAGGGTATTGATTTTTTAGTAGAACAAAACCTGCGCAACATCCATATACAGCGAATAAACACCACCGATAACGGCACCTAGTAGCCCGCGCAGAGGCGTAAAATTGAGCAAGAGCAAAAGGATAATCATGCCGTAAAGTCCCATAGAGCGATATTTGTCTGCTAAGTCGTCTGGAAGGCTGTTGGCGAGAACATGAGAGCCGTCCAGAGGTGGAATCGGAATCATATTGAAGACGGCGAGGGCAATGTTGATGATAAGCCCATACTTGGCGAAGCGCTGTATTAACTCGCCGACCGTACCCGGAGTAGTGTCAATATAACCACCATAAATAACAAGCATCAATCCAAAAAAAACAAACGAGAGCAAGATATTCGAGACAGGACCGGCGAGGGCGATAATAGTGTCATCGCGGCGGACATTGCGAAGATTGCGCCAGTCCACCGGCACAGGTTTTGCCCAACCAATCATTGCCACACCGCCCGTGAATGCCGATAGAATGGGCATGACAATCGTGCCGAGAAAATCAATATGCGGAATGGGGTTGATGGTAACACGCCCCAGAAGTTTGGCAGTGGGGTCACCGAGGCGGTCTGCTGCTATTGCGTGCGCTGCTTCATGCACCGAAAGCGAGAGCAGGAAAATAGGCATCGTGACCAAAAGATTTTGAATAATTCCTTGAAAGTCCATGGTAGAGCGCGGGGTGTGGCTCCGAAGTCCTCGCGGACTATTGAAGCCGATTTTGCAATTTGAGGATATTGGTAATGTTGCTCTGAAGCGTTTCCAGCATATCGGCTTCGTCATCAAGGGCGAGGCTGTTGTCAATGAGGATGTTAAGCAGCCGTGCGCCTGTAATGTTGTAGAAAATTGCCGTGTTGTATTCGCGCTTGTCAAGAGCTTTTTTCAGCTCAAGCAACGCCGCATGGAGCATTTCTTGGATATTTCGCCGTTCCAAGAGTTCACGCGCAGAAAATTCTTCGAGACGCTTACTCATAGTAGGAAAATTTTTGCCGGGGGGAGAGGACGTGAACAAAAGTGCGAGTGCAAATCGCTGGAATAAGGCTGTTGCTATTCAAGAGCTTCATCGGAAGGCGTTGCTTGGTGCGGGGTTTAGGAAAAAACTTCCCGCACCTTATCAAAAAAATCCCGCGAATCCTTCCCCTCTTCGGGTTTTGGAGCGATGTTCGGGCTTTTGGAAAGTTCTTTGAGCGTAGCTTTTTCTTTGGGATTCAATTTTGTGGGAACATAGACATTCACCAAAATAATTTGGCTACCTTTGTCGTAACTGTTCAACTGCGGTATTCCCTTGCCACGAAGCGTAATTTTCGTTCCGGGCTGTGTGCCGGCTTCTATCGAAATCACGGTTGACCCCTCAAGCGTGGGAACAGTTACATCGCCGCCAAGCGCCGCATCGGGGTAGCTGATGGTCAGCGTGTAAAAAATGTCGTTGCCTGAGCGGGTAAAATAATCATGCTTTTTCTCTTCGATAATGATGAGTGCATCGCCCGCGTCGCCACCGCGCCGTCCGGCGTTTCCTTGACCGCGCAAGGGAATGTAATTGCCTTCGCTCACTCCGGCAGGGATATTGACTTTAATCGTGGCTTCGCCCTTTAAGCGTCCTTCGCCTTCGCAGGTTTTGCAGGGGTCTTTTACAATCTGTCCTGAGCCACCGCAGGCTTGGCAAGCGGAGACGTTGATAAACTGCCCAAACATGGAGCGGGAAACCTGACGGATTTCGCCCGTACCGTTGCAGGTGGAGCAGGTTGTTAAGCCAGTACCGGGTTTCGCGCCGGAGCCAGTGCAGGTGTCGCATTTCTGCATACGCTTAACGCGCACGGTTTTCTCCGCACCTTTCGCAATTTCTTCCATTGTGAGCGGAACGCGAATTTTGAGGTCTGCCCCGCGCTCACCTGTCGGGCGACGAGTGCCACCACGCCCTCTGGAACTACCCATATTATTGAAAAGCTCATCAAAAATACTTCCGCCTCCCCCTCCAGCACCACCAAAAATATCGCCGAAATGGCTGAAAATATCATTGATGTTGGAGTATTGCCCAAAGTCGGAACCGCCGCGTAGCCCTTGGTGGCCGAATTGGTCGTAGCGGCTGCGTTTGGTCTCATCGCTGAGGACTTCATACGCCTCGGTTGCCTCTTTGAACTTGTCTTCGGCTTCCTTGTTGTCGGGATTGCGGTCGGGATGAAATTGCAGGGCAAGTTTGCGATACGCTGCTTTGATTTCATCTTTTGGGGCAGATTTTCCAAGCCCTAGTATTTCGTAATAATCACGTTTTGCCATAATCGTTTGCTTCTCCTTTTGTTTTGAAATTCACCGTTACATTTGGCGGCTGAAATTCACCGTTGGCAATCTCAATCTGTCTAGCGTAAGTGGCTGAACTCAAAAACGCGGCAATAAAAGAGCGCCGTTCCTCTGTGTGGTATGGATATTCTACGTTATTCTGCGCTTGTGGTGGAAGCGCCTGTTGCTTTTGTTCCTGATGTTTCATTGTTAGCTGTGTCACTGCCGCCTGCGGCGGACTGTGCACCGTTAGGCATACCAGCAGACACAATGACTCGTGCGTAGCGCAAGACCTTGTTACCAAGCATAAAGCCGCGTTGAGCCTCTTGAAGAATTTGCCCTTCCGGTGCTTCCGAAGGCATCTGCATGAGTGCTTCGTGCAGACTGGTGTTGAATTGCTCGCCCACGGTAGGCATTGGTTCCACACCAGCATCCTGGAAGGTTTGCAATGTTTTATTGAAGACCAATTCCACACCGTCTAAAAGCGCTTTGTAATCGGTACTGCTTTTGCCACTTTCTACCGCCCGTTGTAAATCGTCCAACACAGGAAGGAGCTTTTGCAACAGTTTTGTGTTGGCATGAACGATGAGTTCCTGACGCTCCTGCTCGGTACGGCGACGGAAGTTTTCAAGTTCTGCCACTTTGCGAAGTGAGATTTCGCGGAATTCATCGCGCTCAGTGCGCAGTTTTTCCAATTCTTCCATAGCGCTCAGTGTTGGTGAGGGTTGTGTTGCTTCTTCTGATAGTACTGTTTCTTCGTTGATTTGTGACGATGATTGTTTGTTCATAGCGTCATTTCCTTTCACAAATAATGTAATAAACGAAACTGTGCAATATGCAAAACTGCGCAGATAAGCCCGAAGGTGTGCTTACAGACGAAAAAACTATGTAATTATTTGCGCCGTATCACATCCGATACCGCACTTTCTTATATCGTGTCTTGATATATTGTCCATAGACGGAGAGAGGACGACAAGAGTTTCGTTACAAGTTCATTACAACAACTGATTCGTCTGAATATACTGCATACCGTCCCATTGATAGAGAATTTTGGTCTTGCGGGTCTCTGAGCGGGCATTTGCGCCATTCTCGCCCTCGCGCTTACTGGTCTGCGTACGCGTTACCAGTATCGAATAGAGGTCTTTGCCCCATACTTTCATTGTTTCTATTGTTGCACGATCTTCGGTAGAGGTATTGTACTCACCCGTTGTCGTGGTTGTCTCGGCATTGGTGGCAGTACAAACCTCGAAAATCGGCTGCATAATGTCATTTTGAACGCGGAACAGGCAAAGCATCGTTGTCGTTTGCGGGTGCTCATCCGAGCCTTGCGTGGCAGTCCACTCAAAGGCGAGGGCATATTCTTCGTCGGTGATTTGATATTTTTTTTGCTGAACGCCGACAATATCGGCATCGGCAAACTCAGGTTCATATGTCGTGTGCGCCAAAACGGGATTTGTGGCTGTACTGTCACGGAAAGCAAAAATATCAAATAAACATTCGTCCGTATTTCCTGCTTTTTCGCGCTTCACAACCGCCATATACGTTTGTGTGGCACTATTTAACTGCGTTACCTGTACGTCGGTGACGGTGAATGTGCTTCTATCGTCGGGTTTAATTTCGTTGGAATAGAGTGTTCTAATAAGATCGGACGGCACGAATCGCCCACAAATCTTTTCGGGAGGCGTTTTTTCAAAAGCCAAAACGACAGTTGCCTCATTGATAGTAATGGTCTGCGGAGCAATATTGGCAAGTGAAGCATTGGAAACGACCTGACCGCCTTGCACGGGTTGTGTAGCACTGCGCACGGCAGAACTATCGGCAAGGGCTACTTCTTTTGGCGTTGTCGAACAAGCAGAGAACGCACCCGCAGCATATAGGCTGAGTGCGCAGGTCCTGATAAACGACAGAGACTGATGGCGCATGGTTTTTCCTTTCAGATATAGTTGCTACCAATCGGCAAATATACCACATTATGCAACGACCTGAAAGGAGAAATTGTCCCCAATGCCACTATGCTAGGAAAGTAAAGACCTGAAAGCAGGAATAAACGAGCTAAAAACCAATCGCCATGTCATCACCGCGAGGGTCGGCAGCACCTTCCAAAGAGCCGTCGGCGCGGCGAAGAATGATTTCCAACTTCCCAATTGTCCCGATATTACGGAAGGTATGCCCCTTGCGCTGTAAAGCAGATTCTATCTCGCTTGTGAACGTACCGTGTTCTATGCGCACAATATCCGGCACATATTGATGATGAAAACGCTTTGTGTTGACGGCTTGCTGGGCGGTCATGTTGTGGTCAATAATATCCACAATCCCTTGCAAGACACTTGTGGTGATGGTCGTCCCACCGGGTGTGCCGATAGAAAAGCTAAAATTGCCATTTTTTTCCACAATCGTCGGAGTCATCGAGCTTAACATTCGCTTGTGTGGCTGAATTGCGTTTGCTTCGCCGCCGATAGCGCCGAACATATTGGGTGCGCCCGGCTTTACACTGAAATCATCCATTTCATTATTCATAAAGAAGCCGGCACCGTCCACAACAACCTTAGAGCCATAACCTCCATTGAGCGTGGTCGTCAGTGCCACTACATTCCCATCGGGGTCAACGATGGAAAAGTGCGTTGTTTGGTCGGTGCTGCCGAAAGAGCGAACATTTTTGCCATAGGTGATTTCGGTGGATGGTGTTGCTTTATCGGGAGAATAATCGTTCATGCGGGAACGGAGATATTGGGCATCCAGCAAACCTTTCATGGGAACATCGTAAAAATCAGGGTCGCCGAGGTATTCCGCACGGTCGGCATAGACGCGGCGCTCTACTTCAATCATACAATGTGCAGATTTTTCCGTATTCACGCCCCATTCTTTGAGCGGCTGTGCTTCCAGCAATGTCAGCATTTGAAGCAATCCTACACCTCCCGCCGATGGTGGCGGCATGGTGATAATACTATGCCCGCGATAGCTCCCACGCAAGGGTGTGCGCCACTTTGCAGAATAAGCGTCCAAGTCTTGCTGCGTAATGTAACCACCGCCGCGCTTCATTTCTGCGACGAGGAGTTCAGCAGTTTTTCCTTTGTAAAAGCCGTCGCGCCCTTTGTCTCTGATGCGCTCCAGAGTATTCGCAAGGTCTTCTTGCACCAACTTGTCGCCAGCGTGCCATGCACTTTTGTCCCGCTTGAGAAAATATGTTTTTCCGGGATTGTATAGTTCAAGCGATTCACGAACTTCATTTAACCCTTCCGCTTCCCGCACACTGAGGAAAACTCCGTGCCGTGCAATATCCACCGCCGGCTGGATAAGGGCTTTCCAGGGGAGTTTGCCATACTTTTTGTGTAGTTGTACCATTGCATCCACCGTCGCGGGAACGCCTGAAGCCTTGTGCCCAAAGGTACTGAGGCGCGGAACCACATTGCCCGCCGAATCCAAGAACATATCGCGCGAAGCATTCACGGGTGCTGCTTCGCGGAAATCGAGGGCGAGAGTTTTTCCATTTGCCATTCGCGCAACGATAAATCCACCACCACCAATATTCCCCGCCACCGGAAACACCACTGCCAATGCGAATTGTACGGCTACGGTTGCATCGAACGCATTGCCGCCGTGCCGTAGAATTTCTGTCCCTACCTGCGAAGCAAGTGGGTGAGCCGAGACAACCATTGCTTTATGACCGAACACGCCTTCTTTGGTGTACACTTGGGGCAGTTGCGAGGCGGCGGAATTTTGGGAAAAGGGATTCCGCTCAGGCTGCTGTGCCAAAAGACTTGTAGATGCGACAATACTCAAAAGCAAGGTGTAAAGCGGTGCTCGCAGCGATACTCGAAGTGAAGTTCGCAACGATACTCGAAACGATTCGCAGAAAAGGGTGTTCATGGTACTCAGAGTGAGAAAGAGAAAACAAAAATTGTGGAGAATTTCAGAGGAAGATTTCAAAAGCAAGCATTTACAATCAATGCCATTAAGTTAAGCCAAATATCACTGTTGGAGTGCGGAATAAATTCCGCAAAAATTTCACAAAATCTCACGTGGCGGAATAAATTCCGCACTCCAAATCCTTAACTTAATGACATTGGCATTACAATTTCACCGTCAAGCCTGCCGAAATGAGATTAATGGTGCTGCGGTTATAGTCAATACAAATAGCGACGGGTCCCAGATAGTATGCCGCTCCGATGGTATAGCGTAGCGAACTTGTCGGGATAGAAACCAGTGCCGTTTGCGGAGATTCGTCGCCGGGATATCCGGCGGCTTTGTCCACCACATAGCCAGTGATATTGCCGGAAGCGTCTGTTTGTGCCTTGAGCAGACCTAATTGTGCCTGAATCTCAAACGGAATGCTAAAGGTGTAACTAGCGTTAATGCCCAAATAATCGAATGCGGCACCGCCGTAAAGCTCAAAGTTGCCCCAACGCTTGCTTGCATGAAGATTAACATTGAAGATATTCGCATCCGCCCGAAGTTTTGCGCCCGTTACGCCAATGGTATTGGTGAGCACTGTATTTTGGTACACGCCCTGCACCGCTAGTTCCAAGGGCGCATCTTTCCAATATTGCGATAGACTGTGCTTTAAGCCGACTGCCCAAAACCCAAAATTGCCGATGTTATTTCCCCAGTTAATCTGTGGCAAAAAGCGCACAAGCAGCTCTGTTCCGGCAATAGCGCCGATTTCTACTTGTGGCACTGCGAGTGGTAACCATGTGAGATTTTGACCGTTTGGAAGCGGGAAATCATTCGGCAGGCGCTCAATAGCCGGTAAAATGGACGTGCGCACCGATGCCGGAACAAGGGCAAGCGGGTCGCCGACGGCAGGATTTGTGAGGCGTTGGCGAAAATATGCTTTAGGGAGTGCAAATCGTTGCTGTATGTTCCCGAAAAAGGTGGACGACGCGCCCGGAAGTTGAATCTGTCCATCTCGTATGCCGTCGTTGATGACCACACGCAGCGCATAGCTTGCCAAGCCCGCCGTGTCGCGTATCTGAACGCTTGGCAGAAGGGTAACATACTCGCCAAGTTTGTTCAAATCCAGTTCCGCACGAGGGACTTGCGGCGCAAACGTGAATTGGTCAGGGTTCACAAATCCTGCCATACCATGAACACCAACGCGAATGTAAAAACCATTCTTCTTGGCTACTTCGGCGGTGTGGTAAAAGCGCGAATTGGTCATAGAATTGAGCAACTGCACGAGTGGATTCAAGTAGGGAAGACTGTTCAAGCGAAAAAGCTCGCCACCAAAATCGCGGACGACCGCCACAGTGAGCGGGTCTGCCTTTTGTTGTGCAGCAAGGCGATTAGACGAAAAACAAGTAATAATCAGCGCCAAAGCGTATACAACCTTGCTGTGGCGAAGAGAGGAACTAAAAGAGTGCGGCATAGCAAATCAGTTAAAAAGAAGATGATTCCTGCATCACGAAGGAAAACTCACGGAAAATACACAAATTCAGGGGAAAACGCAGGTGAATTTTTTGCGATTTTCCGCTATCTTGCTACTTTGTTTCAACGTTCATGTTTTCTGCCATTCTTACCCCCAGCCAAACAAATGATTTCCACAACTGAAGCCATTATCTTGAAATCGCTCAAATACCGTGATTCCAGCAAGATTCTGACGGTCTATTCGGCGGAATTTGGTCGCTGCTCGCTTGTTGCCAATGGCGCACGAAAGGCAAAAAACAAGTTTGGAAGCGCCTTAGAGCCGATGTCGTGTAGCACTCTCACCTTCTACAAGCACAGGGGTAAAGACTTGCATACGCTTTCTAATGCCGAAACGTCCGTGCCTCTTCGCAATCTGATGGACTCGTTCGACCGCATCACTGCAGGCTTGGCTGTCTGCGAAATTGTCTATGCGTCCCAAATGCACGAAGAGCAGAATCTCGCGATTTTCGACCTGCTGCGGCGGACGCTGGTGGCACTGAACGCAAGCGAGCGCAACGAGCAAACACTGGTACTGTGGTTTCAGGCGCATTATGCGGCACTGCTGGGGTTTCGCCTTGCACCTACTGTTTGCGCGGCGACGGGGATTGCTGTACAAGCCTCCGATGCACCTACCTTCACGATTTCCCTTGCTGACGGAGCGCCGTATTCCCCACCGCACGCGCTCCTCAATACCGGCTTTCAGATGGATGCCGGAACGCTTGCCGTATTGCAGCGTTTGATGATTATTCCCGTAGAACGAGCATCAATGCTGGGACTATCGGAACGCCAGCAGTCACAACTTGAAGACTTTTTTGCCATGTATTACCAATTTCATCTTGACCGTACTCTCGGCGACCGCACACGACGCTTTTTGCAAGCCGCTCAGAATGAGTAATTGCAATCATTCTTGGATTTACAAGCTCTGAATCCAGCCACGTGCCTCGCGTGCTGCATACGAGATGACGATAGACGCTCCCGCACGCTTAAAAGATGTCCACAACTCAAGATGTCCTGCACGGCGGTCTATCAACCCTTCACGTGCGAGAAGTTCTATGGCTGCATATTCTCCGCTCACGTGATAGACCGCAAGCGGTGTAATTATGCGCTCGCTTAGACGTGCAACAATGTCCAAATACGGCACGGCAGGCTTGACCATGATAATATCTGCACCTTCAGTAATATCTCGCTCTGCCGAGGCGAGTGCATCCGACAGATTGAACGGTGAGATTTGATACGTGGTGCGCCCTTGAAGCTGCACCGTAGCGCTCGGCGCAGACTTGCACACGTCACGGAAAGGTCCATAAAACGCCGACGCAAATTTGCTGGCGTAGCTCATTACCGCTATGTGGTCGTAGAGATTTGCATCCAATACCGTGCGAATGGCGTGTATTCTGCCGTCGCTCATGTCGCTTGGTGCAATACAGTCCGCCCCTGCTTCTGCCAGACGAAGCGCGTATTCGGCGAGCGTATAAACAGTTTCGTTATTGAGCAGTCTCGTGCCGTCCGCGCTCACAATGCCACAGTGACCATGCTCGGTGTAGCTGCACAAACACAGGTCACACGCCAACCAAATATCCGCACCAAATCTATGCTTGACGGCTGCGACAACTGAAACAGCAAAGTCGAAGTCTGCACCATGGGGATGCTGTGATTTTACCGACGGTACGGGAAATAACAGAAATTTTGTTACCCCAGCAGCAATATCGCTCTCGATGCTTGCAAGGACGCTCTCCCGCGTTTCCGAAAATATTCCCGTCATACCGCTTGATTCCTTGCGCTCGCTCAGGCTTTCATCCACAAAAAGCGGCTGTATGAAATCTCGGTGATCGAGCGTTACCGAAGCAGCAAGTTCGCGGATGTGGGCGTTTGCCCGCAAGCGGCGGTGCGTGGCAGGATATTGAAAATCGCCTAAAGCGTTTATTGATAGCGTGTTCGCCATGTTAAAAATGTTTTGATAGTTGGAAAAAGTATCGGTTGTAAACCCTCTGAGCGCAGTAAATCTGCCGTTTTCCCCGCAGGACAGCAGTGAATTGCGTCTGTCGGCAAAAATTCACGACAAGCGTGGTATTGCTCAAAGCTCGTCCAAAAAAACGTATCTGCTGAACGAAGTGCATTCTGCAAGGGTTCAGTGAGATTGGGTTGAAGTGTATATGTTCCAAGCGCTCTCTGTCCATCGGCTTGCCAGACTGCTGCTGATGCGGTGTTGGTAAGAATAAGCATATTCTGTGCTTGCAGATTGACAAGCGGTGAGCGCAACACCGAATCAATAAACTCCAGCCCGAAGCCGTCCGAAGAGCCTTCCACCCAAACGCCGCGCCGTGCAAGCTCTGTCCACGAACTCGTTCCCGCCGTCCAGACACGTTTTTGGCGAAGAATTTCTTCAAACAATTGTTCCTGTGGATGCTGTAAAACACGGTAGTTGCTGACGAATACTGCTTCTTCGGAAAGTGCAAAATCTTCTGGGAGCGCTGCTGGAACACGGGTAAAAAAGTCTCTCATGTAATCCGAAGCAGAAAAAAGACGACGACCTCGTAAAGCCGCCTCTGAATCTTCGTCCAGAGTAAAACGCAATTCTGTTACGTCTGTGCTTTCGCTTCCGATTGCGCCCGCTACAGCCAGCAAAGAAGTGCCTCGGTGTGACAAATGAATACCACCAAAGCGTTGATGGCAACCACCGCCAAACTCGCGCAACAATTCACGCTCCCGAAGAACACCCTTTTCAAGCGCTTCATCGCGCAACCGTTCAACAACTGCACACGCACGGTTGTTTGTCGCAAGCGCTTCTATCAAGAGTGCTCCCTGTGCAGGTGCAGGTGCGCATTCCAGCAAAGGCAGATGCATTGTTTTCAGGTCTTTAAGGAGCAAGAGGATTTCGTTACGGGTTTGTGGCGTTGCCAGCAAACGATTTAGTCCTGCCGCCGCCAGAACGATGCCGTCGAATTCGCCTGCGCGAAGTTTTGCAAGCCTTGTATCAACATTGCCACGAATGGATTGGCAGCGAATTTCTCTGACCTCGTGTCCTTCTACTCTCGGCAGCAAACGCCGGAGAAGGGGCGGCACAAGTTCTTGTCGCCGAAGAGAAGATGTTCCGAGTGTTATGGCTTTACCATGCTTGATATTGTCAAGAACGGACGGCAAAAAAAGAACAACATCGCGCGGGTCGCCGCGCTCAAAAATTGCGGAATGAAAGCGCGGGTCTTCAGCACGTTCGAGGCTCAAATCCTTGAGTGAATGAACGGCGAAGTCAGCGTGACCATCAAGCAAGTGCTCGTCAATGCCTTTGGTAAAAAAGTCTCGTCCTTCCAGTTCATACAGAGGTGCCGAAATCTGGCGGTCGCCCGCCGAAGCCAGTGCGATGGTCTCAATCTGTACTGAGGGAAATTGGCGGCAAATGTGCTGAATAGCAATACCGACCTGCACACGAGCAAGTTTGGAGGCGCGAGAAATAATGCGAATGGTGTCCATGAAGCAAAGAATTTGTCATTGGAGTTAATGGAACTCATTGATAAAGCTAATGAAGCACACGGGCAAGCGTTTGAGCGAGTGCTGAGGCAAGATGCCGCATTTGCTCTTCGGTGTGACGCAGCGTGACGGTGAGGCGCAGACATTCTTCGCCATGCTTTACGGTCGGGAAATTGATGGGCTGCAAATACGCACCGTACTCGTGGAGCAACACGTCAGCAACGGCTTTACAGCGCGTGGCATTGCCGATGGGAATACGGGTGATGTGCGAGGCGTTGTCCTCAAACGGTACGTGTCTTTCTCGCAGAAAGCCGCGCAAACGCTGCACCTGTGCCTGGTATGCTTCCTGCAAGCCCGACTGAGAGCAAACTTTTTTGATGCTCACTGCCGTTGCCGCGCAAAGAGAGGGTGGAAGCGATGTTGTAAAAATAAAACTTGGTGCGAAACTGCGAATGTAATCCACCACAACGGCACGAGAAGCAATGTAGCCCCCGACTGTGCCGAAGCCTTTTGCAAACGTACCGTTGATAACATCCACTTGCCCCGAAAGCCCCTCAGCTGCCGCCAAGCCCGCACCGCGACCATATATGCCAACAGCGTGAACTTCGTCCACATAGGTCAGTGCATTATAGCGCTTGGCAAGTTCAACAAAGCGACCGATGGGTGCGATAGATCCGGTCACGGAGTACAACGATTCAAACGCAATAATTTTCGGGCGTTCAAGCGGAAGAGCTTTCAGCAACGATTCCAGATGTTCAGCATCATTATGGCGAAAAATCTGTTTATCGCACCGTGCCGCCTTGATTCCTTCAATCATAGAAGCGTGGTTGCGTTCATCAGAAAGAATCATACAATTTGTCAATGCTTTGCCCAGTGTTTCCAAAGCACCGACATTTGCCATAAATGCACTTCCGAAGACCAACGCCCGCTCGGTTCGGTGCATATCTGCCACGCAGGATTCGAGCCGGTCGTGGTGAATGGTTGTGCCGGAAATATTGCGTGTGCCGCCTGCGCCCACGCCGCTTTCTTCCGCTACACTCACGAGTGCTTGCACGACATCTGCATCCAAACTCATGCAAAGATAATCATTCGAGCACCAATTCACCGCCGTTTTACGGCTTCCCTCTCCGTCGTCAAACGTAAATTCAGGATACGACGCGGCAGATTTTTGTACGTTCAGGAAATAGCGATAACTGCCGCTCTGCTTGAGCGTGTCCAGATGGGCATTCAAAATATTGTCGTACATAACGAAATGCTTGAAGATGTGTTCGCGTCAAGTATTTTTGCTGTAAAGCGCAGCGCTTCTTCACAGTGGCGAAAATTTGATCTTTTCATGCTTCAATAGTCTGAACATTACCTTAAACTGGAGTGCGGAATTTTAATTCCGCAAAAAATATACCCAGTATTGAAGCGGATTCGTGTATGCTCAGGGAATTGAAATTCCACACTCCATGCGAAATGCCCAGACTATTGATACTTGAAGCGCTTGCCAAAAATACGGTTTATTTTGCCGTTTTAGTGGAATGTTGTGCAAACCCCTGAAAAGTCGTAGTTTTGTGCAGTTCACTTCACTCGAAATTTTTATGAAAAACACCTCATTTCCCCGTCACACCGCCGAGCGCGACCTATCCATCCGCGAGCGCTCTATTCTTCAGGCGATTGTCCAAAATTTTATTTTGGATGCAACGCCCGTCGGCTCACGTAATCTCTCGAAATTTTTGCAGGAAGAGCTGCATCTTAGTCCCGCCACGCTGCGCAATGCAATGTCTGACCTCGAAGAAATGGGCTTTATCGCGCAGCCGCACACGTCGTCGGGGCGCGTTCCGACGGACAAAGGATACCGTTATTACGTGGATTCACTCATGGATATTGAGCATTTGCCCAAGCCGGAAATTGCCAGTATTCACCAGAATATTCTCGCTGCCAAGCATCATGACGCGGCTTTGAAGGATGTGTCCAAAGTTTTGGGTTCGCTCTCGCGCTATTTAAGCGTTGTGCGAATGCCGCAGATTGCACACGCAACCATTAACAAAATCGAACTTTTCTTACTTGCCTCGCATCGTCTTTTGGTGGTGATGACGCTCAATTCCGACATCGTGCGGACGCTTTCGCTGGAGGCATCGTTTGAGTTGGAATCAGCACAATGCGAAGATTTAGCGCGTGCCCTGAATGAGCGCCTTGCGGGAAAATCGCTGGATTTTATCCGTGCAAATCTTCAAAATCTTGTTAGCGATGCAGAATTTGATAACCACGCGCTTATTCGTCTTTTCGTAGATTCGGCGGAGTCCCTTCTGAGCGACCACATTGCACCCGGGGGCACGGTGCATATTGCCGGAGCGCAGCATTTATTTGACCATCCTGAATTTGGCTCTCCGTCGCGTGTTCGGAGCATTATTGAACTTATCGAAAGTGAAGAAATTATCGTGCATTTGCTGGAAAATTCAGCCGCTCAAGAAGGTACGGTGAGCATTGCGATTGGTAGCGAAATGGATTCTACGCTCATGGAGGAATACAGCCTCTTGACCACGAAATACCGCTATGCCCCTGCCAATGCGGTCGGCACGATAGGTCTGATTGGTCCCAAGCGCATGAATTATTCGCGTTTGATTGCTATTATGCACTACGTGGCTTCGGCACTCTCGCAAAATGAAGGATAGAATTTTTTTTACATTGCCTTGAAAGGTCGCGCATGGAAACGCACGAGCACTCACTTTTGACCGAAGAGCATACGGTTGTCCGCACAGGTGCTTCCGCGGCGGAATACCTCGCTTTTGAAAACGTCAGCGAAGAACGCCATGAATTTCACAATGGAGATATTATTGCTATGCCCGGAAATACAGGATATCACGAGGAACTCAATGCGGAAATAATAGCCACGCTTCTTTCTCAGGTGCGCGGACGCGCAAAGGTGTTTGGAAGTAATCTCAAAACCATGATTCCAACATACAATCGTTTTGTCTATCCCGACGTAACCGTTGTGCGAGGCGAAGTTGAGTATAATGACAACAACAAACGTGAATTGCGGAATCCAACCGTCATCATTGAAGTTCTTTCGCCAAGCACTGCCGAGTACGATTTAACCGACAAGTTTGAGTATTATCGTAGCATTGCGTCGCTGGAAGAAATTGCTTTTTTTGCTCAAGACAACCCCAAAGCGGAGCTTTTTCGTAAGAATGCAGCCGGACGCTGGGAAGTGGTTGAGATTGAAAATGGTGTTGTTTATTTTACTTCCCTGCAAGCGAGTATCAGCCTTGCTGATATTTATCCACAAGCACGATAAAGGAATGTCGTAATGAATACTCTCGAAACAAGTATGGATGCGGCTCTCACGCAGGAACGCTCTATTATTCGCTCCGGTGCGACGGTCGAAGAATATATAGATTTTGAAAATAATACGGAAGAACGTCATGAATTTCACAATGGAGATATTCTCACTATGCCCGGAGTACATCACCGCCACGCCATTATCGTGGCAAACCTTATTGGGATCTTATTTCCACAACTGCGCGGTAGAGGGCGTATTTACAGCGAGATGCTCAAACTGAACATCCCAGCTTTTAAGCGTATTGTGTACCCCGACGTGATGATAACCCTTGGCGACGAAGAATTTGTCGAGAACGATTCCATGCGCCTTGTGAACCCGATAGTCGTGATAGAAGTTTTGTCCGAAAGCACCGCGCGGTATGATAAAACCGATAAATTTGAGTATTATCGCAGTTTGCCTTCAGTGCAAGAAATTGTTTTTGTGGCGCAGCACCGCCGTTCTGTGGAGCTCTACCGTCGGCAAAATGGCGGCTGGATGCTTTTCGACATCACCGATGAGACCGCTCCGGCAACGCTGCATCTGCTTTCGGTAGAAGCATCCATAACACTCGACGACCTGTACGCTTGATAGAATCTATATTTCGACTTTTGTTTTCAATAATTTGTGTGTGATTTTTTCTACTTCTTATTTCCTCATTGCCATGAGTACATCTTCCAAAACAGCATCAAAAACCGCTTCCAACGGACACTCCCACAACGGTCATGCCTCCAAAAGTCCGGCAGTGCAGGAACTCGAAAAACTCTATGAGGAATGTAAAAAGCAGCTTCATCACGAAACCGCGCACATCCTCGCAACGTGGCAGACGAAAAAAGAAAATTATCGCACCCCGCAGTATCGCTACTCTGTGCGGGGCAAGGAAATTACGGTGGAGAATTTCACAGAATCACTATCGCACCAGCAAATACCCAAAATTGGCGTTCCGCAGTTCGATGAGTACGGCGAAATCGTGCGTTGGAGCATGACGGAAAATTTTCCGGGCGAATTTCCTTACACCGCCGGTATTTATCCCTTTAAGCGCGAGGGCGAAGACCCAACGCGGATGTTTGCGGGCGAAGGCGCACCGGAGCGCACGAATAAACGTTTTCATTATCTTTCTGCCGGAATGCCCGCAGCCCGCCTCTCGACTGCGTTTGACAGCGTTACACTCTACGGCGAAGACCCCGATGAACGTCCCGATATTTATGGTAAGATTGGCAATTCGGGCGTTTCGATTGCAACGCTGGACGATGCAAAGAAGCTCTATTCAGGCTTCGACCTCTGCAAGCCTTCCACGAGCGTTTCGATGACCATCAACGGACCCGCGCCGATGCTGTTGGCGTTTTTTATGAATGCCGCCATTGACCAGCAATGCGAAAAATATATCCGTGAAAATGGTTTGGAAGCTGAGATAAAAACCAAAATTGCGGCGAAATATGCTGCGCAAGGAGCTGAAGCCCCTTGTTACAATGGAGCACTTCCCGAAAGCAACGACGGATTAGGACTCATGTTGCTTGGCGTAACGGGTGCGGACGTGCTGCCGGAGGAAATCTACGAAAAAATCAAAATAAGCACTCTCAAGCAAGTACGCGGAACGGTGCAGGCAGACATTTTGAAAGAAGACCAAGCGCAAAATACCTGTATTTTCTCGACGGAATTTGCGCTGAGGATGATGGGCGACATTCAGCAGTATTTTATTGATGAGCAGGTACGGAATTTTTACTCAGTTTCCATTTCGGGCTATCATATTGCTGAAGCGGGTGCGAATCCTATCTCGCAGCTTGCTTTTACGCTCTCGAACGGCTTTACGTTTGTGGAATACTACCTTTCGCGCGGCATGAAGATTGACGATTTTGCGCCCAACCTTTCGTTCTTCTTCTCGAATGGTATTGACCCCGAGTATTCGGTTATCGGCAGGGTGGCACGGCGCATCTGGGCAAAGGCAATGAAAAATAAATACGGCGCAAACGAGCGTTCGCAAATGCTGAAATACCATATTCAAACCTCAGGGCGTAGCCTTCACGCGCAAGAGATTGATTTCAACGACATCCGCACGACGCTGCAAGCGTTGTACGCCATTTACGATAACTGCAATTCGCTCCACACCAACGCCTACGACGAAGCAATCACCACACCGACAGAAGAATCCGTGCGCCGCGCCGTAGCGATTCAGCTTATCATCAACCGCGAGTTGGGTTTGGCAAAGAACGAGAACCCGCTTCAAGGCTCGTTTATCATTGAAGAGCTGACAGATTTGGTCGAGGAAGCAGTGATGGCAGAATTCCGCAGAATCGCGGAGCGAGGCGGTGTGCTGGGTGCAATGGAAACGATGTATCAGCGCAACAAAATTCAAGAAGAATCCATGCACTACGAGATGCTCAAGCACACGGGCGAGTTGCCTATCATCGGCGTAAACACGTACTTGCCGAAAGATAAACCCGCTTACACCGCGCCAAAAGAAGTTATCCGTGCCACAGAAGAAGAAAAGCGGGCGCAAATTGCATCGCTCCGCGCCTTTCAAGCAAGGAATAGTGGGATTTCTGGTGCAGCGTTAAAACGTTTGCAAGTGGCGGCAATTAACAATCAAAATATTTTTGCAGAACTGATGGAAGCGGCGAAAGTGTGCAGTTTGGGGCAGATTTCGAGCGCGTTGTATGAGGTTGGCGGGCAGTACAGGAGGAATATGTAACGATGCTCCGAATAATCACAGTACTACCGTCCTATCCGTCCTCCGGCAGCGTGGTGTGTCTTTGCATTGGAGCTGGTGGATGTTGATTGTGCTTTTGCGAGCACTCTTTCTATAAAAAATGCTATTTTGTTTCATCTCTGATAATTCCACACAATTTAGTTCTATTAGTAATGTTATGAACCGTGATATTTCTTCCCTGACTAAAATTAACATTGGCTGCGGTAATGATAAAGATCAATAGCGAGAACACTTGGGCTAAAAAACAAAGTGTGAATTTGTTTAAAGTTTTTTTCGTGTTTTTCCTTGCAGAGCCGTTCAAAGCTATTTGGGCAAACAGGATTGAAGAAAATTGCGCCATTCAGCAAAAGCACACCTAATGCGGTTTTCAGAAAAATGTTAAACAACTTCTGTATTTAATTTTTCATCTCTAATCTTAAATCATTGTGGCTTGTAAAATCTGTGGTTCGACATCTTTTGACAAACAGACAGAAGTAAAAGATGTTGTGTACGTACAATGCTCAGTTTGTAGAGTTGTATACCAAAACCCTCTTCCGTTGCCTTCTGTCATAGAAGAAATCTACAATCAAGATGATAGCAGCTATTTTATTAGTGATGCTAAGAGATCCAATTTTCTCGAAGGCGAGGAATGGCTACGCGGAAGCGCTCAGTTTTTTATTAAACTCCTACAAAAATATTACTTGAAAGGCTTAAAAGACGCTTCTGTACTAGATTTTGGCTGCGGCACAGGCATTGTCTTGGATGAATTTCAAAAGATTGGGTTGCGTTGCACCGGAGTTGAAATGTCTCCGTGGGCTTGCCGTTACGGGCGCGAACGCTTTGGTCTTACGATGCTGAATGAAGATATTATGACCGTCGGGCTTGAGCCGGAGAGTTTTGATATTATCGTGATGAGCCATGTTGTTGAGCACCTACCCGACCCGCCAGCAATTGTGGCACGTCTGGCAAGCCTTTTGAAACCGGGCGGGATGCTCATGGTCTGTACGCCGTTCGCCGAATCAATCGGTGCGCGGCTCTTTGGCAGGCGCTGGCTTTATTATTTGCCCAATGAGCATCTTCATTTGTTTAATGATGTTTCTATCAGTTATGTGCTTGCTTCAAGCGGTCTCAAGGTAAAAGCTGTGGAACATTATTTATGGCGAAAGCGTTCTGTATTTGGAACATTGATAAAACTTCCCATTGGTCTTCTTCGTACTTCATTGCAGGGCGCTACACAGTTTGTTACGGCTAAAGATGGTTTAATTGCTTTTGCACAAAAATAACCTCATCATTGCGTTTGGGGCTTCACGTTCAGCCTATATAAATTTGTAATTTATAACTCTCCGTTTATCTTATGCCTCGGAAACATAATACACGGTTCATTACAACGATGTTCCTCTGTATTTTTTGCAGCCTCTCGCCCTTGAAAGCGCAGCGTGCATGGCGCAAAATAGGCGACTTACAACAATCACGTACCATCTTTGGCGCATTACCTCTATCCAATCGTCAAATTTTGGTGATGGGTGGATATACTTCGGTGCAAGTCGCTGCGAGCTGTGAGTTAATAGATATAGAGTCGCGCAGTATAACACGAGCAACACCCATGAACGCGCCACGTGCCGAAAGCGCTTTTTTGCTCACTCGTGATTCCAATATCGTTGCCATTAGTGGCTTGAGCACAGCAAGTGGCAGTGTTACCCCGCTCTGCGAGCTCTACAATCGGACAACGGGACAATGGACTATTGTAGGACGACTTTTAACCGCTCGGCGGCAGCACGTGGCGTGTTTCCTTAATACCGAAGAAATACTTGTTGTGGGCGGGCGTGATGCTAATATTACCACCCTCAGCAGCGCAGAAATATTCAATCTGCGTACCGGACAAAGCCGTATTATTGCAGACTTTCCTTTCCCTATTAACTTTGGGCAAAGCGAAATTTCGTCGCGGAATAAGCCACTTGTTTTTGCAGGACGTGCCGGAGGTTCAAACAGTTCACGAAGTCCCAATGTCTATGAATATGACAGCGCAAGCAATCGTTGGATATTAGTAAGTACAATTCAGATGGGCGTAGCAGCTCCAGCTCTTATTAAACTATACAATGGTCAAATAGTAACAGGCGGTGGGACGCGGGCAGAATCTCCAAATAATTTTTCCAATACGGTATTTCTTGAAGGGTACCCAAGTTTTCAACCTGTGGCACAAATGTCTGTAGAACGGCACTGGTTTGCAATGGCTCAATGGAACTCTGATACGGTAATAGCTATTGGCGGCTTTAATAATAATGAGACTACCTTAGCTTCTACCGAATGGATTAATCTGAAAAGTAATCGTGCCTATCCTGCACCTACAATGATAGAGTCTCGCTGCTTCTTTAGTGCAATCGGACTACCGCAATTTAACGGGCGCGGACAGCAAACAATATCACGTATTGTTGCTATATCAGGGCTACAAAGTATCGCTGGCGCAAACACCCCCACCGTCGAAATCTTAGAGGAGATGATAACCCCTCAAATACCGCCTTTTCCGTCTATCACCAGTACATTGACCGAAACAAACAACTGCAATGTCTTTCGTCTGACAGTGCGTACTCAATCATCATCGGATGTCATCCGCGCCATCGAACTTGGCACATCAGCAAATGTCACACTGGAAGTGCTTACGGCATTGCCTGCCGCATCGGTAGAAATCTTAGTACGTCTTCAGAATCCCTTTGCACCGCCTGCGCTTACGTCTTTGCGCATTACTGACGATGCGGCACGAACAGAGCTTATTCCGATTTCGGTGTCATTCCCTCAGCGCCAGAACTTGGCATTGAGCATTGTTGGCATGACCGAGCATTTATTCGGGGATTCAGTTGTTACGCCTGTTTGCGTTGCGCTCCGCCTCAGGAATAATGCGCCGACCGAGGCAATGTTCCCGCTCGCATATTTCGGATGGAATATAGAATTTTCTGCGCCGTTGTCGCAGTTTCCCCTTCGTATTCCTGCTGGGGGCGAAGCGGCACTACGGCTATGCTATACGCCGTCAGCATCGGGCTTGCAGCGTGATACCCTTACGCTCACTCAGAACTGTACCACCTTCCGCATACCACTCGTTGCAAGGGGAGTGGGAGAGGTCTTCGCAGGCACAAGTCGATGCGATGTTCCCGTCAAGTTGCGGACAGTATTACCCGTGTCGGGTGAAACTGCTCTCATAGCAGGTACGCCTTTTCCACAGCCATCAAGCGATATTGTTTCAGTGCCCGTTTATCTCAGCGCCGAAGCACCCCCGATGCAGATGCCGACAGCAATGCTCTATGATGGGCTGGGGCGATTGATGGGACAGTATGAAGCAGAATGGAGCACGGGGGGGCAATCAACGAATCTGCAATATTCCTATTCAGGTGTAGTTCCCATCCGCACAGAAGCGCTACCGATGGGATTTTATCGAATGATTATTCGGAGCGCTGACGGCGCGATGGCAAGCATGGGGGTGATAATTGTTCATTGATGTCCGGGTAATGTCCTCTCAAACAAAGTGGACATTGGCGAAACGACAAAAAAGAAAAATCTCCATCGTCAGCAGTTGGTAGCGAGAAATTTTTGTGTAATTTTGCGACGACAATTTTATCTTCTATGTTTTACTAATTTCAATACTTAATTATGTCTGATACTACAATGCACACCACAGAAACATACGAATACAAAGCCGAGATGAAGCAACTGCTTCACCTCATTGTCCATTCGCTCTATACGCACCCCGAAGTGTTTGTGCGAGAGCTTGTCTCCAACTCTTCTGATGCGCTCAATAAAGCACGATTCCGGCAGTTGACCGATACAACCATGCTTGGCACTGATGCACCGCTCGAAATCCGCATTACGCTTGACCGCGATGCGCATACCTTCACGATAGAAGACACGGGCATCGGTATGACTAAGGAAGATTTGGTCGGTAAACTAGGCACGGTGGCGAGTTCAGGAACGCTGGAATTTATCAACTCGCTCAAGGCACAAGGCGGAACGCTGGATGGAAATATGATTGGGCAGTTCGGTGTGGGATTTTATGCGGTCTTCATGGTCGCCGATGAGGTTACGGTCGAGACACGTCATGCAAACCCTGATTCCGTTGGTTTGCGCTGGAAGTCCGATGGCGAGGGCAGTTACACGATTGAAGAAATCGAAAAGCCCACGCGCGGCACACGTATTTCGTTCACGCTCAAAGAATCGGCGCAGGAATTTAGCGAGGAATACCGCTTGAAATCTATCATTCAGAAGTATTCTAATTTCGTGGATTTCCCGATTATTATTGGCAAAAGCGGCGAAGCGGGCGAAAAAGCCAATAGCATACGTGCGCTCTGGCAAATGCCGAAAGAAAGTGTAAGCGCCGACGAAGCAAATGAGTTTTACAAATTTATGTCGGGCGACTACCAGAACCCGCTTGGATACACGCATTTGAGCATCGAAGGCTCCGTGAATTTCAAAGCGATGGTCTTTATTCCCGAAACTCCTCCGGCGCGTCCTTTCACGCTCGACCAAGATAAATCCTTGCATCTCTACACGAATAAAGTGCTGATTGAGGAAAACTGCAAGCAGCTTTTGCCGGACTATCTGCGTTTTGCGCGGGGTGTGGTGGATACGGACGATTTGCCGCTCAATGTGTCGCGGGAAATCACGCAGTCCAGTCCCCAGATGGCAAAAATTAACAAAGTTATCACGGGCAAGATACTGAGCCTTCTCCAAGACTGGGCAACAAGTGACACAGACAAATATGCCAAGTTCTATGCGGCTTTTGGCAGTCAATTCAAAATCGGCGTGAATAGCGACTACGCAAACCGCGACCAAATCGTGCAACTGCTCCGCTTTGATTCGACCACGACGGGCAAGGGCAATTTTACATCGCTCAAAGACTATGCAAGTCGCATGAAACCTGAGCAAAAAGAGATTTATTATCTAGCAGGCGACCACCGCGAAACAATGCTGAACAATCCGAATTTGGAGTATTTCCAAAAGCACGGAATGGAAGTGCTGCTGCTGACCGACCCTGTTGATATTATCGTTGTGCCGTCCATCCCTGAGTTTGAGGGCAAAAAACTGGTTTCGATTGACAAAGCGGAAATCAATGTTGATGCGGGCGTAGAGACAAAAGAGCCTTCGACGGTTGATTCTGCATTACTCACGCTTTTCAAAGAGGTGTTAGGTGAAAAAGTAGAAGATGTTGTGCCGTCGAAGCGGCTTGTGGATTCGGCTGTGACGCTGGTGGTGGGCAAGGAAGGCTTGGATGTGCAGATGGAGCGCATGATGAAAATGCTTGATAAAGATTTTCAAGGCGGGCGCAAATTGTTGGAAGTGAATATGGATCACCCGCTCATCAAGAATCTGTCACGGCTTCAGCTTGCCGATGCTGGCAACCCGATGCTCCGCCAATATATTTTGCATTTGTACGAAGGTGCATTGCTCATTGAAGGCAATTTGCCGTCTCCGGCGCTCTTCATGCGGCGTATGACGGAGTTGATGACCGAGGCAACGAAGTAACCTCAGGTTGAGAAAGCGAAAACCCCAGAAGACTTATTGTGCCTTGTGGGGTTTTCGCTTTTTTGCTTATTGATACCGCACGAGCCGCGCTCTTACGGTGCGAATAATCATTTCCGGTCCGGGCGGTGAGGCAAAGCGGGCTTCCATTTCGCCTATAATCACGGCACTTGCTCCGCGCAGCCTTGCTTCATAAATCATTTGCTGTTCCATCTGAGGCGTAATCACGCTTTCGGTCGTTTCGAGCAAGATTTCGCCCATGAATTCATACTTTGGTGCTTTTACATCTTTTTCGGCATAGACTACATCTATTGCCTGCACAGGCGGGTACATCCGTCCGACGTGGTGCAGACGCACAACCGCGCAGCTTGTCAGAATACTTGCAGTCAAAGCAAGAAGTAACAAGGCTTTGAGAGGTTTTACCATAATTGTTTGTTACAAGATAGTGAAGAGCAAAACCGAAATCCTTCACTGGGAAGAATTTCTCTTAAATTGACCATAACGCTATAAATTTCGGGACAAAGGGCAGTAAATCAACAACGGCGTGAATTGCGCAAATTAACCAAAGATTCCGGGTTCGTTCCCAAATCACACCGAGAAAAAAGCCGGCGCATGATAAGGTAACAATCGAATACCCGACAGCCGCCAATAAGCTAGGCTCAGTTCCTAAGCCATCCAGTGCGCCTGCTCCGCGTAAATACATACCCGGCGCATGAGATAGACCAAATATCAAGCCACTAACAACTATTCCACCAGCAGCAGAGCCGGTCAAGGCTTTCATTCTGCTTTGCAGCACTACCCGATAGAAAAACTCTTCCACAAGTCCGACCTCAAAAAACAGCCAGATGAAACTGAGCGGTATCGCGATGCTTAATTGATGAAGATTGTACACTCCTTGACGTATAGGTTTCGCACCATTACCCGCAAAAAGCTGAAATGTCAAAATCAGTACAGCCATGACGGCGAATAGAATAATATAGTGGGGCTTCAACAGATTGCGCGTATTATTGGTAAATCCCATCTCCGCGGGCTGAAACCGATAAGCAAATTTGTATAATAAAAAAGGAACCAAAACGAAAGTGAGCAGCTTGCCCACAAGATTGAAGACGCTTTCCAAAGAAGCATTGCTTCCTGCCAGTCCGTTAAAATATTTCTTCCATACTGTCAGATACAGAATTACCCACAATATCAAAAGGGCTATTCCCCAAAATTCATTATGGGCAAACGGCTTTGATTCAGTTATTTCAGGTAAAGTATTCCGAGTCAGCATATAGGCGAGACCGGTAAAGCACATACCGAATAGTACAAAAACGGCAATAGAATTCTCTATCGAATAATTCAGAACCATTTGCATCAATACCAATGTTCCGATGTATATTCCCAAATAGACATAGATGTAGCGATTTTGTAGTAGCTGTTTCACGAGGATATTAGATTTAGCAGATTAACAAAAGTGTTATGGTCATTCAAAATAAGGTGGGGCAGTATTACTTCAAAGAAGCGTTTATATGAGCAAAGGTTACAAGCTATTTGTAGCGAATAAGGCGACCCGTAAGGGAGAAACCATAATTCAGGCTACTATCATTACCCAAAAATGTAGACTTTCCGACTATGACGGCGTTTGCACCGCGTTTTTTTGCCAGCTCTACTACCTGACGCTCTGCACAGGCGGCAGGTACACTAAGGACATCTCTGTACATTACCGATACCTCGCCTGAGAATTCATATTGAGTGCTTTTCAAATCATGTTGGTCATAGACAATTTCAATTGTTGCTGTTGTGGGAAAACTATTGCCAAGTATAACTGTTCGTTCAGGTGAAATAGTGCAGTCTTCAGCACGGGCTTCTACAGCCCTCTTGATTGTAGTTGTGGTATTTCCGCTACAAGCACTTAACACTATCGTAAAAGCGATAAACGGAAGAACTGTCTCCAACATTTTCTGCATAGTACACTCCTCAATAAAGTAAAAAACGGGAAAGCCTGACAACGTGCAATCATCAGGCTTTCGCAGGTACAGTGTCAATATGGAATTTTCTCTTGCGCCCAATAGAACACGTCAATATAGCGTTGAGCGCAGAGAAGTGACGAGTGATTCGCCATCATGCCGTTTTTCACAAGTCGCAGCCAATGCTCTTTTTGGAAGTATGTTTCGATAGCACGGTGAACAGCATAGCCCATTTCTCCGGCATTATAGTCGTCGAAGACAAATCCATTGCCTTCGCCGCTATATTTGTTGTACTCGCTGATAGTGTCCGCCAAGCCGCCGACATTGCGTACCACTGGCACTGTGCCGTATTTGAGGCTGTACATCTGGTTCAAGCCGCACGGCTCAAAGAGTGAGGGCATGAGATAGATGTCCGATGCAGCTTCCACGCGGTGCGAAAGGTTGTCATTGTAGCCGATGTAAACGAGCGCACGGTTGCCATACTTTTGGCGAATGGAGCGGAAATAATTCTCATACTGTTCAGCACCGGAGCCAAGCAGAGCAAAGCGCACAGGGTAGTTTTGCAAAATACCTTCCAGCGCATTTTCCACGAGCGGAATACCTTTTTGGTCGGTCAAGCGCGTAACCATGCCGATAATAGGCATATCGTCGTGCATTTCGTTATCACTTACGCCCCAGTCCTTCAGGAAACGGTATTTATTCATCATCTTGCCGTCCAACTGGTTCACCGAATACGGAGCGTAAATTTTATCATCTACTTCGGGATTCCATACGCTATAATCCACGCCGTTCAGAATACCGATAAAATCTCCGGCACGAGCATTGACAATGCTTTGCAGTCCATAACCTTCTTTCGTATAACGCACCTCATCAGCATAACGCGGACTGACGGTCGTGATTTTATCGGCAAAGAAAATTCCTATTTGCATGGAATTGACTGCGCCATGCGACTCAAACCATGAGCCGCGATAAAATTCATTCATCGAAAAGCCTGCAAACGGCATCGCGCGGCGCGGGTCGAACTGTCCCTGAAAAATCATGTTGTGAATGGCATACACGCCCGCTGTCCGCCCAAAAAATTCCGTCATGCGGTAATGAATTTTGAGCATCGGCATCGTGAAGGCGGTGTGATAATCATTGGCGAAAATCACATCAGGACGGAAGTTCAGTACCTTTGCGGTCTCAAAGACCGCACGGCAAAGAAAAATAAAGCGGCGGTCATTGTCGCCGAAGCCTTCGGGATTGCCGTAGATACCCCAACGGTCGAAGTAATCGGCATTTTCAAGGAAATAGACGGGCACATTTGTTCCGGGAAGCGTACCTTTCCAGAGACGTGCGTATTCAGTCCACCAGTCAATCGGCACCGGCACTATCATATCGGTGCGCTGGATGTTCCATTTGTGAACGTCTATATTCGCGTATTTTGGCATAACGATAATGACGTTATGACCAAGCTGCTCCCAGTCTTTCGGGAGCGCGCCGCACACGTCGCCAAGCCCCCCGACTTTGGCAAACGGAAACACTTCGGCGGAAGTAAGCAAAATGTTCATAGAGCGGAGGAAAGTATGGTAAAAGGAATTTACAGAAGCAAGTGCTTGCAGAGTGCATATACAGAAGGTGTAGCCCACTTTGAAAGTGAACTACACCTAAAGAGTTACTTGCATTGTCTCTACGCAATCGTTACATCATTGCACAAATACACGTCTTGAATGGCATTAAGCAATTTCGCGCCTTCTGCCATCGGGCGTTGGAATGCTTTTCGCCCGGAAATAAGTCCCATGCCGCCAGCGCGTTTATTGACCACAGCGGTCATTGTTGCTTCCGAGAAGTCGTTGCTGCCGGATGCGCCGCCACTATTGATAAGTCCTGTGCGCCCCATATAGCAATTTGCTACTTGATAACGGCAGAGGTCAATCGGGTGGTCAGTGCTAAGTTCGGTGTACATACGCTCGTCGAGTTTACCATAGCTTGAACTACCCATATTGAGCGCTTTATAGCCACCATTATTTTCCGGCAATTTTTGTTTGATAATGTCAGCTTGAATCGTTACGCCGAGGTGGTTTGCTTGTCCCGTAAGGTCAGCAGAGACATGGTAATCTTTGTCAGATTTGAACGCATTATTGCGAACGTAACACCAGAGAATCGTTCCCATGCCGAGTTCGTGCGCTGCAGCGAATGCTTCGGAAACCTCCACAATCTGACGACCGCTTTCTGCCGAGCCAAAATAAATCGTTGCGCCCACAGCCGCAGCACCCATTTCGTAGCATTGCTTGATGGTTCCATACATGATTTGGTCGGCTTTGTTGGGGTAGGTCAGAAGTTCGTTATGATTAATTTTGACCACAAATGGAATCTTGTGCGCATACTTGCGGGACACCAAGCCCAGCACCCCGAAGGTAGAAGCAACTGCATTGCAGCCGCCTTCGATAGCGAGTTTAACGATATTTTCGGGGTCAAAATATGCCGGATTTTTTGCAAAACTAGCGCCTGCGGAGTGCTCAATACCTTGGTCAACGGGCAAAATCGAGGTATAGCCTGTCCCGGCGAGGCGACCGGTATCCGCAATCCATTGCAAATTGCGCAGGACACGATTATTGCGGTCGGAGCCGATAAATTCACGACTAACAGCATCACCACTTGGCAGATGCAGTTGGTCTTTGCTGATGGTTTTGCTGGTGTGGTTCAGCAGAAAATCGGCTTTATCGCCCAAGTGTTGACGGATTTGGTCAATCATTGCCATAGCGAAACACTCCTTAACAGTGTAGATGTGAAAAATGACGAAAATGTAGTTTCAAAACAGGGACAAAAATACGAAAAAGAAACACCTTTGCTGCATCTTTCTTCCCGTAAAGGTTTAACATTTTTTTAACAGTGCATGGCTAAACTTCTGCTCCGCAGAAAAACTCTCATTATCAATTCCACAATGCAGCGCTCTACTGTGAAGATAGAGGAACGCAAAAGAACGTTGCAACAATTACCTCCAGTTTTTTTACATTTTCTAAGGGAGTTTTCGTCATGAAAACCAACATCAATTCCACCGCCGTTTATGCAAGCGTCGCACCTGCACAAACGCTTCGCCACACACTTTCGGCAGCCGTGCTTATTCTGACGGGTCTTGTACTTATCGCAACCAGTCTTTTGGCACAACCGCCCGTACCGCCCCCGGGCAAAGGTCCACGCATGGCACCGGAGAAAATGGCAGAACGCCGTACCGACCATTTGAAAAAGGCACTCAAACTCACCGACGAGCAAGTTGGCAAAATTCAGCCGATTATTCTTAAAGGTGCGCAAGAAGGGCGGAAGATTTTTGAAGAGAAAAAAGGAGACCGCAAAGCTGTTGCCGAAGCAATGAAGACCAATATGGATGCTACCGACAAAGAAATCAGTGCCGTCCTGACGGCAGACCAGCAAAAGAAATTCGAGGAAATGCGCGGCAAAATGATGGCGAAAATGGAAGAGCGCATGAAAAATCGTAAAGAAAGAAAAGCCGGTAAATAACAATGCCCGAAGTCGGCTCACCACACTCTTCTATCTCTGCGTATGAAATGCTTTTGCAGCTTTCTTACGCAGAGATTTTTGTATCTTTGGGCGCATGAAACCTTTTGCGTACTTTTGCGTTCTAATCCCCCAAATAAGTATCATTGACAAACCAACTTTTCTTTACACTTTTGGAGTTATTTCCAATGACGTTCTCTACCCTCAAACGCGCCGCTCTTGCAGGCGCATCTATCTTTGCTTTCACCACACTTAGCCTTTCTGCTCAAAGCGTTGACGATGTTGTCGCTAAAATTAACGAAGCCGCAGGCGGCGAAAAAGCTCAACGTGCTGTGAAATCAATGGAGATACAGGCTGAAATAGTTCAAAATGCTGGTGCCATGAAATTTCCTATCAAAATTATTAAGCAGCGTCCCGCGTTTACCTATACAGAAGGTACTGTTATGGGTATGACGTTCAAGGAAGCATATGATGGAAAAACAGGCTGGCAAATTACCCCATGGACAGGACAAATGGATCCAGCTCCAAAAAATGAAGAAGAACTAAAAAGCTCCGAAGATGATGCAGATATTGATGGCGAGTTTATTGACTCAAAAGTCAAAGGCTACAAAATTGAGCTTATGGGTAAAGAAGATCTTGACGGCGACCAAACCTATAAACTGAAGGTAACAAATAAATATGGCGACGTGAAGTATTATTTTATCAGTGCGGAGAGCTACTTAACGATTAAGACCGTTTCCAAGAAGAAGAACAAAGAGGGTGGTGAAACAGAAGCAGAGACATATTTTAGCGACTTCAAGAAACTGCCTAATGGCTTGATAATAGCACATACACAAGAGTCCAAGATAAAAGGACAAACCGTAAGTACGGTACTATTGAAATCCATAGCCTTCGACAAGACTTATGACGCAAGTTTTTTCGCACCTCCGGCAAAAAAAGCGGACGCAAAAGTAGAACCAAAGAAATAATCGCCAATCATGCCCGCTTCCGAACAAAAGCATCACTGCCGCCTCCCAGCGCGGTGATGCTTTTTTCTTTTCCAAAGCCCATCGGCTTCTTGTAACTTGTTTGTCTGACATTGACAACTTCCCCAACATTATTTTTCAACATTATTTTACCAGCAATTATGCAACTTTTTCGCTCTTTTGTGCGGACACTTTGTGTCTATGCGGTGTGTAGCACTGCGCTCTCAGGCGCGGCAGTGCAAGCGCAGCAAGCAAGCACAACCCCAGCACCAATCAAAATCACCAGTGCCATGTTCGGCGACATTAAAGCTCGCCAAATAGGTCCCGCCGCCATGAGCGGACGCATCACGGCAATAGATGTGATTGACAAAAAACTTGACGAGAAAAATCCGAAATCCCCCGACCAGCGTATTATCTGGGTCGGCACTGCCACAGGCGGCGCGTGGAAATCGCTTGACAACGGCACAACGTTCAAGTCCGTGTTTGATAAATACACGCAGTCCATCGGTGCATTGGCGATTGACCAAGCATCGAAAGGCGAAACCGTGTGGATTGGCACAGGAGAAACCAATGTACGCAATAGCGTTTCTATCGGCGACGGCGTGTATAAAACCACCGATGGTGGCGACAACTGGCAACGCATGGGCTTGGAGAAGGTGGAGCGTATTGCCAAAATTGCCATTCACAGCACCAATGCAAACATTGTGTATGTGGCTGGTATGGGCGCTCTCTGGTCGGACAGCGACGACAGAGGCTTGTACAAGACCATTGACGGCGGCAAAACATGGGAAAAAATCTTGGCAGGCGACGCAAAAACAGGTTGCGCCGATGTTGTGCTTGACCCCTCGAACCCAAACATTGTTTATGCGTCCATGTGGACATTCCGCCGCAAGGGCTGGGAATTCTCATCCGGTGGTGATGGAAGCGGCTTCTTCAAATCGGTAGATGGTGGCAAAACATGGAAAAAACTTGGTACCGAAAACGGACTTCCGGGAGGTATGATTGGTCGCACGTGTATCGCTGTTGCACCATCGAACACCAATGTGGTGTATGCAATGGTGGAATCGAAAAAAACGGGCATTTATCGCTCAGAAAATAAGGGTGAGACATGGAAACTCATGGCGGATAAAGTGTCGCTTACGCTTCGCCCATTTTACTTTGCCGTGCTGGAAGTTGACCCGACGGATGAGAACCGTGTCTATAAGCCAAACTTTCAACTCAACGTCAGCAATGACGGCGGTAAGACCTTTGAGACGATTGGCAATGACACGCATTCCGACCACCACGCACTTTGGATAGACCCCAAAAACCCAATGCACTTGCTGCTCGGTACGGACGGCGGTGTCTATCGTTCACTTGACCGCGGCAGAAAATGGCAGTTCTTCCGCAATTTGCCTGTTTCTCAGTTTTATCACGTCAGCTACGACATGGAAACACCGTACAATGTTATGGGCGGCTTGCAGGACAATGGCTCGTGGATGGCTCCCTCCCGTGCAGCCGGAGCGCTGACCAATTCAGTATGGCGCAGTGTCGGCTTTGGTGATGGCTTCTACGTGGTACGCGACCGTGTGGACAAAAACTACATCTACTTCGAGTCGCAAGGTGGTAATATGATTCGTCATCATCTTCCGACAGGCGAAATCAAGGTTATCAAACCACTTGAAAAAGCAGGCGAGCCAAAATACCGTTGGAACTGGAACACGCCGATTGTGCAAAGTCCCAAGAACCCGAAAACACTCTATGCTGCTTCGCAATTCCTTTTCCGCTCTTACGACAAGGGCGAAACATGGGAAAAAATCTCGCCCGACCTGACGACCAACGACCCGATGAAGCAGAAACAAGAGGAGTCCGGTGGCGTAACAATGGATAAATCTTCTGCCGAGAATCACACGACCATTTATGCCGTTGCTGAGTCGCCGTTGGATGAAAAAGTGATTTGGGCAGGAACGGATGACGGTAACTTGCAAGTAACGCAAAATGGCGGCAAGACGTGGACAAACGTTGTAGCAAACGTGCCGGGTGTGCCGAAAAACACGTGGGTTTCAACCGTCGAAGCAAGTCATTTCGACAAAGGCACTGCATACGTGACCTTCGACGGGCATACGATGGGTGATATGAAAACCTACGCCTACAAAACAACTGACTTCGGCAAAACGTGGACTGCCTTTGCTTCAAGCGAATTCAAAAGCTATGCACTCTGCATCCGAGAAGATTTGGTGAGCAAAAACCTGCTGTTCTTGGGAACAGAAATGGGCTTGCTTATTTCACTGGACGGCGGTCAGAACTGGGCGCAGATGACAGCAAACATACCAAATGTAGGGATTCGTGATATTGCAATTCACCCGCGCGAACACGACGTAATGCTGGCGACGCACGGACGCGGCGTTATCATCATTGACGATATTACGCCGATTCGTGCACTTACATCTGAGATATTGAACAGCGAACTGGCAATTTTACCTGCTCGTCCGACCGTGCAATCTTTCGGCATCGGTTTCCAAGATTTTCCGGGCAGCGACGAATTTACGGGCGACAACCTGAGCGGAAACGCAGTTATCACCTATTTCCTGAAAGATCGCTTGAGTTCGGGCAGTCTCACGGTTGATATTTTGAACGATAAAAACGAGGTTTTGACCACGCTGCAAGGTGGCAAACGCAAGGGCTTGAACCGCGTGCAGTGGGGAATGTCCACCCGCCCGCCAAAAGCTGCGAAAGCAGAGAGCTTTGAGACCGAAAACGGCTTGAATGGTCTTGGTCAGGGGTTGACCGCACCGGAAGGTAAATATACCGTTCGCATCACTAAAGGTGATAAAACGTTTACAGGACCGCTTACGCTTGTCAGCGACGCACGTTCGCCATATCCTGCTTCTGAGCGCCTCGCGCAGTACAAAACAGCAAAGCAACTCTACGATATGCAAGAACGCCTTGCGTACATCATCGAAACGACTGTTCGCACCCGCGACACACTCAAATCGCGCATGGACGCTGCCACTGACCCAGCAGTTAAAGCAAGTCTTGAAGCGAATCACAAACAATTTGCTGAATTCTACAAAACGCTTGTGGCTGGCGAAGGCTATTACGTGGGTGTAAAAGAAAATAAGTTGCGCGAGAAACTGCTTGAAATCTATGGTGTGGTCAGTTTCCACGCCGGAGCACCAAGCAAAGTTCACTTGGACAACATTGCAATGCTGGACGCAGACTTGAAAGTAGCTGTTGCTACATGGGAAAAACTGACAGGCAAAGACCTTGTGAGCCTGAACGAATCCCTCAAGACAAAGAGTCTGCCCATTGTACCGATGATTTCGCGTGAAGAATTCTTTGCAATGCCTCAGCAATAAGCAAAGAAGGTTGTTTATTTCTTCAGCAACAGAAAAGCCCGCTTGCAGATATGTCTGCAAGTGGGTTTTCTTTTATTCGTATGATTTTTTTGCGTCAAAACTTTGTGCGGAGAAAGGACTTCACATTTTGAAAGTATTTGGCAGAAGCGGCGAAAAATCGTAAGTTTATGATTCAAATTTTTCCTCAAATGCTGCTATGAACGTTTCTTTTTATACCCTCGGTTGCAAACTGAATTACGCTGAAACCTCGCAATTACAAAGCATCTTTGAACGCGACGGTCATTCTGTCGTACCCTTTGGACAGCCTACCGATGCCGTGATCATCAACACGTGTACTGTTACCGAAAATGCAGATAAAGAATGTCGGCAGATAATTCGGCGTGCGCTGCGCGTCTCTCCGCAGGCATTTGTGGGTGTGACTGGCTGTTATGCACAACTACAGCCAGAGGAGATTGCTTCGATTGAAGGCGTGGATGCGGTCTTTGGGGCAAAAGAAAAGTTCAAGATTACCAACCTTGTACGCGATTTTCGCAAACTCGACACCCCGCATTGTTTTGTGGAAGAATTAGACGGAGCGCTCGACTTCGTGGAAGCGCAGTCCACCGAGTCTGACAGCCGCACACGGGCGTTTTTGAAACTTCAGGACGGGTGCGATTACAAATGTAGTTTTTGCACGATTCCACTTGCGCGGGGCAAAAGCCGCGCAATGGATTTTGCCCTCATTCCTGAGAAAATACGAGCATTGGAAGCAAGTGGTTACCACGAAGTCGTGCTTTCGGGTATCAACTTGGGTGATTATGAAGCCGCGACAGGCGAAACATTTACCGATGTGGTGCGTCAAATTGATAAGATGCAAACACGCTTGCGGGTGCGGATTTCGTCTATTGAGCCAAATTTATTGACGCGAGAAATTATCGAAATTATTGCGCAATCAAGCGTTTTTTGCCCATCGTTCCATATTCCGCTTCAGAGCGGCTCGCCGGATGTATTGCGCCAAATGCGACGCCGCTACAAAGCGGAATACTACCGTGAACTTATTGATACAATCAAAGATTTCATGCCGTCGGCAGGTATCGGAGCGGATGTGATTGTGGGCTTTCCCACAGAAACCGATGCGCATTTTGAGGAAACGTTTGCAATGCTGCACGACCTTCCTGTTTCGTATTTGCACGTCTTTAGCTATTCGGAGCGAGAAAATACGCCTGCTGCTGAGCTTTCTGCGCTGACGGGCGGCGTACCGATGCACGTGCGAGCAGAACGCTCAAAGCGTTTACGCACACTATCGGCAAAGAAAAAATTTGAATTCTATCAGTCCCAGTGCGGCACAGAGCACACGGTCATTCCTGAACAGCGAAACCCGGAAACGGGACTATGGACAGGCTGGACAGAAAATTATGTTCGCGCCGAGTTTGCGGGGGCTGCCAGCCTTGTGCAAGCACCCATGCGTGTTCGCCTACGCGAACTTAGTGGTGGCGAGACGGTGCTTAGTGATATGCTGGAAGACTCGTATCATTTTTCCCGCTTCCGAGCAAGCGACGTTTCGTATATTCCGATTATGATGTAATCCGATGATGATGTAAGTTTTATTCACAACCAAGTTTTTCATGAGTAATCAAACAAATGGCTACGTTGTCGCTGTGGCGGGCGCAACAGGACTGGTGGGGCGCACAATGCTCAAAGTCCTTGAAGAGCGTAATTTTCCTGTCAAATCCCTCAAACTTCTTGCTTCTAAGCGCTCTGCGGGTTCAAAACTCACCTTCAAAGGACAAGAATACACCGTTGAAGAATTGACACACGACTCATTTCAAGGCGTGGACATAGCACTCTTCTCCGCCGGTGGAGCAGCAAGCAAAGAATTTGCGCCGTCGGCAGCAAAGGCAGGTTGCGTGGCGATTGACAACAGCAGTGCGTGGCGAATGCACAAGCACGTACCGCTTGTTGTGCCTGAGGTGAATACCCATGCGCTTCAGGGGCATCACGGTATTATTGCCAATCCAAATTGCTCGACTATTCAGCTCGTGGTAGCGCTGGAGCCTCTCCACAACGAATTTGGGCTGAAGCGTGTCGTTGTTTCTACCTACCAATCACCAAGTGGTGCCGGAAATCAAGGTGTGGAAACGCTTCACGGTGAGCTACAAGGGAAGCCCGTTCAGTCACCCTTTTCTGCGCCTATTGCTTTTAATACCGTCTTTCATACTGTCAAAGAACAGTTTGGTTTTTCCGAAGAAGAAACCAAAATGCTGAATGAAATTCGTAAAATCATGGAACTGCCCTCATTGCGTCTGGCTGTAACGTGTGTGCGCGTTCCCACACTAGGTGGACACGGGGAATCGGTGAACGTCGAAACCGAAAAAGCAATTTCTCCCGAAGCAATGACCAATGTGCTGAAAACCGCACCGGGCATAGTGATTGCGGATGAACCGCACAAAGCAGTCTATCCCACGCCACAGATGAGCGACGGGCGGGATGAAGTTTTTGTAGGTCGCATCCGCAAGGACGACTCAGTAGAACACGGTGCGTATATGTGGGTAGTCTCGGACAACATCCGCAAGGGCGCAGCGACGAATGCGGTACAGATTGCCGAAGCGCTTGCTGCAAAGGGCTGGGTGAGTGTGACTCCACTCGCTCACGGAGAAACATTTTAAGATTTGCTTTTTCACGTTTGCGTGAAAAAAGTTTGTTATTAGTCTTGCTTTGTGTATTTTCATGGGCTGAAAAGGTACAGTAACACTGAATAATTGTCATTTATACAGTCTCAATTTTTTCATCAGGAGAACAGTTAATGTCGCAGAAAGTGCTTTCATTCCGTCCGGGCGAGGTTATTATTCGTGAGGGTGAGCGTGGAAAAGGATACTACATCCTCGAATCCGGTACTATTAGTCTAAGCAAGCAAGGCGTAAAAATCTCCGAACTTGCCGGTGTAGGAACAATTTTCGGCGAGATGAGCGATATTCTCGACGAACCGCGTACCTGCACCGCAACGGCAGAGACTGCTACGCAAGTTGCGTACTATCCCTTTAGCCTTGACGATATTATTCGTCAGCATCCCGAAGTGGCGAAACAGCTTGTCATTGCACTGGCTGAACGTATTTCCACAACCACCGATGCGCTGACGCAGGGCAAACTGGCATTCCTCGAACTCACACGCAAGTAATAGCGCTTAGAGTCCGAGCCATCGAATAAACCTATTGTATTCATCGGTACGTTGTAGTTTTCCTCACAATTTTTTATGCTCGAAGGAGCGCTCAGATGAGTAAATCTCTATCTTTCAAGCCGGGCGACATCATTATGCGCGAAGGCGACCGCGGTGGTGACGGTTTTTACATTCTTGAAGGTGGTAGCTTTGAGGTTATCAAACAAGGTGTCAAAATCCGCGAAGTGATTATTGCCGGTACTATTTTTGGCGAAATGTCCGATATTTTGGGGCAAGCCCGCTCCTGCACGATTGTTGCGAAAACGCCTTGTACCGTTACGCACATCACACAAGGACTGGACGAAGTGATTCGTGCTTATCCAGACACCGCAAAAGAGCTTATTACCTCGCTTGCCCGTCGTCTTTCCAGCACGACGAATCAGTTTACCCAAACGCAGTTTCTCATTTGGAAGCATAGCCAAGATTAGGTTTTGTGCTTTTTTAGAAGCCTACAAAGATGCCCGCGTAAATTTTTATGCAGGGCATTTTTTTTACTCGCAAGAGCGTCACTCTTGAATCACGACAAAAAAAGTCGTATATTGCAAGCCAAAGCACCATAGCCGTTCATCGTGTATAGACCTTGTACACTGAGTACGGATTTTTTTCGTCTTATACGCCATGCTACGACTCTCAAAAAAATCGGAATATGCACTTATTGCCTTGCAGTACATTGCCTCGCATAAAGGGCGCGTTGTGTCGGCGAAGGAAATTGCAGAACATTACGGCATTTCGTTTGAATTTGTTGCCAAAACATTGCAAGCGCTCATGCGGCAGAAATTTATTATTTCTCAGCAAGGCGCATCGGGCGGATACGAGCTACTTCGCCAGCCCTCGGAAATTTCTGTAGCACAGGTCATAGAAGCCGTCGAGGGCAAGACACAGATTGTAGAATGTTGCGGTGAACACGGCTCGAAAGATTGTTCCATGCAAGGGCGCTGCACTATCAAAACGCCAATGGGTATCTTGCAACGCCGCATTGACGAGGTGCTTGCTTCCATGACAATTCAGCAAATGGCATTCCCTGAAAGAGAGCGCTATTTCGCCATTCAAAGCGTATATGCTACCAACGGTATTATCAATTAACAGACTTTCACAGACTTTTGTTTAACTTTTCAGCATTTTTGCTATGGTTGAAACTATTGCTACCGGTATTGTCGGCACCACTGCTGACGATGACATTAAAATCACCTCTCGCGCTATTAGCGAAATCAATAAAATTAAAGAGCAAAACAGCATACCCGCCACATACGGCTTGCGTGTAGGCGTTAAAGGCGGCGGATGCTCTGGCTTGTCGTACACGCTTGGCTTTGATGCAGAGTCGCGCGAGAGTGATAAAATCTTGCCGATGGGCGAAGTAAATATCTTTGTTGATAAAAAGAGCCTCTTTTATCTGATGGGTGTTGAACTTGACTTCACCGATGGTTTGAACGGGCGCGGCTTTACCTTCAATAACCCCAACGCAACCAAAACGTGCGGATGCGGTTCGTCCTTTGGCGTGTAAGTATGGGAAGCACCCGTTACGAATATACCTTTGTTCGCTTTGGCGAAATTTGGATGGAAGGCGGCTCGGTCGCACAGGAGGACTATCGTCATATCATCCAGGAACACGCTGCCGAAGGGTGGCGCTTGGTACAAATATTCGCACCGGAGCCGGGCAAGAGCGATGAGCATTATTACGAACTTATTTTTGAGCGACAGCTTGTCTGATCACTTTGAAAGCTGCAATAATTGATGAACAGGAATTTGAATACAAATTCGTGCGCCTTGAAGGCTCCATCTTTGGTTCATTGAAGAAGCCCGAACAAGAATACCAAAATGTTATCCATGAACACGCAAAAATAAGGCTGGCGTTTGGTGCAAATCTTTTCTTCTCCGGGTGATAGTGGTATGAGAATTCGATACTACGAAATCGTCCTTGAGCGTTCAATAAACAAGAAACCGATATGATAACGCAGCGTGACTGGCATGAACTCGTCTTTTCTTCGCATTACCTGACCGCATCAGCCATTCATGCTGAATTGCAAGATGGCAATGTAGAAGCAGCTATGCTGGGCACGGCTGAACTCATGGAATCTATGTCCAAAATTGATCGTCGTGCAGTGAAGAGTCATTTGGTGATACTGATGATGCACATTATCAAATGGAAAACCCAAGAACACCAGCGTTCACGCTCTTGGACGCGCACTATTCGCAATGCCCGCCGCGAAATTCGTGAAATTCAAGAATCTACGCCAAGTATTACCAATGAAATTATTCGCGGATATTGGGACAAAGCCTTTGCAGAAGCCCGTGCTGATGCAGAAGACGAGATGGAGCAGAGAACCGATGTCGAGCATCTTACATGGCAAGAAGTTTTCGACGAAGAGTATGTACTGCCTTTCCCCACAACATAAACCAAACAACGATAATCTTCCATCGTTATCTTTCATTCTCATTTTTCATTCTCAACACCAATGGCTAAAGTAGAACAACAGGACATTTTGGAAGAAGTCGTTTCCAGTGAGTACAAGTATGGCTTCGTTACCGATATTGAGCAAGAGATCGCGCCTGTCGGCTTAAATGAAGACGTTGTGCGTATGATTTCGGCAAAGAAAAACGAGCCGGAATGGATGCTCGAATGGCGCTTAAAAGCGTATCGCCATTGGCTGACGATGAAAGAACCGCAGTGGCAAAATGTGACATTCCCGCCGATTGATTATCAAGCTGTTAGCTATTATGCGGCTCCCAAGCAATCTGCCAAGCCGAAAAGCCTTGATGAGATTGACCCCGAACTTCGCCGCACACTGGACAAACTTGGCATTTCGCTTCAAGAGCAAGAGCGCATCACGGGTATTCACGACGGACTGACTGGCGGTATCGCCGTTGATTTCGTCATGGACAGCGTATCGGTTGCAACGTCTTTCAAGGAAAAACTTGCCTCGCTTGGCATTATTTTCTGCTCCATCAGCGAAGCAATTCAAGAACACCCCGAACTTGTAAAACAGTATATCGGCTCGGTTGTTCCGCCAAATGATAATTACTTCGCAGCGCTCAATTCCGCCGTTTTCTCCGACGGTTCATTTTGCTATATCCCTAAAGGCGTACGCTGCCCGATGGAACTTTCCACCTATTTCCGTATCAATGCCGAAAATACAGGGCAATTTGAGCGGACGCTGCTTATTGCCGATGAAGGTGCATATGTAAGCTATCTCGAAGGCTGCACAGCGCCTATGCGCGACGAGAACCAACTTCACGCAGCAGTAGTGGAACTTATCGCAATGGACAATGCAGAAATCAAGTATTCAACTGTTCAGAATTGGTATCCGGGCGATAAAGATGGTAAAGGTGGCATCTACAATTTCGTGACCAAGCGTGGTACTGCCTATAAACACGCGAAAATTTCGTGGACGCAGGTAGAGACTGGCTCGTCTATCACGTGGAAATATCCGAGCGTGATTCTCAAAGGTGATTATTCGGTTGGTGAATTCTATTCTGTCGCCGTCACGAACAATATGCAGCAGGCAGATACCGGTACGAAAATGCTTCATATCGGCAAAAACACGAAAAGCCGCATTGTATCGAAAGGTATTTCTGCCGGAAAAAGCCAAAATAGCTATCGTGGGCAGGTGCGCGTGGGCAAAACTGCCGACAACGCGCGTAACTTCTCTCAGTGCGACTCACTGCTCATCGGCGACAAATGCGGTGCACACACGTTCCCCTACATTGAGGTCAGCAACCCTACGGGTACGGTTGAACACGAAGCCACAACCTCAAAAATCGGCGAAGATACACTTTTTTACTTCAACCAACGTGGCATAGACACCGAGCAAGCCGTAGCAATGATTGTGAACGGTTATGCGAAAGAAGTAATGAACCAACTCCCGATGGAATTTGCTGTGGAGGCACAAAAGCTGCTTGCTATCTCGCTTGAGGGCAGCGTTGGTTGATTTTTATCAAACAGGCACTCTGAGACTGCACGACAATACCAGTAACGTAGCATAATCTATGGCATTTTCACAATTCAAATCTATTGGCGAAGTGGCAAAGCGGTGGCAGATTTCTGTCCGTAATCAAGCGTTCATCGGACATTCTGCTATTGTACCAGCACAAGAGGCATTGCGAGAGCGTATTGGAGTTGTACTGGAAGAAGGATTGCATCGCCCTTCTGAAGCCGCGCGTTGTGAAATGCTTATTGCCCCAGTGTTATACGACATTTGGCTGCACTATCGTAAAAAGTTCAAACTATGGAGCCATACGCCGCTAGAATATGATTCCACTCTTGTCGGTACACCCGACTATTTGATTGCGAAAGAATCGGAATATGGCTTTGCCGTTGTTGGTTCGCCAATTTTGGTAGCTGTCGAAGCCAAACAAGATGATTTTGAATATGGTTGGGGGCAGTGCGCTGCGGAGATGCTTGCCTCTCAAAAACTTAATTCAGAAACTACAACGGTTTTTGGGATTGTTACAAATGGCGAGATATGGCAATTTGGCAAACTTGAAGATACAACTCTTACACAAGAAATTGCTTCGCACAGCATCAACGACCTTGATAAATTGTTTGCTGCACTTTCCTACATCATGGAAGAGTGTTCTAAGCAAGTAACCATCAATCATGAAAACCATTAACGGATTATGCAGGAAATTGTTCTTGGCAATCGCAAAATGAATCGCGGCGAGCAACTTGCTGTGGCTATCGCTGGGGCAGCACTCGTGCTCTATGTTACACGGTTCGATATTTCGACGCTCTGGCTCATCGGCGTTGGCGTGTATGCAACCATTGTACTGCTTCTGCTCTTGCGCTCTCAGCGTTTTGTTATTCTTAATGAAGAAGGTATTGACTTCAAGCCAAGCGTTTTCGGGCAGGCAAAATGGTATGCGTGGGCAAATGTGATAAAGGTAGTCGCCAACTCTGCCGGCGTAACGCTCTTTCTCAAAGATGGCTCTAGTGCTGCCTTTTTAGTCGAAAATTCAAAGTGGTTTAACTTCCGTAAATTTCGCTCTAACGTTGAGCGTCTGGCACGGTATCACGGCATTGATGTTTTTATTCAAGTTGTAGAGATGGCAGGCGACCCGCCAGATTTGAAGCGGCTTTCGGAATAGCGGTTGCCGAAATAATACACGAAAATATTTTTTTAATCATATTCATTAGGATTGACTGTTCATGCTCACCATCACCAATCTGCAAGCCTCCGTGGAAGGCAAAGAGATTTTGAAGGGAATTAACCTTACTATTGGCAAAGGCGAAATTCACGCCATCATGGGGCCCAACGGTTCGGGCAAAAGCACACTTGCCTCGGTGCTTGCCGGACGGGAAGACTACGAAATAACAGGCGGCACGGTAACATTTCAAGATGAAGATTTGCTCGAAATGTCACCTGAAGACCGCGCCCGCGAAGGTGTATTTTTGGCGTTTCAGTATCCTGTCGAAATTCCCGGCGTGAGCAATACCAATTTTCTCAAAGCAGCCGTCAACGAAGTCCGCAAACATCGCGGTTTAGCACCAATGGAGCCGAAAGCGTTTCTGAACATGATGCGCGAGAAAATGGCATTGGTGGAGATGGATCAAGCAATGGTCAGCCGCTCGGTGAACGAAGGTTTTTCCGGCGGCGAGAAAAAACGCAATGAAATCTTCCAAATGGCAATGCTGGAGCCGAAACTTTCCATTTTGGACGAGACCGATTCAGGCTTGGATATTGACGCGCTCAAAATCGTTGCCAACGGTGTAAACAAGTTGCGTTCCAAAGAAACTTCTACCATCGTTATCACGCACTATCAGCGTTTGTTGGACTATATTGTCCCTGATTTTGTGCACGTTCTCTACAAAGGTCGTATTGTCAAGTCCGGCGGTAAAGATTTAGCGTTGGAACTGGAAGCAAAAGGTTATGATTGGATTAAGGAACTGGCTCAAGAAGAGGTGACTGCATGAGTGAGGTTTTGAGTTTGCAAGAAAAACTGGTCAAAGAATTTATCCGCATGGAAGCTATGCTTAACGGACAAGCACAAGCACCCGTCCACGCTATTCGCAAGCAAGCAATGACGCGCTTTACGGAGCTTGGTTTCCCGACTATCCGCCATGAGGAATGGAAGTACACGAACATCATGCCCGTTGTCAAAAACGACTACGCCTTCAATGTCCACAATACCTCAACCGTTACGAAGTCAGATATTGAGCCTTTTTTACTGCCTGATGTAGAAGCAAACATACTGGTCTTTGTGAATGGTTCTTTCGCTGCCGACCTTTCTACGATTATTTCTCCGAAAGGCGTAGAAGTGATGCCGCTTGCGGAGGCTTTTAAGAAAAAAGCAACAGTGGTTGAAAAGCACTTTGCCAAGTATGCTCTGTGGCAGAATGATGCGATGCTGGCGCTGAACACCGCATTTGCACTGAATGGCGCATATATTGAGATTGCAAGTGGCGCAGTTGTGGAAGAACCTTTTCATCTCTTGTTTGTGAATGATTCTCGTGCGCAAAGTACATTTGCTCCGGTGCGCAATCTTGTGTTGGTGGGTGCAAATGCCGAAGCGACCATCGTCGAAAGTGCGCACACACTTGCTTCTGGTGAGAACTACGGTTTTACCAATATCGTCAGCGAGGTTGTCCTTGCTGATAATGCGCATCTCAATCATTACAAAGTGCAGCAGGACGTGGAGCAGTCGTACTTTGTCGGTGCTCTTCATGCTGAGCAGGCAGGCACTAGTGTTCTGAATACGGTTGTCGTCACGCTTTCCGGCGGTATTGTTCGGAATAACCTTAGTGCTGTGCTTGCCGGAAAGGGTGCAGACACACACTTTTACGGTTTATATTTGGTCAATGGAAAAACGCTTGTGGATAATCACACGCTTGCCGACCACGCTGTAGCGCATTGCACCAGCAACGAACTCTACAAAGGCATTATGGACGACCGCTCAACGGGCGTTTTTAATGGTAAAATCATGGTTCGTCCCGATGCGCAAAAAACATTGGCATACCAATCAAATCGTAATATCCTCATGTCGCCGAATGCAACGGTGAACACAAAACCGCAGTTGGAAATCTTTGCCGACGACGTGAAATGCAGCCATGGATGCACATCAGGGCAACTCGACGACGAGTCAGTCTTTTACCTTCGCGCACGTGGGCTGGACAAAGAGCAGGCACGGGCACTTCTTTTGTACGCTTTTGCGGGTGAGATTACCGAAAAAATCCAACTGGAACCGCTCCGTGAGCGCTTGGAATCTATCATTGCAGAGCGTCTGCATCAAGAATTGGTATCGTAAGCATTTCCTGATTATTCTGCTTCACAAACGCTCTACGGCTTTTTATGAAAGTCTTGGAGCGTTTGTGTTAGAACTACATTGTGTTGAGAGGCACTCGTAAGAAATCTTCTGCGCTGACAGAAACTTCAAAGCATAAAGTACCGTAGAACTAATAGAAAAATCCTGTTCAACGTGGACAACTTCTTGTATTGTGAGTTGATGTACCTTGAGTTTGTGTACTTTGAATAACTCTTTCATCGTGCAAACAGTGTGTTTGCTTTTCATTGATAAGGTGTTGTGATGAAACAATTTTGTACAATTCGTTTGTCGGTTGTCTTTGCAGTTCTTTCGGTGTATGCTGTCCAGATATTGCCTGCCCAAGGAAACATTAGTTTGGGCGGCTATGTGGCTGGGCGCGGTGGCTGGAACTCTTCACTAACTGCTCTCACTCGTGGTGAGTTTGCATTTGCGAATCTACCGGATGTGGGCGTGGAGGGGCTATATTCCATCACGCGCAAGAACGATGCTGTGGTGGTGCTTAATGTTGGGTTGCTTAATTTTGCTGCCCGCAGTGCTTCCTACGATATCTTCACCGGAAAGCCGACCAATGAATTTCTTATGAATGCAAACGCTCTTTATGCAAGTGTAGCGCTGGGATTGCGATTCTATAAGTTTTTTGGGCTGCCGGAATTTTCTTTGCTCCTCCGAACAGGCCTACCGATTCGCGCCACCTATGATGCAACAGTAGATGTATTTGAGGTGAAGGGTACGGCGCAGCTTCCAACCGGGCAACTCACATCATACACGCTTCCAAATGACCGAATGCAGTATTTCACTGAACTTGCTGCCGATATTGGCGTGGTGTCGTTTCCGTTGAGCAACAGTTATCTTACGCTGTACGTTCAAGGCTCAATGACGATGACTCAACTTGTACGCATTATTCCGCTCCGTCAAATTCCTGACAATTTTAACATTATTGGTAAAGACCCGCTTGCGGGGCTACGCACAATGAATATTCAACCAATCTCAATTAGTGTTGGGTTGCGGTATGGAATCGAAGTTGCCACTATACCTGTTGCATCGTATTGAGTTGTTCTCAACCTACACAATTTTTGGATAATTTTTTCTCACTTGCTAGAAAATGGTTTTGCCATTATGAATACCGCACCAACACTGGACTTTGATGTACAAACACTTCGTGCTGACTTCCCGATTCTCTCCGAGCGGGTTCACGGCAAGCCGCTTGTGTATTTGGACAATGGTAACACATCACAAAAGCCGCGTCAGGTCATCGAAACGATAGACCATTACTACCGCGCAATGAACAGCAACGTGCATCGTGGGAATCATTTTCTAAGCCAGCAAGCAACAACCGCTCTGGAAGCAGCCCGCCGAACAACACAAGCGTTTATTAATGCTGCGGAAGATCGTGAGATTATTTTTGTACGTGGTACGACTGAAGCTATCAATCTTGTGGCAACGTCCTTCGGCGAGTACGGCATCCAAAAAGGTGATGAAATCATCATCTCTGGCATGGAGCATCATTCTAACATTGTTCCTTGGCAAATGCTCTGTGCTCGCAAAGGCGCAGTGCTGCGCGTTGTGCCGATAGATGATAATGGTGACCTCATCATGGAAGAATACGAAAATCTGCTTTCCGACCGCACGAAAATCGTTGCCATCACGCACATTTCCAACACACTGGGCACGGTCAATCCGGTGAAGCGTATTATTGAATTTGCACATGAGTATGGGGCAGTGGTGCTGGTGGATGGGGCGCAATCCGTTCCGCATACCAGCGTGGATGTGCAAGCATTGGACGCAGATTTCTACGTTTTTTCGGGACACAAAATCTTTGGTCCCACCGGAATCGGCGTTCTCTATGGCAAAGCGGCACTCCTCGAAGCCATGCCGCCCTATCATGGTGGTGGCGCAATGATTAGCTCGGTGAGTTTTGAGAAAACCACGTATAACGAAATCCCCTTCAAGTTTGAAGCCGGAACGCCGCACGTGGAGGGCATCATCGGACTTGGTGCGGCATTGGAGTATGTGCGTGGAATTGGTTTGGAGGCTATCGGTGAGTATGAGCAGGAGCTTTTGCACTATGGCACAGAGGCGCTTCTGGGCATTGATGGGCTGCGTATCATCGGCAATGCCCGCGAGAAGGCAAGTGTGATTTCGTTTATGCTGCGGAATCCCGACGGTGATATTCACCCGCACGACGTGGGCACAATACTCGACAACGACGGCGTGGCAATTCGTACAGGACATCATTGTACACAACCACTTATGAAGCGCTTTGGCGTTCCGGCAACGTGCCGCGCGTCGCTTGCTTTTTACAATACGAAAGACGAAATTGATGTATTAGTGCGCTCGCTGCGAAAGGTGCAAAAGATGTTTGCTTAAAATATACCGAGCGCAAACTGTTCTACGATTGTGCCAATTTTTGTGTAAATTCGCCCTGCCAATCCAATTGTCACGTCATTTTTTTACCGAGTTATGAAGTTTTTACGAATTGCTGTTGTCTTTATTGCGCTCTCGGTGCAAGCATTTGCACAACCCACCACACCCAAGGGGCATTTAGTTATCATTGGCGGCGGGGCACGCCCCGAAGCAATTATGAAAAGAATTGTTGAGCTTGCCGGTGGTGCAAAGGCGCGAATCCTCATTGTGCCAATGGCAAGTAGTGAGATGCTTGAGACGGCGAAGGCGCAGCGTGAACAGTTTATCAAGCTCGGTGTACCGAATGTTGATTTTGTTATCTGCGATTCTGTGAGTGCAGATGTGGACTCCAACCTTACCAAAATCAATGCAGCGACCGGTGTTTTTTTCTCCGGTGGCGACCAGAACAGGCTTACAAAAGCACTGCGAGGCACGAAATTTCTTGAGGGTATTTGGAATTGTTATCGCAAAGGCGGTGTTCTCTCCGGCACAAGTGCAGGAGCGGCTGTGCAAAGTCAGATTATGCTCACGGGCGACGAAGCGGTGAACAAAGATACCACCAGCGCTTACGGAATGGTGCGCAAAGGTAATATCGTTACGGCGGACGGTTTTGGCTTTATGCGCTCGGTGATTGTGGATCAGCACTTTGTGAAGCGTAAGCGTCAGAATCGCTTGCTCACGCTTGTTTTGGAGCATCCCGAACTGGTCGGTGTTGGTATTGACGAGGCAACTTCTATCGTTGTCAAGCCCAATAACACTTTTGAGGTGCTGGGCGATGCCACTGTTCAAATCTTCGATGCCCGCAAAGCAAAAAATATTCGCACAGACAAAAATGGGAATCTTGTGGCGGATGATGTACGTCTCAGTATATTGCCTTCCGGTGCAACCTACGCGCTTCCACCACTCAAGAAAGGACGCTAGAAATGGCGCGGTTCAAGATGACGCTGGAATACGAAGGAACGCGCTATAGCGGCTGGCAGGTGCAGAACAATGCCCGCACAGTACAGGGCGATATTATGAAAGCAGTGGAAGCAGTAACGAACTCGCGTGAATTCGAGGTCTATGGCGCAGGGCGTACCGATGCAGGTGTTCATGCACTTGGGCAGGTGGCGCATTTGGAAGTGCGGACGCAACTTGCGCCGCAAATTCTGCGGATGAAAATTAACGATGAGCTTCCTGCCGATATTAACATTCTTCGTATTGACAAAGCACATCAGAATTTTCACGCCAGATATGATGCGCTTTCGCGCCAGTACGTCTATCAGATTTCGCGTCGCCGGAGTGCCTTTGCAAAGCGTTTTGTATGGTGGGTGAAAGACCCTCTGGAAATAGAAAAAATGCGCTCGGCGGCGGCTATTTTTACGGGGAAGCGCGATTTTCGCTCCTTCACCGCAGACGACCCCGACGAAAAATCAACGACGACGAACATAGAGGAATTTAGCCTCGAAGAGTCTGGCAGCCTTATTCTAGTGCGGATTCGCGGCTCGCATTTTCTCTGGAAAATGGTGCGGCAGATGGTTGGCGTTATCACTGAAGTTGGGCGTGGAAAAATGACGCTCGGTAATGTACATGAATTTTTCGAGAGCGCCTCTGGCATTCCGGCAAAACTGACCGCGCCGCCGAGTGGGCTGTTTTTGGAACGAGTCTATTACAAAGGTGATGCGGCTACGCATGATTTGGAACCGATGATACGGGTGATATAGCCGTGAGGCATGAATATATATTCTTTTTACCCCTGAAACCCAATCTTCGTATGCGTTCCGTCGCAGTATGGCTTATTTCCTGACCCACCGCAGCGACAGAAAGCCGTTACTTTATTTTTCTGTACAGTGTTTCCCGCAGAGTCCTTTACGTTCAGATTACCATAGACGAGAAGCGGACCATTGGGCATAACTTCCACGATAGATTCCGTCTGCACCGTTTTATTTTCGCCCGGCACGTCAGCATTACGATAGTAGGAAAGCGCTCCCGACGGGCATTTATCTATTTGCTCCATGATGTGCTGAGTTTCGGCTCCGTCCATGTTTATCCATGGGCGAGCTTTGGGGTCGAATACATCGCCCAAACCTTTGAAGCACACGGTCGAATGAATACAGACGCTCGGTTTCCAAACGACCGTAATTTCTCCGTTGGTATAGGTTTTGGTTATATCGCGGTTCATGGTGTGTCCTTTCGGTGAAAAAGGTAAAAATCAAAGGAAGAAAGCAATAGCACAGCCCAAATTTGCAAGAGTAAGCGTGCCGTCAACAACAAAAATAAAACGCATTGGTCCGTGAAGTACATTCCAAAGCGGCTTCTGGGCGTTTTTTTCTGTGAGCGCAAGAGGAACATTAAAAGCAAATTGCGAGCAGTGTGCAAGTGCAAAAACAAGTGCAAAAACCATATTCTGTCGTGCGTCGGGAAATATGGCTCGTGAAAAAAGAAGTATAAACGCAAAGACGGAAAACGCGAGGTTCATGCCGCCAAGAAATTTCACACTCCACGCAATCGTTGGAAACAAGGTATTTTCTCGTTCAGAGCGCGGCGCAAGAATTTTGGCGGCGCTCGTGGACTTAATGCTAAAATACCAGAATGCCGCACCAAACCAGAGAGTGTTCAGCACAAGCACGACAGTAAAAATATTCATTACATTCAGCATTCGAGAGGCTTTCAAATGTTTTTAGGCGTTGTCGCCTCAAAAAGCTGCACCGCAGCAGCAATTTCATCTTGCACAATCGTATGGGGCATATTCGGGTACAAGCGTGAAGTAACGCTTGCTCCGAGCCGTTCATAAAGCTCGACAGTTTCGAGAAAACGTGCTTTTGGAATATGCGGGTCAATGTCACTACATCCCATAAACACAGGTGTTCCGGCAAAATTCCCTGCGTAGTTGCGTGGTGTACCGTCGGGTCCAATCACGCCACCACTAAAGGCATAGATGCCGCCATAGCGCTGTGCAGAGCGAGCTGCAAATTCCAGCATCAAACACGCGCCTTGCGAAAAACCCAGAAAATAACGCTGCTCCGGCGGAATACCCGCCCGCCCTGCCGCATCGGAAAGCGTTTGAATGACTGCCAGACCTGACGACAAACCGGGTTCATTTGCTTCGATAGGCGAAAGAAAAGAATACGGATACCACGTAAAATCAGTTGCCTGTGGTGCAAGAAAAGCAGTATGGTTCGCCCCGACATCACTTTTTTGAAAGAATGAAGCCAATGAAAGAATATCTTCTGCCGTGCCGCCGCGCCCGTGCAGCATAATCATCACGCGTTTTGCTTTCGCCATCGGAGCGCCGTCGCTACGCACAATATCGGCAGTATGAAGATGTTCGGAATTGTTCATATCGTTGGTGCTAGGGAGAAAGTAGAACGCGGACAGCGCAGTATTCATGCGTCATCCGCGTTCAAAAATTTCTTACCGAATCTTCGTTGTAAAATCCTGCAACTTCGCAATGTAATTATTCAAAATCATCGTCTCAGGAATGCTGCTGTGTCCCGCGCCCGGAATTTTGAAAAATTCCTTCGGCGGATTGAGGTTGTTCGGTGCTGCGGCAAAAAGTTTTTCGCCATGACGGGTAATGTCTATAAAGCGGTCAGCCGTGCCGTGCATGAGCAGAAGCGGGCAACGAATCTGGGCAATTCGTACCAGATTCGCAAATTCGTCGCGCATCACAAAGCCACCGGGAATATCAAGGAGTGCGCCGCTTTGTACAAGGTCGGTCGTAGAGGCAAAAATTGCCTCGGTGATGAGACCTTTGGGCTGAAAGGTCGCATTGGGAGCCGCATATTTGCTTGCCAAATAGACCGAGGGAACGCCACCCAGCGAGTAGCCATAAAGGATGATGTTATTTTTGTCCACATCGCGGCGTGAAAGCAGATAGCTGAGAGCCGCTTCTGCATCAGATTCTAAGCCCTCTTGCGAGGATTGTCCTTCGCTTCTGCCATAACCGCGATAGTCGTATATCAGCACATTATAGCCCGCCTTGTAGAAGTATTCCATTCTGTTCCAATATGCCTCTATGTTTTGCGCGTTGCCGTGGTGATAGAAAATTGTTGGCGTGGAAGCGGTTGCCGATGGTGATTTCACGAAATAAGCATAAATCGTATAGCCGCCGGACTTGAAGGTGATTTCTTCTCGCGCGGAAGCAGGAATAATCGTCTCCGAAAGAACATACGCAGACAATTTTTTTGTGTTAAACAGAAAGCCATCCATTGTGGCGCAGCCTTGAAGGGCGACAAGCGCAAACGCAGCGCAAGCGGCAACAATACGAAAACGTTTCATGGTCGTGGAAGTAAAAAGCGTGAAAGAATCTGGTTTGCTAGGGAAAAATGGTCTCTCTTATTTTGCGTCGGGGGCAGTAGTTTTTTGTGCAATAGTCCAATTGAAGCCAAGAAACACGCCCCAATTACCGGTCGTGCCAATGGTGGACTGTCCGAGAAAAATACCGTTCATTGTGTTGACGTTTGCTGCCATCCACTTCCATTCGCCTTGCAGACTGAACGTCGGCGAAAGGGCATACTGCAAACCAACGGTGGGCGTTAGAAAGTAGTGTTCCGAGCTGGTAAACTGAAACACATTTTCCAGCGCGAGATAGCCCAAAAGCCCTTGGGTGAGTTCGTAACTGGCATTGACGGACAAGTACGGCAAAATGCGCACCGCGCCTGCTGCTGTGGCTCCATCGGGCGAAACGGGGCGGGTGGAGATGCTGCCGGGTGTGAAGTCATAAAAACCGTAGAATTGCGCCTTTGCCGTTACTTCCGGCACTGCGCCTTGCTGCTTGATGAGGCGCATTGCTGCACCCAAGTCCAAACCGAGTACGCCAAAGGGCAGCATCGTGCCATGCAGACTACCTGTCAGCGTTACGTTCTCCGATACGCCGTGCATTGCGCCGACATTCAGGTATGGAGCTATAATCGCGGGACTGGACTCAGGAAGCCATGGACCTCCGAGCGAACCGGTAATTTGCGTTGTGCCTTCGGGCAAGACCCGAACAGGCTGCACGACGCTACACGCCAAGCAACCCAGAAGCAAACACAACGCACCAAGCGCCCGCAGGCGATGAGCAAGAGAAGGACGAGCAACAGAGCGATTTTGAAAAGAGTATAATGTTGTCATACTACACAAAGTAAGAGGTGAAAGGTTGGCGCAGATGCGTCGAGCATTTATGCGCCGAAATATGCGGAAATTCTGTGAGAAAAGCCAGAAAACTCTACAATGGTTGTACAAAAAAATTGAGTGCTGCAAGGAGCACAAACCCAAATAAAACAGGACTGTGCAAGCCTCGCAGCACTCAAAACGTAAAACTCAACACTCAAAATTCAGAACTCAACACTTCTTCTTTAGTGTGCTCCGCCAACTGCTGCGTCGTGGTCAATGCCTTGTGCCTTCAGAACGCGCTGCGTTTGAAGTGTGTAGAACGCTAGGTATGCAAAGCAAATAACCGTTATCCAATACGACGAATGGATGTTCACATTATCGGCAATCAAGCCTTGAAGTGGCGGAATGATTGCACCACCCAAAATCATCATAATCAGGAACAATGAGCCTTGTGAGGTATATTTCCCCAAGCCTGCTACGGAAAGGGCGAAGATGCAGGGCCACATAATTGAGCAGCACAGACCGCCGCTAATAAAAGCAAATGTTGCTACTTTACCCGTTGTAAATAGCCCCACAAGCATTGCCAGAATCGCAAGCGACGTAAAAATAAGCATGGTGCGGGCGGGTTTGTCTTTGCTGAGGAAAAAGCCGATGATTTGAACAGCAATGCAAATTGCGTACACATAGAGATTGCTTACATCGTTGCCATTCAGCGCATTTGCGCCCAGAATGACCGCAAAACCGATAAACGGTACAACAACCGTCATAATTTGCTTCACCGTTTTGGACATATCAAAGACCGCAATCGCACCTGTCCAGCGACCAATCATCAAACTGCCCCAATAGAGTGAGATATATTGGGCTATCTGCGATTCTTTGTATGCACCAAACTCAGGCAATGCCAAGAGCGCTCCCATGTTGCTTTGAATCGTCACCTCCACACCCACATAGACAAAAATTGCCGTCATACCAAGCACTAATTGAGGATATTTCAAGGCGCTGCCGCCTTTTTCGATGTGCTCGTCATTGGTGATGGTCGGTAAATTGGAGAATTGAAAGAACGTTGCCACTGCCGTAAACAAGACTGCCAAGCCAATGTACATTTTTACTACCGAACCCAATTCCACAACAACATTCTGAGCGCCAAGAGAGCCGAAAAGAATCATGCTTACGACGATAGGTCCGACAGTTGTGCCGAAGGAATTAACTCCGCCACCAAAGTTCAAACGATGCGAACCCGTTTCCGGCGCACCAAGCGCGATGGCAAAGGGCTGTGCGCACGTCTGCTGGACGGAGAAGCCAAGCGCAATGGCAAAAAACGATGCCAAAATAAACGGGTACGAACCCACATTAATTGCCGCAATCATTAGTAGTGCTCCGGCGGCAGAGAACAACAAACCATAGATAATACCACGCTTATAGCCGATTTTATTCAAAATGTCAATGCCCGATATTTTTTCGGCAAGATAAATGAGCAGCGACCCCATGAAGTACGCAAAATAAAACGCAAGGTCAATAAGCTGCGATTGGAACTGCGAAAGCTGGAAATGCGACTTGCAAAAGGGGATAAATACGCCGTTGGAGGCGGCAAGAAAGCCCCAAAAGAAAAATACGGTAACAAGGGTCAAGAACTTGGGCATATCGGTCGAAGACTGTTGGGAAGCGGTCTTCTGGGCTGCGGCTGTGGACATGGTTTCTCCTCGGTTATTGTAGGAACATCGTGGTTTTGTGTGGATGTCGATATTTTTTGTGCTTAGATGAAGAGTTTGTACTCAGTGCGTATTTTTTTGAATGTTATGCTCAAAAATTATTGTGTTGTTACTTCCGAAACTGCGCCGCTTTCCACTCTGCAAACAAGTGTTTTACGCTGTTGCGCTGATATTTTCCTGTTGACGTTACAGGCAGCGCATCCGTAAAGACCACCACTTTCGGCGCTTTGCTAAAGGGTATAGCGGCGAAGCAGTGCTCCAAGATAGCTTCTTTGCTTGCGTTTGGCGAATCGGGAATGACAAGCGCACCGACTTCCTCGCCATAAAAATCATTTTCAAAGCCCACGCAGATTCCGGCTTTCACGCCCGGAGCCTGTGCAAGCACTTCATCAATTTCGAGTGGTGCAAGATTGACACCACCGCGAATAATCAACTCTTTGAGCCGTCCGGTGATAAAGAAAAATTCACGTCCTGCCCCGTCGCGCTTGAAAAAGCCTTCGTCACCACTGCGGAACCAGTTGTGGGCAAATGTTTTTTCGTTTGCGTCGGGGTTTTGGTAGTATTCCTTCATCACATTTGCACCACGAATGACGATTTCGCCGCGCTCCATTTCTGCAAGCGCGCGTCCGCTGTCATCGTGAATAGCCATTTCGTTAGCCACAATCGGCACACCGATACTTGGAAAACCGTAATCCTGCATCCAATGGCGATGCTCCTCAGCACTCAAGTCTGTTGGCAAATAGCAGGAATAACACGTTGTCTCGGAAAGCCCGTAACCGTGCAGTATGCGAACACCAAAGGTTGATTCAAAATTTCCCGCAAGCGAGCACGTGAGCGGTCCCGCACCGCAGATAAGGTAACGCAAGGATTTTGGTACAGTGAGAGGGGAAACTTTATTTGCTTCCAGCAAGAAAGCCAGTAGCGTCGGCACGACCGACACAATCTGCACTTTCTCTGCTTCTATGCGTTTGAAAAAATATTCTGTTTGGAACTTCCGATTCAGCACCGTCGAAGCACCAGCCAGCATCGGTGTTGTGTGGGTGACAATCGTGCCGTTGACGTGATGCACCGGCAGTACGCACATAAGCCGCGTGTCAGCGCCTATGCCATGCCACGCGGCAATAGCTTCCGAATCGGCAATGATATTGCGCTGTGTCAGCACTACGCCCTTGGGGTGTCCCGTCGTGCCGCTTGTGTAAACGATAAAGCATTCGTCGTCAAGATGCGACACATTTTCTGAAGGAGTGTATGGGGCGAGGCTTTGACACGAATGGTGCAGACCACCTTCAGTTGCGGTATTATCAAAAACGCTGACCACAGCCACATTTTCGGCAACAAGCCCCGATACACGCTCCGCATAGTCTTCACGGCAAAAAAGTGTTTTTGCATTGGAGTTGGCGAGAATATAGCGTAAACGCTCGTCGTCTTCGCTCATATTGAGCGGCACAACGCACAAACCCAACAACCATGCAGCAAAGTATTGTGCAATGGTGTCCGGGTGGTTATGTGCCGCCGTGGCAATGCGGTCTCCATGCTCTAAGCCCAAAGAGCGCATAAAGGCTGACACCTTACGCATCATACCGATAAAATCACGATAGCTGTACTCCGTGCGACTATTCTCTTCATCATAATACACAAGGAATGTTTTTTCTGCTTGTGTGCGCTCTTGGTGTGCTAATAGTTCAGCAATAGAGCGGTATGGAAGCGGGTATGATTCCGGCGGAACGCCATGCACCGTTTGTGCGGCATGAATTTTTTCGGCAAGCGTCATAGCAATTACAGCAAGATTCGGTTAAAAACAAAAGATGTAGTCTATTTTTGCAATGGACTACATCTCGGAGAACAATCAAGAACGGCGTTACGAACTTGGCAGAGGCGGAAGCGACTTGAGTTTTTGCCGGAGTGCCAAGAGAACTTTATTAGAGCGCTCTATTTGATGAGGCGTACGAAGTTGCCTATTGGTAATGCGCTCAAAGGCAAGTTGTGAGCAAATAAGCGCAACCAAGTATTCTTCGGCAGTTTCGTGGTTACGGAAGGGAAGTTCGATATAAGCATCGGGTATGTTGCCCGCTTTTGCTTCAGCAGCAAGCTCTTCACGAATGGAAATGTGTTCGTACTTCATGGAGCGCGAGAAGGCATAGCACATAGCACCAAATGCAATCAAAACGAGGACAAATCCCATGTAGTTCACACCCGAAGAAGCGTTCGTCATGAAATAGTTCCAGCCCATATGGAGCAAGATTGCCGGAACAATGCCATAATAAACCATACGGGTAGGAATATCCCCGTAGCGCCAGCGCCCAAAGCCCAAGAATGCGGCAAACACCGATGACGAGATAGCGTGCATAATAGCCGTGAAGAATGTGCGATAAATGACAAGCTCTATCCAGCCCTCATCCGCAGCGGCATTTTGAATGAAATAGACTAAATTTTCCGCCGTCGCAAAGCCGAAACCAACAGCAGAGCCATAGACAATACCGTCAGTAACGTTGTTAAATTCCCGTATCCCAACGCTGATACCAAAAACGGATGCTTTCAAAAGTTCCTCAATGATGGGACCCAGAAAAGCCATAGAAATAAGCAGCAAAACTCGTTTGTCTGCTGCAAGTGCCGTATTGGAAAGCGACATACCCGAAACACCAAACCAACTTTGTATTTGTCCGTTCAAAAGCGCAGAACCACTCACGGCAATGATTGCGCCCCAGAGGAAGTGAAACGTCAGCAGCCAGAGGGGTTCGGGGTCGTACTTGTCCAGACGGCGCACGACATACAGAAAAAGCAGCATCGGAATAACTGCACAGGGAAAGGCAAGAAGAACTTTAAGTCCCATAACACACCGCCTACGCCTAGTGAAGAGTTGAAATAATCAGGAATTGCCCTAAAATATACAACAATGTGAACACTCAAGAAATACAAATTTTGGCAAGAAGGAAAGTTTTTGGCAGCAGCGCAAGATGGTAGCACAAGATGTACTTTGTATCAGGTCTCCACCAACTTCGTCGAAACTCCGGCAAAGTAGCCGTCTGCTGTTTTACCAATGACGTACACATCAATATCCACCGTGCCTACACGATAGACCGAAATATCAGTCAAGAGGTCTTCTAATGTATCATGCAGCGCCGCAAAGCGCTCGGCTGTCGCGCGTTCACTGTCGTCGAACCACTCCTCGACGTGTTCGACAGGTGCAAAGAAGTCGTCCGGCTCCATACCGTCCACAGGTGTATCGCGGCTATGCCGTGTGGCAAGGAGTAATTTATCAACCGAAAAATCACGCATTGTTTCCCATGCAAAAGGGATGAACGGTGCATCGGTCTCGCTCGGGTAGAGAAGACCGTTTGCCGCCGTACCAAGCTGATTCAAAAGCACTTCAGGCGAAACTTTCATAAGTATTATTTCAATGATGCCTTGAGAAATCTACGATACGAACATCTACCCCCTCCCGGCAGTGTTCGCGTTCAACAACTATCTTCGTAACTTAGTCAGAAATTTTCAAAAGTTCTACATCAAAAATCAATGTCGCGTTCGGCGGAATTGCTCCGGCGATACCGCGCGGTCCATACCCAAGATGGCTCGGAATAATCAGACGGCGCTTGCTGCCTTGTTTCATAGATGCTACGCCTTCGTCCCAACCTTCGATGACCTGTCCAACGCCGAGTTTGAAGGTAAACGGCTCGTCGCGGTCAACGGAGGAATCGAATTTTACGCCGTTTTCCAAAACGCCTGTGTAGTGGACGGTTACACGTTGTCCGATTTTTGGTGTTGCGCCCGTGCCTTCATGAATTTCTGCGTATTGCAGTCCCGATGCGGTTTTAATGGTATCCATATTTTGTATTTTTTCCAGCTTGGCGATGTCGCGCACAGGTTTCCGGCAGGAAACAAGTACACACACCGCAGCAATGCTGACGATGAGAGAAAGAATGATTTTGTTCATTGTAGATGTTATCGTAGTTATTTTACTCAGGACTTTCGCAAATCCAGAAGGCAAGGGGCTAAAGCCCCTTGTTCACTAATGACTTATCAACAAGGGGTTTTAACCCCTTGCCCACAAAAGCTCACTTTTGCGAAAGTCCTACTTACTCAAAATTCGTCACTCAAAACTATTCGGTGTTTATGCGGGTTTGCTCTGATGCGTGACCGCCGCACCAATAAAACTGACAAAAAGCGGATGACCGCCCACGGCAACCGACTTAAATTCAGGATGGAACTGGCAGCCCACGAACCATGGGTGGTTGGGCAGTTCTACCATTTCCACTAATCGTGCATCGGGTGAAACACCGCTAATCACCAAACCGCCTTGCTCCAGTTCATCACGGAAATCATTGTTGAACTCATAGCGGTGGCGGTGGCGCTCGCGTATAATTTGTGATTTGTAGGATTCAAATGCTTTCGTGCCTTCTTTCAAAACGCACGGATACGAACCGAGACGCATCGTGCCGCCTTTATTCGTGATTCCGCGCTGGTCGGGCATGAGGTCAATAACATTGTTTTTCACTTTCTTAAATTCACCGGAATTTGCATTGGTCAAATCGCATACATTCCTTGCAAACTCAATGACGGCACACTGCATACCGAGGCAAATCCCAAAAAACGGAATGTTGTTTTCGCGCACGTGCTGAATCGCTAGGATTTTGCCTTCAATGCCTCGTGAGCCAAAGCCGGGCGCAACGATGATTCCATGCGTCTCCGAGAGCACTTCAGCAGCAATTTCGGGCGAGGTAATTTTCTCGGAATCAATGTATTTTACCTCCACGCGAGCATTGTTCATTGCTCCGGCGTGGGTAAGCGCTTCCAAGATGCTTTTGTATGCGTCCTGATGCTGCACATATTTTCCCACAAAGCCGATGGTAACTTTAGTTTTGGGCTTTTTAACGCGCTGCACAAATTTTGCCCATTCGGTGAGCGTAGATTTCGTGGTGCGCTGGATATTGAGCTTGCGCACGACAGCATCGTCCAGTTTCGCCTTTGCGTAGTGCATCGGCACTTCATAAATGGTTTCTGCATCCAGCGCTAAAATGACGGCATCTTCTTCCACATTACAGAAAAGCGCAATTTTGCTTTTCACATCTTTTTCCAATTCTTCTTCGCAGCGGCAGACCAGAATATCAGGCTGTATGCCGTATTCCATGAGCATACGCACGGAGTGTTGCGTGGGCTTGGTTTTGACTTCGCCGGCAGATTTTATGAACGGAACATACGTCAGGTGGATGAACAGCGCATTGGTGCGTCCTTGCTCCAAGCCAAGCTGCCGTGCGGCTTCCAGAAACGGCATGGACTCAATATCGCCCACCGTGCCGCCAAGTTCAATGATAACAACGTCAAACTTTTTATCGAAAGTGGTCATGCGACGCTTGATTTCATCAGTGATGTGTGGCACGACCTGAACGGTCTTCCCCAAATATTTTCCTTGACGCTCGCGCTGAATGACTTCAAAATAAATTTGCCCTGTGCTGACGCTATTTTGGCGGGTAACGGGTGCCTGCACAAAGCGCTCGTAATGCCCCAAGTCAAGGTCGGTTTCTGCACCGTCGTCGGTAACATAGACCTCGCCGTGCTGGTAAGGATTCATCGTCCCCGGGTCAACGTTGATGTAGGGGTCGAACTTCATAATCGTCACCGAAAGCCCGCGTTCTTTGAGCAAAAGCCCCAGCGACGCAGAGGTGATGCCTTTGCCGAGCGAGGAAAGAACACCGCCGGTGATGAAAACGTACTTCGTCTTTTTTACTTTAGCCGCCATGATGATATCCCTTTGTGGTGTTCTGGTGCAACAAGTTTAGAAACACAAAGGCACAAACTTAGTAAAATTTTCCCAAAAAATCGTATTTTTCCGCCGCGATAACCTTCATGTGCAGTCCGCTTCTGAATTCAACGCCTCTTGCTGTTGGTGTTCAGTCTTGTACGCACTCCTTCCTTCCACACACTATTCCCCAACTCCGCATGAAAGCTGTACAATTCGACACCGTTGGCGAACCTGCAGAAGTGCTCTCTCTGCGCGAGGTTCCGCAGCCCACGCCCCAAGAAGGCGAAATCCTTGTGCGTGTAAAAGCACGTTCCATCAATCCTTCCGATCTTGCGTTTATTCGCGGCAACTATGGTATTCGTCCGAAACCGCCATGTGGTGCGGGCTTTGAAGCAATGGGGGTGGTGGAAGCGCATGGCGCAGGCGTGGATGCGGCAAAACTTCCTGTCGGTGCTCGTGTTTCCTTCACCGCGCTGAATGGTGCTTGGCAAGAGTACGTCTGTGTCGCTGCGGCAACAGCTATTCCTTTACCGCCAACGATTAGCGATGAAGTTGGGGCGCAAATGTTCGTGAACCCGCTCACCGCATGGGCAATGCTGCATGAATGTAAATTGCAACCGGGCGATTGGCTGCTGCTCACCGCCGGCGCTTCCACTTTTAGCCAACTCGTCTTGCAGCTTGCAGTGGAGCAAGGTATCAAGGTAATATGCACCGTCCGCCGCGACGACTTTACGGAACACTTGACCAAACTTGGCGCGTCGGCAGTTGTGAATACAGCAAAAGAAAATCTGCAAGCACGTGTCAAGGAATTGACGAAATACGGCGCTCATGCTGCTCTGGAGGCAATAGGCGGCAAAGCAGGTGCGGACGCTATCGAAAGTCTCCGGCGAGGAGGAACGATATTGATTTATGGAATGTTAGGTTTGGAGCCGATTCCACTCAACAGCGCCATTCTTATCTTCAAAGAGCTGACCGTACGCGGCTTCTGGCTAACGGAGTGGATGAAAACTGCTGACCCCGTAACGCAACTGAAAGCTGCTTTCCAGACGCTCATCACGCTTTTTGCAAGTGGAAAACTGAGCGTGACAATAGACGCAACCTACTCGCTGGACGATTTCAAAAAAGCGGTCGTTCATGCAGAGCAGCCCGGACGCGGTGGCAAGGTGATGATTGTGGGGTAGGATGTTGTTTCTGCTCGTCATTGTGCATTCATTATTTATCGAAAAAGAATTATGCAAACACTTGAATTTACGGCAAATGATACCACAATTATTATTGCCATTGACCGCTCGGCACTCAATTCCTTGATGCTTGGTGAAATTAATACGTATCTACAAGATTTGATGCGCCGTTCGGACACATTGCATTATACCGCCGCCGACCTTCGTCGCTTGTCGGAACCGGAGCGTAATGCTATCTTGGCAAAACAAGCGTCAAGCGATAAAGACTATGAAATTTTGGATGATGACCACGATATTATAGAGGATTAAGGTATGGAACGCGGAGAAATTTGGCTTGTGAACTTTGCACCACAAATCGGGGCGGAAATACAGAAAAACCGCCCCGCACTTGTGGTGTCTGCGCAAGGTTTAATGCCGCTTGCCACGCGTATTGTTGTCCCGTTTCGAGACCGCAAGCCGCATCAAAGTACAGCGGACTGTTCTCAAGTAAAATCCTTTGATAAAGCACGATTTCTCCACAAAATTGGTGAAGTTTCGCACACGGAATTGCAATCACTTCTGGAGAGTTTAGCCCTTTGTCTGGGAATGTAGCACCCTTATGAACCTTATTCATCAAGCACTATGAAATCTCATTCTCACGATTCTTCTTTAGAAAATCTTTCTGCTTCGCTGCGGACGGCAGAAATCGTTCAGTTCAGCCCCGCGCAAGTACAAATGTATGAGAATTCGCTCAAATACTACCGCGATATGAATAATGTCATTGACACGGCTATCGAAGAGCGCGGACGTACCGAAGAAAAGCGAATTATTGCCCGTGCAACGGTTTTAAGCGACAGGAAATACAAAATCTCTGACGCTTGAAGGGCGGCAGATTATTCATCATATTCTTTTCTACTGTATGAACCTCCACAACCAAATCGTTTTCATCACGGGCGCATCCGCCGGAATTGGGCGCGAATGCGCAGAACTCTTTGCTGAAGCGGGCGCACGGCTCATTCTCGCTGCACGGCGCACCGAGCGCTTGACAGAACTTGCCGCAAGCCTCAAAGAGCGCTTCGGTACTGCTACGCATTGCATCTCACTGGACGTGCGCGACCGCGCTGCCGTCAAAACCGCCCTCGAAGCACTTCCGGTAGCATGGCAAGAAATTGACATTCTTATCAACAATGCTGGGCTATCGCGTGGAATGGATACTTTCCAAGAAGCAAATCTGGACGATTGGGAAGAAATGATTGACACCAATGTCAAAGGGCTGCTCTATGTGAGCCGCTCCGTGTTGCCGGGCATGGTGGCACGGAAACGTGGGACGGTCATCAATTTGGGGTCGGTCGCTGGGCGCGAAGTCTATCCCAAAGGCAATGTGTACTGCGCTACCAAACACGCCGTTCGTGCGCTATCGCAAGCAATGTACCGCGACACAAACGGCTCTAACATTCGCGTTTGCAATATCGAACCCGGAATGGTAGAAACGGAATTTTCCGAAGTACGTTTCCATGGCGACAAAGAACGTGCGCAATCGGTGTACAAAGGAATTACGCCGCTTTCGGGACGCGACATTGCTGAGATAATTCTCTTTTGCGCCACTCGTCCTCCGCACGTAACATTGCACGATATTCAAATCATGCCTACGGCTCAAGCATCGACAACGCTCATGCACAGGCAGTAATCACAGATTCATTATCATCGTTCTTCATAAAAATATCACATGGACGTAGTTCTTTTTAATGTCGCAAATCATCTTGTTTCGTACTCATGGTGGACGTTTTTTCAGGCACTGGAAAGCGCAGAACTGTCATGGTTGGTTGCTTCGGCAGCGCTTGTGGCAATGTGGTTTGCAGGCAAAACCAACACACAAAGTGGGTATATCCAGCACCTTGGGAAGGAAAGTAAAGACCAAACAATAATACGTGGTCACATTCTGCTGCTATCCGTTGCTATGTCTGCATCGTTTGTTTTGGCGCGTGCGCTACAACATTTCTTTCCTCGACAGCGCCCTATGGCAGTTACGCAAATGGAAATACCAATAGACCCTACAGAGTGGCACATGATTAAAAAAGCAATCTCTGCCCAAGGTTCATTCCCCAGCGACCATGCCGTGATGTGGTTTGTTATGGCGACGGGCATTTTTTGGCTCAATCGCCCGGCGGGTATTTTTGCTGCGCTGCTAGGGATATTGTTGTCTGTACTGCGTATCGGCACCGGTTTCCATTGGGCTAGTGATATAGCGGCGGGTGCACTATTAGGCATTACAATGACAGTAGGTGCATTTTGGTCGTTGCGCACCGTAAAACCCCTGAAGAGCCTTGTTTACTTTATCGTGGGCTTGTTCGAGCGCCATCCTATCATTATGAACACGCTTGGTTTTTTGATTCTGCTTGATTTTTCTCGTAAGTTTGCTGGCTTGTTTGGTTTTCTGGCAACAGTTCTCGGAAAATCAATTTCGCACTAACAATCAACACGAACCATGAAAATTGGCATTATTGGTGGCAGCTATAACCCACCGCACATCGCGCATCTCATCATTGCAGACCGCTTTACCGAGCAGATGGGGTTGGACTTCACCTTTTTTGTTCCGACGTATCGGTCGCCGTTCAAACTTGCGGACGATTCGCCCGAATCAACGACCTCGGTGCAGCGTCTGGATATGCTGCATCTGGCGATAGAATCGAATGAAAAATTTGAAGTTGATACCTTTGAGATTGACCGCCAGAGCGTCTCTTACACGATTGACACCCTGAATTATTTCCGCGAGAAATTTGGCGCGGAAGCAGAATTTTTCTTGCTTGTCGGTGGCGACCAAGCGGCAGCATTTACGAAGTGGAAGGATTGGGAAGAAATTATTACGCGTGTGCAGCTCTGCATTGCTCGCCGTCCTTACACCATCTCGCCGGATGTGGAGCGGGCAATTGCCTTCCATCTCTCCACCGACGAGCGTTCGCCTGTCTGGATAGAAGCACCTATTCTGGCGGTTTCTTCTACCGAGGTACGCTCCCGCGTCAGCAAGGGGCAGTCTATCCATTACCTTGTTCCTGAGCCTGTACGGCAGTATATTTATCACAACAACTTATACGATAATCCCGATGCCGGAGACCCGCACTACGACTGATGTTGTTGCTTGTCTGTGAGATTGGTAATCGCACTCCAAGATGAAAAAGACGATTTATCCGTCTATGGTTAAAAATTATAGGGCTTTCGCAACAGAATGGAGTGCGGAATTTATTCCGCATACTATTAAGATTTGAAATCAATTGTTACGGAATAAATTCCGCACTCCATCAATGCTCGTTTTTCCAATAAGATTTGAAATCAGTTGTTACGGAATAAATTCCGCACTCCATCAATGCTCGCTTTTCCAATTTGCGAAAACCCTAAATCAACCGCTTTAATCGTTATTTTCACTTTGAAACTATGACCGAGACCACTCTTCCCGCGCCTGACGTGCATCTTTTTTCTGAAGAAATGCTCCGCAAACAGCTTGAAACAGCAGAAACCAAGCTCGGCTATAAACTTGTTCATTTTTACGTGGATGAGAACGGCATTATGAGCAAAACGGCAACCCAGCAGGTCGAACAGTTCTACCTTTCGCCCTCCGGCGGCACACTCCGCGACAAGAACTTCAACCTCGTCACATATAGCGCGCGCTATGATATGTACAAGGGTTTGGGGAAGTTGTAAGTCGTTGATATACCAATGGAAGAGTAACGGATTTCGCTGGTAGCAAAATTTTTCTGCCAAAATGCCGAATGTTATTTGATTTTTACGAGGAAATCTGCTATGTTTAAGGCAATATCTCTGTTTCACTTCTTTCGACAACGGTTATGGATCCTATTCTGCGTTTAGCAATTGTATCAGTACTGAGCTTCTTCGCCGGTTCATTGCCAACAGCGGTGATTATCAGTCGTCGCTTTTTTGGTTTTGATATTCGTGAAAAAGGAAGCGGCAATATGGGCAGCACCAATGCCTTCCGCGTTTTAGGCGTAAAATGGGGCTTGACGGTGCAGATTGTTGATATTCTGAAAGGTGTTTTGGCGGTAACGGTGATTGCATATTTTTTTCAAGGTGTGCAAATTCCTTTCCCGAACTATACGCCCTTTCAAGACATGACTCTCGTGCGTGTGATTTGTGGAATTGCTGCGGTGATGGGTCATATTTGGTCGCCGTGGGTAGGCTTCAAAGGCGGTAAGGGCATCAATACAGCAGCAGGAATGTTGCTGGGTGTTGCGCCGGTGGAAGTCGCTGTCATCTTTAGCATCTTTCTTATCACCGTCGGTATTTCAGGTTATATCTCGCTTGGTTCGATTTTGGCTGCTGTGGCGCTTCCCACCACGATGGCTGTGCGGTACAACATTTTCAAAGTTGACATAGAAGGCTATCACACAATTGTATTCTTTCTGATTGCACTCAGTTTGCTTGTTATTTATGCACATCGTCAAAATATACAACGCCTTGTGGACGGGAATGAGAGCAAATTTGAAAATCTGAGGGTGGCGAATATCTTGAAGAAAAAGTAAACTGATAATGCGCCCGATGAAATTCTACGAAGCACTTACCAATTTCCATTCAGGACATTTGAATTTATGAAGATTTCCGTTCTCGGAGCCGGCGGCTGGGGTACAGCGCTGGCTCTTGTTTTATCCGGCAACGACCACGCCGTAACGCTTTGGGCACGCAATGAAGATTCCATCGCCCAAATGCGCCGAACCCGTATCAATAGTACCTATTTGCCCGGTGTCGTTATCCCTGAGACTATTCATCTGACGCATGATGCAAGCGAAGCAAACGCCGCCGATATGCTAGTGATTGCCATTCCGACGCAGTTTATTCGACCTGCTTTTATAGATTATGGCTTCGATGCAGAAGAAAAAATCGTGGTCAGCACGTCTAAAGGCATAGAGCGGGGGACGCTCATGCGGGTCTCGGAAGTGTTGAGGGATGCTGCCGGAATTGAAATGAAAAATTTTGCCGCTCTCACCGGACCCAGTCATGCCGAAGAAGTCGCTCGAACACTACCCACGACGGTCGTGGCGGCATCGGAAAACGAAGATATTGCTAAACTTGTCCAACGCTCCTTTACGCGCTCCACGTTTCGTGTTTACCACTCGACGGATGTGATTGGCGCAGAACTTGGTGGCGCAGTCAAAAATGTCATTGCTATCTCAGCCGGTATTGTGGATGGGCTGGGTATGGGCGACAACACCAAAGCGGCACTCATAACGCGCGGTCTGGCAGAAATCACACGGCTGGGAATTGCTCTTGGCGCACAACCAATGACCTTTTCGGGTTTGTCGGGGCTGGGAGATTTGATTGTTACCTGTGCAAGCCGCCACTCGCGCAACCGCTCTGTGGGCGAACAGCTTGCCAAAGGCAAAACGCTCGACCAGATTCACCGCGAAATGCAGCAAGTAGCCGAGGGCGTGTTTTCATCGGAGTCGGTCTATGCACTCTCAAAAAAAATCGGCGTAGAGATGCCCATTGCACACAAAGTCTATGAAGTTCTTTTTGAGGACAAGCCTGCACCACAGGCAATGTACGAGCTGATGACCCGTGAGGTCAAGCCGGAACAATGGTAACGATAATGACAATTAATAATTACGAATGACGAGTACACCAAAGCTAACGTAGTATGACAAGTGGTACACTCATTGATTCCCGTCCTGTTCCCATTCCTGAGACGACGTTAAACATGGCACGGCGCAGTATGAGAGCAGATGACTTTGCTCAATATGCCGCCGTGCAATTACACGAACTGACCTATTGGAGCGAGGGACTGCGGATAAAGGCATATCTGGGCTTGCCGCCTGCGGAAAGCGTTCCGATGCCCGCACTGGTCTTTAATCCGGGCGGCACAGGCGAACGTGGTGCATTGAGTGCTATTACAGCCGCCGCTACGGTGGGGCTGTATGCGAGTTGGGGCTATGTGGTGATTGCCAGTCAGTATCGTGGACGGGGCGGCTCAGAAGGTGCAGAAGAATGGGGTGCAGGTGATGTGGACGATGCCATGAATGCACTAGCACTTCTCCAAACATTTGAGTATGTGGATAAAGAACGCATCGGCATTATCGGTGGAAGTAGGGGGGGCATGATGGCACTACAAATGCTGGCACGGACGAATGTTTTCAAAGCAGCCGTTACGTTCGGAGCACCCACGGAGTTTACTGAATTAGCAGAAGATTCCTATATCTTGCAGACCGCACGGCGCTTTCTTCCTGAGATAGCCAATATCCGCGAGGAGCTTGCCAAGCGCTCGGTCACGCACTATGCCGATACTTTCTGCAAGACTACGCCATTGCTCGTGCTGCACGGAAGCGGCGACCGTCGTGTGGAGCCGGAACACGCCTACAAACTGGGTCGAGCACTCCAGAAGACACTACATCCTTACAAACTCACTATATATGATAATGCCGACCACGTCCTTGCGGGGCGGCGCGACGAAAGCAATGCTGATATGCGGGCGTGGGTGGATATATATGTCAAGTCTTGTATGCCCTTGCCACGTGTTGGTCCTCATGGGGCATAGATACTGAGATTTACGGTGTTGATTCTATGGGTACATTATGGAATGTCAATGCCCCCACACCGCGCCGCGTCGTGAGCCACGGACCTTCATAGACCTGGCAGGGAGCTTCGGGAGCCGAAGCATAGCATCGGTCGGGCACGTAACCAATCGTTTGCGCGACGACCGATGAGTTAAATGTCAGAACAATTGTATTTTTATTCTCGACTCTGACTGATGCAGCGTTTATCGGCTTACCGTCCAGCAAAAATGCGTCTGCTGCTAGTGTGCGAACTCTCCCACCCGCACTTGTGTCCTTGCCAATGAGGAGGGAATCATTCGTTGCAAAGACCATCGCAATTTCTTTTTTCTCCGGCGTTGTCCAATACGCACGGCGGAGGTTCGGAGATGCTATGCCGACGGTGTCCTTCGCGCCGTAGAAATCTCGTGCAAGCAGGCTGTACAACTGATTGCCCAGCGTGATATAGCCTTCATCTCCGAAATGACAACCGTCATGCGTCGGGAGTCCCGCTGAAGCAAGCACTTCCACATCGGGGAATTTCTGTGCGAAATTGCGTTGCTGCTCGCGGAGGGAGGAATGGTCTATTTGTCCGCAATCGGAAGGGCGTATCTGCACGACGTAGATTTTTTTCAAGCCCTGATAATCCTGCTTCCACGCATTGTAGAGCCGTGTAAATTTGTCGGTATATCCAGCACCTTGGTTTGATTCACCTTGATACCATATCATTGCTTTTGCTGCCTTACCAAGACCACTTGCCTCTGCACGCCAGTACATACGGGCGTACCACGATTTTTGGTCAGTCGGTGCGGCATCATTACGAAAATGCTGCTCAATGGTCGAACCACTCAAACCGCCATTGATGACGCAAACGGGCACGTGCTGCTCGCTTGCAATGCGCTCCTGTACTTGCAGCGCGAAGCCACCTACGTTGTAATCGTCGGTGTTGTTATTTGCGGACGCGAAGCCCCAGAAGGAGTCATTGTACCCCATGTAAAAAGTACGAAGATACTCGTTATGCGGTGTTCGGGCATTAGTTCCTCGTACGCTGCTTCCCAGTATGGCATTGGATTGCCCGCTCACAAGTAGCACATCGCCGCAGACCAAACTGTCGCGTACCGCGAGCACAGTATCGCGTGTGGCGGATTTTACACCAAAGCGCACGGAATATTCCGCCAACTCGGCATGAATCCGTACACCTGCCGATATGATTGTCTGAGGAATACTTTCTGTACCACGCAAAATGTAGTTGTATTGAATTGGTCGCGCTGTACGCCCCACTTGTACACCATTTTTATAGAGCAGCGTGTACACCGAGTCGAATCCCCCTTGCGTCAGCGTACCGGAAAGCGATACGACTGCAGAATCATTGCTGTTCCGTGGGTAAAACTGAAGGTTTGTGGGAAAATTTGGTGAGGGCATAAAAATGCCCGCCGGAGCGCACACGGCAGGACGTTGTTGTTCTGCATTTGTATTGCCCAGTATTCCGGCTTTGGTCAAATCACTACACGCACCGCTAAGACTACCCGCGTCCGCACGGGCTTTTGCACGAATAGCAAAAACATCGCCGTTTACAAAATCCTCGCTGAGTAGCTGTGCTTGCACAGCCCCCCCGGCATTAGTAAACGCCTTCGCATCTTGAGGATTGCTTTTGAGTAACCGTTGTGTTTCTGCCAAGACTTCGTTGACTTGCCCAAGCGCTTGCATTGCTAAAAGCCGTTTTACGCCCGCACGCAGCATGGTTGAGTCGAGCGTGATGGCTGAGGTAAAGTCTTTAATGGCATTGTCGTACTGCTGAAGGGTGCTGTACAAATATCCACGATTGTAGAAGTTTAACTTGTTTGGCGGGGTGTTTTTGATGAGATAGGTGTAATCTTCAATCGCTCCCTTGTAATCATTCAGCATACCTTTTGCCGTAGCATTGTTGATATATGCGTTGAGATTTGCGGGGTCAAGCTGAATTGCTTTTGTGTAGTCTCGGATGGCTTCCCGATACTTATTTTGAAGACGGTAGATATTTCCACGCTCATAATAGCCGGATGCCTCTTTCGGCTTCACTTGGATGGCTTTTGAAAGGGTCGAAAGCGCATCGGGATATTTTTGCAAAAGGTTTTGTACGACTCCTAAATTCCGAAGATAATCATAGTTTGTCGGCTCCAAACGAGCGGAAGCCTGTAAGTCTAATTCCGCCTGCGTGAGGAGTTGCTGATTAAGATAACACGCCCCGCGGTAAAAATAGGCAAACGCCATTTTCGGTGCACGCTCAATAGCACTTGTGAAATCAGCCTTAGCAGCAGCCAAATTATTCAAGCTAAAATATATCCGCCCTCGATAGCAGTAGAATGCAGCTTCTTGCGGGACAAGTTCTATTGCTTGCGTGAATGCCTGAATTGCTGCCTGCGGATTGGTAGATTGCTGCTGAAGCCCTTGCTGAATGAGCGCTTGTATTTGGTTTGATTGTTGGGGTGTGAGGCGAACTTTTTTTGCTGGTTGCTGTTGCGCAACAGCGTTTGGCGCAGCGATACAAACAAGCAATAGCGTAATAGTCAAGAACGCAGGCAGAAAGTACCGTGAGAGCAGGATTGAAAAAGGCATAGTATAATAATTCGAGGTAACAAAATTTCGAGGTCGCAACATATAGCAATTATGCAGTTTGTGCGCAAAGCCGTTGAAGGGGACAGACAAAGTGCTTACCGCACCGAGACAATACGTGGCTGCCCTTCCACCAAACGCGAGATGTAGAGCGTACCTTCCGTGCGCGCTTCCGTGAGGGCATTGTGCATGGCTATACCGATGCGCTCTGCCGCCTCACGTGAAGTGGAGAGGGCAAATATAGAAGGACCGGAGCCAGAGATACTACATCCAAGCGCTCCAACATCAAGCGCTGCTTTCTGAATAGCATGGAAGCCTGGAATAAGCGCCGCTCTATACGGCTCGGCAACAACATCTCTCAGTGAACGAGCAATCAAACCGTCGTCCCGCTTGAGCAAGCCTGCAATCAAACCAGCAAGATTACCCCACTGCGTAATTGCCGTTTTCATGGGGATTTCCTTGGGTAAAATATTACGCGCTTCTTTGGTCGAAACCTCGCAGTGGGGGCGGAGAACGGTGCAGTGCAAGTGTGGCGGCGCGTCTATGCGAACGACATCCGTAGGGTTATAGCCGCGAATAAGTACAATGCCTCCCATGATTGCGGGTGCAACGTTGTCGGCGTGTTCCGAACCGCTTGCGATTGCCTCGCCTTTCATGCCATAATCAACAAGTTCCTCAGGCGAAAGTGGTTTCTCCACAAGTGCATTAAGCGCGACGAGTGCTGCGGCTGCGCTGGCAGCGCTTGACCCCATACCGCTTCCGGCTGGCATTCGCTTGCGAATGGACATTTCTACGCCGAAATCTGCGCCTATTCCTTCCAGATACGCAATGACCGCACCACCGGCAGTATTTTCATGCGGGTTCGTGGGCAGATTGAGTTCTGGCAGATCGTCATCACTTGAAATGCTTGTGATTCTCACACCACGCTCTGTCGTGACGCGCACCGTAACTTCATCGCCCGGAGATTCCAGCGCAAAGCCCAGCACGTCAAATCCACACGCAACATTTGCCACCGTCGCCGGAGCAAAGGCAGTTGCTTCTGTTCGTACTGCTTTCATCCTTACTTCGCGCTCACTTTCTTAACGCTTGCTTTCGCTTTCGGTGCGGCTTTGGGCTTTGTTGTAGCTTTTACATCTTCGCCCTCAGAGACTTTCTTCGTAGTACGTTTTGTTTTTGGTGCTTCTACGCTTGCTTTGGCACTTGTTTCAGCATTGGTTTTCGCGGAAGTCTTCGCAGATTTCTTTGCCGTTGCTGTCTTCGGTGCTGCTTTTTTCGCGGACACTTTTTCTACGCTCACTTCTTTTGTCGGCTTTTCTTTGACTGCCTTTTCTTTCACGGCTTTTGGCAGAGTTGCTTTGGCAGAAGTTGCTTTGGAAGCAGTCGTTTTTTTCGTTGCCGCAGTTGCTTTTGCGGCTTTTGGTTTGGCAGCTTTCGGTTTTTCAATCAATTGCTTCAAGTCCAGTGCCGGAGCGTCGCCCCAGAGTTTTTCAAGTTTGTAGTATTCACGGGCAGTTGTACGAAAAACATGAACAACCACGTCGAAATAATCCAGCAAGACCCATTCGCCAATGTCGCGCCCTTCGGTGCGAGGGCGGCGTTCTCCCACGCTGACGGTAACGCGGGCGAGGGCATCGGTCAGGGCGCGGGCATGGGTTTCGGAATTCGCGGTGCAAATCACAAAATAATCGGCAGGCGAGGAATCTACATTACGCAAATCAAGAGCGATGATGTTTTCCGCTTTGAGGTTGTCTAATGTGCGAGCGCAAAGCGCTGTAAGTTCAGTAGAAGCTGTCATTAAAGAATAAAGTACAAATGAAGAATTATGAAATTATTATACAAAAGAAGTATTGAAAAAGTTATTGAAATGGCTTGAGGGTGCGGTAGTCCCTGCCAATTACCACGCTTGCACGGATGTACAAGGAAGAATCAATACGAAGGACACGCAGCGAATCGGCGATACCGAGCGCTTTTGCGGTCTTCATGGCAGAAAGTGAGTCGCCAACGCGGTCAATCACAAACGAGCGCTGAACAGAAAAGCGCGAGTAGTTATCAATTTCGACCACGTCGAAGCCTGATGAGCGCAAGTAATTCATCATGCGCCGCGCTACGCCTTGGTCGCCACAGCCATTGAGCAAATTCACTTGGATTTGGTCGCCTTGGCGCACGAGATCGTCGGACTGCTCAATAATAGGGTTCACCGACGGCGCAAGGCTTTTATGCACCGCCGATGCAATAATGAGCGCCGCAAAACCTACCAGAATTGCCACACTGACAACAATCGTGATATTTCGTCCGTGAAAATAGCGTCGAATGTCCATTACAAAAATATACTGTTTGAAAACTCAGAACGTGCCAAAAAGTGTTTCGGCTTTCCCTTGTTGGCTGATGCTAAAGTGTTTGTATGCCAGTTCGGTTGCCTCGCGTCCGCGTGGGGTGCGATTCAAAAAGCCCTGCTGAATGAGAAATGGTTCATAGACTTCTTCGATTGTTCCGGCTTCTTCGCCCACAGCAACGGCAACCGTATTCAAGCCAACCGGACCGCCATTAAACTTCAACATAATCGTTTGCATGATGCGTTTGTCCATGTCGTCCAAGCCGTATTCGTCCACTTCCAACGCGACCAGTGCTATATTGGCAATCTCTTGAGTAATAGTACCATCGCCTTTAATCTCGGCAAAGTCACGTGTTCGGCGCAGAAGACGGTTCGCTATGCGCGGCGTACCACGCGAGCGCTTCGCAATTTCCATTGCACCGCCGTCCTCAATAGGCGAGTCCAGGATACCCGCCGAGCGGCGTACAACCTTGAAAAGTTCCTCAGAGGAGTAATAATCCAAGCGGCTAATCACTCCAAAGCGTGAGCGCAGGGGCGCTGTGAGCAAGCCCGCACGTGTAGTAGCGCCCACAAGCGTAAAGCGTGGCAAGGACAACTTTACAGAACGAGCCGACGGACCGGAATCAATCATAATGTCCAACGAATAGTCTTCCATTGCGGAGTACAAATACTCTTCCACCACAGGCGAGAGACGGTGTATCTCGTCAATAAACAAAATATCGCCTTCGTCCAAATTCGTCAGCAAGCCAGCCAAATCACCGGGCTTTTCCAGCACGGGACCTGATGTAACCTTGATGTCGGCGTGCATTTCGCGGGCAACGATGTGGCTGAGAGTGGTCTTGCCCAGTCCCGGCGGTCCGGTCAGGAGCACGTGGTCAAGCGCTTCTCCCCGCTTGAGTGCTGCGGCAATAAAAATCTTGAGATTACCGATGATTTTTTCCTGCCCGACAAATTCATCAAAACCCGACGGGCGTAGCGAAACCTCAATGTCGTCCTCCGGCGGGCGCGAGGTATTCAACGCCTCGGCGCGAGTGGGCGCTTTGGGAGGAATAAGGTCGGTATTTCCAGCAAGTATATTTTTTTTTGCCATTTGTGAAGGCAGTCAGTGGTTGCAAGGTCGAAGCAAGTTGTGTCTGTATGATTTTATGAATACAGAACTGCAAAATACGGCGACAAATAGGATTCTACAACGAGAATCATTACTTGGCACCATGAAGCAAAAACGAGGAGAAATATTTGATATTTCCCCCCGTACTTTTTCAATTCTATAGGCTTGGGCAAATTAAATTTTCGCAACCGCCAGCTCAATCAAGCAACGACCAACGGTCTGAACGCCTGTGTAATCCAAATAGTTCGTAGTTGCGTCCAGAAAACAAGTAACGTAGTTCGGTTTGTCGTCCGAAATTTCGCTGAAATTCTTCAAATTGTTTACTATGCCTTCTGCGGTGGTACCTTTGGATGGCACAAAATTGCCTGTCCAGCCTTTGATGCTTCGGAGGAACCAACGTGCTACACCACCTCAAAAATAAAAAATTTCAGATACTCCGTCTCCGGCATACTCGCCAGCACAGGATGGCACGGCGACTGTCCACCGCGAAAGACTAGACGCAAGCGGCGGCGCTCTCGTTGCGCCTCCTCTTGAATTACCCCCAACAGTGTTTCTTCCGATACATGGTGCGAGCAGCTGCCTGTTACCAAAAAACCACCACGAGGCAAGATTCGGAGAGCCATACGGTTAATTTTCGCATACCCGCGTTTTGCTTGCGATACTTGCGCACGAGATTTTGCAAAAGCAGGCGGGTCGAGAATAATCATATCCCACAATTTTTCGCCGCTCGTAGTGAAGCGCTCTGCGGCTGCGTGAAGATAATCCAGAACTTCCTCGCACTCAAAGGTTGCTTTGCCCTCCATACCATTCCGTTCTGCATTCAAGCGGCATCGTTCAATCGCAGAGGCAGACGAATCCAATCCCAGAGCAAACACTGCGCCACCCGCAACGGCATGAAGCGCAAAACCGCCTTGATTCGTGAAGCAATCCAGCACGCGCAGCCCATTCGAGAGTTCCTTCACCTTGAGACGATTCAGCTTTTGGTCAAGAAAATAGCCGGTTTTTTGCCCTTCCATCAGCGAAAGCGCCGAGAGAACGCCATTTTCCGTCATTTGGATTTCCGTTGGCACTGCACCCCAAAGAACGCCCTCTCGCTGGTCTAAGCCGTCGTGCTTGCGGAGTGCGGAGTTGTTTTTTTCGATGATAGCTTTCGTCTGGGGAAAGACCGTGCGAAGCGCCTCCACAATGGCATCTTTCCGAATATCCATGCCGACAGACAGCGTTTGCAAAACAAAATAGTCGCTTCCTGTCGAAGCATCGGCATAGCGGTCTATCACCAAGCCGGGTAAAAAATCGGACTCTCCAAATACAAGACGGTAACTGGACTCGTGCGGAAAGATACGTTGCCGCAGTGCAAGTGCTTCGCCAAGACGCTGCGCGAAAAATGCCACGTCTAGCTCTTGCGCATCCGAGACCAGTAATCGTGCCGCAATGAGGCTGTTTGGGTTGAACAACGCCGTACCGTAGCTGTGCCCGCCTGCACTGCGCACCTCCACAAGACTCCCTGCGGGAATATCGGTAGGGATGGATTCGATTTCATTGCTGAATACCCACAGGTGTCCGGCACGAAGGCGTGTGTTATGGCGGTTTTTAACGGTAAGCGAAGTCATAAATCAGGGCAATTTAATTAGTTGCAAAAAAAAAATCTATCTGCGGTATGCACCGAAGATAGATAAAATATTCATGGAATCTCAATTTGAATAGACATTTCAGGGTGTATCGGCATTTTTTTCGCCCCACACATAATGGTCAACCGAGAGTGTGCCGCCACCGTGCAAAAGCACCACACCAAGCATTAGCAGAACCATGACAGCGTATTCAAGCTGCTGCGGCTCGTTGGCGTGAAGCATCTGCGGGAGCTGGACATAAAAAATTGCACCCAGCAAAATAGGAACTTGCGCCAGAGCCGCCAAACGCGAAAGCAAGCCGATAATCAACATCGCACCGCCGACAAGGTGCGCTAAAATGACATAGTGCGTAATCATTGCCGGAATAAACCAAAGGTCTTTTGCATTTGCAAAAAGCCCGTCCAGGTACTCTCTGTTGCCAATAAACGAAATTGCCTTCGACACCAAAATCACACCCAAGGCTATCCGCATAATATCCGTCACGTAGCCCAGCCGTTGCTGCCAGACTTCTGGCAGATGATTCATTCGTTGAGCGAATTGCATAGAGCTATCCTCCTTCGGCGCAACTATTCCTGCGCCTTTCCCACCATGAACACAAAAAAATTATCAAAGTACCAAGCTGATATTTGGTTGTGCAGCCGTTGTCACTGTGACGACTTCCAACGTTTCAGGGCTAATGCCCAAGGTTCAAGAAATTACGGAACATGATTTGACGCACTTGTTTTGGAGAATATAGTGATTTTTTTTGATGTATGAAAGGTCTGTTGTCCTTTATCGCACGGAAAAATCTATTTGAAAAGAATTGCTTTTCGTGTATCTTACTGCCGTTCGAGAAAGATATGTTGTTGTAAAGCCCACTACTTTCAGCTTTCGTAGGATTGTCAGGAGTTTTTGCTATGAATCATCAGCAGTTTCACCGTGGCGATGTGTGGTTCGTGCGCATGACGGAAAATGAAACTCCTTCACTGGCGCTTATTGTGAGCCGTGAGGATGAAGATGGCGTGATGCCCGTTGTTGCTGTTGTTCCCCACGAGGCACGGCAGACAGAAACTGAGTTCGACGCGACCGTGACCACACGCTTTATCAGCGAAGGGGTGTTTAATGTGCAGCGCTTGACCGCTCTTCGTGCCGAACAATTTCTTCAGCATTTAGGCGTACTCGTGCCGCAGGATATGGACTCGGTGGAACAATGTCTGTATCGCTGGCTGGACCTCTGAAGAAAATGACGAATTAGGAATGACGGATTACGAGGTTTTGTGCGTAGTTCGGAGCATTTGCTAATGCGCCCATTTAGATGTATTCTTTCTCTTGCAACAAGAAATTCACTCGTAATTCCTCATTCGTAATCCGTAATAAACCATGAAACAGCGTAAAATCCGCGTCGAAGAAGCTCTGGAATACCATTCATCCGGGCGCAAAGGGAAAATCGAAGTTATCCCGACTAAACCGTGCAACACCCAATTTGACCTCTCACTGGCATATTCGCCGGGCGTAGCCGAGCCGTGCCGCGCTATTGCCGAAAATGAAGAAATGGTCTATGAATACACCGCCAAAGGAAATTTAGTCGCCGTTATTTCTAATGGTACTGCCGTTCTGGGGCTTGGAAATATCGGTGCTTCGGCGGGCAAACCCGTGATGGAAGGCAAGGGGGTTCTCTTCAAAAAATTTGCTGATATTGACGTATTCGATATCGAAATCAAAACCCAAGACCCGGAAGAATTTATCAACACGGTTGCTAATTTGGAGCCGACCTTTGGCGGCATCAATCTCGAAGACATCAAAGCTCCGGAGTGTTTTTACATCGAGCAAGAGCTTCAACGCCGTATGAATATTCCCGTCATGCACGACGACCAGCACGGCACAGCGATTATCAGCAGTGCGGGCTTGCTGAACGCTTGCGAGATTCAGGGCAAAAAGTTGGAGGAAATTAAGGTCGTCGTCAGTGGCGCAGGTGCATCGGCAATTGCGTGCTCGAATTTGTACATCAAGCTGGGCGTAAGGCGTGAAAATATTTTCATGTTCGATAGCAAAGGCTTAGTCCACAACGGGCGGAAACTTGAAGCAGACGAACCAAAAACTGCTTTTGCGAATGGCGATAAAGACATTCCGCTCACTGAGGCGATGAAATTTGCCGATATGTTTCTGGGCTTGAGCAAAGGCGGTTTGCTCTCAAAAGAAATGGTTGCTTCTATGCCGCCGAAGCCGATTCTCTTTGCGCTGGCAAACCCCGACCCTGAGATTCCATACTACGAAGCCGCCTCAGTGCGGAATGATATTATTTGCGCAACAGGGCGCAGTGACAATCCGAATCAGGTGAATAATGTGCTTGGCTTCCCATACATCTTTCGTGGAGCACTGGACGTACGTGCCAAAGCGGTCAATGACGAGATGAAACTTGCGGCGGTCTATGCCATTGCCAAGCTCACCAAAGAATCTGTGCCGGATTCGGTGCTTCGTGCCTACGGCGGTGAGGCAATTCGTTTTGGCAGAGAGTATATTATTCCGAAGCCGTTTGATTCGCGTGTGCTGACTGCCGTTGCGCCCGCCGTGGCGAAGGCAGCAATAGACAGTGGCGTGGCACGGATTACGACGCTGGACTTGCAAGCATACAAACAGCAGCTCGAAGGGCGACAAGCAAAGAAGCGCCAACTGCTTTCCAATATCGCTATCGGTTTACAGTCCCGCAACAACAAGAAGCGTATTGTGCTCACCGAAGGGGAAGAGCCGAAGATTATTCGCGCTGCAGAGATTATTGCTGATGACGGTATTGCTTCACCGATACTGATTGGTCGCACAGAAATAGTTCAGCGTATTGCCGCAGAGCAAAACATCAATCTCGAAAATATCCGCATCATTGATACCTTAAAATCACCTGACATTGAGCGCTATGCAACGTTTCTCGCAAATGAACGAGCGCGGCGCGGCATGACGATACAGCAAGCACAACGATTGCTGACGAGGCGTATTTACTATGGAACACTGATGGTGGCAATGGGTGACGCAGACGGCATGATTTCGGGCTTGAATATGCGGTACGACGAGACAGTGCGCCCCGCGCTGCAAATTATCGGCATAGACAAGCGCTACTCGCGTCTTGCCGGTATTCACATTATCATCACCAAGCAAGGCGACACGCTCTTTTTTGCCGATACGACCGTGAGCGTTCACCCGACCGCTGAAGACCTTGCCGATATTGCGATGATGACGGCGGACGTAGCCGAGCGCTTCGATATTCTGCCGCGAGTGGCGATGCTCTCCTTCAGCGACTTCGGTTCCTCCGACGAAGGTAATGCAAAAGCCGTGCGTAAGGCGTATCAAATCGTCAAGCAAAAGCGCCCACACCTTATTATTGATGGCGAAATGCAAGCAGACACTGCTTTTGACGAATCGAAAGTCAGCGAGCAATTCCCTTTCAGCGCCATTAAGGGCAATGCAAATGTTCTCATTTTCCCCGACCTCAATTCTGCAAATATCGCGTACAAAATGCTTCTCTCCATTGGTGGCGCGGAATACATTGGGCCGATTATGATGGGCATGAATCGTCCGGTGCACGTATTGGAGCGCACCGCGGACGTGGCGGAAATTGTCAGCATGGCGGTTATTTGCGCTGACGAAGCGCATAAAACCGAGCTAGTACCCGTAGGATAAGTCCGCAGGATAAACTCGTAGGATAAATCTATCGGGCACAAATACTTTTGTGTATGGATTGGGCAAAGAGAGCAGCTTTTTGTACTTTTGAATCAACGTTTATTTGCTTTGTAGCATCCAATCTCTGTTATTCACAACTGTACGCCAATATTTTCATTTTCAAGGAAACACCATGACTACACCAACATTGACAACGCCAACTTTTTTCATGTGGCGGTTTGCGCTGGCACTTGCATTTTCATTCAGTTTGGCGGCTTTTGTTGCGAGTTGCTCCGGTGGCGGAGTAAATCTCTACGGCACTGATACCGATACGCAGCTCGGCAAACAAATGGACGACCAGATTCGCCAGAACCCCGCAGAATATCCAATTTTCAAAGGTAATCCCTCGGTGAAGCAATATCTTCAGACTATGACGAATGAAATCGTCAAATCTGACCAAGTGCAGTATCGCGGCACATTCCCTTACACGGTGGAAGTGATTCAGGACGACAAAACTATCAATGCGTTCTGTACGCCGGGCGGCTATATCTATGTGTACACAGGGCTGATGAAGGCTTTGGACAACGAGGCAACACTGGCAGGAGTGCTTGGGCACGAAATTGCTCACGCCGAGCGCAGGCACGGCACGTCGCGCATGACCAAAGCATACGGCTTGCAAATTATCACTCAAATCGCTCTAGGGCAGAGTCCAAGCCAGCTTGCGACTATTGGTGCAAATCTTTTCGGCGGACTTGCTTTGCTCAAAAACAGCCGTATGGATGAAGAAGAGGCAGATGTATATTCCTTCAAGTACCTGCAATCAACACGCTGGTATCCGGGTTCAATTAAATTTTTCTTTGAGAAAATCACGGGCGCAAGCGGTAAAGCGCCAAGTGGTTCACAGGGAGCTATTCCTAACATTGCCACAAGCGTTGAGCGCTTGCTGTCCACGCACCCGCTCCCGCAAGACCGCATAGATGCGACGAATAAGCGTATCGAAGAAGCAAAGCTGCCATCACCGAACGAAACGAACCTGCGGGCGCAGCCATACCAACAAATCAAACGTATGCTTCCATAATACTCTGGCTCATCAAGAACTCTGCAAGGCGCATAGATTCTTCTCATGCGCCTTTTCTTTTGCCCGCACAGGTTTGCAGAAAAGTGCATTTGGTTGTAGATTGCTGTTTGGAAACAATGCTTTGTAGCACCTTCACGGAGAAATGTTATGGCATCATTTGAAGAATATTGCAATGACGTTCTTGAATTAGAAACTGAGTACCATATTGATTCTGAAGAGGAAGATGACGAAATGCCGACACGAATTCACGGTTATTTGCAATTTCAGATTCTACTTTTGCTAAAAGAATTGCTTAAAGACGACTTCAAACCAAGTCCACCAGTTACCTTTAAGGGCGTTACACAGCGCTATACGCCTGACGTGAGCATTTATCATGCAGCACCGATACGTTTGTTGACCAATCCGGCAAGCGATGAGATACCACCGCTCCTTGCAATTGAAATTATCAGCCCCGGGCAAACTATTGGCGCAATGGTAAAAAAATGCGAAGGCATGATTGCAAGCGGTGTAGAAGAATGTTGGATTGTGGAATCGGCAAACGAAAGTATTACCGTTTGTACGAAAGAGCACCGTTTTGTGCGGCACGAGGGCGAAGTATTAATGAATCGCTTCTTGCGTGAGCCGCTCAAAGTAGAAGCAATTTTTCACGAAGAACTTCAATAATTTTGAAAACGAGCATTGCTATGACTTCCTCTCCATGGTTCGCCCTAGAAAACATTCAGACACTTGATTCTCCATCGCTTATCATCTATTCGGAGCGAGTGGAGCGCAATATCAAGCAGATGATTGACCGTGCAAACGGCACAGAACGCCTCATGCCGCACGTCAAAACGAATAAAATGCCTGCTGTCGTACAGTTGATGCTGTCGGCGGGGATTTCGCGTTTCAAGTGTGCGACGATTGCGGAAGCGGAAATGCTGGCAATGACGGGCGCAAAATATATAGTGATTGCTCACCAGCTTGTTCCGCCGAAAACCGCACGGCTGCTTGCGCTCAAGCAAAAATATCCCAATGTATTTTTTGCTTCTTTGCTGGACAATCTTCACACGGCACGGCAACACAGCGATTTTTTTGGACAGAACAATGCTACAAGCGACGTATTTCTGGACATAAACAATGGTATGAACAGGTCTGGTGCGGTGCTTGACGGCAACACCCTTGAACTGTACCGTCAAATTGCCGCTTTACCCAATCTGCGGCTTCACGGCATCCATGGCTACGACGGGCATATTCGGGACGATAAATTCACTGAGCGGCGGGACAAGATAGAATCAGGCTTTGCGGGCATCGAAGTACTATGTAAAAGCATTGAACAAGAATACGGTGCGCTGCCGATGATTATTGCGGGCGGTACTCCGGCTTTTTCGGTTCACACCACCCATGTAGAGCGCTTTTGCAGCCCCGGAACGTGTGTGCTGTGGGATTGGGGGTATGAAGCAATACTGCCGGAACAGCAGTACGAGTACGCAGCACTTGTGTTGACCCGCATCATCTCAAAACCGCAACACGGGTTGATTGCGGTGGATATGGGACACAAAGCCGTTGCTGCCGAAAACCCAATAGATAAGCGTATTCAATTTCTTAATCTCGAAAATTACGAGCTTCTGAGCCAAAGTGAAGAACATAGTGTTATCCGTATCACTGACGATGCGCTCTGGCAACGTCTCCAAGTTGGCAACGAACTGTATGGTGTACCCTATCACGTCTGTCCGACGGTGAATTTGTATGACGAAGCATATTGGGTAGAAGGCGGCGAAGTGACAGGCGTGAAGGACGTATTGGCGCGGAAGAGAAGGATAACGGTGTGAGATATTTACCTATGGTAACGGTAGTGTATGTAAGTTTGCATTTTCTTATTCAAGTTGAACATCTATGAAATACAACATCTGCCTCCGCTACGAAGATTCGGGTTATGCGGCATGGTGTCCGGGACTGCCCGGATGTTGGTCGGAAGGCGCAACAAAAGAAGAAGCTATCATAAATATCCGCGATGCAATTCGGGAATACTTAGAAGTAGCAGAAATGCTTGATTACAAGGAATTACAATAGGTTTGAAGTTCTGCAAATATGCAACAAGGTTACGTTTATATTCTCATCAGTCCGGCTTTTCCCGATTTGCTCAAAATTGGGATGACAACGCGCACCCCTGAGGAGAGGGCAAAAGAACTGTCGAAAGGAACAGGAGTGCCTGCTAGTTTTGTTGTTGCATATAGTGAATTGGTCAATAACTGTAGTCTGGCAGAATCGCTTTTACATGAAAAATTTCACAATTATAGGTATATGCAAAACAGAGAATTTTTTAAATTATCTCTGAAAGATGCGATACGAATAACGGAGGAGCTATTGCGTAGCAATGGACTAAATTATAGTGCTGAAAGTAAGGAACTAAGCGATTGGTGGTTTTCCTTGAATGATACATGGCAACGTATGTTTATGAATGAACTTGAAATAGTAGATGAGAATGAAAGAGAAGGATTTATACCCACCCAAGCCGATTTAGGAAGTATCCAATACTTTCATTGCGATGACTGTACTATTTCCGATTTAAATCCATTATTATATCTTCCTAATCTTACAAAACTTACTATTGGCTATCCCGAAGAAACAATACGTATCCCTGATTTTTCAGCAATGGAACAGCTAAGTAATATCTCTGAACTGTGCTTGGGATATTGTAATCATAAGGTAACCGATTTAAGACCAATCAAAAAATTAAAGTCCTTGAAAAGATTACACGCTGAAGATTTACCTTTAGAAATTATTCAAAGTCTGGAATCATTAGAAACAATATATCTAAGCAGTATAAAACCTGATGCAGACTATAAGCTTATTTCTAATCTGAACCATTTGCATACATTATCATTATACGTTACGTGCGGAGCAGATAACAAAATAATTATACCTAATTTTGAGCCACTTGAGTGCTTACCTAATTTACGGGAGTTAAATATTATTTGGGGTGCCGAATATTTTGATACGAACACTTTTTACTCAATAAGTTCCCTTCGACAGCTAAAAAAATTGGATATTCATTGTAGTGGTTCGCTAATTACTCAGTTTTTTTCCTCATTAGAGAACTTAGAATCTCTTAGTATTGGAGGAGACTTCGCCACAACACCTGACTTTTCATTGCTTGGAAATCTTTCTACCTTAGAAATTATAGGCTCTACAATGTATCAATATCCTAGGAAAAGATTCTCTCTCGAATCACTCATTGGGTTACAAAATCTTCGTTATTTAAAACTTGTTGCCGCCAAATTCTATGATTTCTCTGCAATATACGCTCTTAGTTCTCTTGAAGAGATAGACCTATCGGGAACTGAAATTGTTGATTTAGTTCCGCTATATCATCTGCCCAATCTCAAGAAATTGAGAATAGTTTATATGCCTCTACTCTATCCCGAACAAGTGCTAGAGTTACAAGAAGCAAATCCTATGTGTGAAGTTGAATATTCGCAAAAAACTTAATCATGCACAATTCTCTAAATTATTTTACAACAAGCACTCTATGCCCTACAACCACCAAACCATCGAAGCCAAATGGCAACAATTCTGGGACGCAAACAAAACGTTCCGCACAACCACCGACACCAGCCGCCCAAAATACTATGTCCTTGATATGTTTCCCTACCCAAGCGGGGCGGGGCTGCACGTCGGGCATCCTGAAGGCTATACCGCCACCGACATCGTGAGCCGTTACAAGCGTATGAAAGGCTTCAATGTCCTGCATCCGATGGGCTTTGATGCCTTTGGGCTGCCGACCGAGCGCTACGCCATGACAACAGGGATTCATCCTGCAAAAGTAACAGCAGACAACATTGTGAATTTCACGCGCCAGCTCAAATCTATCGGCTTCAGCTATGATTGGGAGCGCGTCATCAATACCACTACGCCGGATTATTACAAGTGGACACAATGGATTTTCCTGCTTATCTACAACTCATGGTACGACGAAGCGCAGAAGAAAGCGCGTCCTATCGGCGAACTACCTATTCCGGCGGAGTATAAAACACCGCTCGAAATTCAGGAATATCAAGACTCCAAGAGGCTTGCATTTATTGCCGAAATTCCCGTGAATTGGTGCGAGGCGCTTGGAACGGTTCTTGCCAATGAAGAAGTGGACGAGTGGACATCGAAGGGGTACACCGTCGAGCGCCGCCCCATGCGCCAGTGGATGCTGCGCATCACCGCCTACGCAGAGCGCTTGCTGAATGACTTGACGCTTCTGGATTGGCCCCATTCCACCGTGGAAATGCAAAAGCATTGGATTGGGAAATCGGAAGGCGCGGAAGTAACATTCCCACTTGTCGGGCATGACGAAGGAATAACTGTCTATACCACTCGTCCCGATACAATTTTTGGCGTGTCCTACATTGTGCTTGCGCCGGAGCATCCGCTTGTGGAGCGCATCACGACCGACGCACAACGCACGGCGGTGGAAGAATACAAAAAAGCCGTCGCGCTTAAAAGCGACCTTGAGCGCACTGAACTTGCGAAAGAAAAGAGCGGTGTTCCGACAGGTGCATTTGTGCTGAATCCTGTGAATGGCGAAAAAGTACCCGTCTGGATTGCTGATTACGTCTTGGCGCATTACGGCACGGGTTCAGTTATGGGCGTGCCGTCGGGCGATGTACGCGACTTTGCTTTTGCGACGAAATTCGGCTTGCCGATTCCTATTGTCCTGAAGCCCGCAGACGGCACAGAATGGGACTTCACGAAGGATGGCTATGACGATTATGAAAACGCCATTGCCATCAACTCCAAAAACGACAAAGTCTCACTGGACGGCATGGAATCGAACAAAGCAAAGAAGTGGATGACGATGTGGCTTGCAAGCGAGGGACTGGGCAAACTCAAAGTGCAGTACAAACTGCGCGATTGGCTGTTCTCCCGCCAACGCTATTGGGGCGAACCCGTGCCGATTATGTTCTTCGAGGACGGAACGCGCCGCGCGTTGGATTTGGACGAATTACCGTTGGAATTACCCGATGTGCAAGACTTCCAGCCCGCCGGCACGGGCGAATCGCCGCTTGCAAAAGTAGAATCGTGGGTAAACTTTACCGATAAAAAAACAGGTAAAAAAGCCCGTTTGGAGACGAATACCATGCCACAATGGGCGGGTTCATGCTGGTATTATCTACGCTTCATAGACCCAAGCAACAATGCAGCGCTTGTGGACGCGGCATTAGAAAAATATTGGATGGGTGAAGGAAACAACGGCGGCATTGACCTGTACATGGGTGGCGCGGAACACAGCGTTCTACACCTTTTGTACGCACGCTTCTGGCACAAAGTCCTGTTTGATTATGGTTATGTTTCCACGCCGGAACCGTTCAAAAAACTGTTTCATCAAGGCTTGATTTTGGGCGAGGATTCGGTCAAAATGTCGAAATCACGCGGGAATGTGGTCAATCCTGACGACGTTATCAAGGAATATGGTGCTGACGCACTGCGCGTTTTCGAGATGTTCATGGGACCACTCGAAGCCGCAAAACCTTGGTCAACCAAAGGTGTGGAGGGCGTTGCACGGTTTTTGAGCCGCGCCTATCGCATGATGACCAATGAAGAAACAGGCAAACTTTCTGCTGACGTGAAAGAGGCGGAACTCACCAAAGAACAAGCATTCGTGCTGCATTACACCATCAAAAAAGTTGGCGAAGATATTGAAAATTTGAGCTTCAATACCGCCATTTCGCAAATGATGATTTTTGTGAATGAGTTCTTTAAGGCAGAGGTGAAGCCACGTGCAGCAATGGAGGCTTTTGTGCTGTGTCTTGCGCCGTTTGCGCCGCACTTGGGCGAAGAACTGTGGCAGATTTTGGGGCACACTGAAAGTGTCGCAATGGTGACATTTCCTGAGTACGACGCATCGAAACTGGTGCAGGACGAAATCGAAATCGTTCTGCAAATCAACAGCAAAGTTCGTGCGAAGGTCGTCGTTCCGAATAATGCCGATGCCGCAACACTTGAGAAAATCGCCCTTGCCGACCCGACGGTGCAGAAATTCTTAGAAGGCAAAACGCCGAAAAAAGTGGTTGCGGTACCGAACAAGTTGGTCAATTTTATTGTGTGATACAGTACATTCGAGGCTCTCTTCATTGAAGTGAGCCTCATTTTTTTACCACGCGAAAGAAAAGGAATAACCATGAAAGCCAATGGGAAAATTATCGTCGTCACAGGTGCCGGAAGCGGCATGGGACGCGAACTCACGCTGCACCTTCTTGCTAAAGGCGCACGTGTTGCGGCGGTAGATATGAATGAAACATCGCTTGCCGAAACACTGGCACTGGCAAAAGACAAGCAAAACATGGCAAGTACGCACATTTTGAACATTACCGACAAAGGAGCAGTTGAAGCTCTACCCGCGTCGGTGATAGCGGCGCACGGTGCGGTGGACGGCATTATCAACAATGCCGGCATCATCCAGCCTTTTGTGCGGTTCTCTGATTTGCCGTTTGATGCTATTGAGCGGGTGATGAATGTGAATTTTTACGGTACAGTGTACATGATTAAAGCATTTTTGCCGCATCTTCGCGCACGCCCTGAAGCGCATATCGTCAATACATCCAGCATGGGTGGGTTTCTACCCGTGCCCGGGCAAACTATCTACGGAGCATCCAAAGCGGCAGTGAAACTTCTGACCGAAGGGCTACATTCGGAACTTTCGGAAACGAATGTGCGTGTAACGGTGGTGTTCCCGGGAGCTATCGCTACGAACATTTCGCAAAATTCCGGTGTTACCATTTCCTCCGGTGCAGAGGCGCAAGAAAGCTCATTCCCAATGCTCCCTGCGGCAAAGGCAGCCGAGATTATTATTGACGCAATGGAGCAAAACCGTTTTCGTGTCTTGGTAGGCAAGGATGCTAAAATGATGGATATGTTGTATCGCCTGAATCCGCGCCGTGCTGCGGGATTTATCTACAAGCAAATGCGAGCTTTATTGCCGAAGTGAGTTTTGAACCACCCATCTTATAGACCTTAGCGAGCTATTTAACAGAAATCGATAAAGGAACGAGTACGGAAATACAGATAAATGAGCCTTCTACGAATAATAGTCGTTTTTTCCTTTACGTGCGGAATCTTGACCATTTCGCTCGGAAAGCTCATGGCACAAGGCTTCGACTTTGATACAGCTTTCATGCGCAATATCGGTGCGGGAGGCTTGAAAGGGTACGGTTATTCGGCAGCACTGCAAAATGACGAAGGCATTATTGTTTGTGGTCCCGCAGATGGCGTAGATATGCTGCCGTGCGGCGGGGTCTTGCGATACTTTGCCGATGGTCGTTTGGATGAGCAATTTCGTATCAATGCTCTTCGTTCTGTGCCGTTCAGGGTTTGGAAGATTCTGACCCAGGCAGATGGCAAGATTCTCGCAATGTACGGGGAAAATCCTGAATGGAATAGTCATTACAACGTTATACGTCTCAATGCTAATGGTACAAAAGATTCCGCGTTTGCTTTCCATTTCAATTACCCTGCGAATTTTTCATTGCTTACAGCTCAAGAAAATGCTCTCTATTCAGTGGTTCTGTCCGGCAAAGATATACGCATAATGCGCTGTCATTCCGATGGTCATTGGGACTCTGCCGCTCAGAGTATTCTCCTCTCTGATGCTGCGGAAGTTTCGCTGCCATATCGCGGCGGTGCGCTCTTTGGCGGAAGGTTTATGCATTGCAATGGCGAATATACGGGTAATCTTATTCGGATTGATTCCAACGGAAAACTGGATAAGAACTTTCGACCTTATTTAGACAGAAAAGGCTTGAGTGTACGATGTTTTGCTGCTTGTGCGGATGGGAAGATTGTTATTGCCGCGACAAGCAAGGAGACAACAGGCTTTCTTTGGTGGGAGGAGACAGTACGTTCTATTTGGCACATTATGCGGTTGAATCCCGATGGTTCCGAAGACTCAACCTTTCACGCGCCGAAACTGCCAACAGTACGATGGATAAGAGCAATTTACCCTCAGGAAGATGGGAAAGTACTCGTAAATGAAAGTATTGATGAATATATCCAGTCGGTTCTGAAGGACAAATTGTATCGTTTTAACGGTGATGGCTCACGTGATAATTCCTTCACAGAAGGAGTATTGTATTCTGATTTTGCAGGCTCAATTTCCGATATTCTTTTCTTGAAGAACGGACAATTACTTCTAGTAGATGGTTGGGGCGGGACTGACGCATCGTATCGCGGGCATACCTTCCACAAATTTCTTCGGCTTAATAGCGATGGCGAGGTAGATGAAACTTTCTGTTTCCAAAACGCATCAAGAGGCTTGCGCGGGCAAATAAACGTTGTCGCGCCGCTTGAAAACGGGCAGATACTGGTTGCGGGGAAATTCAAGGAAAACTACGGTTTCCCAACACCTATGCTGGCGCGGCTTAATGCTGATGGGACGTTGGATATGGGTTTTCGTAGCCAAGTTCCACCCTCGCCGGATATTGGTTCGGATAGCCAATCCTTTATGGGAGTAATGTGTATAGCCATACAGCCTGATAAAAAGATACTCGTCGGGGGAGATTTTATTGAGCGGAGGCAATCGCAACGGCGTTATTTTGGCTTGCTTCGACTGAATGTTGACGGTTCTCTTGATTCGAGTTTTCATTGCTATGATATGGAAAGGATAGACTATAACAGATGTTATGTGGATAATGTCCTTGCCCTCCCGGACGGAAAGATTATCATCACCAGCAACACTGCTGAATATTGTTTATTGCGCCTTCACGCAAACGGTTCACTTGATAAGGCTCTTTGCACTGACCTTGCCAATAAGCAGAGCCCGGGTGGTTATGCGAGTATTTCTATGTGTGTTCTTCAACCTGACGGTAAACTTCTTGTCAAAGGCAATTTTACGCGGTTTAACGGCTACGCGGCGCACAGCCTTGTACGCCTCAATGCTGATGGCAGCATGGACGAAGCATTTTTACAAGCAGTGAGCAGAAGCATAACAGCAGAAGAAATAAAGAGAGTAACGATTCAGCCCGATGGAAAAATACTCTTGACGGTCGGTCAACACGCCGAGCCGCATTACCCCGTGCGAGAAGCCTCCAGAGATACTATAGTGCGTCTGAACGTGGATGGGAGCAGAGACACCGCGTTCCGATGCGACTTTTATCCACGCAACGTTATGAATTTCATGCGTGGAATGTTTGTTTTGTATGATGGAAGTATTTTGATGAAAGGCTTTTATGAACAAGACCGCCTGAATGAATCTTACGAATTGCCGCTTATGCGCTTTTATCCTAATGGTACAAAAGATGAAAATTTTCCGGCAATAATGGTTAATGGCTCCGACCTCAATAATGCCCATGAACGCCCTGATGGCAAGCTGTTTCTCAATATGCATGGCTCAAGTGCAAGCATCAATGGAATCCAAATGAGTTCTGTTATTGTTCTTGTCATTCCACCGCGCAAGTTTCTTCCACACGAGATTCTGCAGCCCTTGCCACCAGAAGGAAATGATGCTTGGAATAAAATTTTTCTGTATAATGGAAAGCGTCATTAGGAATGAAAGAAGAAAATCTAGTCTCCTCATAAATTGCTTTTGGTAGAGATTTTCTTTTTGTGTAGTTTCCAATAAGTGCAAGGGTTTATCCTGACCCTTTTTGCGTAGAGCAATCTGCCTTTAGCAATCAATGCCAGTTCAAGTAATACCCTTTTTCACTTTTTACGGGTCTTAATTAACGTGAATTCGGGATAACTTTGAAAAGAAACAAAACCTCCGGAAATTAGAGGT
>CALCNX010000087.1 GCA_937899715.1 uncultured bacterium | reverse complement strand
GGTTTCCTTCGCCATTTTGGGCGCATTTATCCTTTCGCTCACCTATATCCCGATGGTCTCCGCGCTTTTTTTGAGCAAAGAACTTTCCACCAAAGAAACGCTTTCCGACCGCATGATGTCAGCATTACAGCGTGTGTACGAACCTGTCTTGCGCTGGGCGTTGCGGCAAAAAACCGTTGTCGTCGGCGTGTCGCTGGCGATGCTAACGGGCGCACTGGTGCTGTTTCTTTCGATGGGCGGTGAATTTATCCCAACGCTTGATGAAGGCGATTTTGCTGTTGGGGTGCGCGTGATGACGGGTTCCTCGCTCTCGCACAGCGTCGAAACGGCAATAAAAGTCGGCGAAACGTTAATGAAACACTTCCCTGAAGTTATGCAGGTTGTCGGGCGCATCGGCGCAAGCGAAATCCCCACCGACCCTATGCCCGTCGAGGCAGCAGATTTGATGGTGATTCTGAAACCGCATAGCGAGTGGAAAACAGCACACACCCGCGAAGAACTGGCGGAAAAAATGCAGAAAGTCTTGGAAACGATTCCGGGCGCAGAGTACGAATTTTTACAACCGATTCAAATGCGCTTCAATGAACTGATAAGCGGTGCAAGGCAAGATGTGGTTGTGAAGATTTTTGGTGAAAATATGGATGTGCTGGCAGAACAAGCGACGAAAATCGGCGCAATAGCAGGAAAAATTCAAGGAGCGCAAGATATTTACGTCGAGCGCGTGTCGGGCTTGCCGCAAATCGTCGTGCGTCCTGACCGCGACGCGCTTGCTCGCTTTGGCGTGTCGGTGGACGACGTAAATGTGGCTGTCCGCACGGCATTTGCGGGCGAATCTGCCGGACTGATGTATGAAAACGAACAACGCTACGACCTCGTTGTACGGCTCGACACGGCAAACCGTCGTAGCATTGAGGACGTTCAACGTCTGCTTATTGCTACTCCCACAGGCAACACCGTTCCGCTTTCCGAACTTGCCGATGTGCGTTTTGAACTGGGACCAAACCAAGTACAACGCGAGGATGCAAAACGGCGTATTATGGTTGGCTTCAACGTCCGTAATCGTGATGTGGAAAGTATTGTAGCGGAACTGCGCGGCAAAGTCCAAGCGCAAGTAAAACTGCCTACGGGCTATTTCATACACTACGGCGGCAGTTTTGAAAACCTTGTGGAAGCAAAAAAACGGTTGTCCATTGCCGTACCGATTGCACTCTTGCTCATTTTTACGTTGCTTTATTTTACCTTTCGTTCGGTCAAGTTTGGATTGCTCATTTTCACAGCCATTCCGCTCTCCGCCATCGGTGGCGTACTGGCATTGTGGCTGCGTGGGATGCCATTTTCGATTTCGGCGGGTATCGGTTTTATTGCGCTCTTTGGCGTGGCGGTGCTGAACGGTATTGTTCTGATTGGCTATTTCAATCGCCTGAAAGCTGAAGGCATGACAGATATACGCGAAATCGTTCTCAAGGGAACGGCAGTACGCTTGCGCCCTGTGCTGATGACGGCGGCAGTGGCTTCGCTCGGCTTTTTGCCGATGGCAATTTCTACCTCAAGCGGTGCCGAAGTCCAGAAGCCGCTTGCAACGGTCGTTATCGGTGGTTTGGTCTCGGCAACGCTGCTCACGCTCTTGGTCTTACCTGTGCTGTATCTCCTTGTGGAAACGTGGTCGGAACGCCGGAACAAAAAGCGTTCTGAACAAGATTCCAAACAAGATTCCGATACCACAACACCGCTTCAAGCGGGCGGCGAAACGGCATTGATTATTCTCGTGTTGTTCTTTTGCGGAACATCTGCTTTTGCACAAGCACCGCAGCAAAACTCATCATCGCAAAACTCGCCGCAAGCAATCTCGTTGGAACAAGCAATCGAAACTGCCTTGAAGCGCAACCCTACGCTGCAAACGGGACGCACCGAAATTGAGTTGCAACGTGCCTTAAAGCGCACAGCAACAGACATCGGCAAAACAAATGTGTCGCTTCAGCTTGGGCAGTACAACAGTTTCGCGCAAGACAACAACCTTACCATTTCGCAAACAATTCCTTTTCCCACCGTCTTCACGAACCAAGCCGCTTACGGCGAGGCGCAGATTCGCGGTGCGGAACTGAAATTTGCCACGACACGCAATGAACTTGTTTTTGCGGTGAAGTCAGCGTTTTATCAGCTTGCGATGCTGGCGGAGCGAGAACGACTCTTGCGTGAGCAAGACAGTATCCTCGCTGCATTTGCGAAAGCTGCCGCAAAACGCTATACCACAGGCGAGACCACGCAGCTTGAGGCTTCGACTGCCGCGTTGCAAGCCTCCGAAATCACTGCCACACTTGCCCAAACCCGCGCCGATATGCTCTCGGCTCAAACGCAGCTTCAAACCGTTCTTGCTGCCGAAGCACCTGTACAAATTCTTCCACCCGCATCGCTCAAACGTTTATTGCAAATGCCGACCGACACTACGACGTTTACCCGCAACCCGCTCTATGCCTTTGTGAAACAACAAATTGCTATCGCACAAGCGGCGCAATCAGTGGAAGCCGCACGGGTGCTGCCTGACCTGAGCGTAGGATATTTTTCGCAAACGCTCATCGGGACGCAGGAAGGAAGCCGTGTGTTTGGCTCAAGCGACCGCTTTTCGGGTGTGCAGCTCGGCGTTGCGCTGCCGCTCTGGTTTGTGCCGCAGCTTGCGAAAGTGGAAGCCGCCGAGCTTGCCGCCGACATTGCCCGCACAAATGCGGAAGCATATCGTGTACAGCTTTCGGGCGAATACGCCAAAGCCGTACAGCAGTTTACGAAATACAAAACCAGTGTGGATTACTACGAGCAAAACGCTCTGCCGCAAGCGGCACAAGTGCAAAAGACCGCGCAACAATTCTATGAGCGTGGCGAAATAGGCTATCTGGAATACTCGCAAAGCCTTGCCCGTGTGCTTGCTGTGAAAACGAACTATGTGGAATCGCTCGCCGCGTACGACCATGCTGTTCTCACACTGGAATTGCTTGCGGGCATTGAATAATACACAACTCAATCATCATTTTTATTCTGACACTATGAACTCATTTATCAAACTCTCGCTTTCCTGCATCATTGCTGTCTCACTGCTTGCCTCTTGCGGTAAAAAAGATGCACCCGCAGAAAAACCAACGGAAGAACACGCCCACGAAGAACACGCTGCTACCGTTGAATTTACAGCCGACCAGTACGCAATGGCGGGCATCGAACTTGGTGCGGTGGAAACCAAAAATCTCAGCAGCGTTGTGAAAGTAAACGGTATGCTCGATGCGCCGCCGCAAAATGTGGTGTCCGTGTCGCCGCGCATCGGTGGTTACATCCGCTCTACGCCGCTTTTGCAAGGGCTTCGTGTTCGCAAAGGGCAAACGCTCGCCGTGTTGGAACATCAGGACGTGGCAACGCTTCAGCAAGAGTTTTTAGAAACGCGCAGCCGGTTAGAATTTGCCGAAGCGGAATTTAAGCGACAGGAGGCATTGCAAAAAGAAAACATCAATGCTGTGAAAACCTTTCAGCAAACCGCCGCCGATTACAAAAGTCTGCAATCCCGCTTTGCTGCACTCAAACAACGCCTCGCGCTTATCGGTGTGAACGGCGATAACCTCCGTGATAATGCTGTGAGCGCGACGTATAGCATCACCTCGCCCATAGATGGCTATGTAGCGGAAGTGAACGTGACACTTGGGCAATTCGTTTCGCCCAATGATGTGGTGTGCCGCATCATCAATACCTCGCACGTTCACGCCGAACTGACGGTCTTTGAGCGCGACGCACCGAAGCTACGTGAAGGTCAGCGTGTGCGCTTTACGCTGGTGAACGAAACTGAAGAGCGCACGGCAAAAGTGTATTTGATTGGACGCGAAATCACGAAGGAACGCACCGTGCGTGTTCATGCACATTTAGACAAGGAAGACGGGCGACTTATACCAAATACTGCCCTGAAAGCACTTATTGAACTTGGCGAGCAGTCCGTTACCGCCGTACCGAATGCTGCATTGGTCGGTGCGGATGGCAAGGATTATCTTTTTGTTCTCGCTGAAGAGCATCATCACGAGGACGGCGAAAAACATGAGCCAAACGAAAAAGAAGCCGCACACAAAGATACCGACCATAAAGAAGGCGAAGCAAAAAGCGACGAGCATCACGAAGAACACGAACATGGAAAACGCTTTACGTTCCAAATGGTCGAAGTGAAGCGCGGCGCATCGGCGGGCGGTTTTACGGAAGTCTTGCTGCCGGAGAATTTCAATCGCACGACGACAAAAATTGTCGTCAAAGGCGCGTACTCACTGCTTTCGCAGATGAAATCGGGCGAAGGTGGCGATGAGCATTAAGGTAACTTTAACCCTGCTTATCAATGTTTCACACAAATAGCATTGCTGCACCTGATAGAATCTACACTCACAGGATATTACGGAGTATGAAGACAATAATTTATATCAACAATATGATTTCCCCTCAGTGCGTGAATACCGTCCGCGAAGAGTTGTACCTTACAGGGTTGACCGTTCACAGCGTAATGCCCGGCGTGGCACTTGTTGAAGGCGAGGTAAATCACAACGAAATCAGTGCACGATTAGAAGCACATGGCTTTGAACTCTTGGCAAGCGATATACTTGATTGATAGACCACAATTATTTCATCGGAGCGCGGAGTTTATTTTGACCTAAGCACGGGTTCAATAAGTTTTGTACTCCACAATGAACACTTTATGGAAACAATAGCTTTTCCTTTAGCACCTGACCATACTCACCCGCGTCTATGGCGCACGGCACTCATTCTGGCGGTGATTACGATTGTTTACAACACATTTGAAGGTACTGTATCGGTCTGGTTCGGCATCCACGATGAAACGCTTGCACTTTTCGGTTTTGGCGTGGATTCTTTTGTGGAAGTGATTTCGGGCATTGGTATTCTGCATCTTGTTCGCCGCATGAATACTCATCACACAACGACGCAACGCGACGCATTTGAGCGCACGGCACTCCGCACCACAGGCGGAGCGTTCTATCTGCTCACTGCCGGTTTGGTAGTGAGCGCCGTCATCAGCCTTGCACAAGCGCACAAACCCGAAACGACGTTGTGGGGTGTGGTGATTTCGCTTGTGTCTATCGGTACAATGGCACTACTTATTCGCGCAAAACTCAAGGTCGGGCGGGCGTTAAACTCGGATGCTATCATTGCCGATGCGAATTGTACAAAGGCGTGTTTATATCTGTCGCTCGTGCTGCTGGTTGCCAGCGTTGGGTATGAACTAACGGGCTGGGGCGGCATTGATGCCGTTGGAACATTGGGTATTGCATGGTTTGCTTTCAAAGAAGGCAAAGAATCGTTCGACAAAGCGCAAGGCAAGGAATGTTGCGATTCCTGCGCCCATTGACGAATAATGCCATACACTGTCTTTCGGTTGAATTATCGGCAGGAGTTTATCCGTGACTTTTTAGGCAATCTGCCTGTACGCCGCACGGGTGTACAGTTTGGTTTTGCAACGTATTTTTAATCTCATTTTTCACTATTCTTTGGAATTATCATGGCACACAATCATTCTCATTCGCACGGACACGCTAACGCACCCGCAACCTTTGACCGTGCGTTTGCTGTCGGGATTACACTCAATCTCGCTTTTGTATTTATTGAAGGCGGTTTTGGTTTTTGGTCAAACTCGATGGCATTGGTTGCCGATGCGGGACATAATTTGAGCGACGTTTTGAGCCTCGTGTTTGCGTGGTTTGCCTCATGGCTTGTTCGTAAACAGTTGAACTCTGCCACGCGCAGCCGCTATACCTACGGCTTTCGGAAGTCGTCGGTGCTTGCCGCGCTGCTCAATGCTGTACTGCTCTTGGTTGCGTGTGGTGGTATCGCTTGGGAGGCTCTCGGACGCTTGCGCGAGCCTACACCCGTTGCCGGAAACGTGGTGATATGGGTTGCGGCGATTGGTGTGGTTATCAATACCGCAACGGCACTTCTCTTTATGCGCGGACGCGAACACGATGCAAACATCAAAGGCGCGTTCCTCCATATGGCGGCAGATGCAGCCGTATCGCTTGGCGTGGTGATTTCGGGCATCGTGATTGGGCAAACAGGCTGGTTCTGGCTTGACCCCGCCATGAGTTTGTTCATCGTTGCGGTGGTTGTTTATGGCACGTGGGGGTTGCTCACCGATGCGCTCACAATGGCGTTGGATGCCGTGCCGCGCGATGTGGATATTGCGGCTGTGCGTGAGTATTTGAGCGAACTTGCGGGTGTTGCCTCTGTTCACGATTTGCACGTGTGGGCAATGAGTACGACGGAAACCGCACTGACGGCGCACATCGTCTTTTCTGAAGGATATTCTCTCCCCGTTCCCAATACATTCCTCCATGATGCCGCTCACGCACTCGAAGAGCGGTTTGCCATTCATCACGCCACGCTTCAGATTGAAGCGTCGGATAGTAGTGCAACGTGCCATCAGGATTGTGAGGAGTAAATCTACACGCCATGAGCCAGCAACGCAGTTTGATAGTTATTGTACGGCTTTTATTGCTCATTTGCTGTTTAGTCGGCATTATCACTGCTTCGCTGGTGATAACAGCACTCCGTCCTATACAGCAGCAAACAATAGAGGCACGGAAGTTTGTGCTACGTGATTCCGCAGGACATGTACGGGCAGAACTGAGTGTGGATGCGGAGGGCAACGCAGCTCTGTTCTTTGTGGATAGTTTGGGACGGAAGAAAGCGGTGTTGAAATAATATCAAACGGTCTTGCGGGCTACGCCTAGCCAGCAAAAAGAAGCCCGTCCATGCTTCGGCGTGGGCGGGCTTTTTAACAGCGTATTTTTGCAATAAGAATTTATTGAGCCTCTTTGAGCTGGGCGGCTTCCGATGGAGTAAATTCTTCAAGCGTTCCTTGAAAAAACTGCACAGGGATTGTGATTGCTCCTGTCACCGTGCCGAGACTTGCCGTAAAATTCGTAATGAATGCCCGAACATACGGGAACATAATAGCCGCAGCGTTGATGTGGGCAAACTGCTTACGTGTTTCTTCCGAGATTTCCCCTTGCAATTCAAAACGCCCTGTTGCTGTTACAGTAACGGAAAAAAAAGTAGGGGCTGCCAAATGCGCTTCCATAATCACAACAAACGCATTATGTTCATCGGGGGGAAAAAAGACCTTAGGCTTAAAATCAAACGTGATTGGAGTGGAATTGTCATAGCGTTGTTCGGTCTCAAACTGAACGCTCAAAATTTCCACGCCGTGAAATGTAAGTGCTGTATTTGTCTGTACGTCTGACATAATTACGCAGCAATTGGGTATAAAGTTCCTTGACCGATGTTATTTGAATACGTCAGGTTTGATACAACGATACAACGGGTCATCGCTTGAGCAATAGTAATTTCTTGCGAGGGAACAAATGATTGCACGGCTGCTTCATATACGCCGTCATCCGCAAGAAATTGTGCATTATTGCGGTCTTGTTCAGCATACCACTCAAGCAATGACTCTTTCGTTTCTCGGTTCAAAACGTCCATGAGTTCTTGTTCTAATGCTTGAAGGTTTATCATGGTATCTCCTTACAATTAAGGTGTTTGAAATAAATACACTCTATCCTTCGCTATGGAAGGTGAATGTCTGCATGATACGGAGGTCGTACACGGCAAGTTGAATGCGTTTTCGATACGCAAGTGGTTCATGTGGTCTGATATACAGTTTGGGTCGGCTTGTCGGTGAATCACTAAACATCAATCCGCTCAGCTGTTGAAACCACGTAAGCCTACTATCAAAGTAGGAGTACACTTCGTGAACCTGAGGCTTTCTTCCTGTTTTTTCCTCCAACATCTTTGTTACAGTTTCTATCTGTTTTACCCAAAAGCGATAGTGGTCTTCGTTGAATACCGTATCTAAAACATTATCACAATCAATTTCTGCTTGATAGATTTCATATTTCGGTCGTTTTGCTTGCCGTCCCCACTGGACAGCATCTTCAAGATCGTCCCAAAAATAAAATCCTTTTCCTAACCACGCATCACGTCGTACACATCGGATTGGGTCTGTCAAACGCAGTGTGCGTTTTTCTTGTGTGTGAAACATGACACGAATCAAAGCAGTAAGAGTAAGAATAAATAGGTTTGCCAGACGGTTTAGAAGTTCTTTTCTATAAAGACGGCAAATATACAGATTCCGTGTGAAATTTTGGAAGAAAAATAATAATAGCGAGATTCAATTAAAAAAGCCCGCTTGAGCAGTACGCTCAAGCGGGCTTCACTCTTTATGTACAATCTTCTCAACATTCTCCAATCTTCGGTCGCGGTCTTCATCGGCTTGGTGCTTCACGGCGATTTCTTTTTCGATGTACTGAAGGTTTTGACGGATGCCCAGCACGTCACCATGCAATGCCTTCAGGAAATACGCTATCACCGACACCAAGCCTGTGATAATGTACAACTCAAGTTTGTCCATTGGTTTTTTCCTCCAAGACTTGCCAAGCTGCATCCACTTTTTGCGGATTCACGACCTGCTTACCTGTAAAGAAGCCAATCACGGCGATTGCCGCAGCTTCCAGCATTTTCACGGTGCTGTCGTCTATCGGCAAACCAAAAAGATTACCCAAGTATGCCAAGAGCGCAACAAGTGCGGCGGCGGTGCTTACCCAATTCTTCGTTTGGGCGGACACAATCACGCGCTGGATTTTGCCGATAAGCGTTGGTGCGCTCATTATCCATTGAAAGACCGATGGAATTTTGAGATTTGTCAAGTTTACAGAACTCATAATGCTCTCCTAATAGAAATGATGCGGTGTGTGGGATATGGTGAAATGGAAACTTTGTTACCTTGATTGCCACCTAAGAGCAAGACCGAATCTTGTTCGCGTCCGGCAAAAAAGCCAACATGACCAAATGCAGGATTTGTGCCACGCGATAGCACTACAATATCGCCGCGTCGTGCTTCCCGAAGCGAAATCTCTTTGCCCCATGCTAGAAAACTTCTCGCACGGGCAGAATTTGTTCCCTGAAAACCAGCCTTTTTCAAGCACCAGTTTATGAAGCTCGCACACCACGCAACCTCGTCGCTGTTGGCTTTGAGGCTTGTGGCTTGGTGATACTCAAGGATGCGGGGATTATCGGTATCGCCGAAGATTTCCGACGTGCCAAGCTCGTGAACGGCAATATCGAAAGCTGCTCTGCTCATGGAATGTGGTAATTGATGAAGAAAAAAAAGCCGAAGCGGGTTTGAGCGTAATGCTTAGAAACGACTTCGGCTTTGTCTTTATGCGTCATGCCGCTTGTCTGAGCGTAATGCTCAGTCTGGAACGATTACGGCAACGGTAATTGCACAGCACCAACGGCAGTTTTTGCAGAAGTGAGCGCGTTTTTCACGTTCTCCAATGCCGTGCGGAAGGCAGCATCGGGTGTGAACTGCACTTCCCCATCAATGCCTTTTGCTACAACGATAACCTTTCCATCGGTATCGGCTTGAAGCACATCGAACGCCGCAAGCGCGTCGGTGCAATTTTTCTCCAAGGTTCCGATAGAGCGCACCGCGCTCACGAAATCTTGGAATTCGTTGAACTGGCGGTAATTGCCGTTGTCTTGCGTGGCAATACCTTCCAATTTGGTTACTTGCGACAATGCAATATCCATGATTGCATCCTTTCAATAAGTGGTGGTGAAAAGTGATATTGAACGGATGCAAAATAGTGAGTATTTGTGCGGCACGGAAGGGATTGAAATAGACCGTTATGGGAATGCGGAAGATCTACAACAAAGGCAGAAAAAAATATAAAAAGTACGACAAAACTTTCGCATATTTATTACTTAGTGGGCTATGACGACATAACCCGAAAGACAAACTTGGGTTCTTTTTAGCTTTTTGTATTTTAGTAATTGCTTAAATAAACAAATTAACTATCTTTGCACTATGAATAACATTTCTTGTATAAGACAGCAAGCAGATATCAAGCAAATCAACCGTTGCAAAGACCGAGTTTCAGAACTGAACGGTTCATTTAACTATCTATCGAACGGACTTGAATTGGCGGGTAACAACGTAAGACTGAAAATCTTGTTCCTGCTTTACGAAGAGAAGCAACTCTGCGTTTGTGACCTGAGTGACATTCTCGGAATGACGATTTCAGCAATTTCACAACATCTGCGTAAACTCAAAGACAGAAAACTCATTGAAACGGAAAGGCAAGCACAAACTATTTTCTACTCATTGACAAAAGAGTATGAAAAAATGCTGAAGCCGTTTTTCAAAATACTTGATGAAAACAAAATTTTGGAAACAATATGAAAACAGACAAAAAATTAATCGGTGCAGGACTTTTGACAGCAATTGCAGCCTCACTTTGTTGCATCACACCAGTATTGGCTCTTGTTGCAGGGACGAGCGGACTTGCTTCAACCTTTTCTTGGCTTGAACCTTTCCGATCGTATTTTATCGGTTTGACAATGTTGGTTCTTGGTTTTGCTTGGTATCAAAAGTTAAAGCCCAAAAAGCAAATTGACTGTAATTGCGAAACGGAAGAAAAACCAAAATTCATTCAATCGAAAATGTTTTTAGGAATTGTAACAGCATTTGCAATCGTAATGCTTGCCTTTCCATTTTATGCTCATATTTTTTATCCAAAGACAGAAAAACAAGTCATTGTGGTTGACAAATCAAGTGTTCAGACAGTTGAGTTTACCATTAGCGGTCTGACTTGTGCAAGTTGTGAAGAACACGTAAACCACGAAGTGAATAAACTTTCGGGAATTATCAAATCTACCGCTTCATACGAAAATGGAAACGCAATTGTAGAATTTGACAACTCAAAAACGAACATTACCAACATTGAAAAAGCAATAAACGGAACAGGGTATTCAGTAACAGACAAAAAGGAAAAATAAAATGGAAATCATATTACAATCAATAATCACGTGTCCTAACTGCGGACACAAACAGGAAGGAACAATGCCGACAGACGCTTGCCAATATTTTTACGAATGTGAAAATTGCAAGACAGTTCTGAAACCACAACAAGGTGACTGCTGTGTATATTGCAGTTACGGTAGTGTAAAATGTCCGCCAATTCAGCTAGGAAAGAAATGTTGCTGACAAAAGACAATATACACTGAGCACTGCCGCAACAACCATCCCCACAAAAAACACCACCACACTGAGCGCTACGCTCCACCACATCCGCCCACGCTCAAAAAGCAGATACGCCGGAGTAACACACACACAAACGTTAGCACAAACACCACGATGGATGCCGGATGCAACATCGCAAGCAGCGCCACGAAGAACCAACACACAAACAACTAATACCGCACAAAAGGGAACATCCGCATATTCTACCCCACCACCCTCAACAACTGCGGGTTCACCAAATTAAATTTCTGCTGATTCTGCACTTCCTCGACCGCAAAATCTATCACCCGCGCTATCTCGCTCATTGCCTGATTAAAGGTTGCGTCGCGCTGTGCTGTCCACTCTTCGTTCGATAATGCACGAGTGCGGTATTGCAAGGAAAATGTCGGGTCGGCTGTGGCGGCAGCGACAAGCTCACGGCATTTGTTCGCGGCTTGTGCCATCGAAAGCGCTTGCGTGCTGATGAAATCAATATCCCACACCCGATACGTCCCGCCTGCGGATTTTTGAATACCGTTCAGCTTGGTAAAGTCCCGAATGAGATATTGTGCATTGCGACGCTGCGGGATGTAGCCGTTTTGAGTTGGCGCAGCATCGGGAAATATCGTCTCCACAAATCCAAACTGCTTGTTAGTTGCATCCAGAAAAACGCCTTGCATCATGTTTGTTCCTGCGGGATAGGTGCTGCCGTCGAAGTACGCTGCACCCGAATACGTGCTTGGCACGGAGGGATTCGGCGTAGTGAGCGGCATATCGCGTGTTTCCAAAAGCTGTGCAGGGTTGATGCCGTCGAACTGATAGAACTTTACACGAAAACGAAACGGTGGCGTGTATGTGCCGCCTGTCGGATTGACGGAAATGTTTGCATCGGCAGCGTCGCGCCGAAGCAGCATCACGAAATTTTCTACGATTGCCATTGGGTAGCGTCCTTCAGTTGGTG
>CALCNX010000086.1 GCA_937899715.1 uncultured bacterium | reverse complement strand
GCTCTTCCGATCTCATTTCCACGCGCTTGGGGTCAATAATCACAAATTTCAAATTGCGTGGGTGCATTTTGTAGAGCAGCGAGGCAATAATGGAGTTAATACCAACGCTTTTTCCTGACCCAGTCGCGCCTGCAATAAGCAAGTGCGGCATCTTTGCAAGGTCGGCAGTAAACACGTCGCCGTGAATGGTCTTGCCAAGAGCAAGCGGCAAGCGAAGCTGGGAGTCTTCAAACTCCGCCGAATCCACGATGCTGCTAAAGCGCACAGCCGTTGCGCGGGCGTTGGGGATTTCAACCGCCACCGTTCCACGCCCCGGCACAGGAGCAATAATGCGGATACCGCGTGCTTTCAGTGCCAGCGCCATATCGTCGGACAAATTCTCAATTTGTGAGACTTTCACACCGGAGGCAGGAACAAATTCGTACTGCGTCACGACTGGTCCGGGCGTAACTTGTAGATTCTCAATTTCAATACGGAAAGTTTTGAGCTTTTCTTGCAACACACGGGCGTTGTTTTGTAATTCCTCTTCGCTCACGTCATCACTTATTTCTTGCGGTACTAAAAGCTCCAGTGTTGGCGGTTCGTAGCGAATTTCTTCCCGCAAAATGTCATCGTTCAGAGGCAGAAACATGGGCTTCGGAATGACCGATTGAGCGTTGTTGCCTGTGCGAATCATTATCGGTACTTCCAGCGTGGGAGTAGCGAGCGGTGTACTGCCAATTGGTGCGCTGTTGTCAGCGTTATCTGCTTCCTTCGCACCAGCTTCAAAAGTTGTATTATCAAAACTGTGCAATGGCGGTACAAAGGCAGATTGAATCAGCTGTTCTGAGGCAATTTGCTGTTCTGCAATCTTTTGCTCCGCAATTTTTTCGGCGGCTTTTTCGATAGCCTCATTGACAATTCTCCCTGCTACTTCGGTAGCCACTTGCGTAGCAATACTTTGTGCAATCTCTTCAGCCACCTGCCCGGCGACCAAACCCGCCAAATGTTCAGTATTTCTGCGATGCGCTGTGCGATCTTCCTCTGAGAAACCCTGATTTTGTGCGACTGGTGCGAGCACAGGCTCAAATGCGACAGGATTTATATTTTTTATAGTCGTGTTTTCGTCAGATTCATCGTTTTTTTTTGACAGTTCTTCTTTAGGCGTTTCTACAAACGTAATGGATGCTTGCGCCGGATAGGAAAAGCCGTTGGTAAAAACCGTTGTTTGCGGTGTGCTGACGCTAATAGTTGGAGAATTGCCGGCACCATTATTAACGCGCTTTTCCGTAAGTGACGCGGAAAGAGATGAGGCAGGAAGAGCTGAGGTTGGAAGCGCAGGCGTTGGCACAAGTGCAACAGGCTCAATCACACTAGGTGCAGCCGCAGGAGCACTTAAAATAGGTGCTTGCTCTTGCGTATTGACCGCCTGTGGGATATGAGCGTCGTCTTCGCTGTATTTGCTAATGAGGTCGCGGCGAAGGGACGTAGCGTCAGGGCTTTGAGCTGTGCGACGTATGAACCGTGCCGGTTCATCGGCATCGGCAAATGAAGTCTTTGCCGTGGTGAACGTGCGAGCACTAAGAATTTCGCTGTCGTCTGTATTTTCTTGTTGCGACGGGCTTGCCGAAGTAGATTTTGCCGCAGATTGATTTTGCCCTACAGGCTGAGATGGCATTTCTACATGATAATCGTCATAGTCTTTTGCTGATAGTACTTCATCGGTGAACATAGCAGCCATTGATGCTGCATCGTTTGTCTGCGAGAAACTATCTTGTGTGAACGACTGTTCTTCGCGTACTGCGTCGTTGATGTTGGATTGTGTTTTTGTCTTGAGTGTCACCAATCGTGTTTTTTCGGCTCTGAAACGAGCAATACTTTTTTCAATGTTAAGGTCAAGTGCAACAAAGAGTGTTGCCACTAGACTCATGGTCAGCACAATAAATGCGCCTACTGTGCCGATAATCTGCCAAAGCATACGAGCAATAAATTGTCCAACCGAACCGCTCCATTCCGGGCGCATGGGCGGCATCCATTGAACAAGCTGCAGCACACCGGCAAAACTTGCCACAAGTGCTGCGCCAACAAACGCAAGCGCCGTCGCAAGAAGAAGGCGGTCAGTAACTTTTTCGCGGATAATAGCTAATGCCCAAAAGAACATTACTGCCGGAAAAAGCAATGCGGCATAGCCAACGGTATAGTTATAGACAAAATGTGCAACCGTAGCACCCACATATCCAAGCCAGTTCTGGACGACATACTCTCCTTGCGCCGGAGCAGGTGCGACGGCACGAGTATTGGTATTGTGCGGCGTAGCGACCGTTTGAGATTGTTCTGTTGAAAGCGAAACATGAGCATTAGAACGGTCAGCAGGGTCATACGAGACAAGCGCCAACAAAAGCAATACACCAGAAAGCGCCAAGAGCGCAGCACCAATTTCGCGGCTATACGTCTGGCAAAATGATAAAACAGCCTGAAACTGAGCACCTGAGATAGTCAGCTTCGTCTTTGGAGTCGGCGACGGCTGGGGCTGAGCTTTCGGTGTTTCTTTAGGAGTAGTTTTATGAGCAGATTTTGCAGTCTCTTTTCGCTTCACAGCGTCATTATTCTGCCCCGATGGCGGTGGCGGAGTACTGTTTTGCGGCGTGAATCCGTTTGGAAGTGTTGTATTTCCATGACGGAGCATTGTATTTGAGCCAAACGTATCGCGTGATGTGATGTTCATTGATTGCCTCTATTGTGCTGTGGGTATTATGCTTAGGTATACGATTCAAAACCGTCTATTTAAGCATCATACATTGACTTTTAGCGTTGAGAGAAGTTGGCGATTGAAAGCATAAAGAGGATATTCAATTTGTATGCCATTTATTAAACTGGGTTTCTTCCTACAATACCGTTTCACTATTAAACAAGAAGCCCGCCGATGGAGTGCATCGGCGGGCTTCTTGATTTCCTTTCGGTAATAGAAGGTGCGTCCTACTGCTGCGAACTGCTCAGAGCACCAAGTGCTGCTGCGGCTTCCGTCTGTGAAGGCGCAATGCCAAGTTTGAGCTTCAATCCCATCACGCGCTGCTTTAAGCCGGGAAGCATTTGCTTGACGAAATCGTTATTCTGTGCCTCGTACTTCGCCACCAAGCCTTCGGCTATCTCCAGCGCTTTCTTCAAGTCGCCTTTGTATTCGGCACGCTTGATTTCGACTTCATCTATCCGCACTTGCAGCTCCGGCGCGTTATTCATCGTTGCCTGATACTTGCGTAGCGTGGCGATAGCTTTGTCGAACTCGCCGATTAGCTCATACGATTCTGTGGCTACGACGTTCGGGTCGAAAGCACGAGCGTAAGGGTCTAGCTCAAGCAATCGCGGATTGTTGATAAGCCTTTCGGATGCTGCTACTGCCATACGAGCATACTTCTCCGCTTGCGATTTTGCGCCTGCTTTGTCGTAGAGAAGTGCCATTTGGTAATATTGCGGGAAGTAGAGCGGGAATTGCTCCACGCTGATATACTTGTTCATGGTGTCCAGAATTGCTGCGGCTTTCTTGGGGTTGTTTCCGTCGTACAGCTGATTGTTTGCGTACGTGAAATACAGATTACGGAAGTTCTGAATAGCGGGGCTACGATTTGTCTCGTCGAAGAACGCATTGGGATTGTTCATATTACGGAGTTTGAAACCGTAATGCGGCTCGGCGTGGACTTCATCGAAAGGCAGGACATTCAAAATCGTTTTGTCCATAATAGCAGCGTTGACCGACTGGCTGCCGCGGTCGGTCTGCTGAACCGTAGGACAAATGCGGTATGCCAAGCCTTCCATACGGAAGTATTTTTCCAAGCCGCAGAAGGCATCACCACCGACCGAACCGGAATAGTAAACAGGACGCTCAAAAGCAGTCTGTACCACAATATCGCGCACAAGTTGGTCTTGGATGCGGTAGATATAGCGCGGCTTACCTTCATCCTCGCCGTAGGGCATACCGATAAAGGTCATTTTGATTTTGCGTACTTTATTCGCAACCGAATCGGGCAGTTTTTCCGTAGCATTGACTTGTAATCCGCTTGGTTGCTCATACTGACGCATAATTTCTTCACGAACACCAACTTCCATTTCACTTGCACCGCCAACTGGAGTGGAAAGCGCTCGTGGGTCGTATTCATCAGACTGCTGAATGGATTCATCGGAGAAACTGAGTGGCAATTTCTTTGCGCCCCATGGAGATTGGTTTTTGAGTTGGTCAACGTACCAAAGCGTATTGCCGAGGCTGAGGTTGACAAGGCGCACGTCGCGGCGAACACCCATCACGTCTTGCATATACCAGACCGAGAAGGTGTCGTTGTCGCCGTTGGTGAAGAGGATTGCATCTTTTTCAACGCTTTGGAGGATGTTGTATGCGTAATCGAACGGCATATAATTGCCTGAACGGTCGTGTGTACGCCATCCGCCCACAGCCATATTCAGAGGAACAAGCACTACTGCGGCTGCCAGAATAGCAGCGCTGCCGGCGGCGCGGATATTGGCTTTGAAGAGATTTTCAATCAGCCCGTACACGCCCATCCCAATCCACATACAGAACACCATAAACGAACCGACGTAGAAATAATCACGCTCGCGCGGTTGCGGGTTTTGCTGGTTTTGCTGAATAGCAGCCAAAACGCCCATCATCAGGAACATGATGAGGTGAACAAACGCCATGCGGCGGTCGCGGGAAAAATGAAAAATGAGTCCCAGCATACCGAATAAGAGCGGCAGTGCAAAGAACCGCACGGGATACCATGAGGCATAGCCCGAACTATAATTATAGGCATCTGCACCATCGGCGGTAAACCAAGCCGGAGGCGCATCCTGCGTGTCGCTCATCCGCCCAACGAAGTTCCAAAGGAAATAGCGGATGTACATTTGATAAATCTGGTACTGGAAGAGATAATTTATCTCGCCCGCAAAATTGACTTTTGTAAATTTTGGAACGGGAATGGCGCTACCGTCAGCGCGTTCGGCACGCTCTACTGAAGGCGGATACCATTCGCCGTATTGCTTATATTTCTGCACGAAGTAGCCTTCTTGCTGGTAGCGACGGGGCCACGTGGGCGCATCGCCGTATTGCTCACGTCCCAGATACGAAACGAGTTTGTTGAGATTGGAAGGTGCGTTCTCGTTCATCGGCGGGTTGGCGTTGGAGCGAATGAGAATTTGCGTGTAGGTGCTGTACCCAACAATCATCAGCAAAAATGCACTGCACGCCAGACCGATGATTGGATGGCTCTTTGCGCGACCATACCACACACCATATCCTGCGCCACCTAAAAGCAAGATTGCAAGAATAAGCATAATTGGGCTGTCTTTGACAGCGTATTCTTTTGCAGCATTGCGCAAAGGAAGGTCGCCGCCCAGAAGCGCAGGGAAAAACTTCACAATACCCGGATAAACAAGTGCAAATACTACCAAGCCGATGACTGTCATCACGATAAAACTGCGTAAGGTAACTTCGTATTTGCGGAAATAAACGACCATGGTGATTGAGAAAATCGTCAGTACGCTCAGGAGGTGAACACCCGTGGAAAGACCGATAAGGTATGCAATGAGTAGCAAATACCGCTCGTGTCCTGCGTTGTCAGCCTCTTCATTCCAACGCATCATTAAATAGACAATGACCGCTACAAAGAGCGTCGAAGCCGCATACACCTCCGATTCCACGCCATTGAACCACAACGTATCGCTAAAATTGAACGCCAGAGCGCCCACTGCCGCCGAGCCAAAGACGGCGAGCGCTTCGGCAAAAGTTTCAGGACGCTTCCCGCGAATGTTCACGATTGCCATGACGGTAATAGAGTACAGCAGCAGAACGGAAAAGGCAGTTGCTACCACGGACACAAGATTCACTCGCCAACCCGGATCGCCGAAGGGAATGAACTGGTGAAAGAGTTTACCGACCATAAGGAAGAGTGGTGCGCCCGGAGGATGGGGAACTTGCTGATAAACCGTGGCTGCCGTAAATTCAGAGCAGTCCCAAAAGGGCACCGTTTTTTGCACGGTGAGCATATACGTCGTGAGCGAAATCACGAACACCAACGCCGCAAATGCGCGGTTGAGTTGCTTTGTGTTCATAGAGTTTTGTATTGGTTGGGGTAAAGGTTTAGATTAAGTGCCAATGGGTATTGAGAAGAGAGTTTTGTTGAGATTACAAAGCCTTAAAATTAGCTGTTTTTCGGAGAATGCCGAAGAAAAAAGCGTTAAGGGTTGTTAAAGTTATTAAAAGAGGGTGTCGGCTCTGAGTGAAATTTGACACAGGCGTTCGATTAAAGTCCTTGAGAAGTGAGGAATATAGCAAAGCAAATTTTTGGTTCTACTTGGATTTAGTTGGAAAACGGATAAATTTGCTTCAAAGAG
>CALCNX010000085.1 GCA_937899715.1 uncultured bacterium | reverse complement strand
GGCAAAACAGGAAGAACAGCGCATCAGCATTGATACTGCAAAAGCGGTTATTGAAACCAACGCAAAGCTGGATTATGAGTCTGCGAAGCAACGCGCCGACGCACGGGAAACGCTCTTGAAAGCAGAAGCAGGCTCGACCGTTTCCGAGTCCATACGCGCACTCACAGCATTTTCTACACAGCGCGATAAAATTTTTGCCGGAGCGGTGGACTCTACAACGGGCAAACTGCTTGATAAGGACGTAACAGTATTGGAGAATAGGCTAAATAGTGCTGCTCTGGAAATTCAGTCGGCATTTGAGAAGTTTATTGGCGGTGCAGGCATAGATGAAATACCTATTACGGCGCTGGGCTTCCCTGATGAACGCACGTTTGAGCTGGAAGCACGTAAGTACGAAGTGCGATTCAATGATTTTCAAGCAAAACAAAAGGCACTTGAAGAGCAAAACGCGGCTGAACTGTTAAAAGTTCGCTTGCAATCTACCAACGACCTCACGCAGTTGTCTGCAAAAGAGCAAGATATACTGAAAAAGGCTCTTGAAGCCTCCGGCAAAGTACGGCTTCAGGGTGTTACAAGTCAGGCAGAGCGAGAGTATGCAGCGCGGGCGGTACAGGCAAAATTGCAATATGACCGCGAGAAAACGGCTGCCGGTGACAACATAGTCGCTCTAGCCGAAGCTGAATTAAAGTTCAAGCTGGAAGCCGCCCAAAATCTTGCAGCACTACAAACAAATCTTGCCGTAAACCAAGTTCAGGGCGAAATTTACACACGTATTGGTGAACTTCAGAAAGGATTTGAACAAGAAATTGCGCTTTACTCGGACAACGAAGCGCGTAAAATGGAGATTACCCGCAAATACCTTGCTGAACGCGCAATGTTGGAGCAACAAGCGATACTGGAAACCAATGTTGCTGCACGCGAGGCTGTGAACCTGTTTAATTCGTTGGCGCAAGGGCTATCTGGCGCAAGTTTCGCCGAAGATTACAAGAAAACACAAGACCTTGAAAAGCAGTTAAAAGATGCTCGTAAAAGCGGCGACCGTGAGCGCATAAAAGACCTACGGGCACAATTAAAGCAAGCGGAAGATATATCGCTGCAAATCGGCGCACGGGTAGCACCTGTGCTTCAGGGATTTGCACAGCAGCAATTCGACGGGTTTGCAAAAGCAACGAAAGGTGTAAAGAACTTCTCAGAGGTCTCCGCCGACGCTTACATCCAACTTGGCGCGGCTGCCGGAGCGACGTTTGCACAGATGATTGCTCAGGGCGAAGATGTAGGACGGGCTTTGGCAAAATCTACCTTTGACGCATTGACGGCAATTGTGCCGATTCTCGTTGCTGGGATTGCGGGGCAGTCGTTTACTCAATTGGGACCAATCGCCGGACCGATTGCAGCGGCAGGTTTGACAGCAGCATTTTACGGGTTGATTGCCGTAGCCCGTGCAGCAACAGGCTTCAAAAAAGGTGGGTACACGGGCGACGGGCAAGCCGACGAGGAAGCGGGCATTGTTCACAAGGGCGAATTTGTTCATACGCAGCGCGTAACACGGCAAAACCGTGAGGCGTTTGAATACCTGCACACAGGCAAAACGCTTGAAGAGTACGTGCAAAACGTCATGCTGCCGAAGAAACCTGACCTTGCGACGAAAGGGCTGCAATTTGCCAAAGGTCGCTCTGATGCTACGATTATGCAGATTATTACGATGGATGTTCACGCTCAAAACTCAGCAGTCGTGAACGCTATCAACCGTCAAACGGCTTCGTTTGAATCACGCTTGGGTGGCGTAGAAGATGCTATGCGCTATGCAGGGCGTGAGTTTCAGTCCAAACAATTTATGGAGCTTGAAGTGGTATCAGATAAAGATTCTTTTATCAAAGAAATGAATAAACGCGCAAGAAGGGCGGCAATACAGTAATGGCATTCGCAACAAACGTAGAGTACATCGAATTTGAGAGCGCCGACGACTGGACTTTTTCTAGCGGTTTGGCGACGCACAAAGTCAACGTGCTTGCCGTGCCGCTTGGTGTGCAAATGGAAGAGTTAATGAAGTACGCAAGCGGTCTCAGAGAGAACGAATATAGGGTGACTCTGGAAGTGGAGCTATATCCATTTCTCGTTTCGCCAAGTACGTCTTACCCCGACACATCGGATAAAATCGCGCTTCTTACGTTCCTCAAAACGAATAAGCCGCTCCGCATCAAGGAGTGTACACTAGAACGCTATGAAACAGGCGGCATTACGGACGCAAAAACGCTCTTGGAATCGCTGCATTTGGTGGTAACAGGTGTGAGTACCGCGCTGGACAAAGAACAGGCGCTTGAAACAATGTCGCTCACGCTGGAAGCAACGGAGGCGCTATGAACGTAGTGTATTATCAGAATATGACAGCCGCGAATGGTTGGCGCTGGCGCTTGGAAATCCACACCGCCGACACAACCAATCTTTCGTCGCCAACCTACATCAAATTGCCCTTGAATGTGATTGATGACGAAATCGTATGGCAAGCCAAATTTGAGAAACTGCCTTGTGGCTTGGTAGAAACACCGTCGCTCAAACTGTCGTTAAACGTGCGGAAATTGGGCGCTACACCAGAATTGCAGCATTTACGCTCACGGCTCTTCAAACCGTTTGTGAATTATGACCTTCAGGGTGAAACAATTACTTACCCCGAACAAACATTTTGGAACCCTGTAACGGGTATGGTAGAAACAATCCCGGGCGGTACGCAAACAATCGCTCCATTGATACCAACTGTGCGTCTCAGCAATGTAGTACGTCTCAAAACAGATTTCGGTGCTGTCAACGATACAACCGTATTCCAGCCCATCACCGACAGCGATAGCGCTCTGAGCCTTGTTGTTTTTTCTGGTGCGCAGCGTATCGCGCCGGAGCCTGAATACGACATTGAAAAAGGCACTCTCACGATTGAGTTTATGCACCTGACGCGGGTGGCTTTGGAGCAGGTAAATTACACCATTGTTGAGACGTTCTTTTACGCCTCTTCAGTGCCGAAATTCAGCGCCAATCACGTCATCCTAACCCAACAAACACAAAGCGGGCAACGGCTCGAAATACGAGAAACAGTCGGCGGTGGAAACGAAGGGAACTTGCAGTACAACGGCATTCAGCTTGCACCCGTGTCGTTGTTGTTTGATTCAATCAGACAGCCCTTTGAATTTATCCGTAACAAAATTCTACGCGTGCCAACCTCAACGTTCAATGCGTTCCCGTTGGGACCGTTGGAGTTTGCATCATTGTTTCAGCAAACCGATACAGGTATGCAAGGCGCTCCAGTTCTAAACCCGCTCTTTATTGCGCGGATTTACGACGCTTACGCCGACGAAAACGGTGTGAACGCTGTCGGCGGTACGTTCTCCAACGTCAGCGAGTTTGCGAAGTACAAGAATATGTACGATTTCCTGCAGGACGTTTACAATTCAGCGCTGAAGGTAAGCCTGTGGGACGCTGGTTTTGCATGGGCAAACCTTCAGGACGGTATTTCGGTCGTTTCTGGTGGTGGGATGCAATTAACGCGCTACAACATGAGTGTAGAAAACCTTACTCCACAGGCGGACACAATCGGCAGTGTGGAGGTTGTAGCAGGAGGAACGAACATAACCCTCGGGAACACCGGAACGGGGCTTGTGGATACCACAGCGAACATTTTTTGTTATTTCCACAATGAGTTTCCTGAATGGTCATTCATCGAATCCAAAGCAAGTGACGCGCAAATCATTGGTGAAATCGGGGCTTCGGTCATTGATGCTGTAGGCGAAAACATCACTCGACCGGAGTACGAGGGGAAACTATTCTACGAACAGGGCGGCAAATACTACGCTGTACACCCCGCTTGTGGCTATGCTGACAACGGCACTGCACAGCAAGACCAGTTTGTAGCGGCTTCGGCACTACCGGCGAACATTTTGCAATGGGCAAAGAAAAAGGATTGGGACGCTGTTGATGAGCGCGTGAACAAGTATTTTGCCCTGTGGCGGCGCGACTTCGGGCTTGCAAACCGTGTTGGTAACTCTATGCTACGGCACTTTGCCTTTGACGACCAAAAGAAATTTTCAGGCAAAACACGGATAAAAGGTAGTTATAGCGGTGGTGGTGGGAGTGTGCTACTCAGTTTGCCCATGCCGCGCAATGCCGGGGCGCTCTACACAAGAGACGCTGATTTGATAGAGAGCTTCACCAACACGCCCACAGCGCGGTGCTATCTTACATCGGCATCAATGAACATTCTGAGCGCTATCACCGATGTAGAGTTTCACGCAATACCAAACCCAATCACCTTTATTCCTCTGTAACTATGTTTCGTTCCGACAAAAAGCGTCGCTCTATAAACGGCAAGGATATTCACGGCGTGGGCGTAACAACTGCCGTGGCTTCAAGCGCGGGCGCGGGTGGGGGAACGTCACAATCAGGGCGAACGCTGTTGGCGGAATATGCCTCTAATGCAAACCAGACAATCAATCTGGCTCCGGGCGTTTACACAAAAACGCTGCTAAATATGGCGAACGCGATTGTTGCGAGTGCGCTTGTTACAGGCACAGCGCCGTTTACGCTCACAGCCGACGATGAATATACGTTCTGGGTAGAGACTGAATGTACACTTACGCCGTCGGCAAACTCAGAACGTCATACGTTGGCAGTCAGGAATGGCACGGCAACGAGCAGGGCGGACGGGGCTTACACCTTCCGTTCTGTTGTACGTGGAACATCAAGGCAAGCATTTGTGCAGGGTGTGATTGATATGCTTCCGGCGGACGTGCTGCAAATAGAGCTACGTGTTTTCAATAGCAACAATGCCGCCGAAACATTGACTGTAACGGCGGCAAAGGTTTGGGTTTATGTGGTGTGAGGAGGCAATGGCAACATTTCAAGCCAATGACTGATGTAGGCGTATCCCAAGTCAAGGAATTCAGGCGTAGCCCAGTAGCCTTGGTAAGAGGTCTTGCTAAATCTTGCATTGATTACTATTTCATGATTTATTAACACAAGATATTCGCCTTCCTTGGGCGGATATGTCGTTTTTTCGTCTGGGTCGTATCGTTGCCAAGTGAGCATTTGCTCCATTGCATACTCTATGCTATACTCTATTGATTCGTCGCTGATGTAGAAATGCTCTTCTCCAATTTTAGCCCATTTTGCTATATCTATCATTTTGCACCTCGTTTTTCTTAGTAAAGCCCCGCTTGTGCGGGGCGTAGATTGTAAATCATCTGTTGAATTCAAAATCATCGTATGGATAGTCTGAGGAATAGTTCTCTGCCTCCGCAGATACATAAGAAACCTCCGACCATGCGATACCAAGATTTTTTAGCGCTTCATTAGCATTTTTTGCGGTGCAACTTTGTGTTGTGCCGTCTTTGAGTTTTACTGTGTGGAGTGTCATTGTTTTGCCTTGTAAAATGCCCCGCCGAAGCGGGGCATTTGCTTTTACATTAGTTGCGATGAGAGCTTGCTAAACACGCTTTTCGCCTTGATTTTTTCCAGAACTTCAATCGCCTGATATAGTTTTGCAGCCGCAAAACTGTCCTCGTCATCTTGCAAGAAGAAATCAAGGTCGCTGTTGGTCAAAGATTTCAGCGATTGTTCAGCAAAACGCGCCAGCATGACCGTGCTTTGATGGCGCTGCGCCTGTACAAGCAGGTTTTGATTGTTTTTTTGTGCTTCTGTAAGCATATTTGTACTCCGAAAAGATTTTTTGGAATCTGAAGCCGCTTTTAGTTTTCTAGGCTTGGGAGCGGCTTCATTATTTATGATTCAAATATACGTTAAATATCAAACGTATGCAACAAAATAATAGAACAAAGTAAAAATAATTTTTTGCGCTAGATTCTATGCTGGTTTGCTACGCTTTGTTCGTATTTTTTCCAATGCACTGTCGAAATAATACGTTTTAGAACGTCCGTTTTCTATCACCTGCTCGTAATCGCTGCTGTCCAAAAGTGGCGGTTCAGCCCACTCAGATTTCCCGTTGCGCTTTGATGTACGACCTTTGCGCATTTGTGAGAGCCGAACGTCTGTCAATCCGGTTAGCTTGACTACTTCTTTTGTGCTGTATTTTTTCATACGAAGTCCTCGGCAGGGTAGTGCACATCTTCGTATTCCTCAATAAGGTCTCCGATTGCTGTTACTAATTCAGCAAGGGGATGCCCTTCGTGCCGCCCGCCAGCGTTTAAGACCATCCTGAGCAATGCGACAAGTTCATCGTATTGCTGCTCTGTGCGAGGAGCAAGCCTTCTCATATCGAAAAGGCTTGTTTTTTCTTCTGTAAGCTCCATCATAATTTCCATTTCCCTTTCGAGTATTCTGCGTGGGTTAAAACCGAATGAATATAGATTTTTTG
>CALCNX010000084.1 GCA_937899715.1 uncultured bacterium | reverse complement strand
CTCAATTTGCACTTCAAATGGTTCGCTTTTTTCTATAATCAAGAAATTGCATCAACTCGTTTTTAACACTACCGAATGTGCCTCATTGGTTAATAATAGAATCAATGTTTCACGTGGAACAATTCATATCACAAAGCGAAACGAAGTATGGAAACCTTTGCTCGTTCAATAGTATATTGTTTATTGCGATTATTCTTTGGCAACCGTACTCGGGCTGTACCCCTTTCAAGTGACATAATACGGAAGGTTCTTGTTTTTCGATATGACCGTATTGGGGATATGGTGCTTACAACACCGATTTTCGATCTTATGCAAGCCAATATTCCGCAGGCAATTATTCATGTTCTTGCTTCGCCCGCCAATGCACCCATCCTTCGTTGCGACAATCGTATTAGCAAAGTATATATTTTTCGTAAAAATATAGGTGTATTGTGGCACTTGAGAAAACAAATAAAGAGAGAGCAATATGATGTAGTGCTGTGCTTGGTGTTTAATAAAACATGGGATGGCTTGCTGGCTCAATGGTTATGCGGCTCGGAGACGGTACGAATTACAGTAGCACATGAAAGTAGAATCAAGTTTTATGAACCGTTATACGATGTCCAATCTCCAAGAGCATCTGCAAAATCAATTGCTGAACTACACACCAATGTCCTTGCTTTTGCCTTTGGATGGGATAACAAGCCAAGTCCGCTTACTCTCCGAATCTGTCCAGCAGCGAAAAAGCGTCAGTATAACTTTGTCCAAAATATCGCAAATGGACGTTCCGTGCTCTTGATTAATTGTTCGGCTGGTAGTTCTGACAGAAGTTTATCTTCGGAGCTTGCGGTCTCAATTGCCAAGGAGATTCAATTATTATATCCTGACATATCTATTATGGTTATTGCGGCACCTAATGATAATACGCTTGTGAAAAAAATTGGTGCTGAATTGCCCTCTGTACATCAAGTCCCAATTCTTAATGATATACACGATGTTTGTGCTTTAGTACAAGAAGTTTCGTGGCTGATAACGCCGGATACCTCTCTCGCTCATTTCGCTGTTGCTGCCCACACACCTCTGGTCGGTTTGTATAAAGCAGACTCCTTGAAGGATAAACTTTTTGTACCTGTGGGTGTGAGAAATGAGATTGTGTGCGCCGATGAAGGAGAGCACGTCCGAGATATTGAATCGGAGAAGGTAATCGCTGCGTTTGTCCGGCTCTGTGAATCGTCAAGCGAATTGAGTATGTTGGCGGATTGAAGGCTATTAAGGTGTTTTACGGAGTCCCAAACTGAATATCATAGAGGCGAGAATACATACCTTTTTTAGCAAGAAGTTCCGTGTGATTTCCTCGTTCAATAATACGGCCTTCGTGGAAGACTAAGATTTCATCTGCACTGACAATAGTAGAAAGTCGGTGCGCAATAATAATAGCCGTTCGGTCTTCCAAGACGTTGTTTATTGCCTCTTGCACGAATCGTTCCGATTCTGAGTCAAGTGCTGAAGTAGCTTCGTCAAAAACAAGAATAGCCGGATTCCCGACTAATGCTCTTGCGATGGCAAGTCTCTGCTTTTGTCCGCCAGAAAGTAATATACCCCTGTCACCAATGTATGTGTTATAGCCATCAGGTAGCTTTTCAATGAACTCAGCGGCATTAGCGATACGAGCTGCTTCGTGTACTTGACTGTCTGTAATTACTCCCACTGAGCCAAATCGGATATTATTGGCGATAGTGTCGTTGAAGAGTAGCGATTCTTGTGAGACAACTCCAAAGAAACGACGATACGACGCAAATGTAAATTGTCGAATATCCGTCCCATCAAGGAGAATATGTCCTTCTGAAGGATCGTAAAGCCTGATAAGAAGGTCGCACATTGTCGATTTTCCACTTCCACTTCCGCCTACCAGTGCAATTTTTCGTCCTTTGACAATGCTAAAAGATATATCGCTAAGGACTGTTCTTCCCTTTTGGTAAGCAAAGTGAACATTGTCAACGCGAATTTCTTGTTCAAAGTTCGGTGCATTTTGTGTTCCGTCTTCTACCGTAGGCTCACGGTCAAGGATTCCAAATACTGTTTCTGCTGCCACCAAACCGCGTTGGACTTGAGCGGGAAGGCTGACAACATTTGTAATGGGCGACATAATGCTAAAGAGTGCAAAGAGAAATGTAATGAGTTCGTGGCTCCGAATTTCTCCTGAAAAGACCTGCTGACCGCCTACATACAGGACAACGGATAAAGCAATGATAGCAAATATTTCGCTCGTTGCCGGAACAATATCGTACACTCGTTGGTACTTGGATGCTGCTCGCACATACCCTCGTGTTTGCATCGTAAAAAGATTAATGGCACGTTCTTCCATACTGAACGCCTTAATAATTCTAATGCCTCCAAGTGTTTCTTGTAAAACAGATGTGTAATTTGACATGACCGTTTGCATCCGTTCTGCATAGCGGCGGAGCGTTTTGGTGGCAATACGAATGAGCAATAAAGCACAAATGCTCGTTCCGAAAGCAACAAGGGTCAGGAAAGGAGATAACGATAAAAGCATGAGCAAGAAAAGCGCTATTTGCAGAGGCTCACGGGCAAGTGCCAGCGTAGCAGCCGTTACGCTCCCTTGTACGGCTGCTACATCATTGGTGATAATTGAAACAAGGTGTCCGCCTTTTTGCGATGTAAAAAAATCCATTGAAAAGTGCAACATCCTAGTAAACAAGCGCTCACGAATAGAGCGAATCAGATTTTCATTAAGCAATGTTGTAAGGATATTGCAGCAATATTTCGAGATGTTTTTGAGAATAAAAATGAGAATAATTAAAACTCCGAGTCGAATCAAAGCAGAAGATTTTGTTTCGCCAGTGCCGATAAAATGTATAATCGAGGAATAAAAACTATCTTTGACACGAGATAAAACACCCGAATCCGAGGGACTCACTGGTAATGAAACATTATCAAACAGCAGTTGAAAAATAGGCTGCACAATAGCAATAGATAACGCAGAAAGGGCAGAAAAAACTGCTCCAAAAAAAAGTGACCCAATAACAAGCCACCGATAAGGCTGAACAAAATGGAGGAGGCGAAAAAATGTCTTCACTTTTATTTATTATTGAGCAAGCGTGATAGAAACTGTTCGGAGGCAATTCAAAATATCAAACCAGAGGAATTTACAACGTGGTGCCGTAGAGAGCAGATAATAAGCGGATTACACATTGTTCAGATGAAAATGCCTCAATGCGCTCTTCCGCATATTCTGCCACAGAGCGATAGAATGTGGTATCATCAAGTAAACGCCGTCCCAGTTCGATTGCGTCTCCAAGTTGGTATTCATTGGCAAGTGTCGTCTGAGGGAAAAGTATTTCGCCGTGTCCGGTGGAAGCTGTCGTGATAATTGGTATGCCAAGCGCCGCTGCATCAAGGACATAGCGTGCCCACGTAAATCGTGGGTCAAGATTAAGCCAGAAAAACGCATCGGCATTTTGTGAAAAAAAGCTGTCTAGGTCTGATGCCATCCGAATTTCCAGATCTGGGTCAGCATAGAGCTTTGCTGCCTTTTCGACTCTCGCAAGAGGATTCAGAGAACGGTTCTCCCAAAACGAGCGCCAATTACCCCATTTTCGGGATAATCGTCGTTCGTAGCCATAGTATGAAACATTGGAATGTCCTTGCTTCAAGGCATGAGCAACTGTGTAGTCATTGCTTCTGGTCAGCAAAAAGGGGCAAAGCATAAGATTCTTACGCTGTGATTTCAGGCGCGTTTCTATTGGTATCCGATGCTTGCGTATTCCGCCCACAGGATAAGGAATTCCTATATATTCCACCTGAGCAGACGAGCCTGCCAGCCTTGCCAACTCTTGAAACAGCGGCAGCGAATAACGATTGATGCAATTAACTATATCTGAAACCGCAATCGCACGCTGAACATTAGGATTCAGTAAAATGTAGTCGTTTGCCCCACCCTCAATAAGCATCACCCAGCGAGTATGCTGCGGGCGCGATTCCGCAAGGCGTATAAAATCAGGTAGAAACGAGAGGTTAGTATTGGCAATAACAATATTGTACCGAGCTATGTCTTGCGGTGTTGCTTGTTTATAGCCAAGATAATCTCCGCCAACTGCATAGACCCACGCTTCTACACCATTCATAGTAGCGGCTTGAGATACGGTTTCGTCCTTCGCTTTCCAACGCCCGCTTGGAGCGCTGAGAACAAGGGTAGATGGTGCTTGAGATTGCATACAATTTATAGACTCGTCTTGATAGATACAAAAAACCTTTCAAGAATTCTTGAAAGGTTTTTAGAAAATGCTGAAATGCTTATGATGCTACTTTGCGAATAGGCTCATCAAGCGTTAATAGATACTCCGGTTCTGTCTTATGTTCAATAACACCGCGAGTGATGATGCACTTTCGTACGTGTTTCATATCCGGAATTTTATACATGACTGGCAGCATTGCTTCTTCCATGATGCTACGCAAACCGCGAGCACCGGACTTCCGCTTTTGTGCGTTGTCAACAACAACTTGGAGCGCATCGGCACGGAATTCAAGTTCAATACCTTCCATAAGAAACAGCTTTTGATACTGTTTTACCAGAGCATTTTTGGGTGAAAGGAGAATATCAAGCATCGCCTCATTAGAAAGTGGCTGCAATGCGGTAATAATAGGCAAGCGCCCTATAAATTCAGGAATGAAGCCATAACTGAGTAGGTCTTCTGGCTCAACGTGTGGAAAGAGCGCCACATTTGCTTCGACGTGTTCACCCTGCTCCGCTGCAAAGCCAAGAGTAGAGGTACGCATTCTTCGCGCGATAATACGCTCCAGCCCGTCGAAAGCACCGCCACAAATAAAGAGAATATTTTTGGTGTTAATGTTCACAAGCGGTTGCTCTGGGTGTTTTCGCCCCCCACGAGGCGGTACACCTGCAACGGTGCCTTCCAGCATTTTCAACAAACCTTGCTGTACGCCTTCACCGGAAACATCCCGCGTAATATTGGGCGAATCACTCTTACGGCAGATTTTATCAATTTCATCAATATAGACAATACCTCGCTCTGCCTTCTCTGCGTCAAAATCTGAATTTTGGAGTAAGTGAGAAAGCACACTTTCTACGTCGTCGCCCACATAGCCGGCTTCCGTAAGCGTCGTGGCATCGGCAATCGTAATCGGTACGTCTAGTATTCGCGCTAATGTTTGGGCTAAGAGTGTTTTGCCTGTGCCTGTTGGTCCAAGCATAAGGATATTACTTTTCTCAATTTCAACTTCTTCCAAATGCCCGACAAGTGATTCAGATTGAATTCTCTTGTAGTGATTATAGACCGCTACGGACATTGCTTCTTTTGCTTCGTCCTGCCCAACTACATACTGGTCGAGTGCTCGCTTGAGTTCGGAAGGTTTCAGAAGTTTGAAGTCCTGAAATGTAGCACGCTGCTTTTGGGTATAAGGATTTGCATTTTTCCGCAGAATCTCGACTGAATTCTGAATACAAATATCGCAAATATATACACCTGCACCGGCAATCATGCTGGTAACTTCTGCGGATGCCCGCCCGCAAAATGAGCAATGAATTTCTTCGTGTTGAAGGTAGTGGTTCTTCGCCATAGTAAGGGAATTTAATAGAGGATGTTGTCTGTGTTTCCACACGTTTTCCACAAAAACGTTTCACGGGAAACATTGAAAATGTTGAAAAACAGAAAACGTCAAAGAGAGAGGCTTAAAGAAGAACAAAACCCGCGAAGCCGCTTCTATTGAGCTTCGCGGGTTACTTTATTTCTTTCAGCGCAATACTGGAAATAACTGCTTAATCTGTAATCTTTGTGCTGTGTGGTTTATGCTACACAGCAGCTGCAACGGAAGTGCTGGGCGTATCAGCGCTGCGTTCCATAACTTTATCAATCATACCGTAATCAAGTGCTTCTTGTGAACTCATCCATTTATCGCGGTCTGCATCTGCTTTGATTTGCTCCATGGTTTTACCGGCATGAAGTCCGATAATAGCATAGAGTTGATCGCGCATCCGTACCATTTCTTTTGTATAGATTTCGATATCGGAGAGAGTTCCCTGCGAGCCACCACTTGGTTGGTGCATCATAATGCGTGAGTGTGGAAGCGCATACCGCTTGCCCTTTGCCCCTGCGCACAAGAGAACCTGTGCCATTGATGCCGCCATACCAACGCAAATTGTGGAAACGTCGGGGCGAATAAACTGCATTGTGTCATAAATCGCCAAGCCAGCAGTAACACTACCACCCGGAGAATTGATGTAAAGGCTGATGTCTTTAGAAGGGTCTTCGCTCGCTAAAAAGAGCAATTGAGCCACAATTAAACCGGAAATCGTGTCATCAATCGGCGTGTTCAGCAGAATGATTCTGTCCTTCATCAAACGCGAAAAAATATCGTAGGAGCGCTCACCGCGACTGGTTTGCTCGACAACTATCGGTACAAGTTGATTTTGTAACGGGCTGTTGTGCGATTGGTCATACATACTCGAAATCATGGTCGTTTCCTTGAAATATGAGAAAATGTACTAGAGTGTATTACGAACATACAAATCTGTGTCGCAACACACAAGAGACTTTTTCTTTTATTGTCGCAGAGCAAGATATTTTATTGCTTTGTAAAATTCAAAATCTTTTGTTTCGCCCATTTTAGGCTATTTCATCGGCAAGTTGAGCATTCTCAGGAGCATTGGGGTCAAATTCTTTTTCGGTGATAACCGAATAGCCACGGAGTGTCTCCATTACTTTTTCGTGCATGAGCCGTGATTGCAAATTCTCGTCGCCTGCGATTGCAGAGCGCAGGTACTCAAAGTTTGCCTCGCCCATATTAAGGCTGGCGGCGAGTTCTTCTACGTGCTTGTTGATGTCATCATCGGTAATTTCAAGATTTTCTGCTTCAATGATGCGCTCACGAATAATCATCCATTTCGCTGTGTTACGTGCAATCGGTGTGCGCGATTCCGCATAGCGCCGGACATCAAAGTTTTTCGGGAGCTTTTTGTCCGGAAGGCGCTCTACATCTTCTTGAAGCATGGAGGCGACTACTTGACTAATGAGCGTTTGTGGTGGCTCGAAATCATGTGCTTCTAGGATTTTTTGGACGAGTTGATTGTCCATTGCTTCGTTGATAGATCGCTCACGAACGGAAGTAATTTGTTTCTCAAAGTCTTGGCGCAACTCTTCCGTCGAAGTAATTTGTCCGCTTGTAAGCTCTTCTACAAAAGCATTGGTCAGTTCTGCTGGTACGACACGTTTGATTTCTTGTACCGAGGCTTGCATGGGTACGGAGGGCTGACCTTCTTGTGCGCTTGGTGCTGCATAACGGAATGTATCGCCTACTTTAAGATTGAGCAATGATGACTTGAGTTCAGAGCCTGCGGGCTCATTCTTTAGGAATACACGAATCTCCTCAGCTTTTCCGCCAATAAGTGTCATTCCGGTTGCAGAATCAATGGGATTCAGGCGTACGGTCACAAAGTGCATTTCATCTGTAATTTGTTCGGCATCATCAAGCGATGCCCGCTCCATTGTCAAACGCTCAAGTTCACGCTCAATATCCTCTTCAGTAACGGGATATACCAACTTCTCGATTTCGATATTGCGGTAGCTTTGTAATTCAAACTCAGGAAGAACTTCGTAAGCAATAGAAAAAACAATGCTGCCATCAGAGTTGCGCTGAATATCACGAAGCGTTGGTTGTCCCACAGGGCGTAAGTCTTGTTCCTGCAAAATTCCCTGAAATACTTCGTTCGCAATATCTTCGGCGGCATTAGCTTCAATCGATTTGCCAAAATTTTTCTTTATCAAATGAAGTGGTACTTTACCCTTTCGGAAGCCTTGCATCTGAATTTCGGGCTGTGCTTCACAGTAGGCTTTTTCATAATGGGGTTCGAGTTCGGAGGCAGCGAGTGTGATTTTCACTTCGCGCTTGCAGCCGTCGAGGGTAAGAAGTTGCGTTTCCAAAGTGGTAGTGTGTGAGACGTAAAACAGATATGAATTGTCGTGCAGCGATGCTACGGGTGCCTTGCTCAATTTGCTTCGGAGCAAGGCACTTTGTGCGGGCGAGGAGACTTGAACTCCTACGGGTTACCCCACCAGATCCTAAGTCTGGCGCGTCTGCCAATTTCGCCACGCCCGCGTTTGAAATAAAAACCTATCGTCTGCTTGCTGTACAGAAAAGACTACAAATATACGGATATTATTGGCGAGAAAGAAAAAGTTTCTTGTTGGAATCAAATAGAAAAAGAGACACAAGATTTCTTGCGCCTCTTTTCTATTTGGTTTCGCCTGTATTGTAGCCGAAGTTATACGCTTTGCTGACTTTTCGTTTTTCGCTGTTGCCAAATACCAATTCCCAACAAAGCAAGTATGATGACATTACTTGCAAGGCTGAGGTTTTTACCTAAACCAAAGCGCTCGGATGTGAACCGCATTTCAACATTGTGCTTTCCTTTCGGTACAATCATGCTACGGAAAGCATAATTTGTCTTGAAAATTTCCGTTTCTTTACTATCAATATACGCTTTCCACCCTGCCGGATAATAAACATCGCTGATGAACAGCAAGTTGTTCCCACTAGCATCTACTTCCATTTTTATCGTTTCGTTGCTGTAGGCGGTATATTTCACACGATTGATGTGTTCCATCATATCGCCCGGAATCGTATCAATGGGCTGTGGTAGCGGTTTTTCAAGATATGCTAGGTCAAGCGGCGCAAAATCACCTTTTTTGAGGTGTTGCAAAATATCCATCTGTTGTGGCACCGTCTCGGCACGATTGACAAGGAATGCTCTTGGCAGCACAGATGGGTTTTCATAGACCAACATCTGTGTCTCCTGAGATTTGAATACCGGCTGCATTCCTTCCATAAGTGGGCGCTCGGAAAGCAGATATTTTACGTTCATCAAGTTCCACAAGAAAGGATTTGCAATTACCGAGCCGCCACCATTTCCGGCGACATCAAGTAAATCTTGATACACGCGGAGTTTTGCTGAATGATAGCCGTGGATATGTTGCAATCCAAAATACGCCATTACGTTTGGCGATTGATTGAAGTCTGCTACGCGGAAGAGCGATTTATCATTTTGAATAAAACTAATAGCATCGGTCTTGCGAAAAACAGTTTGCTCATAGTTTTGCTTAGAAATTTCCATAGGGCGAGAGCTAACACGCCAAAGGTCAATAACCAAAAAGAACGCCAGAAGCGATAATCCAAGCCATTCGGGCAGTGTTCCGCGTACCAGTAGCCATGCAGTGAGCATAAATGCTACACCCAAGAAAGCCGTGATATACCAATCGTCAATCATCAGCGAATATATCTGCTGACCACGCTCGTTGGCGATTTGTGCGATTCGTTCTTGGTAGGCGGCAAGCTGCTGCGGATTATCTCGAACTTGTGCCAGTACGCTCTGATATTGCTCCGTCGTCGCAGTACCGACAGCTTTGACATATTGCTCTTTGCCAAGTACATTAAAAATTGCTCCTGCCAGTAAAAATAATGCCGCTCCACCAGCGCCGAGAAATAACCACTTGCGTTCAACGACTTTATGGCGATCACGGTCTGTACTGTGACGCTGAGAAAGCAAACCTGAAATACCATAACCCGCTAGGATTGGCACTGCAAACTGTGTAAGTGCAAGCGCCATTTGTGGTGCGCGGAATTTGTTGAAATTCGGAACAAGGTTGAAAAAGAGGTTGTACAGAAGCGGTAAGTTTTTGCCAAAAGAGAGTAAAAGTGCAAAAAGTGCTGTAGCAATGAGAAATTGTACAAACGTATCTCGCCGCCAATGCCACGCCCCAAAAATTGCCAGCGCCAATACTCCAATGCCCATATAATTCGCGGCATCGGTAAAAGGCATCTGCCCCCAATAGGTACTCTGCATTTCTTCGCCGACCTTCATTTTGCCGAAACCGAAGTAGTTGGGAACAACGAAGGTCATCATTTCTTGTGGGCTGAACGACCAGTTGGTCGCATATTCATAATCAAACCCGCCTGCCAGGTCTTGTTTCTGACCAAGTGTTTTTTCAATAGGTGCTGTGCCGCGCGTTGAGTATTGAGTGTATTCCATCACTGATAAATAGCGGTCGGATGCCATAGCAAAGGATAAGCCGCCTGCAACAGCAAGAATTCCGGCAGCGCGGAGAACACCCATTATTGCTTCTTTTTTGATAAGCCGACTAATAATCTCGAAAACAATATACAACCCAAAGCAGCATACACCGTAAAACGCCATCTGGACGTGCGTGGACTCAACCAAAATATGGGTAATGACAATAAGTAAAGCAGCATACAATATGCTAAGACGTTCCCGCAATTTTTCAAGGCAAAGAAGAATATATGGAAATGTCATAAGCGCCATGGGCTTGGTGTTATGACCAATCATCACCCACACGATAATGAAGGTTGAGAATATCGCTGCAAATGCCGTGAAAAAAGCTATAAAGCGACTTTGCTGCTTGCTTCGCATCAGTAAAAACACCCCAATTCCATAAAGAATATAATACGAACCAACACGAGCCGCGTCGCTTTTGAAGATGACTCCAAATCCATTGGTGACGGCATAAAATGCAACCATAATAAAATCCCACCAGCGATATCCGGTGGTTAGAAGTGCTGCGTAACTTGGCATACCCGAAAAAATATTGGGTATCCAGAGTGGAAAATCTCCGCTTTTCTTGGCAGCTTCCAAATATGGGACAAAACTACCGGAGGCAATATTGTCTGAAGCAAAGAAAATACCGTTTCCGAAAAGAGTCCCACGCAAAAATATAAGTACTGCTACGCCCAAAGCAAGGCAATACAAAGCGCTATGATACTGCTCAGGGATGAAAGCCTTTGATGCGGATTTACCCGGCGGCGTATGCCGTTTGGATGAAACGTGTGGCTGTTTTGCCATTAGGGAATACTCCAAAAAAAGATGAAATGTTGGGTTTATCGTTTGAGTTGGTCTTCCAGTGTTGAGATTATTGCCATTGCTTCGTCATAGAGATGTTGCATAGCACCTTGCGCTTGAGTGGGTGCGAAGCGAGCAAATTCACAAGAATCTAATGTCTGAGTAAATCGGCTGCAAACCTCCGTTTTGACACCTCGTTCTTGCAATGCCGCTTGCACCGTTTCGCGTGAGAGTGATGCTTGAGAAATTGTGAGTTTATCACTCATATAGCCCCAAAGTGCTTTGGATACAGCATCGTGGAATTTCGCAGAGTCATTCTCGTTCAAAAATGCTTTTGCTTCTTTGAGGCGTTTTGTCGCAATGCGCGTGGCGGTTCGATTTTTCATAAGAGCAATATCTCCACGAAGTTGCTCGTCTCGCCTACGATAGACAATGAATCCAATGAAAAGAAAAAATGGAAGCACCAGAGATACAAAAAAGCCCACACTTCCATAAAAGCCTTCGCCGCGACGCGGTAAGCGCTCACTGTTTCCGAATTTGATAAAGCGAATATCGCTGTTGAGTGCTGTTACTGCGTCTTTACCACTATATTTCCCGCCCACAATGGCATTTTCTTCTTTACCTTTTTCGACCAAAAGAGTGAATTCTTCGGACTGGAGCGTGACGTAGCGCTTTTTATCAAGGTCATAGTACGCAAAAGCAACTGATGGAATCTTGAACTCTCCTGCAAATCGTGGAATCAGAAGATACTCGAAGGTTTTCGTTCCGTTTGCCCCGGATTCATTCATATCAATATTGTCCTTTGTCGTGGGGTCGTAGGTTTCAATATCTGGCGGTAGCTGAAGTTTGATAGGGTCAATCAACTTCAAATTACCTTTGCCGCTCAAGCGTACTGTAAGTTTAACCGGTTCATTTGTTTTCGTGCTTCGTGGTGCGAGTGTCGTTTCCAGCGAAAATGTGCCGACAGCACCATTAAACTCAGCAGGAACATTTGTTTGTGGGAGCGGTCGAACGGTTATTTTTACAACGGGGCTACGAAGTGGGACGCGTACATCTTGTGCCTGACCGAAAGGGTCTCCAAACGGGTCTCCGCCATGAAAGAAGGCATCAAATGGGTCGCGGGAGTTGCTCCGTTTATTGCCCCCAACATTGACTCGTGCGACAACCTCCGCTTCCATAGGGTCAAGTTCAAGAGTACCGCTTTGCTGCGGGAAAAGAGCAACTTTTTTAACAGCGGCAACACGGAATACTTGCCCGTTGATGACCTCATCGTTAAAAAGTAATTGCTGAGGGCTTTCGATGTCTTGATTCCAAAAGCCTGTCAATGCAGGCATTTTTCGAGGGGTATAGTTGGTAAGTGTAATACGTGTATAGAGCTTATAGGTGGCAATAACCTGTTCGCCACGCATAACATTGTTTTTATTCGCCGAAGCCTTGAGAAAAATACCCTTTTGAAGCTGTTTGGTGATTTCCGATTCTGCTGCCTGCTCTTCGGCTTGCTGTGCTGCTTTTTGCTCACTTTGCTTTACAACTTGTACCACAACAGGATTTGATTGCACGCGCTTTCCGCCAATATCTGCCGATGCCGCGGAAATGGTAAATTTTCCTTCCGAGCGTGCTTGCAAAATATAAGAGTAAGAAATGCTCTGAGCCATAGCACCATTGACAATGCGGACACTTTGCGACTGCATCGGACCACCAATTAGGGTAAGCCCTTCAAAGTCGGGTGCGCGAAATCCTGCCATAGCTGCACTACTGGTGAAACTTACCTGAAAGCGGTCGCCCACACTCACCGGATTCGGTGTGACTGTGGCAGTAAGTTCCTGCGCCACAAGAGTATATGAGCTAAGAACAAACGTTAAAAGAAGAGAAAGTATTCGCATTTTGTCACAATTGGAAGGAAGGTTGTTACCAATCTTTCTCAATCACCATACCATTCGCTTTGCGCTTAATAAGTTTTTTCTGGACATTTCGTTCTTCATTATTGAGTGCTTCCAGAATGCGCTCTGCATCTGCCTTGGAGAGTTTTGGTTGGGACTGTCCTTGCTGCGGTGGTTGGTTGTTTTGAGGCGGTTGATTAGGTTGTTGGTTCTGCTGATTTTTATCTTGATTCTTATCTTGATTTTTATCCTGGTTTTGCTGCTGTTGATCTTGTTGTTTTTGCTCGTCTTGGTTCTGGTTGTTTTGCTGTTGCTTTTGTTGTTCTTTCTTTTGCTGTTCAGCCAAAAGTTGCTTTGCATATGCAAGATTATGCCGCGTGTCGTCATCCGCCGGGTTAATACGGAGCGCATTTTTATAGGCATCTACGCAGTCAGGGAGTTTTTGTGATTTCAGAAGCGAATTGCCGAGATTATGATAAGCTTGTGCGCGGACATCTTTTCCAGCATTACCATTTTCAGCAAGAGCGCGGAACTGACTTGCGGCATCATCATATTTCCCTTGCTTGTAAAGTGCAGTGCCAAGGTTGAAACTGCCCGCCGTAAGGTTCCGATCTTTTTCGAGCGACGAGCGATATTGCTCTTCGGCTTCTTTGAAACGTTTGTTGGTGTAAGCTTCATTACCATTGCGAGCCAGTGAACGTGGTGTATCGAAAACACTTGTCCAAGACGACGGTGATTGAGCATGAAGGCTGTGGTAATCGCACAGTGTGAGTGCAGATGCAATGGCAAGGGAATGCCAAACTGGCGATGACAACCTATTGGCAAGAGAAGAAAATGATTTCATACAGTTTCTTTCGATGGAATGGATGCGGTTTCAATCTTGGAGGCTATTGGAGGGGAAGCCTTTTTACTAGTAGCTTTGGTGGAGGAAATATGTCCAAAAAGGTTGACATTGCGCCACCAAGCATTCCGGCGATCTGATATGAGCAATTCCCAAACCAATAGTAGCAATGCCAATCCCAGAGCATACTGGAAGCGGTCTTCAAAGTTTGTAAAGACCTTCGTTCCAAATTCTTTTTTCTCCATTTTACCAATTTCTTCAAGTACAATGTTTAGCCCCATCTCGGTATTCGTCGCACGTATGTACACGCCACCACCGGCTGCGGCAAATTCTTGGAGGCTTTTCTCGTTGAGTTTGGTCAAAATCACATTGCCGGAGCGGTCTTTGCGGAAGCCTGTTTGAAAGCCCATGGCGTAGGTGGGGATAGGCGAACCTTCCGGTGAACCCATACCAATAGTATGGACAAGCACACCTTCCTCTCGTGTATCTTTTATGGCTTTGAGCGCATCTTCCTCGTGATTTTCCCCGTCGGTAATAATGATGAGGGTTTTATATCGCTTTTCCTCAGCATTGAAGGATTTTACAGCAAGTTTTACGGCAGCACCAATGTTTGTACCTTGCGTAGGAATCATGCTCGGTTCAATCGCAGAGAGAAACATCTTGACCGCACCATAATCATTTGTGAGAGGTAACTGCAAGTATGCTTCCCCTGCAAAAACGATAAGACCTATGCGGTCGTTACTGAGCTTGTCGAGCATACGTGCAATCGCCTGTTTTGCTCGTTCCAAGCGATTGGGCTTGAGGTCTTCTGCGCGCATACTATTGGAAACGTCGAGTGCAATAATGATATTCACACCTTCGCGTTTGACTTCTTCGAGTTTTGTACCGATTTGTGGATTAGACAAGCCAAGTACGAGAAAGGAATACGCTACAAGGAATATTGTAAATTTCCATGTAGGCTTAGAATCAGATACATCAGGAAAAAGGCGACGGATAATTGTCATGTCGCCGAAGGCTGCCAATGAACGCAAGCGTTGGCGGCGGCTCCACCAGAAGAGCGCGACTAGAAACGGGAGAACCGCCAGTGCGTAGAGGTATTCGCTATGCTGAAAACGAATCATTGGCAAAAGTGAGGGTGGTTGATTGGTGCTGAATATTCCAATGTGAATCTGTTGTGAGTGACTGCAAGATAGCACAAAAATAAAAAAAAGCAGAGACATTGCTGTATCTGCTTTTGAAGATTTTTTCTTGCCCGAAAAAGAGAGGCATAAACAAATTATGCTTTGTTCGCCGCTGCGACGAGAGTAACTTTTTTGCGGGTTTTTGTGCGCATCTGGCGTTCGGTCATACCGCGTAGGTAGTAGAGCTTCGAGCGGCGGACGGAGCCTTCGCTTACAAGCGTTACACCTTGGATAATCGGAGAGTAGAGCGGGAAAATACGTTCTACGCCGACACCGTTGGAAATTTTGCGAACGCGGAATGTTGCGCCTGTGCCAATGCCACGACGAGCAATGACGATACCTTGGTAGTTCTGAATACGCTCTTTATCGCCTTCGATAACGCGTACAGCAACGTTGACAGTATCTCCCGGACGGAAATTCGGGATGTTCACTTCTTCACCGTTGTTTTTGGTTTTACGCATCTCACTCGACTCGGCAATAGCCATCGTCTCAATAAGTTGCAATTCTTTCGACATCATAAATGTGCTTTGAACAAATGAAAATGAATGCGTTGATTGTTCTTTCGGGGGTCGTTTTTGATACAGCCTACAAAAATACAGGATTCCTCTGTTGTGTGCAAACTTTTTGTGGAAAATTTCTTTTTAATCTACGAACACAAGTTTACGCCCTTCTTCTCGCGCTGGAAATGGTAAGGCGACAACGTCGTCAATGGCAGCATTCATCTCTTCTGATAAAGATTTGCGAAGCAATTCAATCTCTTCGGCTCTATAAAGGCGACGGCTAATCATTACTTGGGTGTAGCGGTCAACAGGGTCGCGCTTTTGCCACTCCTCTACCATTGCCACGGGGACATAGCTGAAGTCATCATGCTCCGCGTGTCCACGCATCCGCATTGTAACGGACTCAATAATTGCTGGAATACCTGTTTTTCTGGCTGCCTCCACTGCATTCTTGCACGTTTCGTACACCAACTCCACATCCGTTCCGTCAATGGTTGCTCCTGTGCAGCCGTAACCCAGTGCACGGTCGGAAAGACGCTCGCAAGCAAATTCTACACTGTTCGGCGAGGAATAAGCGTACTGATTATTTTCAATAATGAGTATAAGCGGAAGTCGTTGTACAGCCGCAAGATTTATTCCTTCGTGGAACTCTCCTGTTTGTGCACCGCCATCGCCGATGTAGGTCATGGCAACAGTGTTTTCGCCGCGCATTTTTGCTGCCATCACATACCCTGCCGCAACGGGAATCATCGAACCCAAATGGGAAACATTGCCGAAGACTTTTTTGCCCACATCAGCATAATGCCCTGTGCCGTCTGTACCACGCATCATGCTGCCTTCACGGGCAAGAAAATTCATTAGCATCGTGCGGAGTTCCTGTCCCCGTGTAAAATGCCCACCCACATTGCGGTGCATCGGGAAATATGCATCGTCAGCAGCAAGGGCAAAAGCCGAGCCGACAGATGAAGCCTCATTTCCGATTTGAGAATAAACACCGCCAAAAGCCCGTCCTTGCTTATAGGCGCGAATCATAGCGAGGTCGAACTCGCGCGCTTGCAGCATCCGAAAAAATATTTGTTTGCGCTCTTCATCGGTGAGAAGCGATGAAATATGCGGCTTGCCATTTGGTGCTGTGCCGCTGGAAGCGGTATTATGCGTTGCCTTGCCGTTTTTCATTTTTGCTACTGCTGTTGCCATGTGTGGATTCCTTTGGGGATAATAATGAGCGGTTATTCTTCTGAAAATCAAGGATTACTGCGCTTCTGATGGCTGCTCTCCAAGCACGATATCTTCGTACACTTCGGTTAGGTCTATCGTACAATCAACCGCCGTCAAACGAAGTGTTTCCCCCAGACTGCTTGCTGCCTGAAATGACCAGAGTGTGCGCTCCGGCGGAACGTTGCCGTCCTCAATGCGGCTGTATATCTCGACCCGCGCGAAATCCTGTTCGACGAGCACGTACTCTTTCAAACTCGTAATAGTTCGGTAATGGTCGAATTTCTTTGTACGGTCATAGTTTTTGGTGGAGCCAGAGAGGATTTCGATGATGATGGCGGGGTTGGTTAGCGTATCAAAAGTATCATCAAGAAACTCCGGCTTACCGCAGACAACAACTATATCAGGATAGGTGTAAAGATTGCTCAGAGTCTTGGTTCGCAGGTCGTTTGCATGAATTGAACAGCCCCGCTTACGAAGCTGACTCCGTAAAGCCGCAACGATGTTTGAGTTGATGGTTGTATGCTGAAAACTCGCTCCTGCCATCCGAAAGACCTCACCATTAAAATACTCGTGCTTCTCAGCCGAAGAGCGCTCAAAAGCTAAGTATTCCTGCGGGGTGTAGAAATGTTTTGGTTGTGCGCTCATAAAACATTCTGTTATCAATAAAATACTGGGAACTCGCGTGGTTTTGCTTCGTGCATAATTTCATATGCAGCCGCGAAAATGTGCTCCACGTCAGGCTTCGACCAGAAATTGCCATCTGTACCGTATGCCGGGCGATGTTCTTGACCCGTCAGTGTACGAGGTGCAGAATCAAGATACTTGTAGCCACCTTGTTTCTCAAGGACTTGCTGCATCATGTATGCCGTGCAGCCGCCCGGAAGGTCTTCATCCACAAACAAAATCCGATTTGTCTTGCGGAGTGATTCTGTAATTAGCCCGTTGCGGTCAAAGGGCAGAAGTGATTGTACATCAATTACTTCTGCGTCTATGCCCGTTTCGGCAAGAAGTTCTGCCGCCCGCGAAACCAGACGAAGCGTTGCGCCATAACTCACAATAGTAATATCCTTGCCCGTTCTCAGAACTTCCGGCACACCAAGCGGAAGCGTAAATTCGCCGACGTTTGCGGGCATTTTTTCTTTCAGACGATAGCCATTCAATACCTCAATGACCAACGCCGGCTCATCCGAGCGCAAGAGCGTATTGTAAAAACCTGCCGCTTGTGTCATGTTGCGCGGTACAAGGACGTGTATGCCTCGCACAAAACTCACGATACCGGACATCGGGGAGCCGGAGTGCCATACCCCTTCCAAACGGTGTCCGCGTGTGCGGATGATAAGCGGTGCTTTCTGCCCACCTTTGGTGCGATATTGAAGCGATGCTAAATCATCAGACATGATTTGAATAGCATAGAGCAGATAATCAAGATATTGAATCTCGGCGATTGGTCGAAGCCCGCGCATTGCTAATCCTATTCCCTGCCCGATGATAGTACATTCGCGTATGCCCGTATCAGTAACGCGCAATTCGCCATATTTTTTCTGCATCCCTGCAAATGCCTGATTGACATCGCCCAAATAGCCGACATCCTCACCAAAAGCAACGATACGTGGGTCGCGTTTCAATGCCGCATCAAAGCAGGCGTTCAGGATTTCGTAACCACTCGTGTTGGGTGCGCCTTCGGCATAAATAGGTGCAATCACAGGCGCTTTTAATGCCGATTCGGCAGAAGCGCTGTACAAATGGCTGCTGTAACGGTCGCGGTTGAGTTCATTTTGCTTATGAAGCCATGTTGTTAATTCTGTTTTAGCAGCAATAGCTTCGTTCCGTACAGCAAGAAGTGACCAGCTTGCTGCGGACATAAAATCACGGCGCTCAGGGTTCTTGATTGAGCGAAGCCCGGAAGCAAAGCGTTGAATCTCAGTAGCACTCATTGGCTGGGCATCGGCGGCAATGCGCTCAAGCATCGCTAACACTTCTTCTGTTTCCTCGCGTATGGGCTGCATAAAGGCTTCAAAAGCACTTTTCCGCGCACTTTCGGCAGATTCTTTTGCTTTCTGTTCGATGGAGTCCAGTTCTTCAGCCTTTGCAAAGCCTTCTTGGATAACCCACGCACGAAATTTTACAAGGCAATCGTGTTCTCGCTCCCATTCTAAGCGCTCTTTGGTTTTGTAGCGTTCATGGCTGCCGCTTGTGGAGTGACCTTGGGGTTGTGTTAGTTCGATGACGTGAATAATTGCGGGAATGTGATGTTTCCTTGCGTTGTCAGTTGCTTTTTGGTACGTTTCCATAAGCGCAGGGTAATCCCAGCCCTTGACCTGATACACGTCAAAGCCTGAATCGCCGCCCTCTTCGCGTTGAAAACCCTGTAAGAGTGCATACATATTCTCTTTGGTCATTTGGTACTTATTCGGCACAGAAATACCGTACCCATCATCCCAAATAGAAATCACAGCTGGCGCTTTAAGAACGCCAATAGCGTTTACGGCTTCCCAGAACATACCTTCGGCGCAGCTTGCATTGCCAATGGTACCAAAAGCAACTTCATTGCCGCCATGTGAAAATTGGGCAAATTGCTTTAGTTCGTCCAGTTCACGATAAAGTCGTGAGGCGTACGCCAGTCCCACCAAGCGCGGCATTTGCGCTGCTGTCGGAGAAATATCTGCCGACGAATTTTTCATTTCGCTCAAATTTTTCCAATTGCCATCCGCATCAAGGCTCCGTGTGGCAAAGTGAGAGTTCATGGTTCGTCCGGCTGTTGCCGGTTCGTGCGCGAGGTCTGTGTGGGCATAGAGTTGGGCGAACATTTGCTGAATCGTGATTTCACCGATGGACAGCATAAATGTTTGGTCACGGTAATAGCCGGAACGGAAATCACCCTTCTGAAAGACCTTTGCCATAATGAGCTGCGGTACTTCTTTGCCATCGCCGAAAATACCAAACTTCGCATTGCCGCTCAATGCTTCCCGTCGTCCCATATAGCTGGCGTGGCGGCTTTCGCTGGCAATGGTATAATCACGAAGTACCTCTTCACGAGTGAATGTATATTTTTCGGTACTGGCGCGGTCAACCTTGCTTAACGCTGATTGATTATGATGCCCGTTTGTTTGAGTCTGAACGGGTGATTTTTTTTTAGATGAGGCAGATGATTTCATTGACGTTACCGGTTCAAAAAGGGTTAGACCAATAGACGTTTATTCTTATGCATGGATGGCATGAGAACTTGCGCCGCAAACTACAACGTTCTGGGCAGATAGCCAAACTCTTCGTTTAGGCGGTTAAAATTTCAGGCGTGATGAAAACGCTCTACCGAAGCGAATTATGCGCATTATTTGAATTTTTTTTTTGATATTAGCTCAGTGAAAAGTGAAATAGGTAATGTGAAACAGTATTCTTCGATATTTTCTTTTCAGTTGCGTCTTATTTTGAACTTATGAAGCGTGTAATAATATGCGATGACCACGACCTAGTGACTCATCTGCTTGAAACGTGGCTCTCTCTTGACACCAGTCTAAAAGTTGTTGGGACGTTCAATCGAGGGCTGGATGCCATCAATGCGATTGATAACCTTCAACCTGACATTTTAATTCAGGACCTACAACTCCCTGATATTAGTGGTGTTGAGGTGATTCGACAAATTCGAGAGACCAACCCTGCCCTTCGGATTTATGCGATGACTGCTCGGTCTGATCTGGCACGTGCAGCGCTTGAAGCGGGTGCAAGTGGATGTATGCTCAAGGATGAAAGCCCGGAAGAGCTTCTGAGAGCATTACGCTCGGATTTGCAAGGTGGTGTTTGGCTTAGTCCTATGCTTGCAGCACATTTTTTTAATGCAAACAAGACCGTTGCCAACCTCAAGCTCACGAATGTGGAAGTCTCAATTTTAAGCCATCTTAATAGCACAAACGCAGAAATAGCCAAAACACTTGTGCTCTCTGAGGGGCGTGTTCGCAATGTTGCGAGCGGAATCTACCAAAAAATAGGGGTCAAAACCCGCGAAGAAGCAATGCAGTGGGCGCGTAATGTCTTGTTTATCCGATATGAGTAACGAGGCGAGTTCAAGGCGTATCAAGGCTTGGATATAAAAAAGCCTCATTTGAAAAGCGTATAATTCGCTGTCAAATGAGGCTTTTGAATTTTCAGACAAACTTGCGTTTATTCAGCCGCAGCATCTGCTGGAGGAGCCGCTGCCGCTGCTTCGGCTGCAGCTTTTGCATCTGCTTTAGCTTTTGCTTCCGCTTCGATAGCATCAGCCTTCGCTTTTGCTTCCGCAGCTTTTGCATCTTCTGCAGCTTTGCGCTCGGCTTCGATAGCGCCTTTTTTCTTCTTGCTAAGTCTGACTTGGCGCTTTGCTGCGATGCGGTCGAGACGTTTAGAAACGGTGGCTTGGTGCTCGGTAAGAGCTGCTGCGATTTCTTCTACAGATTTGCCTTTGCGCTCCATGTGGAGTTGAAGCAGAACGCCGTGATAGCTCAGAATAGAGCGAAGAACGTCGGTAGGCTGCGCACCGGCTTTGAGCCAGTAGATAGCACGAGTATTGTCGAGGACGATTTTCGAGGGGAAGCCGACGGGATTATACTGCCCGATGCGTTCCAAGAAAGCGCCGTCGCGGGTTTTACGGCTGTCCATTGCTACAATGTCGTAAATGGGCGCTTGCTTGCGACCACGACGACGAAGACGAAGTTTAACCATGTTCCAATGAGGTTAAGAGAGTGAGTAAAAAAGATAAAATATCTTAACGTTTTCGCCCGTAAAACATTTATTTGTGCGGGCTGGGAACGATTTGAGAGAGTTGCTGTTTATCTGCGGAAGCGCCCCGGCTGCGACATCATGGGCGCACCACCGCCCTGTCCCATCATGCCCTTGAGGGCATTCATTTTGCCGCCGCCCTTGGTGAGTTGCTTCATCATTTTTTGCATATCCTCGAACTGCTTGAGCATACGGTTTACATCTTGTATGCTTGTTCCACTGCCCATAGCAATACGTTTTCTGCGTGAACCATTGATGATTTTGGGTTGTTTGCGTTCTTGTTTGGTCATCGAATAAATGACCGCTTCGACTTTCCCGATTGCTTTTTCGTCAATCTGTACGTTGCGAAGTGCCTTGTCCATGCCAGGCAACATTCCCAGAAGGTCACGAAGTGAACCCATTTTTTTCATTTGCTGGAGTTGGTCGAGGAAGTCGTTCAAATCGAACTCGTTCCGCATGATTTTTTGTTCCAGTTTTTTGGCTTGCTCTTCGTCAATCTCCGACTGGGCGCGTTCGACAAGTGTCAGAATATCGCCCATACCCAAAATACGGGATGCAATACGGTCTGGATAAAATGCTTCGAGATTGTCAAGTTTTTCGCCTGTGCTGATGAATTTAATTGGCTTCTGCACAACAGCACGAATGGAAAGAGCTGCACCACCGCGCGTGTCGCCGTCCATCTTTGTCAGTACCACGCCGTTAAAGGCAAGGCGGTCGTTAAAGGCTTTTGCCGTGTTGACGGCATCTTGTCCCGTCATGGAATCGCACACAAACAAGATTTCATGAGGCTTGACGGCATTTTTAATATCTTCCGCTTCCTGCATCATCTCCTCGTCAATGCTCAGACGACCTGCGGTATCAATAATCACCACATCTCTGGCATAGCGTCGGGCATAATCAAGTGCGCCTTTAGCGAGGTCAACCGGATTTTTACCTTCTTCGGCAAATACGGGAATCGTTATTTGCTGTGCTAACACTTTGAGCTGCTCAATCGCTGCTGGTCGGTAAATATCGCCCGCTACCAAGAGTGGCTGCTTGCCTTGTTTTTTGAGGCTTTTTGCCAATTTTCCGCAAAATGTTGTTTTGCCGGAACCTTGCAAACCCGCAACCATAATTACGGTCGGGGGCTGAGGCGACATCACGACTGCCGAGCGCGTGCTGCCCATAAGAGCAACCATCTCGTCGTGAATAATTTTCACAATGAGTTGACCAGGCGTTATTTTCCCTTGCACTTCCAGTCCAAGCGCTTTTGCTTTTACGTCTTCAATAAACTTCTTCGCTACCTGAAAGTTTACGTCCGCATCCAGAAGCGCATTGCGTACTTCCTGCAAGCCTTCTTCGATATTTTCTTCGGTGATTTTGGCTTGCCCGCGAATCCGCTTCAGTGCTGATTCGAGTCTCGTTTGTATATTCTCAAACATGATGCAACCGTGGACTTTAAAGTGGTATTGAAAAAATCGGTAATGCGTAGAAATGTTTACAGATGATACGCTTGCCGGAATTTTTGCGAAAGACTGCTAATTTACGGAAATATCGTTCATTACGCAAAAATTTTCCACATTCATATAATAAAAAAGCCGTTTGGTAGGGCGTATCAAATAACGTCTTCCAAACGGCAGAATATAGGACTCGAATTCAAGAGCGAATCTTTTCGACTAAACCAATGTGTTATGCTCCCGCAGAGCCGAACATAGAAACTTTCACGGTAATCGTTTCAGCTACTTTGCTACCAACGATTCCCTTTTTGCCAGCGATATTATAGTCTTTGAGGGCGACAGTAAATTCGGTCTTAATCATCACCAAATCTGCACCACCTTTTTCGATGTATGTGATTTCTACCGGGAATGACAGTGTTTTGGTAACACCGTGCAGCGAGAATACACCTTCTGCCATACCCTTTGCCGTGCCCTTACCGCCACCGCTTGAAACAAGTTGCACACCCGACAATTTTTTGACCTCGAAGGTAATGTCTTTGTAGCTTTCCTCGTCCAGCCAATCTTTGCCGAGAATGTGCTTGTTGCGAAGCTCTATACCTGTTTGCATGGAATTGACGGGAACGGCTATCTTACCCGTTGTCGCTTCGATATTTGCTGGGTCGATAGTAAAAGAGCCATTGACAGCGGCGCTTCCATTGATGTCCTCAAGCGGCGCTTTGCTAATGAACTGTGCTTGGTTGTTGCCGACTTTGTTGTCGAGTTTGATAGCTTTTGCGCCTTTTGCGCTGAGATTGAAACCAGTGGCGAAGGCGTGAGTCTGTGCGAAAATAATACCAGCAAGCACAATGCTCGCAAAAATATTCTGTGAGGTGGCTGTTTTCATGGATTTGTACTCCGAAATTGAAAATGTGAAAAATGTATTCTACCTGAATGTATGTACTTGCTTGATTACTGCTTTTGTGAGCGAGAAATACGCACACAAACCACCCCGACCGCCAGACAGAGCGCCGCCGCCGGAGCGCCATATTCCAAGCCCAAGCGGAATTGTGGTTTCCACTCAATAATTTCCTCTTCTACGCCAAACGTAGGATTGACGCGCTTTGTGACGACTTGTACTTTGTCTTTGGTAAGTGTTTGCATACCATGAGCAAACCACACGCCAACAATAAAACCGGCAAGAATAAACCACACGCCGGCAAGGACTTTCCACATCATGTTGTATCTCCACGAAAAGCGATGCTTGGGGGTAATTGAGGAATACGAGTTCGACGTTTCTTCCCGCAGAAACGTTTACTGCGAAACGAATTTGCACCTTTTTTGTATAAAAGTCCAATAAAAAAACGCAGCGCCGGGTGATGGACGCTGCGTTTATTGAAGAATATCTTTGCCGAGTTTCTAATGGTACTCGGACACTTGAATTAGCCAACAACTTCAAATTTCTCTGCGCGATGCCGCACTCCGTGAACCACGTTGAGCGGTACGAAGCTGCGTGAAGCCTTGACGCGGGCTTCAAATTCGTCGCGGAACTTGGTAATAAATGCCTTCACGGGCCAAGCCGCCGCATCGCCCAAAGCACAAATGGTATTGCCTTCAATGTTCGATGCCACACTTAATAAGGTGTCAAGGTCTTGCGAGGTCGCTTCACCTTTGCTGATGCGTTTGAGCATTTTTTCCATCCATCCACACCCCTCGCGGCACGGCGTACACTGTCCGCACGACTCGTGATGATAAAAGTGTGCAATGCGAAGTGTCACTTTCACAAGGTCGGTGTCTTCGTCCATGACTACAATGCCGCCTGTACCGATATGTGTGCCGATTTTTTTCAAGAACTCTTCTTCCATTTTCACGCCTTCAATTTCATCACCACGCAAAACAGGCATGGAAGAGCCACCCGGAATGACCGCTTTGATTTTTTTGCCACCTGGAACACCATTTGCATATTGAGCGCCATGGATGAGGTCTGTCAGAAGTGTTCCTGATTCCGCTTCATACACTCCCGGCTTATTCACGTGCCCGCTCACACCGTAAAGAATCGTTCCCGTGTGCCCTGGAGCGCCGATTTTGCTATATGCTTCGCCACCAAGTGCAAAAATAGCAGGTACGTGCGCCATCGTCTCAACGTTGTTGACGGTGGTGGGTTTTGCCCACAAGCCTTTTTGCGCAGGGAAGGGCGGTTTGACGCGGGGATAAGCGCGGTCGCCTTCAAGCGAACTCATCAGTGCCGTTTCTTCGCCGCAAATATATGCCCCTGCACCTTTGTGAACGTAAATATCCATAGCGAAGTCTGTACCAAAGGTTTGTTTCATTTTTTCACCAATGAAGCCTTTTGCGTACGCATCTTCCACAGCTTTTTCCATCATGCGTACCCACTTGTGATACTCACCACGAATGTAGAGGTATGCTGCTGTTACGCCCATTGCGTAGCCGCCCATCAGAATACCTTCGATAAGTTGATGTGGATTATGCTCGAAGATTTGGCGGTCTTTGAAGGATGCCGGCTCGGATTCATCGCCATTGACGGCGAGGTATTTCACCATGTCGCCCTTAGGCATGAAGCTCCATTTTAAGCCCGTTGCAAAGCCCGCACCTCCACGCCCGCGCAAGCCCGATTTTTTTACCTCGTTGATAACGTCATCCTGCGTGAGTTTGAGCGCCTTACGAAGCTGCTCATAGCCTCCATTCGCAATGTAAGTATCAATTTGGTGCAAATTCGCAATCTTCGGTAATATCAGATGTGGTGCGGTGTACATGGACATACGATTCTCCGGGAAATCGAGTGAAAATGGAATTGATAATCGTGAAATTCACTGGTTACAACGTCGTTGTAAATGGCAATCAAAAATACATTTTTCTTGGAATACTTTTGTGGGAAAAATGGAGTGCCGCTATCATTCTTATCGGTGATGATTCGCAATGTCGTTATACATTCCGCTTGAAACCAAGTCGCGGACATTGGTTGTGGCAAGGAAATCATGAGGGAAGCCACGCTCGAATGTACTTGCCGCATCAAGTCGCTTCATTTGCTCGTCGGATAGCGAAATATTCACCGCCCCCAAATTATCGGTAATCTGATTGACTTTCGTTGCACCCACAATGGGAATCGAAACACCACGCGAAATCTCATCATTGACGCGCTCTTGCATTGTCCAGCGCAAAGCTACTTGTGCCGCCGAGCAGCCGATTTCTTCCGCGATTGCCATTACTTCGCGGGTAATGGTCTGGCTGCGGTCGTTCAAGCGCACACTATCGGGCTTGAGCCTTCCGGTGTCGTTGCGTAGGTATTTGCCTGTTAGTGCGCCGCCTGCAAGCGGTGCCCAAGGCGTTATGGCAAGGTCAAGTGCGCGAGAAAAGGGTATGATTTCCCGCTCCGGCGTGCGCTGAATAAGGCTGTATTCGATTTGATATGCCGTAAATTGCGACCAGCCGCGTAGTTCCGCTAACGTATTGCCTCGCGCAACCTGCCATGCGGGTGTGTCTGATACGCCGATGTGGAGGATTTTGCCCGAACGTACAAGGTCGTCCAGCCCGCGCATAATTTCCTCTATGGGTGTGGTGAAGTCCCAGACGTGCAGCCAATAGAGGTCAATATAATCCGTTCCAAGCCGCTTCAAACTTGCTTCTACGGACTGTACCATGTTTTTGCGGTGATTTCCGCCTGAGTTTGGGTCGCCACGCTTCATGCCGAGGGCATATTTAGTAGCAAGCACGTAGTAATCACGGTTATCGGCGATAAATTCACCCACATATTTTTCACTCGTTCCGGTAGTGTAGTAGTTTGCTGTGTCAATAAAATTACCGCCCGCGTTCACAAAAGCGTCGAAGACTTGCTTGCTGGCTTCTTTTGAAGCGCCCCAGCCCCATTCTTCGCCAAAACCCATCGTGCCCAAGCAAAGCTCGGAAACGCGCATAGCGCTTCTGCCAAGTAATTTGTATTTCATGCTGTATCAGGAAAAAATGTCAAAAAAATAGAGTGCGAACACAAATGTACGGAATACTGAATGTACCGCGCAAATTTGCGTTTGCACCCCATGCAAAATTTCTTCACCTTTGCTTAGTTATGCGTCTGTATCAATGCCGCCAGCCGTGTCTGTGATGACCCCAGCCCCAGGGACGCGGAACAAAAACATTCGGACGGGGAGCAATAAACACTTGCGGCGGAACAATCAGCGGCGGGCGTGGGGCGTAGAAATAACGAGGCGGATATGGACGACCATAACCACCCACAAACCCCCGTGGTTGAGCGCACGACGAACCAACACCCGCAAGCATAATTGCAAGGCAAGCGACGACAAGAATACGTTTCATGGCGACACCTTTTTAGTAAGAAAATTTGGAAAACAGGATAGTGATTCTTTGATGCTATAACACTCCGCAGTGTTTAATCAGTTCCCGAAAATACGACTTTATGATGATTCTGCCTCGCGCTCAAGCCAAATCGTCACGGGTCCGTCATTCACAAGTTCTACGTCCATCATCGCGGCGAAAATACCTGCTTCCACTTGCAAGCCGCTTGTTTGCTGAAGGTGCTGAAGCATTTGGTCGTAAAGCGGTTTTGCAATGTCGGGGGGCGCAGCACTGATGTAGCTTGGGCGCAAACCTTTTTGCGAATCGGCGTAGAGAGTGAACTGCGATACAAGTAAGATTCCACCTTGTACGTCGCTGACCGAACGGTTCATTTTGCCGTCCTCATCATTGAAGATGCGCAGTTTGGTGATTTTACCACACATCCATTCAATTTCATGCTGAGTATCGGTAGCCGCAATACCCACAAACGCCAGCAAACCATGACCGATTTGTCCCGTAATGCTGCCGTCCACTGTCACCGATGCTCGCTTGACGCGCTGGAGAAGAAGTCGCATATTTATTATTGTGTTGTGAAAAGTGTTTCGCGTTACGCCCGAAATCGAGATTTCAGTCCTTGCGCCGTAAAATGTGCCATTGCTTGAATCGAAAGCATCGGATTTGCGCCGCTTGCTTCGGGAAATGGGCTGGAATCGGCTACGAACAGATTTTTTACTTCATACGTTTCACCTTCGGGTGAGACGGGATGCGTCTCGCGGTTGCCGCCCATGCGGCAGGTACCCATCTGGTGCGCCGAAAAAAGTGGGAAATCGTTGGGTCGCCATTTCCACGAAGAAATCCCGCGAAGTGTTGCTTCCAATGCTTGTGAGCCTTGCTTGAGATTGAAAGGCGCTTGGTGATTATGCGGAAAATACAATTCTTCTGCGGCGGCTTGCAAGTGAATACGTGCCGCTTCTGCTACTCCACGCTGCAAATGCGCAAGGTCGAAATCGCTGATATGGTAGTGTGCCACAGGTCTGCCGCGCTTGTCGAGCGTAATGGAACCACCGTCACGGTCACGTGTCAGAACGATAAATGCCCCGACGTGTTCTGCCTTCAGCATTCCTTCCTTATGCGCTTTGCCGGAAAGCCACGGGAGCGCCATTGCCAGCAAACCGCTATGAATGGGTGGTGTTTCGAGTTTTGCACCCCAGTTCCCTGTTGTCTGAGCAACCTCGTTGGAAAGCGATGTCATCATGTTGCCCCACCATGCTCTCATGGGGTCTGCATATATACCTGCTACGCATACAGTCGGGTGCAGGTGCAAATGTTTGCCAATGTGAGGATGCTGCAAACCGCTCCGCATCAGTAATGCCGGTGTATGAAGCGAACCCGAAGCCACAACAACAAATTTTGCATTGACCGTAACCGTTTTGCCTTGTGTGTGCGCCACAACACCAACTGCCTTGCCTTCGCGTATGACAACATTCTCTACTTCTGTTTCTACCAGAAACCGTGCGCCTTTGGCTTGTGCTCGCTCCAAATACGTCTTCAAAACGCCCATTTTCGTACCGTTTCGGCAGCCAAGCGAGCAGTAGCCACATTCTTTGCATTCGTGCGCTGCACACCCGTTTGAATTGCGTGGAATTATCGTGGTGTGGTAGCCAAGTGCCTTTGCGCCCCGCTCCAGTGCTTGATTTTGGGGGTTGTGATTCGATTCTTGTGTATCCACATGGGTTGCGGCTTCGATTGCTTCAAAGCTGCGTTGGTACTCGGGCGTGATAAAGTGCGGATTGCTGTGATTTATTGCCCATTCCTCCAAAACGTAATCCGGGGTACGAAGCGCTGCCGACCAGTTTATTGTCGTACCGCCGCCCAAACACGAGCCTGCAAAAATAGATACAGAGCCGTCTTTAGTGGAATATGCGCCTCCGGCTTCATAATACGCCGCAATCATCTCCGCTTCGCGCTGCGTGAAATCTTGCTCCGAGCCGTATTTCCCTTTGTCAATAACAAGCACATCAAATCCCGCTTCTGCTAACTCGCCCGCCACAACGCCACCGCCCGCACCACTTCCCACGATAACCACATCGCAAGAAAGTGTCGTGTCTTGGGTAATTGTCAAAGGCACAATCGGACGAATAGTCTCTAAAGGCGGCTTGGGGAGCGGTCCGGGATAGCCGATGGCTGCCCACGTCGGATTGGGTGTGGTTTCGTCGGAATAGCCGTACACAAGGAATGCTGTAAGTTTTTTGAGGGCATGAAATCCCTGACGTAGCGCCGCTACGGGGCTGTTCGACCAGCGAAGGAGCATCTTTTCTGCATCGTCGGGTGCAAGATGTTGAACTCCTTTCAGTGCTCCGAACCATGTCAAGCCCAGAAGCGGCGAGCCAAGAATGTCCAAAAGCTGCACAAATTCCTGCTGCTGCTGAGGCGAAAGGTGGTCGAGCGCAAGAGAAATTTTCTCAGCTGCTTCAAAATCGCTTGCCTTCAAACGCCAGAATCCGTGTGGGTCTGTGGTGGCATTGGGTACAGTCGGAATAAAAGCATCGCAGACGGCGCGAAGGGTGGCTAGGCGCTTGGGGGAAAGTGTCATGGTTCTTGCCTTGAAGAATAATATCGCTTGGGTGTGGCAAAAGGTGTTGAATTGGGAGCAAATCAAGTACACGCAAATCTACTCAAATTTTTTGCACATTGCTCCCGCAGCAAAAAATTTATCTTCATGGACGCATTGTGCATGGAGGTTGCACAACATGAAAATTCAGACCACGTTTTATATATTTCGATTTGCTATGTACGGAACAAACAAAAACAGCCTGCGATGCAATATCATCTCAGGCTGTTTTTGATACCGACGTGTTTTACACAATCACATCTTTATTAGTTCATAAACTCGTTAAACGTCAGCGAAACGTAGTAGAGTTGCCCCACATACCCCGCGCCGATGTTTGTGCGGTAGTCCTGACCGAGGAGGTTATTTGCGCCTACTTTGATAATCGTTTTCCAGTCTTTGATTTTGTAATTCACCTGTGCATCAATCACGCCGTAGGTAGGAATCAATCCCGAACCAAACGCCGATTGCCACTCAAATGCTTCTTGCCAGCGATAATTGACCATGAAACCAAAATTTTCTACCAGCTCGCGGTTGCTGATGCTCACATTAAAGCGGTTTCTGGGCGTGTTGAATTGTGCTTCAAATTCACTACCTGCTTGCTTATTGAGAATCGCAAAATCATTGTAGGAATAGCTACCATCAAGGTCAAAGCCACGTGGAAGTTTGTACGAAAATCCAACGGCAATGCCTTGCGAGGTAATCGTTTCCTGTGCATTGGTGTAAGGGCGGAAGTTTGTTCCCGCGGGAATAGTTCCTGTCGGGTTGGCTGCCGTAGCGTTTGCTGCACGGGTGGTGGGATTCTTAGACACGACGGTTTGTGCGCCGATAAAATCGTTGTAGGTATTGAAATATCCGTTGATGTCCAGAAAAAGTGTGTTGTCAATAATGCCTTTGTAGCCAAGTTCGATGGCTTGCAGGCGCTCCGGCTTGATGTAGGGGAGAGTAACGGTTTGCAGGAGCGACTGAGCTGCCGCCGCACCGCCAATTGTACCCGCAGCCGAAAGTGTGCCGCCTGCCGCGAGGAATGCAGCATATGAAGCAACAGAATATGCGCCGCCTTCGTGAATGCCGTACTGCTTGGCGTTGCGTGAGGTGCTGCCGAGCAAAATTCCTGCGCCGGACGGAAACCAAATAAACTGGGCTTGTGTGTCGGGATTGCGAAATCCGGTTTGGAACGAAGCACGGATGTTGTGCGACTCCGCCACTGTCCATACTGCCGAAACACGCGGTGTCAGTATCGCATCGAAATTTTCATTTTTGTCCAATCTGAGCGAACCAGTGAGCTTGAGTTTGTCATCGAAAAGCCGTTTTGCTATTTGGGTGTAAATGCCGAACTCGTTGATTGCCAAACGTTTACGCGCCGTGCCGTCCAGTTCTTCATTGAACACCGTGCCATCGGAAAAGAGGTCATAGCGCCGGAAGTTACCACCGACTTGAATTTCGGCAAAATCAATCAGGTCTTTGAAGTTGTAGTTGAATTCGCCATGATACATTTGCGACGTGTTCACAAAGCCCGCACCGGGAGGATTGCGCTGGAAAAGCGATTTGCGTACGGCATTAACCGTGTCGCGGAATGCTTGTGATCCCGCTTGCGGTCTGCCATTATCGGCAGCAGCGCGGGCAGCATCTTGAGCAGCTTGAATTTGGGCATCGGTGGGAGTTCCGCCAACTGACCAAATCGGCACCATCGCGCCGACAAATGTTCCGAGATACGTCGGCACCCAGCGTGTGGAGGACGGGCTAAAGCGCTCGTTCACATAAGCACCGAGCGCCGAGAGGTTGTAGGAATCACCTGCCCCGGAGAACGTTGCGTAAGCACGAACGAAGAAATTATTCCCCTTGAACTCAAGTTTGTGAAATTGCTCCGAAAATCCTCGCAACAAGTATTTTTCTGCACCTTGATACAAGCTGGAGCCGCTTCCGTAGCGGTAGTTGTATGAAGCTTCTACGTCGTTACCGATGCGATAATGCAGCGCCACATCTGCTTTCAAATTGCGGGCAGCAAAACCGTCGTCGAATGTTCCGATAAGGTCTTGTTCTTTGATGCCGGTACGCTTCAGATTCAAACCGCCGATTCTGGTGTTGAGCGCAATAATCTGGTTGCGTAAGGGCGCAAGTGCGGGGTTCGCAAGGGCGGCAGTGATGGGAACAGCAATCGGCGTTTCGTCACCGTAGAGATTCAGCCCGTCAAAGTTTGAGCGCCACTGGTTCAGCGCAGGATTGCCGGATGCTTGGCGGTGCGTGGCATAATCATTCCCCTGCCAGTCTGTACCCGTGAGGTAAGAAAGATTAATTTTGAATGCCAGATTATCTCCAATTTGCCCCGCGTAGCGCACTGCAGCACTCAGGTACGGATTTGCTCCGGCGGCAGCCGAATTTGTCATTCCGCCCTTTACTTGTGCGCTGATGCCTTGATAATCAAACGGATTTTTGCTGGACATGAGGAGAATACCGTTGAAGGCGTTTGGTCCGTACAGTGCGGATGCTGCTCCCGGAACAAGTTCCATACTTTCGGCATCCAGTTCGCCGATGCCGACAAGATTACCGGTAGGAAAATTTAGGAGCGGGTCGGCTACATCCATTCCATCGACAAGCTGCACGAAGCGCGTGTTGGCAATAGTGGCAAAACCGCGTGTGTTGAAAGTTTGAAAAGTGAGTGAGCCGGTGTAGGTTTGCACACCTTTCAGGTTTGCTACTGCGTCGTAATACTCTGCGGTGGGAGCGTTTTGAATAGATTTTATATCAACTTTTTCTACGGTTACAGGAGACTGCATCACATTTTCCGGCACTCTGGAGGCAGAAACAACAATATCTTCGCCTCGAATGGCTTTTTCGTCCAATTGTACCTTCAGGTCGTCGTTGCTTGCCGTAATGGGAATCTCTTTAGTCGTAAAGCCGATAATGGAAAACACGAGTTTGAACGGCGGGGCGACTGATGGTTTCAGGGTGAACTTCCCTTTGGTATTTGAGATAGTTCCTGCCACTGTGCCCTTGATGGCAATTTTTACGCCGGCAAGCGAGTTACCTTCTTTGTCCGATACGGTACCGGAAACAGAAATGGTTTGTGCAAAAGCAGTCTCTTGAACGATTGCGGAGACTAAGACAATTAAGAATACCACCACGACAGAAAGAACGAATCTTTTCATAACTCCACCACACAATAAGATTTGAAAGAAAGGAGTAATTAGAGGAAGCACTAGGGACATTCTGAGCATACAATCAATAAGTGCCGGGCGCTCTCTGAAGGCGTTTGGTGACTCATTACACTATCCTGTTACTAACCCATCCTGAACTCAGAATCTCAAAAGTTTTTCATGCGACACATTACGAAATTCAAAGGGAATATTCAAGAAAAAATCGTGATTATCGTACGCTACTAAAAAATCTATTGTAAGCCTCAGAAAAGCAGCCTTTCTCAATTTGGGTATAGTTTGTGATACTTACATTTAAGAGCTTGTTTGGAAACTCCCTGTTCCCTCACCTCAATCCTCTCCCAAAGGGAGAGGAAGCTGGATTCCAAGCTATTTCTTTCTCCTTCTCCCTTTGGGAGAAGGCTGGCATGAGGGTAATAAAGTGTGGTATTCAGAGTTTTCAAACAATCTCTAAGATATATTCTTCCGCCCCAGCACAAAATACGTCTTCATTGCGCCTTTGCCTTTCACCTCAATCGTGCCGCGCTCCTCAAAGTCGAAAAGGTCTTTGAGTGCGTTGTAGGTGGCTTCGGAACATTGCACACGCCCCGGCTCCCCACTCGATTCCATACGGCTTGCGGTGTTCACAGTGTCGCCCCAGAGGTCGTATGCAAACTTCTTTTCGCCGATAACGCCTGCCGTCAGATAGCCCGTGTGTATGCCTGCTCGTATGCTGATGGGCAGGTTCTCTTTTTCAGCGAGGTCTTGTATGGCGAGCATAATGTCCAGCGCCATGTCGGCAACGGCTTCGGCATGATATTCGCTTTGAATAGGTACGCCCGCTACCGCCATGTATGCATCACCGATGGTTTTGATTTTCTCAACACCATGTTTTTCAGCGAGCTTATCAAATTCCGAAAACATTCGGTTCAGCATCACAATTAGCTCTTCTGCCGAGACGCGCGATGCAATTTTGGTGAAACCCACCATATCGGTAAAGAGAACCGTTGCGCTCTCAAAGGTATCCACAATTGTCATCTCGCCCCACTTTAAGCGCTCCGCGATGGATGGCGGCAGGATGTTCAGCAGCAAATCTTCGGATTTATTGCGTTCCCCTTCCAATACGGAGCTGAGAATGTTAATTTCGTCGAGCGATTGTTGCAGTTTATTATTTTTCTCCTTGATTTCCGCTGTGCGGTCTTGTACTTGCTTTTCCAGCCATGCGTTCCGTGCTTCAATGGCACGAATCCGAGCACGATATGTCACAAAACCAACGCAAATAGCACTTCCTGCTAACAGCCCGATAAACCACCACGTGCGCCAAATCGGAGGGGTAACAATCACGCGAAACGATGCTCCGGCTTCGTTCCACGTGCCGTCGTTATTGGCAGCCCGGACGTGAAATGTGTATTCGCCAGCGTCAAGACTGGTGTAGGTGGCTTCACGTCGTGTGCCGCCTTGTGTCCAGCCTTTGTCCAAACCGTCCAGCCTGTATGCGTACACGTTTGCTTCCGGGGTGTTGTAGTCCAGCGCTACATAGGAAAATGACACCGTGCTTTCATCGTAGCGCAGAGTAATGGTGCGCTCTGCTGCCACAGCCGAGTCGCCGAGCATTTCTTCGCGTCCGAACTTTTTGACCGACGTAATTTCTATCGGTGGCGGGATGCTGTTCACACGAATAGCGCGGGGAAAAAAGCTATTGAAACCATTCGTACCGCCAAAAAATATTTCACCTTCAGGACTTTTGAATGCCGAACCATGATGAAATTCGCGCCCCTGCAAGCCATCATCAACGCCAAAGGTACGGACAACCTTGCGTGTTTCAATATCAATTTCTGCCAGCCCTTGTTTGGTACTCACCCACAGGTGCTTGCGGTCATCTTCCACAATCGCGCTTACCAAATTACTCGGCAGACCTTCTCGCTCGGTGATGGCAGTGATGAGCGTCGTGTCCATGTTCGTAATCAAACCTGTTTTCATGCGGTATTGCAATAGCCCGTGCCCCCGTGTGCCCAGCCACAAATCACCATCAGAATCTTGGTAGATTGAGCGAATTCCGTAGGCAGAAAGTAAACGGCGCATTGCTCCTTGTTTGCGGTCGAAGTCGGCTAACCCCGACGGCGTTCCCAGTAAAAGCTGTCCCTGTGCGGTCTCTAGCACGGAGAGAACTCGTTTGCCCGAACCTTGTGGCGTATTGGTAAGGTTAATAGGAAAAGCCTCAACAGTGCTGTGGTCGGGAGAAATACAATAGAGCGGCATTCCATCGCCCGTTGCGAAGAGCCTACCTGTACGGTCTTCGTAGAGAAGTTGAATGGATGCTGTGGGTGGAATCTTTGCAAAGCGCGTAAATGTTTGCTTAGAAGCGTTCCATGTCCAAAGACCATTGCCTACTGTTCCTGCCCAAAGCTGTTTTTTGTGGTCAAGGCGCAGCGCCCATGCGGTATCGGTGCCGATCTTATCTTTCCGAAAGTATGTCCACGCACCTGTCCTGCGGTTCAGTCGGTTTATGCCGCCTGTTTGTGTTGCGAGCCAGAGGCTCTCGCCATCTTCCGCAATATCACGGACGTAGCCGCTATTCAGGCTGACATTTTCTTTAAGCAAATTGACAGCATAATGCACAAATTTTTGCTTGAACGCAGAATACTTGCTGACCCCGTAAAATGCTGTTCCTACCCATAGTACGCCGGAAGCATCTTCTCGAATATGCTGAATACGATTGCCGGAGAGCGTTTGGAGATTGCGAAGGTCGTGCTGGAGCGTCTGCATCACTCGCCATGAAGACGTTTCTGCGGGCGCCGTGCGGAGAATTGCTATGCCATTGTCTGTGCCAACCCACACTGCTCCCGAAGAAAGTGCGCAAATAGTCCTAACTTGTCTGCTTGGTAATCCTTCAGTAATGTGCTGAGTGCGACGTGTTGCGAGCGTGAACACAAATAGCCCGTTATTGCTTGTTCCGAGCCAGAGCGCGACGGGACGCGCTGCACTGTGCATTGCACTATCCGACTGCACAGTGCAGTGAGTGATAGTACCCTGCACACCGCACTCTATCTTCGTTGCAGAAGATTTTGTCTCGTCATAAAAGTATAAGCCATCAGTACAAATTAGCCAGAAGCCCGCGCTATCACGGGCAATGCCGCATATATCCAGTGAAGAGGGCACAGACAAAACGCGCTTGAGCAGTGAAGAACCGAAAGGCGATGCAATAAATAAGCCATTTTTTGTGCCAACAAGTATTGAGCCGTCCCGCTTTTCAGCAATTGCTTGAGCAGTTGTTTCGGTATTGGCAGGGAAAAGAAACGCATCAAATTTAGTCGTTTGGCTGGAAAAGCGTGATACTGTGCGGTGATTTCCCGTTGTCAGCCACAAATAACCACCCGAATCCTCGTAAAGCGATGTAACACTTTGCGCCCCAACGCCTAGGGAATCGGGAAGAGTCTGCCGGAACACCGTAAATGTCATGCCGTCGTAACGATTCAAGCCATCTTCCGTGGCGAACCAGAGGATTTTTTTGTGGTCTTGAAAAATATAATTGACGTTTGCGCTTGACAGTCCCTGCTCAACGGAGATGCGCTCAAAATGGATGTTTTGAGCATACACGATTCCAGCGCCTCCGATGCTGAAGGATAGACAGAAGGAGAAGAGAAGCTGCGAGTAGAAGCTACGGTGGAAGAAATAAAATTTGGGGCGATTTTTCATGTCATTGTGTGGCGTTTGCGGTATTGCTTCGATGAAATGCTGCCGTAATCTGCATTAAAAAAGAGTCTCTTCCAACGTTACATTGCTCCCGCCTTCAGAAGTTCTGCCCGTTCTGCAATTTGCAACTGCCGTATGACAGGCTCTATCTCGCCATTAACCACTTCTTGCAAAGCATAATTTTTTGCATCACCTTCCAAGCGGTGGTCTGTTAGACGATTCTGCGGATAGTTATAGGTGCGGATTTTATCCGAACGGTCGCCGCTTTTGACCATATCTTTGCGCGAGGAAGAAAGCTCCGATTGCTGCTTTTCCAGTTCAAATTCGTAGAGCCGTGCCCGTAAAACTTTCATTGCTTTTTGGCGGTTCTTGAGCTGCGAGCGCTCTTCTTGGCACTGAACCACAATACCCGTTGGCAAGTGCACCATACGCACTGCCGTTTCCACTTTGTTCACGTTCTGCCCGCCTTTGCCGCCCGAGCGAAAAATATCAATGCGCAGGTCATTTTCGTTGATGTGAACTTCGACATCATCCACTTCCGGCAAAATAGCAACCGTTGCTGCCGATGTGTGAATACGACCGCTCGCCTCGGTCTCTGGGACGCGCTGCACACGGTGAACACCGCTTTCGTACTTCATCATACCAAACGCTTCTTCGCCGGCTAATGAAAATACAATTTCTTTGTACCCCCCGCGCTCGCTTTCATTGAAATCAATGACCTCTGTTTGCCAGCCTTTTTTGTCGGCAAAACGTTGGTACATTCGGAAAAGGTCTCCGGCAAAAATACCTGCTTCATCGCCGCCCGTACCAGCGCGGATTTCGACGATGCAGTTTTTGTCATCATTGGGGTCGCGTGGGAGAAGAAGCACTTGCAAGTCCGCTTCCATCTGCTCTTTGGTTTGGGCGAGGTCGTCCAGTTCGGAGGCGGCAAGTTCCTTCAGTTCCGCATCCATACCGGGCGTGGAAAGGATTTCTTTGTTCTCGCGTAGGTTTTTGCTCACCGTGAGATACTCCTCAGCTACTTTGACTATACTTTCGAGGCGTTTGTGCTCGCGGGAAAGTTCGCTAAAGCGCTTGTAATCGTTGAGAATATCCGGCGCAGCGAGTAGGTTTGTGATTTCACCAAAACGGGCAATGATTGCAACAAGTTTTTCTTCCATCGTGTAGGCGGTTTCGTCGGTTGGATGAGATAATAGCGTTGTTATCGTAAGCCGTAAACTTACGACTTTTCAGGGAAAAACGCAGTATAATGGTGCTCTTTTCCACAAAACAGTATTCGGAAAACAAAATTGATGTGGAAAGTTCTGTGGAAAAGTGGCGGATTTCCCACAGATTTTCCACATTTTTGTACAAGAAATGTTGGAAGTCGGTGCAAAGAAATTTATACTGCACAGCACCCCTGATAGGAATTTTTTCGACATATTGTAGTCTGTACATTCTGAAATTGCACAACCTCGCTGTGTACATACGCCGACTTGTCTGGCGTGATTCTTGCTGCATCGGATGACAGAAACCCTAGAGAACTGGCTTACTCAATTACTATTAACTGCTTATCATCGTGGCAAATTTCATGGAAGAAACACGCCGTGATGGAGAAATCATTGTCTCGAAACTGACGGACAACCGTTCACGTTCCAGCAGCAATGTTCTCCAGCTCGCGGCTATTGGCGACAAAGTGCCGCCTCACTCTGCTGATGCCGAAGCAGCAGTGCTGGGCGCTATTATGCTCGACCGCAATGCACTCTCCAAAGCAACGGAAGTCTTGGAAGCGGAGTCTTTTTACAAAGAAGCAAACCGTAAGATTTTTGAGGTCATGCTTTCGATGTCGGAGCGTAATGTCACGATTGACCTTGTGTCGCTGGGCGAGGAGTTACGTAGGCGGAGTATGCTGGAGGCGATTGGCGGGACGTACACGCTTATCCAAATCAATGCCGGAACCCCGACTGCTGCTAATGTGGACAATTATATTCGCATCGTTCAGGAGCACGCGCTTAAGCGCCAGCTTATCGGTGCTGCATCGGAAGTTCTTGCCCGTGCTTATGACCCCGCCACGGACGCTTTGGAAGAGATTGACAAAGCAGAAAGCGAGATTTTCCGCATTGCCGAAAAACGCCTTAGCAAAAGTTATATCGGTATGAACAAGCTCGCTAAGGATACCTTTGCGACGATTGCGGGCATGGTCAACGGTGAGAAAAATGACAGCAGCGTCAATACTGGCTATACCAAACTAGACGATATGCTGGGTGGCTTCCGCAAGTCCGATTTTATCATCATTGCGGCGAGGCCGTCTATGGGAAAAACCGCGGTCGCATTGTCAATAGCTCGGAACGTCGCCATGGAAAGCAATGTGCCGGTCGCATTTTTCTCCATTGAGATGGCGAAGGAGCAGCTCACCATGCGCCTTCTGAGTGCGGAAGCACGTGTGAGCACACACAAACTTCTTACGGGCAATATTAAGCCCGATGACCTGCCCCGCCTCGCCACGCAGATGGGACGTTTGGCAAAAGCACCTATTTTTATTGACGACAGTCCTGCGCTGTCGGTAATGGAACTTCGTGCAAAGTGCCGACGCTTGAAGACCGAACAGAATATCGGGCTAGTGATGATAGACTACCTTCAGCTTATGCACGCCGCGCTGAACAAAGGCGACAGCCGTGAGCGGGAAATTTCTATCATTTCGCGTTCATTGAAGCAGATTGCGAAGGAATTGAATATTCCTGTGGTTGCTTTGGCGCAGCTGAATCGTGGTTTGGAGGGGCGTAGTGATAAGCGCCCGATGCTTTCGGACTTGCGCGAATCGGGTTCGCTGGAGCAGGACGCGGACGTGGTGATGTTTGTTCACCGCCCCGAATACTACGGCATTGCGACCTTTGAAGAAGACGGTGCTCCGACTGAAGGCGCAGCCGAACTCATTATCGGCAAGCAGAGGAACGGTCCCGTCGGTTCTGTGCGCCTTGCATATGTGAAAGAGTACACCCGATTTGAAAACCTCGCCTTTGGTCACGATGCCCCGCCGGATTACAACACCAGTATTTCGGACTTTAATGCAGCGAAATTGATGAATGATGATGCGCCATTTTAAGCATACTTCAACGTTGTCGTAATCCGATATGAATCGAATCATTCTCCTTTCGGTCTCATGGCTTCTTGCACTGGCGCTTGGCACAGCGCCGAGTCTTTTTGCGCAGAAGAAATCTTTGCGCAAAAATGCCTCGGTTTCCATTGTATCATCCGATGCTCCATCTGCTCAAACGCAAATCATAACAAACTTCCGCGCCTTCACGAAGTTGTACGGTTATGTGCGCTATTTTCATCCCAGCGATGAAGCCATGCGGCTGCCGTGGGATAAATTTGCCGTCTATGGTGCAGCAAAAGTTAAGAGTGCGCAAAACACAAAAGAACTCAAGACTGTTTTGGAGGAACTCTTTTTACCGATAGCACCAACATTACAAATTTACGAACGAGGCTTAAAGTTGCCTCCAAGACCTGCTCTACAAAGTAACGCCTCATGGAAAAACGTGGCATGGCAGCATAAAGGCGTGGGGCTTGGTGTGCAAGATTTGTATGGTGTAAATACGCCATATCGCAGTGTATCTGTTAATAGCCCGGAGCGTTCCGAAATCAAGTATGGAGTAGTCTTTCATTACATTACTTCATCCACAAGCCCGACAATACAAGCAATTCAGGGTAAATTTTATCATTTGCGGTTTTCTGTCGCTATTCGTACAGACATTCAAAACCCTGAAAATGGCGCAATCATCGGTCTTGAAGCATATTTTTTAGGTGGCGGTGACTGGGGTGTTTCAACGCAGGATGCTGAAAAAATTATATCGAAAGAATGGAGAGAGTATGAAATTTCCGGCTTTGCCAAAGAGCATACCATCGAACTCTTGTTGTGGGCAGTCTTTTCCGGCAAAGGCAGAATATGGCTGGATAATGCACGGCTTTGGAAAGCGGAAAAAAAGATTGGTCCTTGGACGGAAGTCCCTCTGGAAAATGGCGGTTTTGAGCAAATGCGTGAGAATAATACCGCTCCCGTTATCGTCAATACGGTGCGCGGAACAGAGTTGTGGAATACACCATTTCCACATTGGCAATTTAGAAAACCTAAAAATTATATTGTGCGTTCAGATACCGTCAATCCTTATCAAGGAAAATATTGTTTGCGTTTAGAAGATAGTGAGAGTTTTCAGAAAGAAGAGCTTTTTGATGCCAAACCCTTTGACGGAGAAATTCTTCGCAAAAATCTTGGAGGCGGTATAGAATGTGCTTTACCGCTCACACTGCTGACAGACGGAAAAATATTGTTTGGCTCGACAACTACCAGCACAGCAGCTTTTAGGTCGCTTTTGAAAGATTCTCTGAAAAATATAGTTATTACTGAAAAACCGTACAACAAAGACGCAATCCGGCTTGCCAACGTTATTATGGCATGGAATGTTCTTCAGCATTTCTACCCATATTTCGATGATGTACCGACGAATTGGGACTCTACGCTTACCGTCACACTCCAGTCAACGCTTCAATGCCAATCGGCAGAGGAGTTTGAACGAATCATGCACAAAATGCTGGTTGGCTTAAAGGATGGTCATGCAGAATATTATCGTGCTGTACCCCACCGTATCGTACCGGCTCTCATCGAAAATGTTGAAGGAAAGCCCGTTGTGGTCGCCTCAGAAGATAAGAGATTACAGCAGGGCGATATTCTTCTGTCGGTGGATGACAAATCGGCACCAATACTGCTTGCTGGGGAAGAAGCCCTTGTTTCAGGTTCTGTACAATACAAGCGTGCCGAGGCAGCACACAGATTGACAATGGCAGAATCAAATAAGGCACGTGTGAGTCTGGCGCGAGGTAGCGACACACTTTCTTTTGTTGTAGAACGTAAATCGGAATTAGAGGTTAATCTCTACGAACACACTGCAATACAGCGAATAAGCGGCTCCGAAGAAAAAGACACCGTTTGGTACATTGATTTAGCGCAGGTTTCTGTTGCTGAGATTGAGGCAAAAGCAAACGAATTTGCTCAAGCAAAAGGAATTGTGTTCGATATGCGAGGTTATCCCAAAGACAGGAATGCAGAAATTTTAGGCTACGTAACGGGTTCAGCATTATTATCACCTCGTTATCTCGTTCCGCAAATTATCTATCCCGACCACGAGAACGTGCAGGGTTACGACACAAGCGGACGCTGGCGTGTGCAGCCAAAATTGCCCCGATGGAAAGGAAAATGTGTATTTTTGACGGGTGGCGGAGCAATCTCACAGGCAGAAGATATTATGAGCATAGTCGAGCATTACAAATTGGGCAAAATTGTCGGTGAGGCTACGGCAGGAGCAGATGGCAATGTGAATATGCTGTATCTCCCGGGCGGAAATAAAATACGCTGGACAGGAATGAAGGTGCTGAAGCACGACGGCTCAAAACTTCATGGTATAGGGGTGCAGCCCACGCATCCTGCCTCGCGGACATTGCAGGGTGTACGCGGGGGGCGAGATGAGGTACTGGAAAAAGCGCTGTTGCTTCTACCTTGATAATGATCAACTCTATTTTCCGAAGCAATCCCGATGAACGCAATTCTCTCCCATCCGCACATTACCAAGCTCCGTGAGCAGCGCAAAGATTTGCTCCGGCGGCTCACGGAGGTCGTGGGTGAATTGCAGCACCTCAAAGACCATGTTCTGCCTGACCTTGTGAACGAGTACGACCGTCATTTTCGTAGGCTTGAGGTTGCATTACAAAAAAAAACGCTGGAAACCGCAGAACTAACACGCCGCGAAGAACTTTTTTATATCAAGCTCTCAAGGGGAGAAAAGCTCACGCCGAAGATGATAGAGGTCGTCAATACAATGGTTGACCGCGAATTTGAGCGCGTAAAAAAGCATCTGCGCGAGACCTTCGATATGACCGACGAAGAACGTGAAGAAGTAGCAAATAAGCGTATGGAGAAGCACAACGAGAGCGAGTTTGCAAGCATTTATCGGTCAATCGTCAAAAAATTACACCCTGACGCTTCTACGGAATCCGCCACGTTTGAAAAATACTGGCAGTCTGCGCAGGAGGCATACCAAAGCCGGAATATGCGGGAGTTGCAAACAATCCATGATATGGTCTGCGAGGCGGAAGAAGACGATGCCTTCGCAAACACGCCCTTTGCCAATGTGCCGTCAGCGCAAGAATATTTGGAGGGAGAGATTCTTCGCCTCGAAAGCCGCCTCCGCAATGAGGAGCGCCGTTTACGGGAAATAGTCAATAACCCGCCCTATACCTTGCGTGAACTGATGAAAAGTCTCACGTGGATAGAGAGCGAATGCAACAACATCAAAGCACAAATAGCCGCCAAAGACCGCGACAGCAAACGAGCACAGGCGTTTCTGGCAAGTATTCACGCTGATGGAACAGCGAATACATCAGAAAAACCGCAAGAAATCAAAGTGCAGGAAGAATTTGCGAACGACTTTATGGAGAACACGTATTTCAATAATCGTTGAGATTTCAGTTCTTGCTGAGACTTGAATTTGGGAGATTGTAATTGAAGTTGCGCTTTCTGAAATTCCCCTTCACTGTGTGAAGGGGTGGCAGTCCAGCGAAGCGAAGACTGACGGGGTAGTCCGGCACGGAAGCGGCGGCAATGCACGAAGCAATACCCCGTCCTCGCTGCCGCTCGTACACCCCTCTTTGTTCCAAAGAGGGGAATCGCTTGACAAAGTGTAACTTCAGATTGTAATTTTTGCTGAAAACAAAAAGCGATAGCGCCCTGTGGAGTGGTGCTATCGCTTGCAAATGTCTAATATATGTAGGCAGAAACGCTTTTAATTCAAGGATTTGAGCGTTTCTTCGATTTTCGAGAAATTAGGTAACTCGCCCGCATTATCCAGCACTTCTGCGTATTGCACAACACCCTCTTTGTCAATCACAAAAGCGGAACGCTTGGAAACGCCCTGCAAATCCCATACGCCCGGAACAAACGTGCCGTACAAAGCGCCATAACTCTTCGATACTTCTTTGTTGAAATCGGAAAGAAGCGGGAAGGCAATGTTGTTTTTTTGTGCGAAGACTTCCAGCGTAAAGGGGCTGTCAACGCTAACGCCAAATACCTGTGCGTTCAGCGAAGAATAAAGTTCCAGTCCGCCGCTTACCGAGCAGAGTTCATTGGTACAAACTCCTGTAAATGCCATTGGGAAGAAAAGCAGCACAACGTTTTTACCTTTGTAATCGCTCAATGTTATCGTTGCCGCACCTTCGGGTGTCTTGGTCTTGAGAGCGAAATCTGGTGCGTTTTGACCAACCGTTATAGGCATAGTCGTATCCTTTCGACGTATATTATGGATTGAAAAAAGGTATATGGATTTTCCAGCATGGATTTTTCCATAGGGTTCTCTCTGAACACTTCTCAATGAACGTACAAAACTAGATTTTATTAGAGACATGAACAAAGGATAACCTCCAAAATGCACTATTCTGAGCAAAGACAACAAAAAAGAAACGAAAAGACTTGACAATAGCAAAATAATTTCCTATTCTTAGGAGAACATAAAAAAATGAACACACATTCAACACATACTCATTGTGCTGTTCATGGTAAATCGCCTTTGCAACTATGCACCAAAAACGACCTTCAACTAACAATTTCTTACTTTTTTTCTTCTCTCAAGCCTATGACCCCGACAGATACACCCGCCCGCAAGATAGTCGGCGACTCTGAAAAGCCTGCTTTCTCTCTCGGCATCGAAGAAGAGTACATGGTTCTTGACCCCAAGACGTATGAACTTAAATCGCACATTGACCTTGAGTTGCTCTCGAAAGGCAAATTGGTGCTGCACGAGCATATAAAGCCGGAGATGATTGGTTCTATGCTGGAAATTGGTACTGGCGTTTGCAAAGATATTCAACAAGCGCGGTCAGAGGTAACAAAAATTCGTTCTATTGTCAATTCTATCGCCAAGCAAAACGGACTTCTGCTCGGCGCAGCAAGTACGCATCCATTTTCGCATTGGAAAGACCAAGAAATTTTTCCCGACGAGCGCTATAAAGTTTTGGTGGAAGATATGCAACTGCTCGCACGTTCGCTCCTTATCTTTGGTATGCACATTCATATCGGCATAGAAAATCGTGAATTGCAAATTCAGATTATGAACGAAATTCGCTATTTACTTCCGCACATTCTGGCGCTCACCACCAACTCGCCCTTCTGGACAGGCATCAATACAGGTTTGAAATCGTACCGTTCCAAAGTATTTGAACGTTTCCCGCGAACGAATTTACCGGATTACTACAATAGCTGGGGCGAATATCAAAACTATGTGGATTTGCTTATTCGCACTGGCTGTATCGACAATCCCAAAAAAATATGGTGGGATATTCGTCCACACCCGAATTTCCCAACGCTGGAGGTGCGGATTTCCGACCTTCCGATGCGCATTGATGAGACTATTGCTATTGCGGCACTCGTTCAGGCAATTGTTGCCAAACTCTACAAACTGTACTCCAAAAATCTCAGCTTCCGTCTCTATCATCGTGCCTTGCTGATGGAGAACAAGTGGCGTGCCGTGCGCTATGGTCTGGACGGCAAACTCATTGATTTCGGCAAGCAACGCGAAGTGCCCACGCGCCAACTTATTCACGAATTGCTTTACTTTGTGGATGATGTTGTTGACGATTTGGGTTCGCGGAATGAAATCAACTACATCCATACTATTCTTGAAAATGGCACCGGTGCTGACCGCCAGCTCCGTGTTTTCGAGGAAACCGGCAGTCTGGAAGCCGTTGTAGAATACATCAATAAAGAAACGTGTGTGGGTTTGACCGACGATGTAGCGGGATTTATTGAGGAATTGCGCCCGCCGTCGGCAGAAACGCTTGCTGAAAAAGCAACATCTCTCACAATGACAAATTGATATGTCTTTGGCACTCAGACCGTCAGATACTGGTAGAATATAGATAAAGCGGATATGTAGGAAATGCCTATATATCCGCTTTTTGGGTTGCTCTGCTCGCGTTGGCGGTTGCGTACTGAAAGTTTCGCCTTTACGGTCTCCCGTTTAAGGTATTTCTTCAATCAAGAGTTCTTTTGCTAAAAAAGTCTGCGGGAAAATCTTACGTGCCTCTCGCAAAAGCGGCAGACCTGATTTATAGCGGACGCTGATATGACTGAGGAAAAGCCGCTCCACCCCTGCTTCCAACGCCACTTCTGCTGCCTGCTCTGAGGTAGAATGGAATCGCTCGGCGGCTTTGTCGTTCATATCGGCGCGGAAGGTGGCTTCATGCACAAGTACGCTTGCACGGCGGGCGAGTTCAATCGTAGCGGCGCATTTGCGCGTGTCTCCTGCATACACGAAGCTGCGCAACTTGTGCGGTGGTGCTGCAATGTCGGCAAACCGGACAACACGCCCGTCGTTGGCAAGTGTAGCGCTTCCTTCTCGTTTGATGCGCCCAATCATTGCGCCATCGGTTACGCCAAGAGCACGTGCTTTTTCGATGCTGATATTGGAGTGTGGTAATTCCTCAACCCGAAAACCAAAGCTATCAATGCGGTGTTCCAGCATTTGTGTTGTCACGCGGAAACTACTTGTAGTGAGCAGTTCGCCTTTCATGCCGTGCTTCAGTTCGTGGTACGTTATCTCGAATGTCGGCACTGCATCCATAATCCTGAGTCCTAAGTCCAGATATTCTTTTAGCCCAGTCGGTGCGTAAATGTGGAGTGGTGCTGTTCGTCTGTCCGCACCCATCGTGGTCAGAAGCGTGGGCAAGCCCAAGATATGGTCGCCATGAAGATGGGAAATAAAAATATGATTCAGGTGTCCACGAGAAATTTTGGCGTGAAGAAGCTGAATTTGTGTTCCTTCGGCGCAGTCGAACAAGATGGTCTCCGAGCCAAGCATGAGCGCCGTTGCGGAAGAATGTTTGTTGGTAAGCGGTGCGCCACCTGCTTTGGTGCCGAGAACACAGAATTTCATAACGAAAAGTTTTTAACGGAACTATGAAATGGCGCATAAGCGACGGGATAGTTCGCTGTAAGAATGGCGTGAAAAATCAACAAAATGCTTGAATAATTTAGCGTTTTGGGCGTATTTTACCAACGATAATTCATAGCATTAACTTTAGAGTAAGTAATACAGATGAAGAGTTCAATAATTCTCTGCTTAATGATGCTTTGCTTACATTCTTGCAACTTGATTCAACCACCTCCAATTGAATTAAGCGCGAGGATTGAGCAAAAAAAGTTAATACTACAGAATCATTCTTCTGATACATTTACTATTGGAAGATTACAAGAAGTTTTGCAATGGTAGCAAATTATAGTTTTCAGGCAGGCGTTGAAAGAAGCACTCCGTATATCGCTCCCAACAAAGAATTGACTCTGACTCTAGAAACAAATAATACGCCCGATGAACTTTGGATTACGTGGTGGAAAAAGGGTAAACCGCTCACTCAAGACACTTACGGTGCTGATTTTGAAAGACACATTACGATTCCTATTGGAAAATAGAAATTAGACCTGTTGCAATGCTTGATTTGTATCCACAGGTTTCATATCAGGGTTCTCAAGCGGTAGCCAAAGAAAAAAGATAGTTCCTTTTCCGACGGTGCTGGTTACTTTTATTCTTCCCCGATGTGCTTCGACCACCCACCGCACGATAGACAAGCCCAGCCCGTGCCCGCTAATTTCTGCCGAGCGTGATTTGTCAACACGATAAAAGCGGTCAAAGATATAAGGAATATCTTCTTCCGGTATTCCGAAACCGCTATCGGTCACTGAAACGAGCGCTTCGTGGTCTTGTATACGCAGAGCAATCGTGATATTTCCACCGCTTGGAGTATATTTCACTGCATTATCAACGATGTTCAGTAATGCTTGATGCAGACGTACTTTGTCGCCGACAAGCATAATGCGCGGCTCAATCGTGGAGCGTACGATGGTGTTTTTTTCTTCAGCAAGAATCATCGCGTCTTCTACCATATCCTCCAATAATGCACTAAGATTAAATTCTTTGAGGTCAAGCGGTACTTGACCTGCGTCGGCACGGGAGAGTTCAAGAAGGTTTTTTACTACTTGCGACAAACGGCTTACTTCCTCAATGGCACTGGCAATTATTTCTTGGTATTCATGAGCTGTTCGTTTAGAGTGCAGCGCCGTTTCCAGTTCGCCCATCAGTATTGCCAAGGGTGTTCGCAGTTCGTGCGAGGCATCGCCGGTGAACTGGCGTATTTGCGCGAAGGAGCGCTCAAGCCGACCAATCATGGCGTTTAATGTTCGGGTCAGCCGTGAAATTTCGTCGTTGACACGGCGCACGGGCAAACGCTGGCTGAGATTGTGTTCGGTGATGTCGTCAGCAAGGCGCGTAATTTCTTCCACCGGTTGCACGAAGTATTTTGCCAGAAACCAACCGCTAATCATTGCCAGAAACAGCACGACTGGCGCAGCCACCAGCAGCGAAGAAAAAAGGTCGTTGAGCGTCACTTCAATTTCGTCCACAGGATAACCAACCGACATTTGTACAGAACTCGTGTGATAGACAAACACCCGCAAACGCTGTTTGCCAAGCGGAAACGTTGGAATAGTATAGCGAAAAGGAAATGTGTCGCCGGGTAACATTCCAAGCAATGGCAAAGGAAGCTGCCATTTATGTTGCTGAAGATTCTCCGAACGCCAGACAATCGTTCCTGAAGTGTCTGCCACCTGAATAAAATAATTTTTCGGATTCAGCAAGATATGCTCATAGACCGCAGACCAGACGACATCGGCTTGCTGCTCGCGTTGTGCGGAAGTGTCCTTTGGCGGCAGAACGGGTCCTACAAAGCGGCGGCGCTCCTCAGCGCGGAAGAACTCGAAATAGTCAACTTTCTTCAATTTTTCTTTATTGCGGCGCGGTGTTTCTAAGCCGTAGCGCTCGGATTGAGCGGGCAGAAGCGGTTGCTGGGTCTCGCTTTGTTTTTTGCGTATAATGAAATCCAGAGACTCAGCAACGCGCTGAAGCGAGGAATCGAGATTGTCATTTAGTTCACGCTGGACGGTGATGTAGGCAAGCAAAATCACCATACCAAGCGGCAAAGCCACGACGACTGTGTACCAGAGCGTAAGACGCAAGCGAAAGGAAATTTGTAACATAGACGTTGCTGCCGCAGAGTGTAAAGAAACAGTACAATTTTCCCATCAATTTAGCGGTTTTCGTGGTATCTTTGAAACGTTCTTTTGAAACAATCTCGCTACGAACCATTTTTTGCCCACCATGCTTGAAGGATTGCAGAGCCTTGACGTTTGGCTTTTTCGCTTCGGAAATATCACTCTGGCGAATTCGTTCTTTGATAGCATCATGCCGATTATTACATCCAATACATATGTTGTACCCGTTCTGTTGGCATACATAGTAGGTGTGATATGGCGTGGTACGGTGCGCGACCAAGTGTTTGTTTTGCTGGTGATAGTAGCTATTATCATTGCCGACCAAAGTGTAACACTGTGGAAAGATTTATTTTTACGTCCACGTCCCTGTCATAGTTTTACGGATATTCGGTTGCTCGTGCCTTGCGGTACGGGTAAATCTTTTCCTTCCGGTCATGCCACTAATAATTTTGTTGGGGCAATCGTGTCGGCACTATGCTATAAACAATGGGGCAGGATATTATTTCTATGGGCAGTTATCGTATCATTTTCGCGGGTGTATTGTGGTGTTCATTATCCGCTTGATATTCTGGGAGGCGCATTGTGGGGGACTTTCATAGGATGGTTAGTGTTCCGGCTATATCAAAAGATTGTTCCGAAGACTTCACTAATAGTGTTGTAACAAAATTCGCCGTTTGAAAATGCTTGGATGCACAGTATCTTTGCATTGCTTTTCCGCATTACTTTGGACAATATTTTTCCAACAGCACAGTAATTAAAACTTCTAGTAACTATGACTGTATCGCTTCTTTCTCAACGACTTGTTCGTTTTATCCTTGCAGGATTGTTTGCTGCCAGTATTGGTTCCGCACAATTTGCTTTTACCTCACGTGCCCTTGCACAAGCCGGACGTTACACGCTGCTAACACCCGAACAAGTCAAACTGATGACCCATTCTAATCAGCGTCTTATCGTCCCGCTTGCTGGAGAGTGGCAGCGTGCCTCGCTGAGCGAACCTGATTGGCAGCGTGTTACATTGCCCTATTCCGAGGTTTCAACCGATGAATTTCGCTACCGAAGAACGTTTGTTATAGATGAAACACTCATCAAAAAATATGAATGGCAGCTTTATTCATTGGGCTGCAACTACCGAATGGAAATTTACGTCAATGGACAATATCTCCAAAGTCATGTTGGTGGTGGTTTCCCCTTTGGTGTTCGGATTCCCGATTCTTATTTGGTCAGCGGAAATAATACTCTTGAAGTGGTAGTCAATAACCGATTAGATGCCTCGAGCACTATTCCTTTGCGTGCAACTCCTCACGATGCAAAAGTTTTCGGAGGCATTATTAGGGAACTTTTCTTAGTAGGAATGCCGAGTGTTTTTCTGAGCAATGTTGATACGAAGACGACAGTAGCCAATGATTTTAATAGTGCCAGTATCCAGATTACAACTTCTCTAGTATCGGGTAATCTTTATCAAACCATACAAGCCGACTCGACTAAGCCGACGCAGATTGTTACGCTGCAAAAAACGACGGTAGAAGTTATTGCTGAACTGCGCTCGCTGGAGGATACAAATATTGTAGTGGCTCGTGGAACACCCTCAATGGTAGAGATTAGCGCCAACCGTAATGCACAGGTAAAAATGAACCTTTCGGTAATCTCTCCGAAATTATGGTCTCCACTATCGCCCAACCTCTACACCCTTGTCGTCCATATACGTCGTAATAGTGAGATTCTTGACGATTACACTACTACGATGGGATTGTACAAAATCCAGACCGAACAAGTGAATGATAAAACAGTGCTTATGGTTAATGGGCAGCCGATGAATATTAAAGCTGTTGACTACATTGAAGATAGTAATGTCGGTGGCGCAACCATAAACATGGCAGAATACGAGCGAGATGTTATCGCACTCAAAACCTTAGGTGCAAATGTTATCCGAATGCGTTTTAGTGCTCCACACCCGTACTTAGCGCATCTGTGTGATAAGTATGGTCTTTTGATTATGACTGATCTGCCCGTTCGTGGTGTACCTGTATCTGTTTTGGGTAAAGATAATTATATAGTTACTGCCCAAACAATTTTGAAAGATTACATTACCGCCTACGAAAACATCCCTTCTATTTTTGCTTTTGGTATAAGCGAAGAGGTCGCTGAAGGAAAATCAGAGCAGATCCTATTTTCGCAAAAGATTCGAGAAATTACGCGAAATGCTTCGGCAAAGTTATTGTATAAAACGGTTCATGGCAGGACACATAGCCTTGATGTTGATGGGCTAGACTTCATCGTTTTTGCTATGCACAACGAAGACATACAGGATTTTCGGACGGAAGCTGAGCGACTTCAGACACTCAGTCAGAAAAAAATGACGGTATTTAGTTTCGGTAAATTCATCCAACCCGATAACCACAAAGGCTATTCCGATCCGCTTTCGGTGGAAGCACAGGCTCGTTACATTCGTCAGAGGTTCCGTATTTTACAGGAATATAAAATTTGTGATAATGTCATTATCAACTCATTCAATGACTATCTGACCGAGCGCCCTATTCTGATAACCAATAATGCAGAACAGTATATTGCCACGAGTGGCTTGGTATCTCGCACACGCGATTTGCGATTGCCTCATCAAATGGTAAAGGCGCTTTTCAATGACGAGAAAGAACCTGTACTGGAAACAGGAAACTACAAGGCGGAGATACCCGCTCTTTTCACTATTATCAGCATCTCATTTATAGTGTTATTTTTTGTGCTGATCAATACATCACGACGCTTCCGAGAAGATGTACTCAGAGCACTTCTACGACCCTATAATTTCTATGCCGATATACGAGACCAACGCATTCTCTCGAATGCAGGGACGTTCTCGCTTGCAATTGTTCTGTCAGCTACGCTTGGCTTAATTGTTGCATCGCTGCTCTACTTCTTGCGCTTCAGTTATTTGCTTGATTATGTCTTGACACATTTAATTCCTTCTAATACGCTGAAAGAATTTATCAACACGATTATCTGGCAGCCGTGGGCATCGTGTCTAGTGGCAACGGGCATTTTTCTCTTTATCATTGGCTTCCTGACGCTTTTTATTCGCGCCTGCTCATTTTTTGTGAAATCCCGAATTTTTATTGGTGATGCTTTTGTTATTAGTACATGGGCATTTTTGCCAATCGGGTTTTTGCTCGTGATGACTGCTGGGTTATATCGTATTTTCACGACCGATACTTACACCTTGATTTCCTTGCTGCTGATTTTGGGCATTATTCTGTGGTGTATTTATCGAATGTTGCGTGGAACTGCTATTATTTACGATGTCCGTGCTTCGCGTGTGTATATCATCGGTTTGCTTCTTATTGGTCTGGTGTTGGGTGCTGTGCTGTTTTATTACGACTCACGCTACTCCACCATTGCTTTTGCTAATTATTTCTTTTCGGTTCTGTACCAATAATTACTGTCCGCATGGTTCTCGCTCTCGCAAATTATCTTCGTTTTCGTACTGTTGCGCTTGCTCTCGTGGTAAGCGCAACACTGCTTTTCGGGCGTACCCAAGCACAAACAACAGTGCCGGAAAAAACAGAAAAAAATAAAACGGAAAAAAGTAAAGCAGAGCAGCCGTTGGAGTTGCCGGAGTTTGTGATAACAGGCGTGGAATCGCTTGATGTACCAGGCGGTGCAAAACAAACTCCCAAGCCTGTTGCCAAACTTACGCAGCAGCAAGTAAGCCGATTCAACCCTCTGGATAAGCAGTCCTTTACGCTACTGCCAGCCTCCCCCATTAGCCGCACATTACTTCCTCAGCAAGGCAAAAATGGTTTTCTGCAAGGAGAATTTGGTCTGTACCTCACGCCAAGTGTGGAAGCGGGTTACCGAACTGTTCTGGGTAATTTTGATCTCAATGCCACAGGCGGAATTTTGCACTCCGGCGGATACCAGCGCAATACTGATTTTACCAATGTTCATTTGGATATAGCATCCGGCTATCTTGCACCGGAAAAATTCTTCTTTTTTGGTGGTAGCCGTACCGACACATATCTCAAGATAAAAAACTCTAATTATAAATTCTTCGGAGCTGATAGCACTGCTTTTCCTGAATCTGCTCCTGAGCGTAGCACACTGGACATTGAAGCGGGTGTGCAGACCGTCGGCAGTTTTGAGAATTGGCATTATGACATGGGGGCATCAGCTGAAAGTGTGCTTTTGGGCGGGGTACATACAAACACGCTTGTCAATGCACATCTTGCCGTAAAAACGGCACTTGGCCGTGGTTTTTTACTAGGTGGTAAGGCGGGTGTACAAGTACAGGGGGCACAAAATCGCCCTTTCGCAAATAGATATTTGCTCGCACCAAGTATTCTTGCCGAGTACAGTACATCTAAGTTTTCTTTTGCAGCTGAAATAGGCGCTCACATTGCCTCAGCCGAATCGCAGACCCCGATACGCCCATCGGTAAGTCTGAAGGCGGTGTTTTCGGTAAATAGTCTGCTGACGCTGGAATTATCAGGTTTTACGGGTATCCGTGCAAATAGCTTTCTGCGGGCGCTTGGTCAAAATCCATATACGGCAAGTTCGCCTTTGGCTGAGTATTTATTTGAAAGGGTTAGCTATGATATTGCCGCTTCTATACGTGTCCATCCATCGCAATATATCAATTGTACCATTGGCGCTGGGGTTGAAAATCGGGATTTTGCAATGGTCTATGGAATCCCTCTCCCCAATGGTGAATTTACTCCAAATTTTCTGCAAACCAGTATTTTTAGATTGATTGCCGAATTTGATGGGCGAGTTTCTTCCCAGGATCATCTCACAGCCTTCATCAATGCTCGTTTTGGTGCGGCTGGCTTGGTGAATTCCTCCTTATTGAACCTTGCTGTACCCTATCTTTCACCATTGGAGGCTTCCTTGCAGTATCGTCGTCAATGGCTGCCGCAGTTTCATTCTATTGTGGAAGGTATCTATGTTGCTGAGCGGTCACCGGGCGCAGGAAAGAACCTCCCCGCCTATTTTGATTTCCGCCTTCGGGCTGAATACCTAATCACGCCAAGCATCAGTGTTTATGCTTGTGCTACAAATCTTTTGAACCAGCCCATTTTTGTTTGGCAAGGCTACAAAGAGCGTGGCATATTTATTGCAGCAGGGTTTGTGATGACGTTTTAATGATAGCCTTTTTCCTCCCAAAGAATTTCAAGCGGTTATGATAGAACTTGACGAAATAAAACGCCACGATTTTCTCAGCGACGAGGCACGAAGCGGCTTTGGCGATGATGATGAGTCTTTTGGTCTTGGTAGAAACAGTGAGGCTCCATCTGCCGGAAAAGAACAGGAGTCTGAACAGATGGCGGCAGCACCAGTGGAAGTTACTCCTACTGAGGTTGCTCTCATAGAGGCTACTCCTCAAAAACTTGGAAATGCAAGCGATGAAGCAAAAGCTAAACAACCCGAAGCCATAGAAAATATTGTGGCTGTTGTACCTGTTGTTGCTCCTATTCCCGATGAATTGCCAGTGGAGCGACAAAGTGATGACTACCACAACAAGAGTGAAGAACAAAATCTGACGGAACATATACCAGAAACACCTATCAAGGCAAGTGAGTCGTTGTCCGCGCCAGTGCTTGACGATGACCCTTATGTTGAAAATAGCATTTCAATAGCCGGCAGCGACGTGGAAGATCTGATGCAAGACAAGTATGCTGATGAGCCTTCCACCAGTACAATTCCCACGGCGCACGAGGCGTATATTCCTCCGATGTATGCTCATTTGGATACTATTATTACCGAGAACGCAAGTACAGACGGCTCTCGGAAAGTAATCACGATTCCCGGTGCGGAAGAGCAGCGCAAAGAAGATGCTGCAAAAGCCGCTGCTCAAGCTGCTCAGTCCAATATCAACACCCCGCGCCGAAATGCACGGTCGCGGAATGCCATTGCTGCTTCGTTAGCAGGGATATTGTTGGCTGCACTCGTCGCATCGGGGTATATGCTGATGCGCAAAACGACGATTGGTTCCGGTGCTCAGAATCTTTGGGCTACTCTTACCGGAGGTCGCGCAGAATCTGGCATACAAGACAGTGCTGCTCTTACGCTTCTCGACCTAACAAAAAAATCGCAAGAGAAGAACGCTCAAAATAACGAGAACCAAAATCTTCTGAATAATACGGCAAATACGAACAATACAAGCAGTGATTCTTCTGCGTCTGCTAGTGTAATTTCAGCGAATAGCCAGACCGCAAACGCCCAGAACACGCAGCCGACGGTAGCACAAAATAGCAATGCTGTTGTAAAAACCGAAAGCAGTTCCGTACCTGTATCTTCGCCAAACAAACCGACGACGCTTGCGGCAAAGACCCCATCGGCAACATCGCAAGCACAAGAAAAACCTGCACAAGTAGCAGCTACGACAAAACAGATTCCCGATACAAAACTAACCACATCAACAGCACCATCTACAAAACAGCCCCCGAACAACCAAGCGACAAAGACCACTACAAACAAGCAAGAAGCCACCACACCAACTGCGACCACTGCTAAGGCTAAAAAAGCATCTTCAGCCTCTGCACTCGAGCGTAAGCAAACCCAGCAAATAAGCGGTGTTTTTGCCATTCAGGTTTATGCTACTCCTTCCATCGCAGATGCGGAGGACTGGGTGGAACGCCTGAAACGGCGCGGTATGGTCAACGCAATGGTAACGTCGCAAGTCGTGCGTGGGCAAACGATGTATCGTGTTCGGTTTGGTTTGTATAATACCTTGCACGAGGCAGAACGCGATGCAGAGCGTTTTGGCTATATGGGAAGCTGGGTTGTGCGCTTGCGATGAGTATGTCTAATAAATTCTTTCCTGAGTTCTTCTCTTTCAGTGTTTGCGGTAAACTCCCTGAATTTTGCTAAATTGCAACAATGTGAGCACCCAATTATCTCTTCCACCGCACGAGCTGTAAACGCTTACAATCGCAATGGAAACCGACACCCTCGACTACGAAATGGATGAATTGGAAGCCCAATTTTCCGATAATCTGCCATTTGCTTTCAACGCAGAGCCGCAGCAAAAGCCCGCACGCTCAATAGCGCGGCGTAGGCTTGACCGCGAACTCGAAACTCTCGACCGCGAGGAGCGCCGTCGTCGGCATACGATGATTGGTTTTGGTGCAGCACTCTGTGTGTTGGCATTGCTTCTTTTAACGCTGAACCTACTTGATATTACCCCATACATTCGGCAGCCGGAACGTGTCACCGTTCCAATTCAGCTTCTGCAATTTGGCACTGGCAATCCCAATTTGCCTAGCGCTGGCAATCTCACCGCTGAGGGTGCTGTTCGCAACGCTCGCCAAAATCCCGAACCGCTTGAAGATGCCCGAAAATCTGACCGTAAAGCCGAAGAGACTGCTACCGCCAAGCCCCGCGAATATACACAGTTGTCTCTGGTCAAGCCCGTAAAAGATGATGCCAAAACAAGCGAAAAACCCGCAAAACTTGCCGAAAATGCCTCCAGTAAGACCGACATCGGCTCTACATCTGCTCCCGCCACGTCGGAAGGCGAAGGTTTAGGGCGCTTTGGCTCCGGCACAGGTCGTGGTCAGGGATATAGTCTGGACTGGGGCGGAGGCGGTAACCGCGTTGTGCTGCATAAAGAATTACCGAAATATCCGGCAGGCATTACAACGTCGGCACAAATCAAAATGCGTTTTACCGTTTTGCCGAACGGCAGCGTTGGTATGATTTTGCCCATGCAAAAAGGCGAACCCGCACTGGAACGTGCTGCTATGGAAGCACTCCGGCGTTGGCAGTTCAACCCCACAAGTGATGGTAAAGATATGCTTGGCTTTATTACCTTTACCTTCCGTATTCAATAACGTCGTACACCATTTGTTTTTCTGATAGGAGATTTTTATGGTCAAAGCAGTCGTATTCGACCTTGACAACACGCTTGTTGACTTTATGGCAATGAAGCGCACCGCAATTGATGCGGCGGTAACAGCAATGATTGATGCCGGCTTCGACTTGACATTTGACCAGATAAAATCGCATATTGACCGCATTTACAACGAGCAAGGCATCGAGTATCAGCGCGTTTTCGACCAACTTTTGCATGAAGCCCTTGGGCGCGTTGATTACAAAATTCTCTCCGCAGGCGTGATAGCATATCGCCGCGCCCGTGAGGCATCTTTGAAGCCCTATCCGCACGCAACGGCGACGGTGATAGAATTGGTGAAGCGTAATATCAAGCTCGCCGTTGTTTCCGATGCCCCGACTTTGGAAGCGTGGTTGCGACTTTCGTACATCAATTTCCATCACTTTTTTGATGCCGTTGTTACATTTGATGATACAAAAGAGCGCAAGCCAAGCCCCAAGCCATTTTTGATGGCATTGGCAAAACTTGGTGTCGAACCTCAACACGCTATTATGGTGGGCGATTGGGCAGACAGAGATATGGTCGGCGCAAAAAATGTCGGGATGCAGACTGCATTCGCTCGCTATGGCGACTCCTTTGGCAATCAAAATGTCGTTGCAGATTTTGTGTTGAACGACATTGCCGAGCTTTTGGGGATTATTACAAAACAAAATATCTCCTAATCTTCTGCTTTATTTCAACTTCTAACGCTATCTTCACCACCTCTTTCCTGTTTTTTTGTTTTCATGGCTATTCTTCCTATTTATACTTACGATCACCCCGTTCTGAAGCAAGCAACAAAGCCCGTGGAGAACATCACCGATGAACTCGTCCAGTTTGTGAAGGATATGTTCGAGACCATGAACAATGCTGATGGTATCGGCTTGGCGGCGAATCAGGTTGGCGATTCGCGCTCAATAGCCGTGATTGACATTAGTGAATTGGAAGAGGACAAAACAAAATCGAAGGCGAAAACCCCGCCTATTGTGCTGATTAACCCCGTCATTACTGTTTTTTCTGATGAAACGTCGGAGTCGGAAGAAGGTTGCCTCAGCCTCCCGACGTACCGCGACACTGTTACACGCCCCGAAAAAATACAAGTTCAATTCTACGATTTGCAGATGCGCCAGCACACCATAGAAACTGATGGGCTGCTTTCCCGCGTGATGCAGCACGAAATTGACCATTTGAAGGGAGTCTATTTTTTTGAACGTCTCTCTGCTATGCGCCGCGCTATGGCTCATCCAAAGTTGCGCCGTATTCAGCTTGGACAGGTTGACACGGATTACCCACTTTTTAGCGAAAAAGCTACAGCGAAAAAACGTTTTCCCCGAGGTCGTAAGTAACTGAAATATTGAACCTTGTGCCTTGAAATATTCCCCGATATGACTGTACAAGAATCGTACGCCGGCATCCAATACGAGATCCGTAAGCGCACCCAAGCAAAGCGAATGTCGCTCAAGGTCTCACACGACGGGCGTGTGTGGGTCTCAGTGCCGATGCGGGTTTCGCTCAAGGATGCGCGGAATTTTATGGAGAAAAATATTGCATTTGTGCAAGCAACATTAGATAAAGTTGCCATTGAGCGCTCACAGAAGACGGCAGAAAAGCCCAACGCGCCCTTGGAAGTATTGGTCGAAGGCGAATGGTTGCCTTTAATTATTGCCCCAGGTGAGAAATTTACGATGAACATTTCTCACGATTCGGACGGCAGCCTTTCGCCACAAGCCCGCCATCTGCTCGTTACCGTTCCCTCCGAAAAAACATCTTCAGAAGAAAATGCTCATAGTGCTGCGATGCAGTATTGGCGCTATACAATGATTCACCGTGCTAATGAAATTCTCCCTAGGCGCACACTCGCTCTTGCCGAATCCTTCGGTGAGCCTCTGCGCCGTATTGCCGTCAAAGACCAAAAATCGCTTTGGGGAAGCTGCGTCAAGGCACGACGTAGCATCAATTTGAACTGGCGTTGTATCCTTTTTCCGCCGCCGGTGCTGGAATATCTTATCATCCATGAGCTTGCCCACTTGCGTCAAGCAAACCATTCTCCTGCTTACTGGCAGCAGGTGGAGGCGTGGTGCCCCACCTACAAAGAATCAGAAAAGTGGCTCAAATCTAACGGACGGCGTATTATGGCACTTACGGCGTAAACACTTCAGCCGCCGCACCGCCTCTAGAATTCCTGCTAATATGCCTGCTAATATGCCTGCTAATATGCCTGATTAGGACTGTTTCGCGGCTACTCTTCGCGCCAAGAGCATTTCTGCCACCGCCGCCAGAACTGCCCCCAGCAAAAATAACCGCCAAAGCTCCGTGCCTGTGCTTGCCCGAAGCGTGTCCATGCTTGCTTTCCGATAATCGCTAATCACGCGGATTTGGTCGCTGTCCGGCACAAATCCCGAAAGAGCTTTGGTCATTTCATCGCCGGAAAAGCTCGTCATAACGGATTCGGAAGCAGGCGGATTGACAGCAAGTGTATGAACGATTGCACCTTGCTTGCCTGATATTTCCGTGCTGACTGCATAAACACCCGGCTGCTGCACACCGCCCTCAAGCGAAAGTACCGCACCTGATGGCATCTGAGCCGGCTGGCGCACGGATGCTGCGTTGGCTGGGTCGGTGATAGTAAGCGGAGCACCTTTGGGAAGTTTGCCCGAAAGGAGAATCGTGACCGATTGTCCTACGATTGCATCCGATGATGCCGAAGCACTTGCCGTCAGATATGATGCCGAGCGAAAGACAATGGGAACGAAAATTCCCGTTACGGGAAAATTACTCCACCCCGTAAATGGTGGAGCTGCGCAGTACAGCGCTTTGCCGTTGCCAAGTTTGCTTTCAGCAAGAAAAGCACCATCGGGAAGTTCGATAAGCGCTTGTGCTGTCATGCCGGTACGCTGCAGCGGAAGTGCTTTGAGAAAGCGTGGCGATTCCACAAGGCTCTTAGAATCAGCGTTATCGCCTTTGAAGACCCCGCTAAAGAGTGGATGGGCTTTCTCGACGGCGGTAAATTCAGCATCGGGAGAAGTCGCGCTTTTTGCATAATTACCCAGAGCAATGGCGCCGAACTTGAGCGCCGAAAGCACCGCCGAGTTGTAATTCGCAATATCACTGCGGTCTCCGGCAAAAATAAATACGCCCCCGCCGTCCTGCACAAAAGTCTGTAAGCGACTTACATCACTTGTGGAAAAGCGGGGTACATTGACCAACATCACAGCATCTACCTCGTTCAAAGCCATTGCCGATAGTGCTTCCGGCGGCAAAACACTGAGCGATGAGGCAATATTGCCCGACCTGAGCGCAAGTGCTAACAATGCGGTTTCATCGCTTGCACCAATAACAGCAATGCGGGGTTTGGGCGGCAGGACAAAGCCAAAATGCCTGCGATTATCAGCTTCCAGAACATCACCTTCAACTTCAACCATGCACCGTACCAGAGTATATACGCCTTTTCCGTCGCTCGTTTCAGGAGCCGCCGCCGCAATAGGTATGGTGCGGGTTTCACCGGCGGGAATATTCACGGTGCGCTGCGCAACGCGCTCCCCGTTCATCACGAGGCTCACGATAATATCTTTTACGTCTTCCTTGCCACTATTGCGCACTCGGGCTTCTACCTCTACGGGCTTACCGCTCTCAAAAATGCGGGTAATCAGGTGCAAAGAATCAACCGACAAATTTTTCTCACCGGCTTTGGAATCTGCACCAATGGGTACCACGTAGAGCGCGGCAGATGCTGGGAAAATTTTAGCCGAATCACGCTGTGCGCCCGGGTCGTCGGTGATGATATTTGTTTGGTTGTCGGTAATGATGAAAATTTCTTGGTTAATATTTCGCGCTTTACCCAGCACCGATGAAGCAAGTCGCAGCGCGGATTCTAATTTGCCGGTGGTGTAAGCAACAGGAACATTTTGTACTGCTTCGCCCAGTGCGCCAAAATCCCGTGTGAACTCGAAGTAGCGTCGGTCGTCAAGGTTTGCCATTTGGACGAGTGCTGCTTCGTCGCCTTCACCCAGTGAGCGTATAATCCGCAGCGCAGCCTCTTTTGCTTGTTTCATCCGCACCCCACGTTCATCAGCAAGTTCCATACTGAAGGAATTATCAAGAACAATCACAACCGAACTTTTTGCCTTTGCGCCTAGTCCGGGAAACGATGTCGGCACGGTTGGTCGGGCAAATGCAAGCACAGCGCAGACAATAATCGTAACGCGCAGCAAAAGCAATAAAAGCTGCGTGAGCTTTAAGCGCCGTATGCGAGTTTTTTGAAGCTCTTTGAGAAATGCAAGTGTGCTAAAATCAATAATTTGCAGCTTGCGGAGGTTGAAAAAATGCAAAAGAATCGGGATTGCTGCGGCAATAAGTCCGAAAAGGATGGCAGGATTGAGGAAAGTCATTGTTGGTGATTGGGTTAGAAAAAAAGAGGTGTTTACCGCACAGTATTTTCGACAACAATATTCACCGTGCGACAGTAGAAGCGCCCTTCAGGTGTAGTATTGTCGTGCAGAAGTCCTTCTCGCCCGCGTCCTTGTGTCGTTGCATCAGGGCGGTTCAGAACGGCTGCGGCTGCGGTGGCGCGTTGAAGAGAAAGTGTTTTATTCGTGATAGCATTACCTGTGCGGTCGGTGTAGCCTGTGATGGTAATGCGCGATTCAGGTCGCATCCGCTCACGAACATAATCAAGAATACTTGAGTTTTGACCGCTCACTTCTGCCTTGTTAAAATCGAAAAGAAGCAGACCAAAAGTATTCACTTCTTTGTCAGCAACCTTCGACGCGCGTTTTTTTGCGATGGAAACGATTTCTACAGGAAGCGCACCCGAAGCCACCGTATTTGCACCACTTTCGTCGTTGACGCTGAGAGTGTATTGTACAGGTACAGTAAGTTTGGGAGCTGTGTTGTTTTCCTGCGAAGTATTCCATTCTATGCGGTCTTGCGGCTTACCTGTGCCGTTCATATTCTTTAGTGTTTGGGTCGAGCGTTTGCTTTTTGCACCCGTACTTTGAGCGATACTAACATTCCATGTAGTCAGGTTCACCTGTGATGTTGCATTCGTGCGGAGGCGCACAACGGGTGGAACAACAGTCCTGAGTGTATCGTTTGCAACGACGACATCTGTAATCGCAGGCGTGGAGGCGATGATTTCGACGCGACGATTTTCTGCGACACCGTCCGGTGTCTGCTCATTAGAAAATTTTTCGGGCAGTACGCGGAATTGCACCGCGATGCGCTCGTCGGCTATTCCCCACACCGTATGCAAATAGTCCTTCACCGCCAGTGCCCGTGCCTCCGATAGTCTCAAATCATCCTGTGCTGTTAGTCGCTGCGTGATAGACGGTGATTGTGTGGTTGTGATTGTTGACAGGGTTGCTTGCGTTGGGGTAAGTGTCGCTATGGTGTGTAGACTTGCGCTAGTGCTGGTCTTGAGTTTGGGCGGAACTAAGGGCGCTGCGTTCGCAGAAATAAATTTTTCTTTTGCTGACTTGCAGCCTACTAAGGTCAGTTTTGCTGAAGGATTGAGCACCATACGACTGCCTATAATGTTCAAGACGTTACGGTAAACCTCAAGCGTCGTTTCAGCAGAAAGAATATTTTCAAACGGTTGCTTGGTCTCTGCGATGCGCCGTACCTGCTCCGGTGAAAGGCGATTGTACCGAAAAGGCACAGCAAATGAACTGTTCTCGAAAAAAATGTAATTCAAAAGTGGGTGCATGGTCGTTGCTAAAAACTCTTCCACCCGCAGTGATTGTATCGGATATTCAATGCTGTCTTTACGGGCAAGGTTGGCGTTTGGTTTCAGTCCAAATGCCTGAATGTATGCAGAAATGGTCGAGCCGCCCGTTCCGAAAAGTTGTACTGTAGCGGGGCTGCCAAGACCTCTGTACGCAATTTGTAACTGGCAGGAGTTTCGCCCGGCGCTTGTGGGTTTGTACCGCATACGAAGCGACATGGTTGCTTGCGGATAAAGAATATACGTTGTGTCGGTCTTTACCGATGTCGAAGCATTTCCGACTAAACGGAAATCCGTCATGTTCGGTCCTGTAAATGTAATGCCAGTAATGATAACAGGTTGTAAGCTGATGTTTTTCAATACTGCCACGAGAGTGTCGCGTTGTTGTTTGATTTTTACCTCTTCAAAATCTACTGTGCGATTGGTAACGACAATCAGGGGAGCCGCACCTGCGCCAGCCATTGCGTAGAGGAGGGTATCTGCTTGAGAAATAATGCGCATTGTGGCGGTGCGATCACCCGTACCTGTCGGACGAAAGCGTAGTTCAAGGTTTCGTGTACCTTTGGGTGGAATAATCATTGGCGCACCACCGGAGACAATGCTAAAATCGTTGGCATTTTCTCCGAGAAATGAGATATTCTCAATGCGTACGGGCGAAGTGTCGTTATTCTGAAAAAAGCCACTCAGAACCGAATCCTTTGCTTCACCGCGTAATTGTCGTCCCATATCCACATTGCGGGCGGAAAGTCGTGGTGCAGTAATGGTAAAAGGTGCGGCAGAAATAGCTTCTTGTGTTGCACTTGTGTCTGGCAGCCACGAAAGCGGGCGAGATTGAAAGATACTGCCCGCAGACACGGATGCAGTGGTATTGACGCGCCAAAAAAGTGCTTTACGGTCTGTGCCAACCGTTGCGGCATACTGCCCGTTCCGTGAGAAGGTAATATCATAGACCTCGCCTGCGTGACCAAGATTATTGCTTATGTTCTGGTCAGCGTGTGCTCTCAGCCATGCTTCTGTTGTAGAGCCGCTACCGCCTAAAATCTGCACAGTTCTACCTGTTTCCACATCCCAAATTCTTGCTGTGCGGTCAGCGCTCACGCTTGCCAGTGCAGAACCATCGGGAGTAAAGACCACTTTGCGAACTACACCCAGATGACCTCGCAAGTTTTGTACCCAGCCGCCGTTTCTACCATTCCAAATTTTGATAGTGCTGTCGGCACTACTTGTAACAATACGGTTTCCGTCGGGTGAGAATGCGCCAGAAATGACGATGCTACGGTGCCCAGTGAGGCGCTCTAGTGGAATGCCTTTGCGGGTATCCCATAGCCGCGCAGTTGCATCGGCACTGGTAGTGAGGAGTTTTGTGCCGTCGGGCGAAAAGGCAACGCTAAACACTACGTCCGTGTGAGCGGTGAGTTTGTAAAGAAGGTCTCCCGATTTTGCGTCCCAAATAATCGCAACACTGTCTGCACCTGCTGTTGCTACTAGCGAACCGTCGGGTGAGAATGCTGCGTCATATACTGCCCCATTGTGCTTGAAGCTATGAATTGTTTCGGCGTTTTCGGTGTACCAGATTTTTGCTGTGCTGTCCAAACTTGCTGTCAGAACGCGGCTTGCACCCGTGTTTTCGGGAGCGAATTGGAGTGCGGTTATGCCGTCGAAGTGGTCGTAATACACGTCCGTCAAGTCACCACTTTGAGCGTCCCAAATTCGCACCGTTCCTTCGTTAAAACCAGCCACGACGTATTTGCCGTTGGGGGAGGTAATGATTTTTCCCGGAAGAGCCGCATTTTTCCGCTGTCCGAACTGATTACTAAAATACATCTGTCCCATAGAACCAGACTGAATATCCCATGCCCGCGCCATACCGCCTGCACCAAGTGTGATGGCAGTCTTACTGTCAGGTAGAAACGCAGCGCTGCTCATATAGTCTTTGAAACTAGAGAGTTTTGGACTTGGGATTTGGCGTAGGCGCACCAATGCTTGATTTGTTGGCTGCTTCGGAACACGCCAATCTGAACGCAAACCACTTGTAGCAGCAATGACGGGCTGCCACGTTGAGCCACGATTAGCACTAAAATCAACACTCACAGCTTCCGACGGCATGATACCCGCCCACTGGAGCGTTGTATCGCCGCCGGCAACGTAGCTTTCACCACCGTTTGGCTCAAGAATACTAAGGCTGGGTACGTTCGGTTTTTTGCCCGGAAAACCACCGCTTGCATAGAGTGTACGACCACCGCAGACGTTTTCATTAAACGTAAATTTTGTGTACGCATAGCCCGAATCAGTTGGCGTGAACTTCACCGAAAGGACTTTTCGCTGACCGGGTTTGAGTTGGAAATAGGTTGGCGAAATACTAAAGCGCTCATCAGAACTTTCGATATTATTGATGGTAAAGGAAGCATTCCGGGCGCGGACGACGAGCTTTAGTTCTCTTGCTGTGCGGGGCGGCACACCACCGAAGCCGATATTTTCGCTCGAAAACTCTAATGCGGTGATGGATTTGGCAGGAATATCATACGAAAGCGACTGAGAAAGCAGACGTGATGGCAGCGTAAATGTGGTATTCATGCGACTGACGTTACAGGTCTTTTCGCTCATCCACGCAATTTCACAAGGGCGACTTCCAAGCGCGAGTTGCAGCAATATGCGGTAAATCTGTTCCGCTTGCTGAATAGTGGTAACATTTTCAAAACATTCGCCTCCCGTTTTACGGGCGATGTTACGCAAAATTTCCGGTGCAGCCATACCCAAGGTAACGCAATAAATCGTTACCCCATCATTCTTTGCGACTTCTATAATTTGTTCCTCATTGCCGCCGCCTTGTCCATCGGTGAGGAAAATGATAATCCGGCGGCTGTTCTTTGCGTTTTGTGACACGTATAAGCCCCCTGCAACGGGGCGTAATAGCCCCATGTCGTAATCGGTACCACCAAGCGGCTTCAGTGACGAGACAGCCTTCAAAAGACGCTTACGGTCTTGGGTGAAGTCTTGATTGAGGTAGTTATTGTGGTCGTAACTGGTGATAGCACATTCCACATTGTTCTCCGGCATTGCCTGAATCCATGCACGGGCAGCCGTTTGCGCAAGCGTGAGATTGGAAATACCACCCGTGCCTTCGCTCATGGAGCCGGATACATCAATGGTAAGTACAACGGAGAGTGATTTTGCAACGCCTTGTGGAGGGCAGGTAGCGCTTGTTACGGTGCGCGGTATGCCGTTTTCACGAATAGCAAAATCACGTGCCGTAAGGTCTGGAATCGGCTTGCCATCAGCATCCAATGCAAAAAACTTTGCTCGTATAAGTGGAAATGCTGATGCGTTAATATCATACATTGTGAGAGATTGCGCGGGGAGTTCGGCAAGAGTACCGCCAAAAGCACACACAAGAAGGCATATAGCAAGACTATAGGCTGTACGTGCAGCAATCACGTCGGTTTTGCGATGATACGTGTTGAAATACGTTCTGAAAAAGGTCTTTACCACAGGAATCGGAAATAATTCGCTTTAGGCTAAAAAGAATTGCGGTTTACTAAGTTCGTAAAAATATCACTTTGAAACTACACATCAAACACCAAAGCGACGTATATTTGTGTTCGCCGAAAGTCTGTTTCAAAGAACCGAGCTTTTCTGTTCCACTAATGCCCATTCCGCATCATGGTTGATAATCTCTACAACACTTTTATTTTACCGTACTTAGAAAACCCATATTTGCCTTCTGTAGTGATAAGTATTACCGCGCTGGTGCTGGGTGTCGGGCTTCGCTGGATTACAGGGCGATGGCTTGTGCGCATTGCTACGAAGAGAGAAAATCCATACGACGATATTCTTGTGGATGCCCTGCGACGTAGTATTCTTTATGTCGTGCTTTTGACGGGTCTCAATATCGCTCTGCGTGAACTACCTCGTGCTAAAGTAATCATGCCATATGCACGACCGTTTCTAACGGCAAGTTTTGTTATTTTGTTGGCATATATTCTGACCAAAGTTCTGAAGATGTTGGTACGCATACGTGCTGAACACGACCACAATCGCGTGGCGACTGTTTCGCTTACACGCCGAGCGATTGAAATTGTGGTCTATACTATTGCGGGCGTGATGGTGCTGCGGTCGTTTGGGGTAGATATTGCGCCTATTATTACAGCGCTTGGTGTGGGCGGCTTGGCAGTGGCGTTGGCGTTACAAGAAACTCTTGCAAATCTCTTTGCCGGAATTTATATCACGCTTGCCGACCAAATTCGCGTGGGTAATTATATCCGCATCAGCGACGGCTTCGAGGGCTATGTGCGCGATATTGGTTGGCGAAATACGACAATTGAGATGCAAGAAATGAATGCCGTTATTATTCCCAATAGTAAACTGTCGCAAGCAATTGTCATCAATTACAATCTACCGAATGAAACCCAGTATTTGCCAATTACTTTCGGTGTACACCACAACACCGACCCGCAATTAGTCGAGGATGTGCTTGTCAATATGGTGCATACCTTCGGTTATGCCAGCAGCGAAGAAGCGTTCAAAGCAGAAAAGACCGACGGTAAAATTCGCGGTTTGCTCTTTAGTCCAGAGCCGATTGTGCGCTTCCGCGAGTTTGGGGAATTCACGTTGAATTTCCGATTTTTCGTGGCAGTGAGCCATTTTGATTTACAATTCGAGGCACGGAGTAACGTTATGAAACAGGTGTATTACACCTTTAAGCAAGCAGGTATTGTTGTGCCGATGCCCATTCGTGCGCTCCAAATAGGCTCTGCGCCGGAGTCAAGCACGCAGCATAGTCTTAGCGCAGCAGAGGTGCAGGAGCTTTTACGCGAAATGCAGGGGCAGGAAAAGAGGAGATAAAAACTATTTCGGAAAACCGTAACACCTTTTCCTGCTGAGGTTTATCGGTGCTATCGAAAATTGTCGGTTGATAAGACTTGCAGGAGTCCCCTAAAATTACGACTTTGTAGGCACGAAATTTGCAACACATCGTGTGTATGCGCGACAATTTTCTTCACAGAAAAGAGAAACCATTAAGCCATTGTCGTCGTATATTCATCCAATAGGATATTACAACACTTTCTGCTTGAGGAGGTTAAGACAATGGAATACTTTGATGCAACCGAAGAACTCTATGGCAGCATACACGAGTTCATGGACAAGCATGACGGCTCATGCCCGGAGCGTCTCTACGTCTCGCCGGTTCTTTTTCAGTGGCTTACGCAAGTTCGTATCGAAGAAACGCAACTGAAGGGGCAAGACCCGAACACGCTCGACCTCCATATTTTTCCGACAGAATTTGGTTCGCCGCACGTGGTGATTGATGAGCTGCTTTCTGATTTTGAGATTATTCCAGAATAATTTTTGTGCAGCACAATCATTCATCGTCCCCGATTTTGTGCATAGAGACCTCCGGTTCTCTCTGCGGAGTGGCTCTTGCGGATGCTGCTTCCCATCTACTTCTCGCCGAACTTTCCTTCTTTGAATCCTTTCTGCATGACAAACTTCTTGCCGAGGCAACTCGCTCTCTGCTTGCTATGAGTGGCGTTGAGTTTTCTTCGCTTGCGGCGGTAGCGGTTTCTGCCGGACCGGGCTCATTCACCGGACTGCGCATTGGCGCTGCTTTTGCAAAAGCACTCGCCTTTGATAATACTCCTCAACTCCTTGCCGTTCCTACACTCCAAGCTATTGCTCTTGCTGCTGTCTCCGTAGCAGTGGCTATGGGCAAAGAACAAATATGTGTTGGCATCCCGTCGCATAAGCATTTGGTCTATGTGCAGAATTTTTCCTTAGATAATACGCCACAAGGAGCGATTGAACTTCTTGATGAAACCCTTATCACACCTGATGACCGCACTTTCTATGCCGGAGCAGCATTTGCTCAACCCGCTTTTGCAGCGAACGCAGGCTTTACAACCCTTCCTGAACTATGCCGAGTCACGCCTTCGATGATTGCTGAGTCGGCAATGATACTCTTTCAAAAGCAAGCGTTTACGCCTGCGGAAGACTTTGTACCGCTCTATGCGCAAGAATTTGTACCCAAATCTCTCCCAAAACTGGACTCATAAAGCAAGCGTGTCCCTGATGCGTCCAAGATATGTATTGACCACTGCTTCGGTCGCATGATGCCGCTTTACCCATTCCTTGCCCTTCCTGCCCCTGTTCTGCCATTGGTGAATATCGCTCAAAACAAACCGCAAATCCTCATCCAGTCGTGTGCGGCGAATGTTATAGAATGGATGCGCTTCGCCGCCGGAGCGATTTTCCAGAAAGCGCTCGAAGTCGGGCATGAGTTCCGCCGCCGTTGGAATACCCATCGCAAGGCTTTCCAGTGAGTTCACGCCATACCCCAGTTCGCCGATTTGGTCAATAAAAAGATGGCATTGTGCCTTCGTGCGAAGCGCCTCAGAATGGGGCATTTTTTCTATGAGCACGATATCAATGGGAAAATCCTTTTTGAGCCGTTCTAACGAGTCAAGAATTTGTGCTGTGCCCTTTGCTGCGCGGTTTGTAGGTGCGTGTCCGATGCGGATGCTCTCGCCCACAGAAGGCGCTTGATATTCTACCAATGGTGCATAGCCAGGCGCTTCATAGGGATAAAATAAAAATTCTGCTTCGGGAAAAAGTAATATGTGGTCGTGTTCAAAGGTAAATGTGCAGCGAGATTTCTCTTGAACACCTGAAATAATACCGCGTGTGCGCATATCCGACCCATAATATATCGTCGCAATGGGCACATTGGTTTTTGCCAAAAGGCGCGGAAAGCGTGTAAAATCATGCCCACCGTCAGCAATAATCACATCGAAGCCTTCCAAGCCACCAAGTTGATTGATGGCGCGTTGTATAGTCGGCTGCCACGCTGCATCACGCAAACGAAAGAGTAGATTGTCGAGGATATTAGCAGGTTTCCAATATTTTGTTCGTCCGTCGTGGCGCACGTTCACAATCTGCTCCTTTGGCATGCCGCGTACAAGGCGGCGTAAGAGCTTCATTTGTGGAAGATTTAGCGCAGGAAGCTGTAAAGCAATATCTTCTTCGTATTTTTGCATCGGCGACAGCAATGTAATAAGCCGACTGTCGTGTCCGCGCCTACGCTCCTCATGCACGAGGCGCATAGGAATTCCAGCAAAGTTTTCGACGGCAAGATGAAGAATGCGCATAAAAGGTCAATATGATTCAACAGTTTAGTATGATTTTGCAACAACGTGAACGCACAAATATACATCCAATTTTACACCGCCACGTAGCTTTTGCGACAGTTTATTTGATGGTTGCTATATTCTTATTCGGCGAAAGTATTTTTGCACAAGAGGCGGATGATGTGCAGCCCAATCAACCACTCTTTTTGCAAGCAGAAAAGCTGATTGGAAATGCCACGCCGAACGGTTTTGTGCGGGAACTTATCGGAAACGTCGTGCTAACGCAAGGTGCTGTGACGATTACGTGCAATCGCGCCGTGCACTACATTGAGCAAAACCGTGCCGATATGTTCGGGAATGTCATTATGAAGCAAGGCACTGTTACAATGAAAGCCGCGCAAGGCACGTATGGCGGCTTCTCGCGGCAAATTTCCGGCTCCGGCGGCGTAACGCTCCTCGACCGCAACAGCACCCTCGTTGCCCGCGAAGGCACATATTCAGCCGCAACGAAAATTGCGCGATTTTACCGTACGGTGAATATCGAAAATGATTCGCTTATTATTTCCTGCGATACATTGGAGTATCACCGCGCAACGCAAAATAGCTATGCTTCCGGCAAAGCCACTGCCGTAAGCAAGGTTTCAAGCGCATATCTGCAAGGTGACTCACTTGTGAATATCCCAAGCAAGCACTATTCACGTATCACGAGCTATCGTAACAATCCGCAGCCCATGGTGAGCCAGATAGATACCGTTGATGCCGACAAGTCGGAACGCCCTTTTCAGCAGTCATCGGCAAAAAAAAATTCTGCTAAAGCGTCCGCCAAAAAACAAACAATCACAAGTGCTACGGTCGAAATACCCGAAAAACGTTTGGATACGCTCTGTATTACTGGTAATTTGCTGGAAGCATTTCGTTCGGATTCCAACGAAGTCTATCTTGCCACGGGTAACGTGCAGATGACACGCCGTCAACTTGCAGGACGCGCCGACCTTGGTGTGTACGAAAAGACATTCAATCGAATTCGATTATTGCCTAATTCTGCACTTGCAACGACAGGCGGCACGGTTCAATCTGAGATACGGCAAGCAGATGCACAGAAGGAAGTATCGGCTCAAAAAAATATTGCGAGCACTTCGGAGCGTCCACGTCTTTGGCTTGATTCCACGCAACTTCGTTCGGATTCTCTCCTGGTGCTGCTCGATGAAAAGCGTTTGGAGCGCATAGATGCTTACGGTAATGCTTTTGCTGCCAGCAAAAACGATACCGCGCATCAAGACCGCATTGACCAACTTACCGGAGAAAATATCATTATCTCCATACGGCGCGATACAATGCGTTCGGTCGTGGCTGAAGGAAAAGCATTCAATTTGTATTTTGGTTCATCCGACAACGACGATGGCACAAAGCAGCCGGACGGTGCTGTGCGCAATGCTGCCGACACGATTAAAATTCTTTTTGCCAAAGGTGAAATTGATACAATCGTATGGCGCGGAAAAGTAGAAGGTGAGTATATTCCCGAACATATTGTTCGCAAACAGCTCCAAACATTACGTTTGAAGGGGTTTGCTTGGATGAACGACAAGCCGATACTTGAGCGTGGTGGTGCGCAAAAGCCCAAGCCATCAACTGCCAAGCCGTCTGCTCCTAAACAATCAAGCCCTAATCAGCCGTCAACAAAAAAACAATCCACTAAGCCCGAAGCCTCAAAACTTCCATCAACGACTACAAGCCCCAACACTCGATGAAACACCGTTCCTCATGTCTCGTACACTCCCCGACCCTGCCGCCATATCACGGTATGTCAGGAATTTTCTCTGTTCCACCGTACTTGAAGAGGACACTATGATTGACACGCATTGTCATCTCGACCATAAACAATTCGATGACGACCGCACCGAAGCAGCGGCACGGGCTTTTGCTGCCGGAATGACGCACTTGGTTATTCCTGCTATTGAACCATCGCGGTTCGATGGGGTCTTGGCTCTGGCTGCATCCGATGAAAGGATATTTTGTGGTATGGGTATTCACCCGCACGATGCCTTGCAAGCAAGCGACGAAGCGCTTGCCCGCGTAGAAGAACTCAGTTACGGCGCAAAAGTCCGCGCTATCGGCGAAATTGGCTTAGATTATCACTACGATTTTGCCCCACGCGATGTGCAGCAGACGGCATTCCGCAAGCAGTTGCAGATTGCCAAGCGGCGCAATTTGCCCGTGATTGTTCATAACCGTGAGTCCGATGACGACCTTATGAACATTTTGGATGACGAGCAAGACGGCACTTTGCGCGGTGTTTTGCATTGTTTCTCCGGTACGCCCGAGCAAGCGGAACGCGCTGTCGGTCTTGGCTTCCACGTTTCCTTCACAGGAAATATCACGTTCAAAAAATCCACACTTTCCGAAACCGTATCCTCTGTGCCAATGGACAAATTGATGATTGAAACCGATGCGCCGTATATGTCGCCCGTGCCGCATCGCGGCAAGCGCAATGAACCTGCATTTGTGCGCCTTGTCGCCGAAAAAGTCGCCGAAATTCGTTCGATGACAGTGGAAGATGTTCTTTCGCGCACAACTGATAACGCCAAGCGCTTTTTTACCTTGAGTATTCTGGCTCTGATGCTCATGGCAGCACCTTTGACAACATTTGCCCAAAGCACTGCCAATGAAGACGATGATGAAAAATATGTGGAGCCACCAAATCCGTATAAGAAGGTAATTGGTGTGGGTGGCTTGTTTGGTGGCAATACCTTGGTAGATTTTACCAGCAGCGGAAATCAAACATATGATGGGCAGGCGGTTGGTCCGGGCGCAAGCCTCGCTTTTTTCTTGAGCGACTACTTTGCGCTTAACGCATCATATTGGCAGGGAACAAATGTTAGTCCGACCAAAATTGATCCTCGCACCGGCAAGGCACGCCAGCTTCGCCCTGATGACCAACAAGCATTTGACCTGTCGCTGCAGTATGTAGTGAATCCATCGAATATTCTCAATTTTCATTTTATGCTTGGTGCTTCGTATTTGACGAACAATTTTAATCGTGATTCCTTGCAAGGATACTGGGGGTTCCATATGAACATCATTGGTATTAGTTTGAACTTGAAAACACCAATTGGTATCTTCTATCCCGGTGCGGAATTCCGCGCTAATATTGTTCTAGGGCTGAATGAAAGCAAGCGCTATGGTCTAACGGATTTGCGGACACTGTATGGATTTGTTTTTTCTATTCCTCGTGTTACTTTACAGTGGTATCCGAATTTTTCGGGAAAATAGTCTAACTCTTTCGTGGCTTGAATTCAAGCGGTAATTTTTTTTATTCTCAACTTCTAATCCTCGCTTGGCTATGCTTACAGTCCTTGATAATCCTCTTGTTCGGCGTGACATCACGTTTTTGCGCGACAAAACGACTTCTCCCGACCGCTTTCGTGCTGCTATGCAGCGCATCGGTACGGCGCTTGCGGTGGAGTCTGCCAAGTTTCTTGGTATGCGTACATTACGAGTAGAAACGCCGCTCGAAGAGACCGAGGGCTATGCCATAGGGCATGATGTTATTTTATTGCCCGTTCTGAGAGCCGGCGCATCGCTTGTGCAGGCATTTATTGACCTCATGCCGGAAGCGCGTATCGGCTACATCGGGCTAAGTCGGAACGAGGAAACACTTGCCATTCACGAATACTACTGCAATATCCCGCCGCTCACGCCGGAATCGCTCGTTTTTGTGCTTGACCCCATGCTGGCAACTGGCGGAAGTATGTGCTCCACGCTGGAGCGCCTTGAGCAACGCGGTGCAAAGCGTATCGTTATTGTGTCCGTCATTGCCGCGCCGGAAGGCGTAAAGCGTGTTGAGACCGCCTTCCCGAATATACAGATTCTGACCTCAACGCTTGACCGAGGTCTTAACGAGCACGGTTTTATCGTGCCGGGGCTGGGTGATGCGGGCGATCGTTATCACGGTACGGTGTGAGATACAGCCGGTGATGAAAAGATATTGTCTTTCAACTATGAAAAAGAAGGAGCGTGGAAGCCGCCTACAAACGACTTCCATGCTCTTTCGGTTTATGTTCGCCATTCGGTTTACGTCCGGCAAATGCCCTCGCGCAATTTTTGACCATTTGTTGTTGTTTCTGCTATGATTGCCAAACTCCGTTCACTTGCTTCCGATACTGTTGTGTATGGCGTGAGCACTATTCTGGGGCGATTCCTCACCTTTATGCTCACTCCGCTCTACACCAATTACGTTACCAAAGCTGAACTGGGCGAAACGGCGTACCTTTATTCTCTGATTGCTTTTGTGAATGTGGTGTATTCTTGTGGCTTTGACTCTGCTTTTTTTAAGTTTTTTAAGACGGGTGACAAAAATGCGGAGACCGAACAGCACAATCGCAGCGTCTTTGCACACGCGCTTATGGGGATTGCAATTATCAGCACGACGGTCACGCTTTTGGTATGCGTCTTTCCTGTGCATATTGCTTCGGTACTCGGTCTGGAAAGCGTAGGCACGATGGTGGTGTATGCGGGTTTAATTGCTTTTTTTGATGCGCTGGCATTGGTGCCGTTTGCTGCACTTCGCATGGAATCGCGCTCACGGCGTTTTGCGGTATTGAAATTTGCGGTGATTGTGGTGAATGTTTGTGGGAATTTGCTTTTGGTGGTGAATATGCGGATGGGGATTCGCGGGATATTTTTGGCGGGTTTGCTCTCGTCATTTTTGGGTGTATTGGTGCTTTTGCCGGAGTTCCGTCGGTACTTGCTTGCGGGAAAAATCATTTTTGATAAAGGATTATTCCAAGAATTGTGGCGTTTTGGCTTGCCGACCGTCCCGGCTGCTTTTTCAGCAATGATGCTGCAAGTCGCTGACCGTCCTATTCTCAAGCTCTTTGTGGACAATGCAGCCATTGGTGTCTATCAGGCAAATTATCGTTTGGGAATACCGATGATGCTGGCTGTAACGGTCTTCGAGTACGCATGGAAGCCGTTTTATCTCCGTGAAACCTCGCGCTTTGCCGCGTCGTCTTCATCGCCCTCACGGAAGCAACACCGTGCTACGCACGCCATGCTTGCACGTGTGCTGACATATTTTACGATTATTTGCTGCGTCGTATTTTTGTCGGGCAGTCTTCTCACGGAGTACGTTGTGAGGATGCCATTTTTGGGCGGTCGTTTTGTCAATCCGGCATATTGGAGTGGTCTTTCCATCATTCCGATTATCCTTGGGGCGTACTATTTTAATGGCTTGTATGTAAACTTTGCAGCCAGTGTCTATATTCGCAAGCGTACTAAGTATTTGCCTGCCATTACAGGCGCGGCAGCGCTGGCAAATGTTGCACTTAATTTTCTGCTTATTCCCTATTACGGGATTTGGGGCGCTGCTTGGGCAACATTGGGTGCATATCTGCTCAGTGCAGTGCTTATGTATCGCTTGACGAGGCGCATTTATCCCCTTCGTTATGAATGGAAGCGCGTTGTCACATCCGTTGGTATCTGTTTGATGATTTTTGCATTAGCGATCTTTACAACAAGCGAAATGGGACTCTGGGGTGGTTTGCTTGCACGATGCGCATGGATACTTGTTTATCCGTTCCTACTTTTCGTCCTTGGGTTTTTCAAAAGAGAAGAGATAGCATTAACGAGAGGTATGCCGTCAGTAATTGCTCCATAATGAGGCATTTTCTCACAAATGAGAGGTTTTTGTACACAATATGTGTTCTCTTTGTTTGATTGTTCTGGCGGCAAAGCAATAAGTTGTTGAAAAATAACGACAAAAGGTTGGGCGAAAGTTCGGCATATATTTAGAAGGCATTATTGAAGTAGAAACAGCGCAGCCAGTTTTATCTTGATTCACCTGTGCATCACCTTCTTTTGAAACACAGTCTCGGAACCGCTTCCTTACTCACCTGAAGCACCACCCGTACGAAAGTAGAATAAAAAAAGCCACCTAAACAGGCGGCTTTTTTATTTTTTAGAGCAGGTGTTTTTCTTAAAATCCTAAGTCTCGTAAACGGTCTGCTATCGCATCGGCATAGATATTGCGCACCTCGCCATAAACCAATGCATTCGGCATGAGCATCAGCGAGCCATAACTGGAAGGATTGGAATTGTCGAATTTCGAGGTGGAAAGAAATGTTTCTTCTTCAGGGCGGAACTCGTTGTCAATGTCGCGCACAACGACCGTGCAGCCATATTCTACTATTTTTCCTTCCTCAATCGGCGCTCCGACAAAGCCCAAAAGCTGAAAGGGAATCCGCACTTTGACGATATAACCTTTGTCCCAAAGTGTGGCGGCGGCTTTGACCTGCTGAATTGCTTGCTTTTGTACGTCGGTCAGCACATCCACGGCGCTAGGGCGTACGGTCGGCTTTTTATCCAAGAAATTTCCGGGGCTGATACTAAAAGCGAAGATGCTGCCCTCGGCGCGGGTACGAAAGTTCTCGGTTTTGCCGCGTTTTTTCACAAAGCGATTTGCAACGTTGGACATATCCAGCCAGACCTCCACTTTGTCGTGTGCTGCTCCTTCTTTTGCCTCAGTTATGATGCGGTCATCGGTAACCTTCACAAGAAAATAGAGATACTGCTCATTATGAGCAGAGCGGACGCTGAATGCCAAATCGTCTGCGCCAGACCAGTAGTATGCGCCTTTGGAAATGTACTTGACGCTATTGCTGACGGCATCGGAGGCAAAGCCTTTGTAGATATACTTCCCACGTGGGTACGACGGCACACAGAGGAAATCGCTTTGGAAAAGTTCATCGTTAGTGCGGGTGTCGCGGTATTTTTCGTAGCCGGAGAGGTTTTGGAAATTGCGATATGCCTCGTGGGTCATCGTGCGGACGCGTTCAGTCTTAAAGGAATCAAGCACCATTAAAGAGCCGTTGTCCAGTCTGTAACCGCTAATTGTCCAATCAAAGTCCTGTGCTTTTTCAATCACAAAGCACCCATTATCTTTAATCAATACCCCCACTTCAATCGGGCTTTCGACGAATGTATAGGGGAATTTACCGACGCGCGTCAGGTAGCCGTCTATATCGGCAAAAAGATAGACCTGCACATTACGCCCTTTGTCGGTACTCATGCGGACGGACATGGCGAGGTCGGGAGCGCCATCGCCCGTGAAATCACCTACATCCCAGCCCCAAATACGATACTGTGCACCGCGCGGGAGCTGGTCTTTGAGGTCTCCGATAAGTTCGTCGGCAAAATAGGGTTTGAGTTTTTCGTTCATTTGCTCTAGTGTCAGTCCGCTTTGTGCGGAAAGACGCGCTGATGAGCAAGCAAACACAACACAGAGAAGGCAAAAAAGAATGCGCATGACAAGGATTACTTCGGGAGAATTGAGAATTACACAAAAATACTAAAATTATCACATAAAGTGGTAGGAGAACAAAAAAGCCGCATTTACCCTAGGCAAATGCGGCGTAGAACTGATAAAGATGTTTATAACTTAAAGACAACACCAAGTGCCGCTCCTGCGCCACCTGTGTTTCCTAAGTGAAGGGCTACACCGATTTTATCTGTAAAGTACCACCGACCAACGGCATTAAATCCAACATATGTGTATAGAGAGGAATAGTATCCTGTCCAAAAATAAAGACCTAGACCAGCAGCCAAATCAAGTTGCTTTGGCAAGCCCGCAAAATCAAAATGGTAATATGCTTCCGGTCCAAAATAAGCGCCGCCAGAGAAAAATCCCGGAAAGCCAACACTAGCTCCTACGCCGATGCGACCAATTCCTAATTTATCAGTAACGCCATACTCAGCGGCAGCATAAAGCCCAGAAAAAGAATTCAGACCAAGTCCTGCTTCAATAAGAAAAGTTCCTTTATTAAAGGCTTGTGCTTTTGTCTCATGTACAGAAGCAAATGATAGAATTGCCCCTAGAACAACAATTGCGAAAAACTTACGCATATAAACCTCACCACGTTTTGAAAAGAAAATGTGAATAGTGTGAATTGTAAGATAGAAGATACAAAAGTAATCGGATAAAACAAATCGAATCCGTAAGAAAGCCGATACGTTTTTTGCGCGACAGTGGAGCAAAATGGTGAGAAAACGCCTGTGGGAAAACATTTGCTTTCGTATCTTTGTGAAAATGGAAAAGTAATTGTTTCATCTGAACACCAAGAAAATATGCTTATTTCGCAAAACTGGCTTAAAGAACTTGTTGATTTTTCCTGTTCGCCTGAGGAACTGGAACGTATTTTGACTATGCTTGGGCTTGAGGTCGAAAAAATTGAGCGCCCCGGCGAAGAACTGAACGGTTTTGTTGTCGGCGAAGTTCTCACCAAAGAAAAACATCCTAACGCCGATAAACTCTCGGTTTGCACCGTTGCCGTTGGCGAGGGAGTTGTCAATACTATTGTCTGCGGTGCGCCCAATGTGGCGGCTAGTCAGAAAGTCCCCGTTGCGCTTGGTGGTGCGGTCGTTCCCAATGGCGGTTTTACGATTGAAAAGCGAAAACTACGCGGTGTGGAATCGAACGGTATGATTTGCAGCAAAGCCGAACTTGGTGTGTCCGAAGAAAGCGACGGAATTTGGGAATTGCCTGCTGATGCGCCTGTTGGTGCCGCCCTTGCGGGTTATCTCGGCATAGACGACGTTCTCTATGAAATTTCCATTACGCCGAACCGTTCTGATTGCGTGAGCCATCTGGGAGTGGCGCGTGAGATTGCCGCCTACTTCAACGTACCTCTTCTGAAGCCTGTTGCAGATGTGAAAGAAGATTCAAGTTTGAAAGTACAAGATTTCATCACGGTTCGTATTGACGATGCTGACGGATGCCATCGTTTTGCGGGGCGTGTGGTGCGCGGCGTGAAAATAGGCGAATCCCCGAAGTGGCTGAAAGACCGCATTATTGCTTGCGGCCTGCGTTCTATCAATAATGTGGTGGATGTTACCAATTTTGTGATGTTGGAGTGTGGCAAGCCTATTCACGGCTTTGATTTGGATACTATTGCCGGAAAAACGCTTGTCATTAAGCAAGCACAGGAAGGTGAAAAATTTACTACACTTGATGGTAAAGAGCGAGTGCTGGACGCATCAATGGTGATGGTGTGCGACAGTGAAAAAAGCAGCGCTGTGGGCGGCATAATGGGCGGTTTGCATAGTGAAATTACGGACGGAACGGTGAATGTGCTGATAGAATCAGCGTATTTCAAGCCTTCATCCATTCGCCGTACCGCAAAAAAGCTGGGGATTACAAGCGATGCCGCATACCGTTTCGAGCGCGGAGTGGATATGGAAACGGTTGTCTTTGCTGCCGACCGCGCGGCACAGCTTATCCAGCAAGTAGCAGGAGGGCAGATTGCAAGCGGTGTTGTGGATGTTTACCCGACGAAGCAGCCCGAAAAGCAGGCAACCGTGCGCTATGCACGAGCAAATATGCTCATTGGCAAAGAAATCGCAGGCGATGAGCAGCGCTCGCTCTTGGAGCGGCTTGGCTTTGCGGTAATCAAGCATGACGAAGCAGGCGCTACCTACCGCATACCAAGCTACCGCGTAGATGTGGAAACAGAGACCGATTGCATTGAGGAAATTGCGCGGCTTCATGGCTATGACAATATATTGCCTGCTCTCGTCTCGCGCGTGAATCTGAGCGGTGAGCAGACACCAAAGCGATATTCACCCTTGCCATTCGCGGAAGAACTCAGCGTCTTTTTCCGTTCAAATGGATTCACGGATATTGTGACGCAAAACATGATTGACCCGAAGTCCGCAGGAATGTTTACCGAAGCCCCGGTGCGTATCGCAAATCCGCTTGGCGAGGAGCTTTCGTGTTTGCGTCCGTCGCTTGTGCCCCCCATGCTCAAAACGCTAGAGCGTAATCACCGTTACGGGCAAAAAAATGTGCGGCTTTTCGAGTTGGGTGCGGTCTTCCACACCGTTTCGCACACAGAGCAAACGTTTATAGGCGGAGTGCGCGAGGAGCGTCATTTGATTGCTGCCTTGACGGGTAACATTCTGCCAGCCAAAGCATGGGATGCGCCAGAGCGCCCCGCAGACTTTTACGATGCCAAAGGTGTACTGGAAAGCATTATTGCCGTTTGCCGCTTGGAAAAAGCAACTATGCAACCCGCATCCAATCTTGCGTTGTACCCGCTCTTTTCGGCAAATACCGTTGAATTGCTTGTGAATGGCAAGTCTATTGGTTGTGCGGGTGAAATTGCGCCCGCAGCGCTGAAAGCGTTTGATATTGGAATGCCTGTTATGGCGTGTGTTGTGAACATTTCGGCTCTTGCTGAAGCTGCTGTGAAAGTGCGAAAATATACGGCTGTTTCACCCTTTCCGACGGTCGCGCGTGACCTTGCATTTGTGGTCGAAACGGGTGTGGAAGCAGCACAAATTCACGACCTTATTCTCAAAAATGGTGGTAATTATTTGCGCTCAGTTCGCACGTTTGATGTTTTTGCCGGAAAGCCCGCACAAGCTGCACTTGGCGAAGGTAAAAAAAGTATCGCTTTTGCATTGGAATTTAATTCTGCCGAAAAGACACTTGAAGATGCTGAGATAGAAGCAAGCATCAGTGCGATTGTCAAGAGCGTACAATCAGGTGTTGGCGCGGTCTTGAGGGCGTAAATTAACCTTCTCTCCGCATAATCATTTTTCTGAATCAATCCATCGTTATATTCCATGTACTCCATCGAACAAACCGACAAACAACTGCTTGGCACAAGCGCAGCTATTCGTTACCACTTGCATTTTGAAAATGCTCACCGTCACATTGTGCGTGTGGTAATGGAAGTAGATGTTGCCCATAAAGGTTCACTGGTCTTGGGGTTGCCGGTATGGATTCCCGGCAGCTACAAGATTCGGGATTACATCTCAACGCTTGGTAGTTTTAGCCTGACGAATCAAGACGGTAAGGCGCTTTCGTGGCAGTGGCTCTCAAAAAACCGACTCGAAGTGCAAGGGGAAGAAGGTAGGTTGCGTGTGGAATATATGTACTACGCTTACGAAAAAGACAGTACCATTCGTTCGTCGCACGTTACGCGCAATCATGCTTTCTTGAACCTTGTTACTTGCTGCCTGTACGTGGAGGGGCGCGAACAGGAAATTCATCATCTCTGGTTTCACTATGACCGTTCGCACTGGAAAAAAGTTTCCACCTCGCTTTCACCTGTAAAGGAAGAGTTTGTACCCGATGAGCCGCTTGTGCTGGGAGCGCTCAATTATGATATTGTCGTGGATTCGCCGGTCGAAATTGGGAATCATTTTGTAAGCAGTTTTGAGCATCAAGGTTCGGTTGTGGAAGTAGCGATTGCGCACAGAGGGAACTTTAACCCTGAATGGCTTGCGGAGCGCATTAGAACTATCATTGAGATTGAAGCAAACATTTTTGATGGTCTGCCGTTTGATCGCTATGTCTTTATTATCCATCTTTTTCCGGGAATGCGCGGCGGTGGCTTGGAACACGCTCGTTCATCGGTGAATGCGATGGATTCTTGGAATGACACTGCAAAACTTCATCGTTTGTTGTCGCTCTTGGTGCATGAATTCTTGCACGTCTGGAACGTCAAGCGTATTCGCCCACTTGAGCTGGGACCTTTTGACTACAACGCCGAAAATTATACGCGAATGTTATGGCTTGTGGAGGGCGCAACGTCGTACTACGACGACCATCTCACACACCGATGCGGCTTCTATACTCGTGCTGATTATCTCAAAATTCTTTCCAAAGACCATTTAGCGCCCTTTTTTCGTCAGCCCGGACGCAACGAAGCTACTATCAAAGACAATAGTTTCCAAGCATGGGTGAAGCTCTATCTCCCGCATGATGATTCGCTTAACCGCAATGTATCCTACTATCTGCATGGCGGTTTGATGTTCCTCTGTTTAGACTTGTGGATTATCGCAGAGTCCGGCGGCAAAAAGCGCTTGGATGATGGTTTTCGTGCGCTTTGGGCGTTGTACAAAGCACGACCCGCACAAGGTATTACAGAGGAAGAATTTATCGAAGCAGTGGAAGGCGCGACGGGCGTTGCCATTCGGGAGCATCTCACAGCATGGCTTAACGGCAAAGGTGATGACCTTCCATTCGACGCGCTCTTTGCACGAGTGGGTCTGGAGTGGAAAGAAGCAAAGCCCGCCGAGCCTGTAAAAATTGGCGAGGACATTCCAACGATGCCAATGCTTCTGAAGCTCTTTACAGGGCTAACGCTTAAAACTGAAGGTGGACGGCTTGTGGTAGCGCAGGTGGAAGATTATTCGCCAGCGTATGAAGCGGGTCTTGGTGCAGATGATGAAATTATTTTTGTGAACTCCTCGCGTTGTACATCGGCGGATGAATTGGACGTGCTTCTTGCCAAGCAGGGCGAGAACAATACTTCGGAAATCGTGATTTCATCGGACACGGGAATGGTAACGCTTTCGCTCACACCAAAGAAAATGCCGGATTTCGCGCTTACTGCGCGCGAGGACGCAAGTGAGCAAGAAAAAGCGCTCCTGGAATTTTGGCTACAACGGTAAATAGTTCAACCGAAATGCGGGCTTAATTTTGCTCTTTTCTGAAATTTAGAATACTTATGAATTATACCATCATCGGCGCAGGCAAAAGCGGCTTACACGCTGCTTTTCTAGCACAAGACCTCGGACACAATGTTTTTCTCACAGAAGCAAAGACTCAAGAACAGGCTCAGGATGCCGCCAAGCAACTTGCCGCACGTAGTATTGATGCGGAGTTTGGCGGTCATACCGATAAGGGCTTGAAAGCGGACATTATCGTTGTTTCGCCTGGTGTGCCGCCCACGAATTCTTTTATTCAGGAAGCGGAGAAGCGCAAGATTCCGATTATCAGCGAAATTGAATTTGCATGGCGACAACTGGACACAGTACGCAACCCTGTTGTTGCAATCACGGGCACGAATGGGAAAACGACGACGACGGCACTGACCGCACATATCCTGAACTCTTCAGGCAAAAAGGCGATTGCGTGTGGAAATATCGGTACGGCGATAACATCGGTGGTGCAGAACATTGAGGCGGGAACAATTTTAGTCGTTGAAGCCAGTAGTTATCAGCTTGACAGAATCGTGGATTTTCGTCCCGACGTGGCACTATTGCTCAATATCACCCCTGACCATCTCAGTTATCATGGCACATTCGAGAACTACTGCGCAGCGAAGTATAAAATTTCTTTGAACCAAAACGAAAAAAATGTGTTAATTTTGAACGCCGATAATGAGCCGTCTTTAGCAGCATCGGCACATTCCCGCGCACAAATACTACACTTCGGCGTACATCCTTTGCAGCAAGGCTTGTACGTATCGTCAGGAAAAATGCTCATTCCCCGTGGGCAACCTGATTCACAGCATAAAGAGGAACAATTAATGATGGTTGATGAACTCCGTATTCCCGGAATTCACAACGTGTATAACTCTATGGCGGCAGCCCTTGCGGCGCGTGCTTTCGAGATACGCAATGAGAATATTCGGGACAGTCTGATGAGTTTTGTCGGTGTTGAGCATCGTTTGGAATATGTCCGTACACTGAATGGTGTAGAATATATTAATGATTCCAAAGCAACCAACATCAACTCCACGTGGTATGCCCTTTCCAGCTATTCCAAGCCCCTTGTATGGATTGCCGGTGGTCGAGGCGATAATAACGACTACTCCACGCTTGATGACCTCGTGCGCCAAAACGTGCACTGCGTCATTGCTATTGGCGAAGATGCCGATGCCATTTTTAATCATTTTAGTGGGATGGTACGCTGCGTGAAATCTGTTTCGATGGACGAAGCCGTGCATCGCGCTGCCGAATACGCTGAAAGTGGTTCTATCGCTCTCTTTTCGCCAGCGTGCAAGTCGTTCGATATGTTCGCAAATTATGAGCATCGCGGACAGGTCTTCAAAGAAGCAGTAATGGCGCTCTAGGGGATAGCTCTGTAAGTAGATCCGACATGCACTTTTATAAAAAATAATGACAAGACACAATGGCTACACCAACCTTCGTGGCAAATCTTCGTCAGCAAGCGCTTCAGCGCTCGCATATTGACTGGCTACTTTTCTTAGCATCGGTTGGTTTGATGCTGTTCAGTGTTGCTTTTGTGTATAGCGCCAGTGCCTACTTTGCAGATGTCAAGTTTGGCTCGCCCGAAAAGCTGTTCTTACAACACACTACTCGTGTGGGGCTGAGTTTGCTAGTTGTGCTGATATTTTCCCGCGTTGACTACCATATTTTATGGAAGTATTCTAAGTCACTCTTAATTTTTTCGATTGTTTGTCTCATCTTTGTTCTTGTCGCTGGGACGAGTATTAAAGGGGCAAAGCGGTGGATAGGCCTTGGAGCATTCAGTTTTCAGCCGTCGGAACTGGCAAAATTTGCTTTGGTACTGCACTTAGCGCGATTACTTGCTGAGAAGCAATCCTACATCAAAGATTTTCAACGTGCCTTTGTGCCGATGCTCTTTTGGATAGGCGCTGTCGCAGCGTTTATCGCATTACAGCCTAATTTTTCGACGGCAGGCGTGATCTTTGCGCTAGGTGTGTTGCTACTTTTCATTGGCAATGCCAATGTATTGCATATTTTTGGATTGTTTGCTGTTGGTATGGTGGGAGGCGGTGTCTATGGTATGGCGGCACCATATCGAATGCAGCGTATTGCTGATTTTATGGAGCAATTTAGTACAATGCTCTATGCGGAGAATATTCGGAATGTCAACTACCAACTACAACAAGCAATTCTCGCGTTTGGTAATGGTGGTATCTTCGGTATGGGACCGGGGCAAAGTCGTCAGCGCGATTGGTTTTTGCCGGAATCATACGGGGATTTTATTTTTTCGATTATCGGTGAAGAGTATGGTTTTGTTGGGGTAATGCTGATTGTGCTGGCATTTTCCTTGATACTTTGGCGCGGCTTCATTACTGCCCGCCGAGCGAAAGACGATTTTGGTCGTTTTCTTGCCGGAGGTATCACGATTACTTTTGCACTCTATGCCGTAATAAATATGGGCGTAACAACGGGTCTTCTTCCTACAACTGGCTTACCGCTTCCCTTTATTAGCTTTGGCGGTACGGCTATAATTTTTTCAGCAGCAGCACTGGGGATTTTGCTGAATATATCTGCTCAATCCCATAAAGAGTAGTTTCTCGACGCGATTATATAATCCTTCTCATCCTATTATTTCTTTATGTCTCTGTCAATAGAGGCTTTACGAGGAAGTTTTCGACATAAAGCACTAATATAAGCATCGTCTTTGAAGGAGTTATCCGTCATTTTGAGCTTTTTAAGTTTTTCCCATTTTTCGATAGTTGCCGGGAGTGTTGTCAGACTGTTATTGCTAATATTGACTTTCTCAAGATTTTTAAGATTGCCGACTTCGTCGGGTAATTCTTTAAGAAGGTTAAACCCTAAATCTAATTCCGTTAGACTTGTACAGCCGCCAATTTCAGTAGGGATTTTGAGTAAACTGTTCAAACGGCAGTCAAGCATCTGTAAGGTTTTGAGTTTGCCTATTGTTTCCGGTAAGGCTTTTAACTGATTACTGCTGATGTCCAGTTGCTCAAGATGCTCAAGGTTGCCGATATATGAAGGAAGTTCATTCAAAGCATTATCGTTAAAATAAAGGAAACGTAGAGACTTAATCTTCGCAATTGCCGAAGGGAGTTCTTTGAATTTATTACCGCCTAAGCCAAGCGTTTCCAATTTTGTCAAACTGTCTATTCCTGCCCAGAGCATCCTGAGTTCTTCGCCGGGCGTAGCATCGTCGCTTTCCTCAATTTGGTTATAATTGTTGAGATAAAGCTTCTGCAAATTCCGTAGGTTCATTATCTCTCTTGGGAAGCGCTTAATCTTGTTTTTATCAAGCACAAGCACTTGAAGATTAGCAAGTTTTCCAATCTCTGGCGGGAGGGTTGTCAAGAGGTTGCGGTCAAGAGAGAGTTCTTGAAGATTAACAAGCTGTCCGATAGTTGCCGGAAGGGCTGTCAGATTATTTTCATCCAAACGTAGTTTATAGACTTTTTCAGCACGAGGGAGTGCATCCAGAAGTGAAGTGAAGGTGGGCTGAATAAGCAATTGTGCCGAATCAAGAAGTGGTCCGGGTTTGAGTTCGGGCGCGACTTTTGTCTGTCCGGCTTTCTCTTTTTGTGTTTGTCCTAGTGTTGAAGAAGCAGGGCTTGGAGCCGTTGATTGACCGTTAGAGGAAGGTGTTACCTTTGTTTTACTTTTTTTCTGAGCGTACGCCTGATTGCATTGCATCAGCATAAAGAGACAAACGATTATCACTGCAAAATAGCGGTGCATGAAACACTCCTCTTTTTCTCGATCAAGGGTAGATGAAACAATTTTTGATTTGGGTTGCATAGTACATTGAATGCGCTTGAGCTTGAAGTATCTCACCAGCTACGACGATACAATGTGAGCATACAATACACAATTACTACCTTGTAAAGCCCTAAACTACACGTTTTTTGAAGAAAAGCAAATCAAAATTTATTGCTGATATAGTATGAGTTCTAATTGCTTGTCCGGCTTCACACTACGGTATGCTATGTAATTCTTTGATGTATTTGTGAGGGAGGAAAGTTTAATGTGTGCGTACGTCAAGGCAAGTTTTTATGCGGACTAGAGGTGGAATTGGGGTAAAAAAAAGCTGTACCATTCTTGATGAACGATACAGCTTTTTATCTAATACTTGAACTTGCTTACGATTTTTTCGTTTCAGCAGTTTTATCAGTTGGCTTGTCCGCTTTTTTTGAAGTTTTTGCTGCTTTCGTTTTGCAACAATCTTTGTCTTTGCAGTTGTCGCCACCAGCAAACACTGTACCGAAGCTAAAAGCTGCAACAGCAGCCACCGCAAGCAATGAACGGAAGTTTTTCATGAACAGATTCTCCTTCTAATTGTTGAACAAACTGTGAATACACTAGCAAATATACAAACTTTGTATCAATGTGTTGCAATTCAGCGCAACACCTGATTGGGTACTTATTTGCGTGGTGCGAATAGTTGGCAAATATAGTAGGTATTACCTTTTTTTACCACTCCGATACCGGTCGTCGTTACTTCACCGTTCTCAAGGTTGTTTGCTTCGTCGTTGTGTTCGAGCCACGTGCGCATTGCATCTAAAGCGGGGCTACCGCTCGTGGATTCAAAGACAGCAACATTGCGGAGTATGCCTTTTTGGTTATCCCATGCCTCTACATCGCGCTTGTTGAGAGACATATTGAGATTGACACTTGCCAGATTCGCTTGGAGATTGCCTTTTGCAATCATCTCACAATAGCGTCGCGCTTCGGTGGAAAGCGAATCATTCAGCGTCAATTCTTGGGCATGAAGAGAAGAACGATGGTTGTTGACGCGCTCCAATACACTTTCTTTCACATATTCAGGTAAGGTGTACTTGGGAAGTTCAACCGATTTGCTTTTTTGAATTTGTAATGTAAGACAGATGATAACAATGCCGATAATAATACGCGGCAATGTAATGATGCTGCTTGTGGTTTTATGCGAAGTTGTAGTTGATGTTGTTTTCATAGCCATACTTTCAATTATTTGAATACCCTCTCTATTTCAATATCCATGCCAAAGTGTTTTCGCATGATTTTATGCGGTGTTTGGAGGAAAAAGTGTCAAGTTTCCCTGACACTTTTTAATTTTGTGTCGGATTTATCTGACACTTTTCCACACCGCTCGTATTACACTGTCTCATTTTACAAAAATGCACAATGAGACAACAAAATGATAGTGTATTAGAGTGAGAACTTTTGATGACCAAAAGTCATGGTAGAAAAGCAAATGGGCACAAAACAGGAAAAGTAGGTGCATAAGAGTCCTAGATTCTGACAAGGAGGGGAAAGCAATCATACTAGGCATATCTGCCCAAGGCACTGCGTCTTTCGTGTACTGCTAGATCTCGCCAAATACCTGTTTCCCAGAACGGTAAAAACAATTCCCCAATTCTGACACGGACAAGGCGCAAGGTCGGCAATCCTGCCGAGGCGGTCATACGGCGTACTTGGCGATTTTTACCCTCGGTAAGCACAAGCGAAATCCATGAAGTGGGAGTATCTTTACGAAAGCGAATAGGCGGTATTCGCTCTGGCAAGCGGGAAATGTCGCTTTCGGAAAGCACCCGTGCCGTGCAAGGCTTGGTAATGTAGTCTTGGATAGGTACTCCCTTTGTCAGGCTGCTCAGAGCCTCTTCTGTGGCAATTCCCTCCACGTGTACCCAATATTCGCGCGGATGGGCATATTTAGGTTCAAGCAGATATTTGACTGTGGATTTTTCATCAGAAAGCAACAAAAACCCCTCGGAATCAGCATCTAAGCGCCCAACAGGGTAAACATTGGGTGGCAAATCAAATTCCGCGAGCGTTCTATTTGCCGAACCGTCGCTTGTAAAATGCGAAAGTACGCCGTAGGGCTTGTAAAAGGCAATAATCATTAGGTAAATGCGTATATTAGGAAAGAAGCAATCAATATGCCCAACACCATGCAACACTACATCTTAGACGCACATAATATCATGCACAAGGACGCAACAATGAAGCGTCAGATGGATTCCTCGCTCACCGAAGCAAGGCAGTCTCTTGTGTATTTGGTAGAAGGGCTTGCGAGGAAACGCCCGGACGTATATTTTACCCTCGTCTTTGATGGAGTAAATGCAGGAGTTGCGAGTTCACTGCGGAACGTCGTTGTGCGTGAAACGCGGCGTTTCCAAGAAGCAGACGACATCATCAAAGACCTCGTGCGCCGCGAGGAGCGGACGCATCTGGCAACGGTTGTTTCGTCCGATACGGAAGTTCACAATTTTGCCAAACGCAGTGGTTGCACAGTCAAATCATCAGAATCATTTTTGCGTGAGGCGCGTGCCTCGGTCTCTGGCACAAAATCCAGTCCGCAAGACAAACGCCTTGCCACCAACGATAAGCCCACACACGTCTCGCGTTCAGAGATGGAAGTAATGAAAAAACTCTTTGGCGGATAGGTGTATAGAATCTAGCAGCCTGTCAGAGTATGTATCTTCTCCACGCGGTTGGCGTGTCGCCCACCTTCAAAGGCTGTTTCCAAAAATGCTTTTACGATTGCTTTAGCAGTATCCAGCGTCATCAAACGCTCGCCAATCGTTACGACATTCGCATTGTTATGCTGCCGCGCCAGACGTGCCATTTCTTCGGTCAGACAATTTGCCGCTCGAACACCCGCTATTTTATTGGCAGTAATCGAAACGCCAATGCCACTTCCACACACCAATACGCCCAATGGTGCGTTACCACTTGCAACGGCACGACCAACCGCCGCCGCAAAATCGGGATAATCTACAGAGTCTAGCGAATGTGTGCCGAAGTCCTCAACGGTGTGTCCATTAGTACGCAGAAAGTCAGCAAGTTCTTGTTTATAGCGGAAGCCCGCGTGGTCGGAGCCGATTGCGATGGTCATAGTTTGTAGGGGAAAATAAGTAGAAAGTATTGGAATGAAAGTGATTTTCAATTTATTATGCGTGCTGTTGTTGTACTTGTTGCGCTTCCCATACATCAAAAATCTTCAATAACCGCTCAATGCCTTCTGTCAAAGCCGCCGGACCGGGTTGTAAAATTATTGGTGAAGGGACTTCAAACAAGTAGCCATTCGCTACGGCGGGAATTTCCTGCCAGCCCTCACGTGCGATGAGGCGCTCCGGCTTGAACATCTTTCCGCACCATGAAGCGACGATGATGTCCGGCTTACGGCGAATAACTTCATTGGGGTCGGCAATAATACGCCTCTTGGCATCAGGAAAATGGCGATTCTCGGCGAAAATATCCACGCCGCCACAAACCTCAATGAGTTCGCTCACCCAGCAAATGCCCGAAATAAGTGGGTCATACCACTCTTCAAAATAGACACGCGGCTTTTGTCTGCGCCTCTCGCCCCGCAAATGGGCATCCTGAAGTTCTGCTTGTAGTTTTTCAACCAAATGTGTAGCTTCGTTTTGCTTGCCTACAAGAGCACCCAAACGGAGAATCATAGACAAAATGCCTTGCACCGAACGGTGATTGAATCCAACGACCTCCACGCTTGCTCGCATGAGGCTTGCACAAATATCTGCTTGCAAATCTGACCACGCCAAGACTATATCAGGCTTGAGAGCAAGAATCTGTTCAATGTTGGCATCCAGATAAGTGCTAACTTTCGGCTTAGTCTTGCGCGCTTCTTTCGGGCGCACCGTAAAGCCGGATATGCCTACAATAAGCTCTTCTACGCCGAGAAGATATAATGTTTCCGTCGTTTCCTCGGTGAGGCAAACAATTCGGCGTGGAAGAGAAGGTTGCAAATCAAGCATTAACGGCGTTTGGAAAGCAAATGGTTTGAGAAATCAGATTCTTTCCGCAAATTTGCGAAAAATTTTCCTCATTCACTACCCGCGAATCGGCGCGATAGGAAAGTATAAACGGTATGCCCCAGAAAAGACGGGAAGCAATGGAAAGCGCTTTTGCGCCCAAGACCACGAAGCAAGACGACTTCTACCAACGCGTGTACGAAATCGCTCGACAAATTCCTTTTGGGCGTGTAACCACCTACGGGCACATTGCCGAAGCGCTTGGCGCAAAGTCTTCGGCTCGTATGGTCGGATGGGCTATGAACGCCGTTGACAGTGCGCACCGCGCCACCGATGTTCCGGCGCACCGTGTTATCAATCGCAATGGTGAGCTTTCCGGCAAGCACCACTTCGCCACGCCGACGCTCATGCGGGAGCTATTAGAAGCAGAAGGCATTGAATTTATCGGCGAGGCGGTCAATCTTGAGAAGCATCTTTGGAAACCGGAATAATGTTCCTTTTCCTATACAATACAAGCGTCACTCATTCAGCACACAAAACTTCCCCTTCATGCTCCAACTCATTCAGCACCAATCCACCGGAGAACTTCTTGTCGCCGACCTGCCAACGCCGCAATGCCCCGAAGGCGGTGTACTCGTTAGTGTTGCCAATTCGCTTATTAGCGTCGGCACGGAGCGCACTTCTGTTAGCAAAGCACAATCATCATTGTTGCAACGTGCAATGAAGCAGCCGCAGGAGGTGAAAAAAGTATTCGAGAGTGTGCGAAAAGATGGCTTGATGGCAACTGTCCAGAAAGTGCAGAACACACTCGATTCCTACAAACCGCTTGGATATAGCGCCTCCGGTACGGTTATCGAATCCCGCGCCGAAGGATTTCTGGTGGGCGACCGCGTTGCCTGTGCGGGTAATAACTATGCTTTTCATGCAGAAATTATTGCCGTACCCAAAAACCTCGTGGTCAAAATTCCAGATGAAGTAAGTTTTGTTGATGCTGCTTATACAACTCTTGGTGCTATTGCGATGCAAGGCGTTCGCCAAGCCGCAGTAGAACTGGGAATGAGTGTGGCGGTGATTGGTTTGGGACTATTGGGGCAAATTACCGTGCAGCTTCTTAAATCGGCTGGATGCCGTGTCATTGGGTTGGATGTGAATGAAGCACTCTTTGCCGCTGCTGCAAAATTTGGTGCCGATGCCACCTTGCCGAGCAATCGTGATGCTGTGCGTAGCATTGAAGCCTTTTCGCGTGGATTGGGCGTAGATGCCGTTGTTATCACTGCTGCAACCGACTCTAATGCACCTGTGGAACTGGCAATGGAGATTGTTCGCAAGCGCGGTACGGTTGTGGTAGTTGGTGCGGTGGGAATGAATCTTCCCCGCTCACCTTTCTACGAAAAAGAAGTAGAGTTCAGAATTTCGTGCAGCTATGGTCCGGGGCGTTACGACCCTAGCTATGAAGAGCATGGCAACGACTATCCAGCCGGATATGTGCGCTGGACGGAGAATCGCAATATGCAATCGTTTCTTGATCTTGTGGCGCAGAGCAAGGTAAATGTAGCGGCAATGACGACGCACCATTTCCCGCTTGACCGTGCGGCGGAGGCATATTCACTCATTACGGGTAAAACACCAAATGCCGACGGAAAACCATATTTCGGAATTGTGTTGGATTATCCGCGTTCTACGTCAGCACGTTTGCAGCGTTCTGTTCAAAACTCAACTGCGAAGCCTGCGAATACTGCGAATACTGTGGTTGTGGGTTTTATTGGTGCTGGAGCCTTTGCGCAAACTAATCTTTTGCCACATCTGAAAGCTAGCAATGACGTGAGTCTGCACGTTATTGCCACGCCTACGCCCGTTAAGGCGAAATCGGTTCAGGAGCGATTTGGTTTTGAACGCTGCGAAACAAGTGCTGAAGGAGTTTTTGGTGATGTTGCTGTGAATTTAGTGATTTGTGCTTCGCGCCATGACTCACACGGGAAGTATGTTGCGGAATCGCTCAGAAGCGGTAAAAATATCTTCATGGAAAAGCCGCTTTGTGTCTCGCTTACGGAACTTGTTGCCATTGATGAAGCGCAGAAAAACAGCACGGCGCAAGTCATGGTCGGCTTTAATCGTCGTTTCTCGGCACCGTTCTCAGCAATGCAGAAATTTTTTGCTCACCGCCAAGACCCGATGAGTATGCTTTATCGCGTCAATGCGGGTGCAATACCGCCGGAAAGCTGGATACAAGACCCCGCGCAGGGTGGAAGGATTATCGGCGAGGTGTGCCATTTTATTGATTGTATGGTCTTTCTGTCGGGAAGCCTTCCCGTGCGAGTCTTTGCCGAAGGAATCTCCACAGCCAACACAAAAGCGCAGCGTCGCGACACAGTAAACATTTCGTTGAAATTTGCCGATGGTTCTATCGGCACGGTTCAATATCTTGCCAATGGTGACAGCGCCGTGCCTAAAGAATACTGTGAAGTCTTTGCCGATGGCAAAACCGCACAAATGCACAACTTTGAGGCGCTCGACCTTGCTCAAGGGCGGAAAATTAGCCGTTCAAAATTTGATGGAACCAAAGGACATAAGCAAGAGATGAGTGCTCTTATTCAAGCGGTTAAAAGCGGTAGAACGTTTCCGATTGACTACGAAGTTCTTCGCGCCGTTACGCTTGCTACCTTTGCGGCAGAAGAATCGCTTGGGAGTGGTTTGCCCGTGAATCTGCCCACTTATTTCTCAGCATGATGAATACACCTTTCATGCGGTATTGTACATGGGTGTTAGCTGCTGTGAGCTTGTGCCTTTTATTCATCAGTATCCCGTACCACGATTTTTATGTGGATGAAGCATTCATTGGCGAATATGCTTATTTCTTTGCCCGCGATGGCTATGTTCATTCGCATTTTTGGGAAGGGTATTTGCGGCAGGATGAATACGTTGTTCTTCATCACCATCTCGCCACATGGAGTGGTGCTCTGATGCTGAAACTTTTCGGTGTGCATCTTTGGGCAGTACGTCTTGTTTCCTTGCTTTCGGGTGGTGTTATTGTGTTTACGCTTTGGCAATTAACGACACGCTTTGGGCAATGGCAAAAGCAGCAAGCAATTCTTGCTCTCGCCGCATTATTACTCATACCGTCTTTTTTTTATCATGTTAAATGTTTTCGCCCGGAAGTTGAAACGGCAGCTTTTGGCTTTCTGAGTTTTGCCGCGCTTTTTATTGGCTTGATGCACGAGCAGGTTTCCAAGCGACAACGCACGATTGCTGTGATTCTCGCCGGAGCATTTGCCGGTGCTGCCATGTTGACACATTTGGCGGGCTGTATGTATGCGGGCGCGGGGGTGCTTATGCTTCTCCGAGCAAAGCGCTGGCAAAGCGCGGTGCTCTTTGCTTGTGCGGCTCTTGTAGTCTTTTCTCCCTACCCGATAGATATGTGTCTTCACGCCGACCTCGCACGGTTGCAAGCATCGCAACCGCAATCACAGGCAAAATTCCTTTGGCATTGGTGGACACCGCTTCAACACTTGCTGGACGAACAGCAGCGCTTTTTCCGTAAGCCGCAATTTATCTTCGTGAGTGTTTTTTCGCTGGCGCTTCTTGCCGCTACGTGGCGTAATCCCAAGCCTCTACGCCGTTTTTTGCGGTTGTATTTCGCGGCGCTTATTGTGGTATTGGGCGTGATGTTGGAGGATAAACGGGATTATTTCGCGCTTTATGCCCCATTTCTTGCGCTCATCATAGCAGATGCTGCGCCGGATGTTTGGTCGAGGGGGCGTGTAGCCAAGATTGTATCTGGCATTTGCGCTATTGCTTTTATAGGTTATGGCATATATTTTCAGATAACCGATGCCTTGCACAAAGAAAATGTGAGTGAATTGAATCGTGAAATCACACGCTCTATTCCTGATGGAGCGCGGTGTTTAGCGCCGCTCAATCTTATGTACAACGAAATTGGGCGCTTGCACTTTATCGCCTTCAACCAAGCATTTGCGACGATGGAAGGCGACCGCCCTACGATTACTGCTGGCAGTCTCAAACAGTTTTGCGATATTCGCGGTATTGAATACGTTATTGTGAACCGCTTCGGCGAAGAGCGGGATGTGATTGCCGATGCCGAAAATCATGCTTCCGAGCTGGATTCAGCATTTGTAACTCTCCAACACACAAGTGACTACTGGCTTTTGCAACGTCGTAAAAATTGATAGCATTTTGAAATTCAACACAAAAACATCATGCCCAAACTCTCAATCATCATTCCCTGCTATTTCAACGAAGAAAATATACCCGTTACCGCACAAACACTCATCGAAAACGAGAAAGAGTTCGATGCCGATGTGGAATTTGAATACGTGCTGGTGGACGATGGCTCGAAAGACCGCACCTACGACGCAATTTTGGCGTTTCACAAGGAGTATCCCCATAAAGTAAAAGCCGTGAAACTGGCTTCTAATGTTGGCTCGCACAGCGCCATTCTCGCGGGATTGCACTATGCGACGGGCGATGTCTGCGTGATTCTCGCTGCCGACTTGCAAGACCCGCCGGAGCTTATCCCCAAGATGTATGGCTATTGGAAGCAAGGTTTGAAACTGGTGCTGGCAAACCGTACCGACCGCGAAGAATCCCTTGGGCAGCGTTTCTTTGCTACCACCTTCCATGCACTTATCAAGCGCCTAGCGCTCAAAAATGTTCCGGACGGCGGCTTCGACCTTGTTCTCTTTGACAAAGCGCTCAAAGACGAGCTGGTCAAAATGTCCGAAAAAAATACGCACATCCTCTACCTACTGGTCTGGCTGGGCTATGAATACGTGAACATTCCCTACACGCGGCGTAAACGCGATATTGGCGTGTCGCGCTGGACGCTGGCAAAGAAAGTGAAGTTGTTAATAGATTCTTTCATTGCATTTTCCTTTTTTCCGATTCGTGCTATCTCGTTTTTAGGCTTGTTTTTGGGCTTGGCGGCGTTTGGTTATGGCGGTTTCATTATGCTGGCGCGGCTCTTCGGGTGGATTCCTTACGTGCAGGGCTGGACATCGCTTATGGTTGTATTTGTGATGGTCTCAGCGTTTCAGATGATGGCACTCGGTGTTATCGGCGAATACGTCTGGCGGGCGCTTGATGCCTCGCGGAAACGACCAAACTTCATTGTTGATAAGACGGATATTGTCGAGAATTAAACGCAGGTAAAGCAGATTTGCACAGATTTTTTTTATGAACAAACACTGGTTTTATGCTTCAACGCACACATTGGTTAGCTATCGGCATTATTGCTGCACTCACGGTCTTTACCCTTTTCACGCTTGGGCAACGCTCAGTGGCGGCGGATGAATTTTCCATGTTTTGGGCAGCTCCCAAGTCCATCCCGACTATTCTCAAGCTCTATTTCTCGCCCTACGAAAATAATCCTGCCGGTACAAGTCTCCTGCAACACGCATGGGGAAGCCTGTTCGGCTTTAGCGATGAGTCGCTGCGTATCTTGGCGCTGACTTTTGCGCTTGGAGCGATTGTGTACATTTGGAAATTGACAACCCTTTTTGCTGGGCAGATGAGCAAGAATATGAGGCTTGCCGTCTTTTGTCTTGCCGCCACCACGCCTGTTGTGTGGATGGGGGCAAACTTTGCTCGGTATCAGTCTATCGTAATGCTGCTTGGTCTGGCGGCAGTGTATTATTATTCGTTGTGCTTCAGGGCGCAGGAAAGCGGTCTGTCATCGTGGCGCAATCTAGCGCTGTATGTTGTTCTCACGGGTGCGACCTTTTATTTTCACTACCTTTCGGCAGCAGTGTTTGCGCTGTGTGCGGGTTTGCATTACCTTTCAACGCTCCGCAGGCGCTCCGCTGGACAGATTGGTGTGTGGGCGGCATCACAAGCGCTGATTATCGTCCTAATTCTGCCGATAGTCATTACGATTTTAACGACTTATTCCCAGATGGACTTAGGCGCAAGCCCGCTTGCAACAACGAATGTTAAGAAACCATTAGCAGCCATCATGTTTTTCGGAGCAACGGTCTTTGGGCTGATGAATGGTTTTGCCGTTGCGCCATGGACGGTGTGGGTGGTTCTGCCAATGCTCGTGCTGATTGTCCTATTCAGTATTGTGGCTTTCCGTACTGAGTGGATAGCGCGTAACCGTTTTGGGTTGTTTTTTCTGGCATTTCCGCTCGTCTTTATGTCGCTCGTTGTTGTGCGGATGTATCCCCCGCTTCAGTTTTATCTGATTCCTTCGATTCAGCGTGTGGGTTTTGTTGCACCATTATTCTGGATAGTGGTGGGCATGGGAATTGCAAAAATTACGAAGCGAGAACTGCGTCTGGGTGCGGTGGTAATTATCCTACTTTGTAATTTCTATGCCATTGCGACATGGAATTTGAACATTGTCGCCACGCAGCAAACACCACCTATACGCGAAGTGCGTGATTTCGTCGCTGCGCAGGTGAAAGATGCTTCACGCCTGACGGTAGCGCATCCGTTTGGGTATCGGTACGGCATGGAAAGTGTAGGGTCGGTGACAAGTGGCTCTTCGACGGCTGTTGACCGCTACTTACCAACTTCTAATGCGCTTTTTTGGGTGGAAACAGATTTAACGAAGGAATTTACTCTGGATTCGTGTGAGCGTTTTGTTACTGCGGCGCAGACACCGGAGTTTGTCATTGTACAGCGCAATCGTTATCATACCAATTCCGACCGTTTAGCCGAAGCTCTTCAGCGCTTAGGGTACAAACTTGAGGCAAAACAGCCTTTGCAACGCCAAACCGCATTTGATGTCTGGTTCAAGGCACAATTGCTCAAGTTGCCGATAACGGGCTTCAAAGAAGATGCTGCCCCGCAAGAATACTTATATACGGTGCGATATTTCAGGAAGTCATAGAGAGAAACTATGCGTAGGAAATGGCTTTCATTATGCGTGATATTTTCCTCGTCCGCCGTACTTAGTTGTCTGTTCCAAAGTTGCAAGGGAACTCCTGAGCAAGCCCCGGAGCGAATCACCGTCGGTACATTTAATATGGAATGGTTCGGGGATAATTCTTCGGATGACCACAAGCCCCGTACTGATGCTGATGATAGGCTCTTGGCTCAGGTTATTCACGATACCGATGCTGATATACTTGCCGTGCAAGAAATTGAGAATACTCAAGCAATGGAGCGGCTTCTTCGATTGTTGCCGGAGTATCGCTATATTATGGGAGCAAGCGGCGGCAAGCAGCATATTGGGTTTCTTTATCGTGCGCCATTACAAGCGACTATGCTGGGCGAGGTACGCTCACTTGCCGTAGAAGAGGGACGTACTCGTGCGGGTTTGCTTGTGTACTGTACTATTGGAAAGACGCGCTGGCTTTTATTGGCGGTACATCTGAAATCAACATCGCGTGCTGATTCTACGCCTGCTCTTATAGAGCGCTCTCGCTTGCTCCGAAGGACACAAGCCGAACAACTACGAATATGGACAGATTCTGTTTTGCAAAAGGGGAATGATAACAATATCATCATTCTTGGCGATTGTAATGATTCGCCGCACAAAAAACAAAGTGCATTGGACACATTAGTAAACTCACCGAGACTTTCCTTTCTTACATACGAGATGAGAAGCTGCACATACAGCGCGTTACCGACGATTGATCATATTGTAGTGAGTGATTCCTTGTTGCGTTGTGTTCTACCGGGTACGCTTCGCGCTGTCAATTTTCGAGCGGCTCTGTCGGAGAAAGAAGCAAGGCGGGTTTCCGATCACTGCCCGATTGTGGTGCAAATCACTCCATAATAAGGTATTATGAGTTTTGCCGGGGCTTTTTCTAGGGTGTTACATGATTTTATGCGCGTGCTTGCGAAAAAATTTCCTATTTTTGCCCTGCTCTCACAATAATATTTTGTCCATAGTTTCTTTTCATTCCCTTCTATTTGACGACTTATGGCTATACAACGCAATACAATTTCGCGCTTTATCGAAGAAAATTTCCTTCACTTTAATGCTGCTGCCCTTGTAGATGCTGCAAAAGGGTATGAAACACATTTGGCTGAAGGTGGCAAAATGATGATAACCTTAGCCGGCGCAATGAGTACTGCGGAACTTGGAAAGACGCTCGCAGAAATGATTCGGCAGGATAAAGTGCAGATTATTTCATGCACCGGAGCGAATCTGGAGGAAGATATCATGAATCTTGTGGCGCATACGCACTATAAGCGTGTACCGCATTACCGCGACCTGTCGCCGCAGGACGAATGGGCGCTTTTGGAAGATGGTTTCAACCGTGTTACCGATACGTGCATTCCGGAAGAAGAAGCATTTCGCCGCATCCAAAAGCATATTTTCCAGCAGTGGAAAGCTGCCCAAGATAGTGGAGAGCGTTACTTTCCCCATGAATATATGTACAAAATGCTGCTTTCGGGTGATATGAAACAGTATTACGAAATCGACCCTAAAAACTCATGGATGATTGCTGCGGCGGAGAAAAATTTACCTATTATTGTACCCGGTTGGGAAGATTCGACTATGGGCAACATTTTTGCATCGTACTGTATTAAAGGCGAATTGCAGCCATCCATTATGAAATCGGGCATCGAATATATGATGTGGCTCTCGAAGTGGTATATTGAGAACTCCAAAGGTAAAGGTGTGGGATTCTTTCAAGTAGGTGGCGGTATCGCTGGAGACTTCCCAATCTGCGTCGTGCCGATGCTCTATCAAGACATGGAAATGACAGATATTCCTTTTTGGAGTTATTTTTGCCAAATCTCCGATTCGACAACAAGCTACGGTTCATATTCCGGAGCAGTCCCTAATGAGAAAATTACATGGGGGAAACTGGACGTGACTACACCGAAGTTTATCGTTGAGTCCGATGCAACAATTGTAGCACCGCTTATTTTTGCGTGGCTATTAAATATGTAACACATTCTCGGCTGGAGTAAGAAATGCAGGTTCATCAAAAGGGCTATAATCTTTGCTTTTTGGTGAATCAACGGTAGAACATATCGGCATCAGCAGAAATTTTGTCCTTTTTGTGGAAAATGACAAATTTTTTGTTTTGTATTATGATTTTTGCATATTGGAAGTGAGGCAAGAAAGCAAGTCTTTGCGCCTCTCCTCCCAAATTACGATTTTCCCAATCCCTATTGGTCGAAGTTTATGTCGAAAGGCAGTGCTGGCAAAGTATATTTTGTATTATACCTTGCCGTTATCTTGGAACTTCTCATCATCATCGTAGAACGCGATGAAGCTGAAGAAGGTCTGCACAAAAAGACGAAAGAGTCTATGAAAATTGTGCAGAATATCCTTTCACAATTACAAAGCGGTTCGGGCAATTTCAATATGAACGTTGCTCCGAATGACCTTATTATTATACAAGATAAGGCAACCGTAGAATCTTTGCCCAAAGACCAGCGCATTAAACGTCAGAAAACGTATAGTGTGAAGGTCGGCGTAACCGATATTAGTGATGCTAAGCATGGTGAAGAAGCGGATGCAGCCGAAGGTCTGAAGGACTATACCTTTACGAAGTTGGCAAACGTACAGGAATTAACATACCAGCTTTTCTTTACTGAAACACCCAAAGGGGAGACACAAGAAAACGCACCCCGTCTGCCGGATAGCGTGTATAATAGCAAGCGACTCAGAGAATTTAAGACCGGTGATGTTGCTACCTATATTGATCAGCAAGCAGGACGTAATTTTAATTGGACATTAATAGATAATCGCCAGTTGAAACTTGATGTACCTGCCACATATGAATATAATAAATCTGAAGGAGGTTGGCGCAAACCTCTCTACAATCTTGCTGTAAATAGTGCAGCCCTAGAGAGATCAAGCCAAATGAAGGATACTGTTTTTTTCTATGATAGCCTGAAATCTGAAAAAGATCTTGTTAATAATGGTAAGATAGTTGCGCGTACCTTTACGGTAAATTTCGATCCGGGCGACGAGCGCAAAGACGGTTGGTATAAACTTCGCTTTTTCTCAAGCACCAATAAGATTCTTGGCGTGGATTTTGAAGGTGGTGTGAAGGATATTTCTGATGAAGATCAAGTAAATGTCGGTGTCGTAAAACTGAAAGTGAAAGCACTTCGCTCTGTTATGCAGGAATTGCAAAAGGAACTTGATGGGAAAGTTGAATTACGCGATATATGGTTTGACGGCGAAGGTGATTTTAATACTCGATACAAAGCCGTAGAGGAATTTAATGCCGCTATTAAGCTAGGTCGTGAGAATAATAAAGCTGATGAAGAAGTATTGAACAGGATTACACTGTATGATTATATCGTAAAGCTTATGACTCCAGGGTTCTCTACGTTCCTAGACCAAAATAGTGGTACGATGGATATTGATGTGCAAGTGCGTAAGCCCGAGCAGCAGCAGCCGGCACCGGGTATCAGCGAACTTGAGCCTAAGATTATTACCTTTGATAAATTACAAAAGACTATCATTACATTTGCTCTTACCCCTGGTTCGTACTTTAAGCCCGGAAACCCTAGTGTAGATATTAAAGGTACGCCATCGCTTGCGGGTAAGTACAAAATAGAGTTGGATGAGGCAAATGCAGGAGGATCGGTTGATCCACAAGCTAATAATAAAAAACGTCGTTATCGGATGGTTTTTGAAAGTCCTATACCAGCGGGCTTGTATAATATCAAACTTGAATACTCCGGTGGTGGAAAATCTGATACCGCCTCAACTGATTTGACAGTTCTTCCTAGCAGCCTTGATCCAAAGAGTATGAAGACCCTCGCTGGTCTTAAGCTCTATTATGGTAAACGTTTGCAGTTGCGTAGTAAACTTCTTGTCGCTGCTGAGTTGCCACTGGCGCAGTTTAAGATTGACTATCAATTAGGCAATGAAAAAAAGAATCAAGATAACGCATATGCCGAAGGATGGACAGGTCCTAATATTCCAGCAGCAGCTAAAAAGGTTAAAACTGATATCGTCTGGATATATCCGCCAACAGGTGAGCGCGTACCGCTCTTTTCCAAAGAGACAACCCCCGAGCAAACGCCCCCGGATATTTCTTGTTCTAGTGCAATCACAGAACTTAAATCCGGCGGCGCTGATGTCAAGGTAAAGAAACCAACTGGCAAGAAACCTGTGCAACCCAATAACTTCCAAGTTGTTGTAAAAGGGATCGGTGTTGATTTTGAAGTTCCTTTGGATGCTGATAATAAAGATCCAAATGCAAGTAAGAGTGTGAAGGCAACGCTTGGAGATGTTGAACCTTCCGGTGATGCTGAGATTGACTATAACAGCCCTGACACAGTATTGAGAATTTACAATGGGGATGAGCCTGATGCAACATCCACTTGGGTAGCTAATGCTACTAGCTTCAGTATCATTTCCGGTTCATTTGATGCAAGTACCGGCGCATTTCCCGTTACAATTCAAGTCAAAGACCTTCCGCCAAAGCCACCCGCAGAGAGTCGTATCTTGCGTGGCACGATTGCGATAAAAGTTGGCGCGAAAATTGTGAATCGAAAAGCAGGTACTTCGGCAGCATCGTCAAGTCCGCCATGCCTAATTACCGTTAATATTCCATATCAATAAAGAGCTATTAAATTTTCACTCAGAAATTTTCTTTAATGTTGCTGAGTAAAAAAACGGTAGTTGTGAAGTTTTGAATGTTTTTGCTATAATTTTTAACCCTGAAATTTTTACGGCAGGATTACCCATGCGCACCTTAGTATCAAACCGTCACAGTATAATGTTCTCTTCGTGCATTACCCTCTGCACGGTAATACTTTTCTTTTGTGGTAGTACATTGCAGGCGCAAGAACTGACTAAATCATTCTTGAGAAAAATGGATTATTATAAGTACTCCAATATCTCGCTCTATGAAGCAGATGCTGCCGCTGTTAAGCGGTTCAGTGAAATGATAACACCAGGTCAACCGCGCACCGCTGCCCTCGAAACCGCAGAGCAAGAGTGTACAAACACCGATGATATTAAAAAGCGTGTTTCAAAAAAACAACCTGTTCCGCAAGCAATGATAGATGATGGTGGAAGCCCGGCGGATTGCGAAGCGGTGAAAAACTACTATACTGCCCTAGCTGGTTTGGTTCGGATAGGAAAAGTCTATGTCCTTTGTGAGCGATTTACCGAAGGCAGTGAGCCAGTTATTCTTGGTGTGATGGGTATTCAATCACCATCGCAAACTCAGGCATCTGACCCAGATTATCTAAAAAATGCCCTTAATGGTCCTATCTCTGCTTCTGTTCTGGATGCAAACGACTTGCGTCAGTTTAAGACCAAAGAGTTTGAAAAAGACGATTCTACTGGCGCGATGGTGGCTGTCAGAGGTTCGATTGAAGGAACCGGCTACGAGAATATGTATGATTACATCAAGAACAACATCAAGCAGAATCCGGCTGAAAAAACTCAGTCCATTCGCCCCACGCAAAGTGTGCAAATGAAAATCAATAAAGAAGTTGTTACCAAGATGATTGGTGAAGATAGAGTTAATGAGTATTTAATGATTACAGAGGGTGAGCCGCACAAGGCAGTGGACAATGACAAACAATTTAGTGATGAAATCGTGATTGGTGCCGCAGACCTTATTAGCTGGCGGCACTATCAAGACCCTGCCAGTGTGCAAGGTGAGCCGACAAATCTTCCTCAGTATGGCGTAGAGATGCGATTCGGTAATGATGACATAGGCTACCCATCGCTTTGGAGTGAACGAGTGGCGGTAAATGCACTCTGGGATGCAAACAAACTGGGTGTTATTCTGCCAACGTCGCTTTGGGCACCGAATATTCTTCCTATTCTGACGCTACCAAGCCGATTTACAACGATTAATAATAGCGTCGGCTTAAATGGTTCGTTTGATTTCCCTTTTAAGTTAATTGACCGTAGCGGTGTCTTTACTGCTTCCGGCTCTGTCATGCTCGGTCAAAACATTCGCTATAATGACAAAGGTCCGTATGTGAACCCTGAAGAAACAGGTGTTCCAGAAGAAATGCGTCTCAGAAAAAGTTTCTTGATGCGCTGGCACGGGCTTTTGAATTATACATTCTCTATCGGTATTCAAGACCCGGATAAAGATAATCTTGGCTATAACGTCCGCTTCAAAATCGGCGCTGCCGGTTATCAGATGGAAGAGTGGATACCACGTAAGTTAGGTGCTGAGTTTGTTGCTGCGACCGATAGAAGCTCAACCCTTAAATTCGGACCTTTCTTCCGCATTGAGTATATGTCGTATGGTCTTTCTGTACCGTTCGGGGCGTATGTTCAGTATTTTGACGGCGCAGGTTCTGGTCTGCTGTGGTTACAGGTTCCTATCAGCGATACAGGATTCCTTACGGCAATTCGCTTGGACGGACGACTTTTTGTACCGATTATCCGCGGACCGTACGCATGGGAATCGTCATTGGTTGCTGTGCCGTCGCTGCGATTTATATTCCGATGGTAATATAGTTTTTGGAGCCTGATGATGGTGGAATCAGCCCGGTATATTCAAAGATTGCTGAATACTCCCAAAATGGCACAAAAAATGATGGTGATTAAGAAAGTATGAGTTTCTCAATGTCAGCATATACACTTACTACAAAGAAATTCTTTACTTGGTATAGCATAGAAACGTATCGTCATAGGAAAAAGAATCGGGTAAGCAAACCTCCCTTTTTCCCTAACTGTCAGAACATCTTTACTTTTACGATTTTCAGCGTAAGCACTATGAAACGATATTCACTGGTTCTCAGCGCCTTTGTGCTTGTTGTGTCGAGTACGTCATCTCTCTTTGGGCAGGCTCCAGACTCTACATCGGGTGGAGCAGGCGGTATTCCCAAAGCCTTTTCGACCATAGATGATAGGGCAATACCTTTCTTAAGCCGCTGGACGGTGTGCGAAGCGCAGGTTCAAAAAATTATCCAACAGTATTTTAAGACTGTTGGTAAAGATCCCGGACCGGACTTGGCAAAAATCTCCGTTTGGGGCGAGCCTAAAAAAAATGGCAAATACGACATCTATCAAATCAAATGTGGTACTGCTGTTGCCGTGAAAAAAGAGCTGGTGGATAATATGCTTCAAGGCGTCAACGACCTTATTGCTGAGCCTGTCGGTCCCGACGGCGAAGAAAAATACTGCCATGACTTTGTGGCTGTCTCAAACGTTGGCGGCAAGGTAACTTCGGACATTGAGAAAAAAGTCGGGGTAGGGGAAAATAACTTTCGTATGCCTACTGGTGGGCGTCAGTACTATTCCCTCTCCGTATTTGACCAAATGCTTCGTGTGGGAGCTACCAATTGGTGGATTCAGAATAACATTGGCAATGACAATGCCGGTTATCATTTCTGGTACGCTGGTGAAGCTAAAATAACGGCTACCCGTGCTTTGATTGATAACAGTGACAACAATACTCGCCGTGCTATTCCCAACCTTTTGAAACTGAGCGGTGGTATTGTTTACCGCTTAAACGACGACGCTGGGAATCAAAACCCTCGACTAACGGATTTTTTAGGCAAGCGACGACTGAATATGGGTCCGGAGCCTAAAATTGCCGTTAGCTTTGAAGGGGTTCTTCCTCTTGGTGAAGACAATAAAACAAACGTTTTCGGTGCACGTATCAATGCAGAAATACCGATCCAAAGTATCAATCAAGGCGTTCCACTTGCGGAACCACTAACATTCTCGCGTGTCAATTTTGACGAAAGTAATGGTATTGGTCGCAGCGAACGTTTGCAGCTTCTTGCAAGCCATCCGCGTTTTGCTGAAAACGCTCAGTTCGTTACTAATCGAAATTCAAGTGGAGTTGATGTACAAACCGTTACGCCGCTCTTGCGCACGGTTGCTCAGGCGACTGTTTTCTACACGTGGTGGTTGGAGGTGGAAGGTGCTGAGAATCCACCAGATAATATTTTCCGAGTTGATGCGGGTATCAACTACACTGAAATTCGGGAGACTGCTTTAGTACAAACTGGTGGACAATATGGTCCAACCTACTTTGCAACTTCAGACAATGTTACGGCTGCAAACAGAGGTGGTCGTGGGCTTGTTAACTATACTCCCCAGAGTGTTTTAGATTGGCTTTTTATTAAGTTTGAGTATCGCAATGAAACTACCTATCCCTTTGGATTTACATTGCAGTATTCTAACCAGATAGGCATGGTAACAGGATACTTACCATTATTTGGTAACTGGCTTTATTTAGAAGCTAAATATGCACGGGTACTGCGGGATCTTCGTCCTTATGAAACAGCTGATTATTTCATGATTTCCCCGGTATTCCGTATCTTAATTCCGCGCTAATATCTGCCGAATCGCCGACAATCAAAATTGCCAATCAAGCATAAAGTTGTTTTTCTGATAAGAGAACTGTATTTTTGCACAAGCCCTAGCAGAGAATTATTGCCTGCATAGGGCTTTTGTATTTTTGATGGAGAATGTGATGAAAATTTCGATAGAGCGTATTCGTATCATATCTCGTTTTTTTTCGGCACAATACCACATTGTCAGTATCGGTGCTCTGTTCGTTGTTGCATTGGTTTCGGTAGTAGTAATAGCTGCTCCCCATGCTAGCGCACAAACGGCGAAAACTGCCCAGCTACCCATAGCCCAGAAAAAAGCAAGCACCACCGCACCAACGAAGCCTCTGCTCAAAAATAAAACGGCTTCGACCACCACAAGTACACTTCCTACACCCAAAAGCGCCCCTCTTCGCACCACGACAGCGAATCCGGGTTTGCCGCCGAACTTATTTCGGCGTGAGATTGAAACTGCTGATTCTATCAAACGTGTCGGGATTTTGCAAGGCGTACAGCAGGGAGCCAGTATTCAGTCTGCCGATGACCGTTTGAAACTCTTCATACAAAATGTTGATATTACTCGCTTCCCTGAAGTTGGGCTTATTGTGGAGGCAACGACAGCCGATAGTGCTGCTTTTGCTTCGCTTGAGCAGCAAAAACTTTCCGTTCTCGAAAATGGCAAACGCCGTGATGTGGTTTCCGTGAAAAAGATTTCGTCTGACAAGCGCATACCAATTGATTTCGTCTTTGTCGTGGACGTAACTGCTACCATGGGCGACTACATCAATGCTGTGCGGGCAAATGTGGACAAATTCACAAAAAACCTTCTTGCCAAAGGCATTGATTTTCGTTTGGGACTGGTAACATTCTCCGATTCTGTCGAGGTTATCCGCCAACCCACGAGCGATGTGCAAGAATTTCTCTGGTGGCTTTCCGGTACGCAGGCAAAAGGCGGAAAAGACGAGAAAGAAAATGCGCTTGATGCGCTCAATGCCGCTATGCACCTCAAATTTCGTCCGGCAGCCAGCCGAATGGCACTTCTTATCACGGACGCACCATATCACCAAAAAGGTGAAGATGGCGATGGAGTAACCAATTTTACAGCGCAGAACATTATTGATTCGGCAAAAGCGAAGGAAATGAAGATTGTACCCATCACCAAGCCCGTCTTTAAGCAATATGGCAAAATGGCTGATGCTACTCGCGCCTCTATGTTCGACATCTCAAAGCCTTTTGCCACTATCTTGGACACCTACGCCAGCACTCTGGCAAATATGTACGCCATTACCTATCGCTCCGAAGAGCCGGCAATACCGGATTCCATCAATGTTGCGATTGTCAACGAGCGTAATTTGGAGCTGGTGCGGCGCACAATTCCCATTCTACAAATTGGACGCAAACTCATCATCGAAGACCTGCTTTTTGCGACGAATCAATCCGTTCCCGTTGTGACGTTTCAACCACAATTAGAGCGCATTGCGGAATTTATGAGCAATCGCAAAACGGTCGTCATTCGGGTAGAAGGTCATACCGACGGCGTTGGTAGTCCCGAATACAACCTTCGGCTATCGCTCCAGCGTGCTGAGGCGGTAAAGGCGTATCTTATTCAGCGCCGTGTGGCTGCGCATCGTATTCATACGCTTGGCTTTGGTAAATCGCGCCCTATTGCGAGTAACGATAATGATGTGGGGCGGCGGCTCAACCGCCGAACTGAAATAGTCATTTTGGAAAAATAACGTGAACACTCGATTGCAAGCACCATACAGAAAATGTCTCCAGAAAGCAGCATCATTGTTGCTAGGGGGTATTGCGGCTTTTTGTGCAATATTTCCTGCACTCCTTCCAGCGCAGCAACAGGTCTTCCCACCAAGGATTCAATACATTTTGCCCGATGTCTGCGCTCGAAACATGAGCACCTACATCGAAATTGTGGCTGCGCCATCGGACACAACGACATTTGGGAAAGATGGCTTATATGCTAATAACCCCGAAGATCTAGTGCGTGTCGAGGTGGAGAATGCTGCTGACACGAATAAAATTATTATTGGTCCTGTGGCGGTCTCGTGGAACGGGCGCTTGATTTCAACGCAAGTGTTCGTGCTGCCAAGTGTGAAAGTACCACCCACATCGTATTGGGACGACCTCCCAAGAGAGTTTCGTATTCCTATTCGCGTCGTTGTCAGTGGTCGTGCGGATTCTGTTTCGGCTTCCGACACACTCTACATCGTGCGCCCGTTTGCGAACGCCGGAGAATTTACGCGACGAGACCAAAATACCCCAAACACCTTCATCATTGGTGAAATTCTTGAAAATGGCTCTACTCCAAAATCTGTTCGCTCACGGCGTGGTGCGCTCGTGGTAGGCGATGTGAGCTTGGAAGGAAACGGCACAGGTAATGCCACGAATCGCTATAACGTTTCCACACTGGACTGCGACCCGCGCACTGACGGCAATCAAGGCTATTTGCCCTTTGTGATGCTCAGTACAGGAAAAATAGATGGCGGTCGGGCAATTCTCTCGGCAAATGCTTCGGGCAAGAATGGCGGAGCTGGTGGTGGTGGTGGTGGTGGGCAGGTATGCGATGTCTCTAACTTGAACGCAGTGGGAATTCCGGAGGGTGGCGATGGTTTTACAGGTGGCTCGAGTGGGGGTAATAACGGTCGGATTACCTCCGGTGCAAGTGGCTGGTCATCTGGTGGAAATGGTAGCGGTCGGAGAGTTATTCCTCTGTCGATAGACCCGCGAATTATTAGAACAATTGGTGGCGGATCGTTAAATGGCGTTGCTGGAGCAACATCTCAAAGTAATTTCACTGAAGACCCTCAATCAACTGGTGGGGGTACAGGGCATCCTTTTGGTGTGTCTGGTAGAGCATGGAATTCTATTGCAAATGACCAAGCACTCGCTCAAACTGCCGGTGGTGGTATTGGGCGACGAGAAGGCGCTGACGGAGATGGCGGCGGGTACGGTACAACCGGATTTTCAGCAGTGACCAATGGCTATGGAGGCGGACAGCGACATGGGAATGAACCTGTGATACCAATTGCAGGCGGCTCAGGTGGTGCCAGTGGTAATCCACAAGGTCCGACGGCATGCGGCGGTGCAGGTGGTGGTGGTGGTGGTGCAATCCGTATTGCAGGAACGGAGGTCAAGAATATAATGCTAGAGGCACGTGGCGCAGCAGGGATTCAAGGTTCGGGGGGTATTTTAAGTTTTGGTCGAGCAAACGGTGGTGCTGGTTCTGGTGGGCATGTCGCAGTTCATTCGCGAGTAGATGCAGTTGATGTTCGTGCAAATGTGCTTGGTGGCTCTGCACAAGGTCAATACTTTGGCGCAGGGCGTATGAGATTTGATACACCTAATCGTATTCGTGAAATAGTTCCTGTTGAAAATCCTATTCGTAATCCCGAACCCAGCAGTAGTCTGGATACTCTTCTACGTTCTTATTCTGGTATTACCTTAACCCCAAAATCCCAAGTTACGAGTCCATATACCAAGACCAATCTAATTGATGGTTTTGCTGGTTTATCATCTGGAATTCGCTTCTTCCGGCGTACTTTACGTGGGCGTTGGGACGATATGAACGACGTTGTGAATCTTACATCAGGTGGAAGCCAAACTCGTAATGCGCCCATAAGTTATTCGGCAATTTTTAACCCGCTTGTTCGCCAGCCTCTTGTGGAGCAGGATTCGCTATTGTTTGTTGTTGCAGTTCAAGCCTTTTTCGAGCAAAATGCTCCCGCCCCTTTTGAGACAAGTCCAAAGTGGGTAATGTTCCAGACAGGTACTCATATTCTGAGCATTGAAGCACTCCCACTGATTGAAGTAACCCCTCAACCAATTTTGTTCCCGCAAGTCGAGCGCTGCGGAGCGGCAGAAGTCCAATCTACACGTGCGTATGTGACCATTAAGAACGCCAGAGCGGGAATTCTTCAGATTGATAGTATTCGTACGCTTAGTTCATACTTTACGATTGATACCGTTCTTTCTCGTTCGTTTTCTATACCACAGAATAGCTCGGTGCGTGTTCCGATTCGCTTTACCGCTACATCTGCACTGCCAGCCGACAGTCTTTTTGCGCTTTCAACGCTTCAAGTCTATCACAACGATACGATTCCCGATATTGGGGCAAATGGAACGCTTATTTCCCGCGCAAACCCAATCAATATCACACTTCGAGCGCCCATAAAGACCATTCAGTTTATCGTTCAGCCGACCGGCATTTCTACTAACAACGGTAATGCTTTGATTGATTTTGGCAAAATTGCCGTTGGTAGCAGCCGTGATACCGTCATTTCCATTCCCAACCTAAGCCGCGATGCGGTGCAATTCAGAGTGACTGCTGACAAACAGCCGCTCTCTTCCACGCCGTTTCGCTTTACTGAGCGTACATTTACCTCCGATAGCCTACAACTGCGTATACGATTTCAGCCCGACGTAGCAGGTGCGGCAACGACACAGACTGTTATTGTGCGTGTGAGCGGTATAGGACGTTGCGCAGGCGATACTACCTCGTTCCGCTTTACTCTGAGCGGAGAAGGAACCCGCCCACAACTGGACACCGTAAATACGACCAACAAATTGAGTTTTGGTAATATTCCTCCCTTGTGCTATCCCGAAATTGCAAGAACCTCAGCGACGTTTACAGTTGCCAGTGGGGGGAACGATATTCTAAGCGCTCAAGTGCGCATGGCAAATCCTTCCTCTCGTTTTACGCTCTCGCCAATAACACTGTCTCTCAGCCCTAACACTGAGCGGCAGGTTCAGGTGCAATTCACAGCTCTGGCGACAACGCGAGATACTGTCTATCGTGACACGCTTATTCTGATCACCAACGACCCGCGTCCCGCAGCAAAAGAGCGGCGAGTGTCGTTTGAGGTGCAAGTACGCAGTAGTTTTGCGCAAGTGAACCTCGTACCGTCCGATACGGTGCGCTTTGGAGCGGTACGGTTTTTTAATGCTGTGACGCAAAGCGTAAGAATTACCAATTCCGGCACCTCGCCTTTTACTGTTACTATCGGCAGCTTGAGTGCTCCCTACAGAATTGTCTATCCCGCACAAAGCCTTTTACAGCTTGCTGGCGGGGCGCAAGACTCTGTCGTGATAGAAGTGCTCCCCACCGATGCACAAGTCCCTGACGTGCCTCTGAGGGGCTTTCTGCGGCTGAATTATAGCAATGTAACTGCCCCTTGCTCTCTCAAGCCCGATAGTGTTCCACTTTTGGCTGTGCCGACGGGTCCTATTGCCATGCAAGCACGCATCTGGTTGGATACCTTGCGCGATGTGAATATGCTCCGCGATACCAGTATTCGTCTCTTTGGGCAGGTTATCGGCACGGCAATCAACCGCACCGATAATTTTACTGCTGCCTTCAAGATTCGACGTGGAATGTTCTATCCTCGTGCTGAAGCGATTTTGTCGCCGTTTGGCACGGTACGACTTGACACGAACCGCGCCGACAGTCTCGACCGCTTTGTGGTGATGACCATTCCCAATGTGCGGCTTTTGTCCACGACGACGCTTATTGCGACGATTGGCGGCACACCCATTGTTACCGATACCATGCGGAGCGCCTTTGAATGGGTGCTCGCCAAAACAAGTTGGTCTCGCAAAGACAGCGTGTACGATGTCAGCCGCTATGGGAATGGGCTGATGGTAATGAATGTAGTCTTGCAGCAAATTGGAAATTCACTGGTTCCGAGGCTGACCAATAATGCTGTGCAGCGCCGAACGATGGCTATTGTCAGCATTTACCCCGCTCCTGCGCACGATGAACTGACCATAGCAGCGCAAATGCCCGAAGAGGGCATTCATTCGGTGCAAGTGATAAATATGTTGGGTGAACGGCTGCTCATGCGGGATTGGAAGCCGGAAGTACAAAGCAATGATGTCCAAAATGCTCCGCCATCTATCTTTACTATTCCCCTTACGTCCCTTACAAGCGGAGTCTATGGCGTGATTGTCGTCTCGCCGTCGGGTAAGCGTGTGTCGGCGATGATTACGATTGAGAAATAGCGTAATGGCAATGCCGTAAACACCCAATGAACACACAAGAATTTCGTTTGTACCGCCGCGCGTCATTGTTGGCAATAGCACTGCTCTTGCTCGCTGTCGCGTATCTGTGTGTTGCCTGTGCCAATGCCGTGCCGCCCACTGGTGGTGAGCCGGACAAAACCACTCCTAAAATTATTTTCACCCAGCCTGCTCAACGTGCTCTCAATGTGCATCCCCAGTATATTGCGTTAGAATTTTCTAAGTTTGTGCAGCAGCGCAGCCAAGTGCAGCAAAGCATTTTCCTTACCCCGCCCATCAAGGTAGAATACGTCTGGTCGGGAAAAACGGTTTTTGTCAATTTCAAAGAGCCACTTGATTCTAACACCACAGTCGCCCTTGCGCTTGGCACACAGTACACGGACTGGGACGGCAATAAGCCCGAAGCAGCATACACGCTCATTTTCTCAACAGGGAGCAAGCTCGATAGCGGTACAATTCGCGCTCGTGTGGAGGCAGAGAAGCCCGACGGAATCACGGCATTTCTTTACCAACTCACCGACAAACCTGATACACTCAACCCCGCCACGACGAAACCCAAGTATAAAACCCAAGTCGGCTCGAACAAAACGCTTGAATTTCCGGCATTGGCAAAAGGAGCATATCGGCTCTTTGTACTCCGCGACGAATACCGAAATGACCTCATTGATAAGGGCACGGATGCTTTTGGTGCTGCCACGCAGGATTTGATGCTGGCAGAAGGCGGCACATCGGATGCACTCTTGCGTATAGCCCCGAAGGAAGACCTTACCCCGCCCCGTGTTTTCGATATTCGCCAACTGTCTGCGACACGGCTTGCGGTCAAGTTCAGCGAAAAAATTCATCCTGCTTCGCTTCATCCTGCCAATTTTCTCATTCGTGATTCAGCAGGGGCACTCGCTTTGAACGAATTGCCCCACGTTACGACAGTACATTCCGATATTAACAATCCCGCTCTTGTGTACTGCTATACCGACAAAGCCTTACAAACATTGTCCACACGTCACATAGACCGATGGCGATTGGATGCTTCCTCTGTGCGCGATTCGGCTGGAAATGTTGTTGCTGACTCAGGAAAAACAGCATACTTCAGTATTCTAGCGGAAGCGCCACCCGATACGCTTTTGCCGACGCTTGTATGCACACAAATTTTGAGTCCTAGAGCGCCTTCGCCTTTTACGGCACCTCTTTTAGCAGATAGTTCTCGGAATGTCCCGCAAAAGCCCCGTATAGCCTTTACGTTTTCTGCTGCGCTTGCCCTTGCTGCAACAACAGCTTCGGTGAAAGAAATTATATGGGAAAGTGCTGATGGTGGCAAGCAAGTTGCTCACACAACTACCCTGGAGCAAGCAAATATGCTGGTTGTGGAGTCATCGTCTGCCCTTGCGCCAAGTGCATGGTACACCGTAGGATTCAGAGCGCAGGCATTACAATCATGGCATAGTACGCCACTGCGCGATTCCGTGGTGGTTCTGCGATTTCAAACAGAAGATGCCCGTGACTATGGCGGTGTGTCGGGAATTATACGGGACTCCGTGTTTGCTGTTTCTACTTCGGCGCACGTAAGGAGTACTACGGTAAGCATTACTACAACGGGAAATATGCAGAAAAGTGTTCTGACACTAGCGGAGTATATTATCGTTTTGGAATCATTGTCGTCGTTGCAAGCGTCGTCGGGAGCTGCTTCGAGCGGTAATGGTCAAACTGCGCAGAGCTCGGCAATCCGCCCACAAGGAACCGCATCGCCACAAGCAGCCATGCCTATAAGCCTACCATTTGCAGAACAGCGCTTTGAGGTGCGGCTTAAAAAGTCCGGTGCGTGGGAGTTTAGCAATATTCCCCCGGGCGCATATCGGCTGACGGCATTTGTGGATGCGAACGGGAACGGACGCTATGACTACGGCTCTGCCTTTCCCTTTGTGCCTGCCGAGCGCTTTGTCGTGCTGCAAAGTGAACTCCAAGTGCGTCCACGCTGGACAATCGAAAATGTGATGGTGGTGGTTCCCTAAATTGTACCTAATGTTCTGACGATTGTTGTTCGTGCTTCTTCTTCAAAATCATAAAAAAGAGCAAATGAAAAGTACCTTTTGCTCAAATTCTGACGAAATACCCTCCGATCACATTCCACTTTTTATGCAAAAACAGAAAAAAGTGCAAAAAAGTGCAAAAATCTTCAAAAAAGTAAAAATAATTTCTCCAAAATTTTTCACAAAAAAAACGCTATAAGTCGTTGTTTTAATTTTTATTATAGCAATTTTTTTTGAAAAAATTAAATGTTGCAACAACGATTGTAACGGGTTTTTCGTTACATCCGACACTAGCGCTGCCCTTTCTAATTTTTTATATTTGCAACAGTTCAAAATCAAAAGGGGTTTCCATCATTTAGCCCTTTGCGAGCTTTTCGTCTCCCTTGAATTTGAAGTGATGAACGTGGTAGAAATTGATATGAAAAAGCTCACCCTCTACAATTTTGTAGAGTTTCTTTGAGGGGAGATATCCGAGCTGAATAGCGTGATAACCGAAGCAGAACTTGGTCTCAGTTCTGCTTTCTTTTTTAGTGCGTCTGCCGAATCTCTCCAAACAAAAAATGCAACGCTGACTTGCTACAAGTACAGCGCTGCATTAGAAAGATGCTCAAAAAATGTTGTTTTATTCAGTTCCGCCCGGAACATATAATTTCGATAGGGATTCGCTTTGCGAAATGGTCTCCAGCGCTGCTTGTCCCATAAATTCCGCAAAGATATTATTTTCATTGACATAATCATTAATTAAGTCAGACATCGCACTAGCAAAGAAGCGATAATCGTCATGGCTCACAAAGGGGCGAAATGACTCAAAATCAATGCTATTCCTGACAGATTCAGAAAGATTATCGTATAATGCTTGGCGAAGATAGGTTTCTGAGACATTGAGAATCGGGTAGGTAGTCAGTGCTGCCATGGCGCGTAAAAAGATAGTACGACACTTAATTGATTGGAAGGCAAAATCGCAAAAAAATCGGACATTTCGCAGAAATTTTCCTTCTTGAATTCAAACTTCATTTGCCTATACGTTAAGCCAATATGTTATCTTGAGCGCTATCCCGCGATTGCGTATCTTCCAGTATGTCGCATCGTAGTTATCGGTATAGACCAGAAATACATCAGACATTGGTGCAAAGCGCCATTGCATACGGGCGTTGAGATTGACGTTGTTGATTTGGGTATTGTACTGAACAAATGCGGTGAAGAAAACTTCGCGTGTGGGGGTAAACTCCAGTTGCATACTCATCAGGGTCAATTCATTGGAGTTGTACGGTTTGGGAAGTGTGATATAGTCTTTCTGGAGATTGAACGTTATCGAACCCAACGGCTGCAAACGATATGCCACCGATGCATTTATACGGCTGCTCTGACCATTGAAATAGGTTCCAGTGCGAGCAGATGCAAATAAAGTCAATGGCGCACGGCGGTCGCTGGAAAAATCCATACCAATGACATTGTAATGGTAATCTCCTGTCGGCAGTGCCCGCGCGTCGTCATCCATGCCACTTGCATCAAAGGGACTTGTGAGCTTTGTAAAAACATCTCCCGCGAAAATTGATGTATTCATGGTATTCGTGAAACTCACATAATAATACGCAAAATTCGCGCGGTCAAGCGGCACGAAGCGCCCGCTATTGTCGAAATACCAATCGCCCTCCACGCCCCAGCCATGCTCGTTGACAATACTTCGGTCGGTCGGGTAAAATACTTGATTGAAGTTCGGTTGTACGCGCCACACGCCTTTGCGAGGCACAAAACCCACTTCAGGGTTGTAGTTCGAGCCGATATATTCGTGATTCCAATTAATATTTAGCCCTGGAACGTTATACTGAAGCCATCCTGCCGATGCAAATTGGTCGGGTTTTGATATAGGGGTAAAATTCTGGTGATAAAAAAGTTTCCCCGACCAGACACCATCTGTGCTTAGGAGGTTAAAATCCATACCAAGAATTCGGTTGAAGTCATTACCAGTTTCTTGGTTAAAATTATTTCCCTGCCGATTGACAAAAATCATTCCGATATTCGAGCGCCCGAATAGCCGCCTTTGTGCCGCCGCAACCGTATAATTCTGAGTTTCCAGCGTTTGTTCAGGTTTAGCAGAGGTCTGAATCGTCATTAGCCCCACACGCCAGTTATCATCAAGGTTTCCACTCAGACGTGCTCCCACGGGTATTGGGACATTTTGCCCGTCCGACAAACCAATTCTGCGCGAGAAAAACGGGCGAATTTGTGAAAATCCATATTGTGCGAAAAGGTCACTGTTTTCAATAAAAAATTGACGTTGCTCGGGGAAGAACAAGCTAAAGCGCTGTAAATTTGTTACCTGCCGGTCGGCATTGACGTTGGAGAAATCGGGAAAAACTGTAAGGTCAAGGTTGAGCGAGGGGGTGACTGCCCATTTAACGTCTCCGCCCAGATTCCATCGAAACTTTGTAAGGTTATCATCTTGATAATCATGGCTAACGATTCCTACTGCCGATGGAATAATGCTCATATTCAATCCGCCTGCTTTGGGCGGTGTGTCCCATTCGAGAACGCCAGTGTGGGCAAGAGAAAAAGAGTTGAAGTTAATCGGAAAGCGTGTCCATGCAGAATTTTCATTTCGTCCCCAGTCCCAACGTACAACATTGATACGCCAGCGTTTACGTCCGCTTTCAAAACGGATGGCTCGGAATGGTATTGCCATCTCGGCAGTCCATCGGTCGCTTTCAGTGTGAACTTCCGAGAACCAAACATTATCCCACGACCTGTCCATGCCGAAATTTCCACCATTTGACACAAAGCCTTCGCACTGTACGCCGACAGGCGAGACGCGAAAGCCAAAACCATTTTGTCCTGTGCCGAGGGGGTCGAGAAGAATCATTACACCATCGGATTCATCGGCAGAAAAGTCGCGGCGGAGTGATTGAAAAAAATATTTTCCTGCGGTGGAATCGAAGCACGTGATGGAGAAGTACATATACTCGTCGTCGTATAATGCGCGAGTTTCCACTTGGCTTCGTGCAGCAAGCGAATCAGTGGGATAGTGCTGAAAAAAATTATTGATGAATGGTGCTTTTTTCCACGCTTCTTCGGTAGGCTTACCGTCAATGGTGATTTTTCCAGAAGCCCGCGTAATGGACAAAACGTAATTGTCAAACACAGAGGCTTGGACGCTGTTTCCTTGTTGTGCGGAAGAAGACACTTGCGAACAAAGAGAAAAGGGCATTGCCACGTGTAAAAAAACGATTGTTGTGATGATACAACACAAACGAAGAAAGTGCGATAATCTCACTGTAAAACCCCTACAAGAAAAATCGTGGTAGTGAAGAATAATCAAAATGCGGAATAAATTAAGCAAGCCTACAACTCTAAGGTTGAAAACCGAGAAGTATTTGTATTGTACGGTAGTTAGGGGTGTAAAGTTACAACAAACTATTCGCTTTTGTGCTCCCCGTACACAGCGTTAATATGAGGCTTCTCAACAGTCCAATAAAAAATCCATACGCAGGCTTGATTGATAGCAACCAGCACTAAACCCAGTAATGAAGCCGCCACGAGTGCCGAGCCGTAGCCGTGCAGATGCCCAACGCCGTACATAGGATTGCGAAATACTTTGTAGGGTCCTGCCACACGAAATTCCCCGACAGGGCGGCGCAAAAACAAGTCGCGGTAGTAGTAGGTGTCAATGCCCACGATATATGTTGCCCAAGTCTTTGCTGGTAATCCTATTAAAGAAAGCAGAAAGCCACCGATTGTTAGCGCATAGCTTGGTGCTAAGGCGCTGAGTACTCCTGCCGATGCTGTGCAGGCAATGGCTATACTTGCGCCATTGTGAAAAAAGACAAATGCCATCAGCGCTTCATACCGCCGAAATCCTTCTTCCTCGCCAAAGCGAGCAATAAAGCGCTGCGACCAGCCGTTTGAAGTAAACATTCCGAAAAGCAGCACATAATGAATAAGCGTTGCGGCGGCGAAATACCACAGAGCAATCGTGAGGCTATTCAACAACGTCAGATAAAGATATAATGCCAGCGAAATCAGTATTGATGCACCCCGTGCAAACGTCATGCGCCGCAAAACAATACCACTCATAGCAAGAAGAATTTCAAGGATAGAGCCAAGGCGACGAACGAAAGGAGACATAAAGAATCAATGGTTACGGAAATAGAAATTCGGTAAATACCGAATTGGTGAATAGTGGTTAATGAAGAAACTTTTTGGCAAGTTCCGTCGTTGGAACACGGCAAGCATCTGTTGTACCGAACCATTGGTAGCGGTGACGGGCGATAAAGCGGTACGCGCCGTCTCGCAGAAACGCGGGTATAACTAGCCCGACACCTGCCAAACGCCAAACGCCACCAAGCGCTGAACACGTGCGAAGAACAGCCTCGGAGTGTGTGGTGAAGCGTCCTTCCGACCAAAGTACAATTGTCGAAAGGTCATCGGGAGTGATGTTTGTACCTTCTTGCAGTACAGCAAATGTTTCACCCTGAAGTGGCGCGAAATACAAGCGGTGATGTGTGTCGCGGTCAATAAGCCAATTCACCGCGCCGTTGCAGAGGTTGCACACTCCATCGAAAAAAACGATAGTCCTTGTGTCAAGTTTCTGTGCGGTCTCTCGCATGGTGTGTTTTGCTGAAATTATGCTGCAAGCCATGATAAAGCTGCATTTGCAAGCAGCGCAGCACCGACGGGAAGTGCATTTTCATCAAGAATGAATTTGGAATTGTGCAACCCCGGCGTGAAATCCAGATGCGGCGGGCGAATACCCAACATCCAAAATGTTCCCGGAATCTCCTGCGTGTAATACGCAAAATCCTCACCCCACATTTTAGGCTCAAAATCTTCAACGTTTGCTGCGCCAAGAAGATTTTCTGAGGTCTGGCGGGCAAAGCGTGTTGTTTCATTATTATTCACGAGCGGCGGATAACCGCGTTCAATACGCAGTTCGGAGCGTCCTCCGCCGTAGAGTGGCGAAGAAGCAAGTGCCGTAGAATGTGCTTCGATAGTGCGGAGAGCTTCTTCGCGCCATTCTTGATTCATGGTGCGGAGCGTGCCCGAAAGTTCGACTACGTCGGGAATGACATTGGTTGCATGACCGCCATGAATGGAGCAAATCGAAAGCACACCCGGCGCAAAGGGATTCAAGCGCCGTGAAATGAGCGCTTGTAGCTGTGTGATAAGATGTGCTGCCATGAGCACAGGGTCTGTGGCTTTGTGCGGCTGCGCGGCGTGCCCACTGTTGCCGTGAATTTTCCAATAGAGTTCGTCCGTAGAAGCCATCATCATTCCACCGACAAAAGCTGCCGTTCCGCACACGGCATCGGGATTGACGTGCTGACCAAAAATAGCTTCGGGGCGCGGGTTTTGAAGAACTCCTTCTCGAATCATAATGGATGCACCGCCCGGAGACATTTCTTCGCCGGGCTGAAAAATGAGTTTGATTACGCCGCCAAGCGCCGATGCCCCGTCTGCAGTTTCGCGCTCTTTTAGTATTTGTGCCGCACCCAGCAGCATAGCGGTATGCGCATCGTGTCCGCAGGCGTGCATTATGCCGGGCTTTGTGGAGGCATATTCTACGCCTGATTCCTCGTGAATGGGGAGTGCATCGATATCTGCCCGAAGCGCAACGCACCTGTCGCCTGCACCAATATGCGCCACCACACCCGTTTCTGCCATTACCTGAAAAGGAATATTCAGTTCCGTTAAACGCGCCTGAATAAATTTGCTCGTTTCGTACTCCTCGAATGACAATTCGGGATTACGATGGAGCGCACGCCGGATGGAGCGCATTTGCTCGTGTGCTGCGTGCGCGGCTTTGAGGAGGTCGTGGTGGTGCATAAGTGGCTTGCGTAAAAGTAGTGTTATTCTTTGATAAGTTCGACGTTGCCTTTGAGTTCAACAACATCACCGACAACAAGACCATTGCTGTCAATTTTTTTACTCCATTTTACGCCATAATCTTGACGATTTACTTCGCCAACGACCTTAAAACCCGCATGGAGTTTACCGCGACCGTCTTTGACAACGCCGCCAAATTTTGCATCCAGTTCCACCGATTTGGTAACGCCGTGCATTGTGAAGTCGCCAATAAGTTTGTACTTGTTGTCGCTAACTTTCTTCAGCTCTTTCGATTTGAAGGTGATGGTCGGAAATTTTTCTGCTTCAAAAAAGTCGGCACTTTTGAGATGTTCGTCGCGTTTTTTGTTGTCTGTGTTGATACTTGCCACTTGGATAGTAACATCCACTTTTGCATCCGTCAAGTCTTCTTTGTCGGCGAGAACAGCGACATCAAAGGAATCAAATTTACCTTCCGCCTCAGCCACAACCATATGGCTTACCGAAAAACTGATTTGGGAGTGTGTACGGTCCAGTGCCCATTTGCCTGTTTGTGCAAAAGCGTTTGTGCCAAGTGCTGCTGCTACAACGAATGCAGCCAAGAGAGTGCGTTTCATTCAACAAGTCCTTCAAAAAAGTAAAAAATGGTGAAAATATACTTCAAAAAATCTCTCAAACGAGAGTTTAGAGTAGTGTTGTGTCGTATTCCATATACTCTGCCGTAGCGCGTGCTTTATCGCGTCCGAGGAGCTTTGCGACGACGTACAGCGAAGCATCTATGCCCGCCGAAATACCACCGGATGTGATAATCCGACCGTTCTCTACAAAGCGTGTATCTTGCCAGTCGCCTTCTACCCACGTTGTATTTGGCGCAAGCTCACGCATATCAGCAAATGCCTCGTGGTGCGTGGTAGCGGTTAAGCCATCCAGCAAGCCCGCTTTAGCAAGAATACGTGCGCCTGTGCAAACGGACATAACGACTTCGGCGTGTGCCGCGTGCGTCTTGAGCCATTCGATAATGGCAGGGCGCATCATTGCTTGCTTGGAGCCAATTCCACCCGGAATCACAATGATATCCGGCTTTGGTGCATCATCTAGGGTATGCGCCGGAGTGACAGTGAGTCCGTTGCGAGTAGTGATACTGCGCGGCTCCTCAGCAAGAGTAAAGACGTGCAAGTGTTTGTAGCCGTTTAATTCAGCGGTGACGGAAAAAACTTCAAATGGTCCGGCAAAGTCCAGCACTTCTACGTCGTCGAAGAGCAGAATTGCCACACCGAGGCGCTCAGAATCGCGGTCAAGTGCTTGCATGAATACACGTAATGGTTGAGAAAAAAATGCGTACAAAAATAGCGAAAAGTTGCTGACAATGCTGATGAGAAATCGGGCAGAATAATATAAAAGCCGCACCAAGAAAGATATGGTGCGGCTTTTGAAGTAGTTGATTATTTCTTAACAATCTACATTTTGCTTCATTTTGCGAAGTGCTTCTTTCATAATCACCATACCTTCATCAACTTGGTCTTTGGTCAAGTTAAGGGGTGGACGGAAGCGGATGGAATGTACGCCGCACGCAAGCAGAATAACTTTGTGGTCGTAGCAGATACGACGGAATTCGTCGCGTTGCTCTGCCGTTGGCAGGTCAAAGGCAGCAAATAAGCCGCGTCCGCGAGGATTCGTTACCAGATTCGGGAATTCTTGAGCCATTGCGCCAAGCTGCTCAATAAGGTATGCACCAACCGTAGCAGCATTTTGCACCAAGTTTTCTTCTTGGATGATGTGCAAATATCGCGCAACGCGCACCATGTCCACCAAGTTACCGCCCCATGTTGAATTGATACGGCTCGGAACATGGAAAACGTTTTCTGCTACTTCGTCCAATTTGCTTCCGGCAAGCAAACCGCAAACTTGCATTTTTTTACCAAAGGTCATAATGTCAGGTTGTACGCCAAGTTGCTCATGCACCCACCACGTGCCGGTGATACCTACGCCCGTCTGAACTTCGTCAAAAATCAGGAGCGCTTCGTTTTCGTCGCAAAGCTGGCGCACTGCTTGGAGGTACTCAGGGCGGAAGTGGTTATCGCCGCCTTCGCCTTGAATCGGCTCCAGAATCATGCAGGAGATATGGTCTTTGTTCTCGAAGAATGCTTGCTTCATCTCTGCAAGCGACTGCTGTTCTAATTTGAGCGTATGCTCAACGTTCTCCGGTGTAAGCGGGAAGCGCATTGCGGGATTCAAGACGCGGGGCCAGTTGTTGAATTTCGGGTAGTATTTTACTTTTTTCTCATCGGTGTTGGTGAGGGTCATTGTGTAGCCGGAGCGTCCGTGGAATGCTTGCTGGAAGTGCATCACACCATGCCCGCGCTCGTGCTGATAGCCCTTTGCGAAGTTTTTGCGAACTTTCCAGTCGAATGCTGCTTTGATAGCATTTTCATTGGCAAGAGCGCCGCCTTCTACATAAAAGCTGTATTTGAAGTGTTTCGGCACGGCGATTTTGAAGAACGTGTCAACAAATGCCGCCATCTCTTCGGTGTAGAGATCGGAATTAGACGGTTTATTAAGCGCAACCATACCGAGATAATAGATGAACTCAGGGTCGGTGAGCTTTGGGTGATTCATGCCAATTGGCATAGAAGCAAAGCACGTAAAGAGGTCAAGAAATTTATCGCCCGTCGCAGCGTCAGTCATGTACGAACCCGTGCTGCCGTGCAAGTCCAATACCATATCAAAGCCGTCGGCGAGCATATGCTTGCGCAAGGTGGAATGGACTTGGCTTGCCGGGATATTCGACGGCAAAAATGAGGAGTGGTGCATCTTTTTGGTGTGCGAGCCGTTACCGTTGGCAACAGGTGCGTTTACCGATGCTGGTGCGGTTTTGGTTGTGGACATAATCGTTCTCCGTTGAGAAAAATGGTATGAAAATGAAGTATATATAATCAGGTTATGAATCAAGAAGCGGGTAAGGAAGTGCTTATTCTGCCTTCATGAAAGACAGTGTTGAAGAATGTGAACACACGTACGAAAAATCTATGCAGAATAAATCAATGCAGAAAATCAATAGAGAATTCGGACAGATGCCGCAAAAGCACTTTTATGCAGTGAGGAGCGCCGTAGGGATGGAACTGGCAAGGGAGATAATGAGAAGCAGGTACGAACGCAAACGCTGGCTGCTCAAAAAAGAACCGCCGCGTATAGTGCCTTTGACGCTATTTTGAGCGCCGTTAAGACGAGAAGATGTGAGTGTTCGTATTCTCATAAATACACATTGTGGGAAAGTGTGCGGCAATATAGCAATTTTAGCGGATATTTCCAATTGTGAAGAAAGTGTTAAATTAGACAAGGTACAATATCAGCATTTCGCAATATCAAGAAAAACGCTAGATTTGTGGCGCAACAACAACGTTTACTTTTTCTTTTTTGAAACCCTCCAATGGCAACAGCAATTACACGCCCCGAAAGTACGGAGTATCCCAAGTATTATGCAAATTATATCGGCAAGGTACAAGGTGATGACCTCTTCGCCGCTATGCAAGCCACACACCGCGATACACAGGCATTGATAGGCTCGCTCACCGAAGAGCAGTTGCGCTATCGCTATGCAGAAGGCAAATGGACAATTAAAGATATTATTGGGCACTTGATTGATGCAGAGCGCATATTTGCGTATCGCGCACTCCGTTTCGCTCGCAAGGATAAAACCGACCTTCCGGGGTTCGACGAAAACGAATACGTTCCGGCATCGAATGCAAATGAGCGGAATATTCACGACCTTCTCGCAGAATTTACGGTTGTTCGCGCTTCTACGCTGTCTCTTCTCAAGAGTTTCTCCGAAGAAATGCTAGGACAAATTGGAACAGCAAACCAGAATCCTATTTCGGTCCGCTCTATTGCTTATGTCATCGGCGGACACGAAATGCACCACCTTGCCGTCATTAAAGAGCGGTATCTCAAATAAGATAGAGACTGACGACAATTAAAACCAATATATTTCTTTTGCCTCCAAGAGTAAGGAATTATGCAGCCTACTACTATTAAATCAACATCATCGGTACTTCATCATCCGACGGCAATTATTTCGCCCGGAGCCACGCTTGGTGCAAATGTGCGCGTTGGTGCTTTTAGTATTATCGAAGACGGTGCAGTGATTGGCGATAACACGGAAATACGCTCTTCCGTTGTGGTTTATAGCGCTGCTCGCATTGGTGCAGATTGTATTATTCACCCGGGCGCAGTTATCGGCGCAGAACCACAGGATTTGAAATTTAACGGTGAGCCTACACTGGCTTTCGTTGGCGACAGAACGGTGATACGAGAATGTGTGACGATTAACCGAGGAACGGACGCGAGCGGCGAGACGCGCATTGGGAGCGATTGCCTGATTATGGCGTACTGCCACGCGGCGCATGATTGTGTTGTGGGTAATCACGTCATTATTGCGAATGCTTCCCAACTGGGCGGACACGTGGTCATTGAGGATTATGCAATTATCGGCGGTGTAGCAAAAATTCACCAATTTTCTAAAATAGGCAAGCACGCAATGGTGGGCGCGGGAACAAAAATAGTGAAAGATATTCCGCCTTTTGCTCTCGTCGACGGTGTCCCGGCACGATTTGGAATGGTGAATAAAACTGGTTTGAAGCGCCGTGGTTTCAGTGATAGCGCTATTCAAGAACTGGAAGATTTTTATCAAACTATTCTTCGCTCTGGCTTGAACATTGGTGCCGGTATCGCAAAATTTCAAGAGCGCGGTGCGCTGCACTCAGAAACGCTTGATTGCATCAGCTTTATCCAAAATTCAAAGCGCGGTATTTGTCGGTAATTGCTTGAGCGTTCATAATAAGCAGCTACGTAAAACCGCGTTATTCGTCACTCGTCATACCTGATTTCCATGTGCGGTCGCTACACCATGTTTCTCAAGCCCGAAGACCTCAAGAAGCGCTTCCGTGCAAGCGTTTCGGATGAAGTTGCCGAAAGGCTGGAGCAACCTCGCTACAATCTTGCTCCCACGCAAGATGTGCCTATTATCACGATGCGTGAGGGCGAGCGCATTGCAGAAATGGTGCGTTGGGGCTTGATTCCGTCGTGGGCGAAGGATGAATCCATTGGTAGCAAACTCATCAATGCCCGTGCAGAAACGCTCTTGGAAAAGCCTTCCTTCAAAAATGCTTTCCAAAAGCGGCGCTGTTTGGTTATTGCCAATGGCTTTTATGAATGGAAAGCGGCGGCTCCGGGAGCGCCCCGTCGCGGCAAAAGCGCCGCGAAACAACCTATGTACATCCGTCTCAAAAGTGGCGAACCCTTTGCAATGGCGGGCTTATGGGAAAGTTGGAAAAATCCTCAAACGCAAGTACCCGTGCGCTCTTGCACCATCATCACCACAGAACCAAACGACCTTATTTCCTCGCTTCATCACCGTATGGCAGTGATTCTCACGCCGGAGGATGAAGATTTGTGGTTGGATGAAAAACTCCCCGTGCAAGAACTGACAAAACTTTTACGTCCGTATCCCTCCGATGTTTTGGAAGCCTATCCCGTCTCGCACCGCGTGAACTCACCTTCTATTGACGATTACGCGCTGACGGAACAAGTAGAAATTGAGCCGTTTGAAAGTGGAATGTTGTTTTAAGAATCAAGTGTTTACACACCCCGCATATCAGGGTGCCAAATAAATTTGTGCATTTGGAGTTGGAAGCGCACATCCAAGCGGTCTTCGAGTATCCATTCTACAATTTGTTTGTACTCCACCGTCCCGAAAACAGGCGAAAAAAGCACTGCTGCGGTCTTCACAGTCAAATCATATTCAAGCGTGATTTTTTTCGACCACTCGTAGTCTTCGTGCGACCCAATCACAAATTTTACCTCGTCGTGTGGGCGGAGAATCTCAAGATTGTGGTAATTATTTTTCGGCATCATCTTAGAGCTTGGCGTTTTCATGTCAATAATCCGAATGACGCGCTCATCTACAAGGCTTACGTCCACGTGTCCGCCCGTCTCGACGGCAACCGTGAATCCTTCATCGGCATAATACTTCATCAGCGCAAAAACGTTGGGTTGCTCAAGCGGTTCACCCCCGGTGAACTCCACAAAGCGGCATCCATACTCGCGTACACGCCTGTCAATCTCAGCGCCCGATACCGAAAGCCCGCCTGTTCTGCGGTCTATGGCGTACTTGGTGTCGCAGTAGGAACAGCGCAGCTTGCAACCGTGAAGCCGCACAAACACGCACGGCATACCGGTTCGTGTGCCTTCGCCCTGCACCGAAAAGAAAATTTCGTTTAGGTCGAAAGGTAGTGAAAGCGGGTCGTTCCCAAGAATGTGTTGGTATTCTGTGGGGTCGAGATTCAGAATTGGTTGCATCAATGTTGTTTCGGATACTGCAAAAATGTTTTCATTGGTTAGGTACGTTATCGAATATCGTTGAACGGCGGAACGCAGATTCCAAGATTGGCAGGATTTTCAGGATGCTTGGAAGTACCGTGGTTATGATAGTTGATTTTTTTTCTGAAAATCCTCTTTATCCAAAAAATCCTGCAATCTGCGTTCCGCCACCAAATACGGATATTGCTTTGTATCAACAGATATGAGCAACAACAAAATATTCTTCCAAAACTACGGAAACAAACGCAGGTTTGCATATCTTTCTTGGCGGAATTTTTGTGCGAAGTTTCCATTCGTACCCCACGTTACAACGCTTTTGAGGAAACACTATGCCGGAACAACCTTCAACCACAAGCCGCTACGGAACGCTTATTTTCAAGGCGCTCGTCGGCTCACATTCCTATGGCACAGCAATCGAAACATCCGACCACGACTACAAAGGCGTGTATGTCCAGCCGGACGACGATGTGCTGTCCTTTCGTTACCAAGACCAGTACGAAGATGGCAAAGACGAGGTGTATTACGAGGTTCGGCGCTTTATTCAGTTGCTTCAGTCCGCTAATCCGACGGTTCTTGAGTTGCTTTTCACGCCGGAGGACTGCGTAGTGCTAAGTTCGCCGCCTTTTGAGTTATTGCGCAAGCACCGCAGCAAATTCCTTACTCGCAAGTGTTTTGCATCGTTTGGCGGCTATGCGATTGCACAAATTCAAAAGGCGAAGGGGCTGAACAAAAAGATGAATTGGGAACGTGAGCGCATGATGCGCAAGACTCCGCTTGATTTCTGCTATGCTTATGAAGACGGTAAAACATTTCCTCTCGCCAATTTTTTAGCGGAACGTGGTTTGGTGCAGGAGCGATGCGGGCTTGTGGCGCTTCAGCATTTTGAGCATTGTTACGCGCTCTACTACGACACCGCCCGGGCAGTGCTCTACCGCGGCATTGTCGCAGACGAAAGCAATGATGTGCGGCTCAGTTCCGTGCCCAAAGGCGAAGTGCCGCTTACGATTGTCAATTTCAACAAATCCGCGTATTCGCAGCATTGCCGCTATTACCGCGAGTACGAAGAATGGCTGGAGAACCGCAATACGCAGCGCTATGTGGACGTGCAGGGGCATAAGCAGCAGATAGACGGGAAGAACCTTCTGCACTGCCGCCGCTTGCTGGACATGGCGCTCGAAATAGCACAGCACGGCACGCTGACGGTACGCCGTCCGAATGCGGCGGAATTACTCGCTATTCGGCGCGGCGAGGTAGATTTGGAGAGCATTATTGCGCAGGCAGAAGAAGATATTGCCCTTCTGAATAGCCTTGCGGCGGTATCCGTGATGCCGGATGCGCCGGATATGGATTTTTGTAATGAGTTAGTCTTGGCGGTGCGGCGGAGTTTTCATGTACAGAAGTAACGCAAAAGCAAAAGCCCCGAAGCCGCTTGGAAAAAGGCTTTGGGGATATTGATATAAATTGCACACTGCACCAACAAAAATGGCTTTAACTTCATTAGCGCGTCCTCACGTGCGGAGAGGTGTGAAGCCCTTACGGACATGACAGAAGCCCATTGATTTTTCATTATTCTCATGTATAAATCGGCTATTTTCGTGTAATTAGCATTGTACGCACAATTCGCTATACGAACTTTTTTGTGAAAATCAATGGGTTCAATGGGACAGAGGTGCTTACCATAACTTTTCTTGACCTTTCAACCCTAACTTTTTTTGATGTTCTAATTCGTGATATTCTTGAGATGGAATACGAATGCCGTGGTGTGCATAGATTCCCCAGCCGTCAGCATATTCAAGTGCAAAACCATTATCAGAATGTAATCTCCCCGCTTTGTCATGGTGAGCGATGATATGTTTGTCACTAACAAAACAGACCTCCTCTGTGGCGATTATCCAACCACAGGTTTTCAATACACGCCTTATAGATTCTGCGTTTTGAAGCAGTTCGGGCATAGAAAAAAATTCAGCAACATTTTCAAATAATAGGGCATCATCTATCCAATTTGGACAAACGACAAACTGCATCCAAAAAGAAATAAAGGTATCTATATTTTTTAGATATGGAGCGATAGAGTGCTTCGTCTGTTGTATAGAATCTCCAAGAGCTTCCAATATTCTTAGCCCCCATGCACCTTCAAGTTGATTTAATTCTTGTATATCATTATTGTCGGGCGAGTTCATCCATGCGAAGATAGATTCTCTTCTAAATTTCTGGTACCATGCAGGCGCTTTTGGATACAATGATAGTGGTATGTATAGTATCGATGTGTTTTCTGCTTCGGAAATACGCGCTGATATAACTTTTTTCAGATGCTCGAAATGAGGAATATGTTCGGTCTCTATTTCAAAATGTAGTGAACTCAGAAGGTCAAATGGCGAGAGAAACCAAACAAAACGAGCTGGAGGCGGGTATCCTGCTTGCTCATACAAAAGGCATATTGCTGTTTCTGCCTCGCTGCGACACGTAGGAATAGCCTGAAATTCATCGTGATACCAATGCATTATTCTTTGATTCCATGTGGAATTCTGATGTCGGAGGTATTCGCGGATTGTTTCTTTGTTGTATTGTGGCTCTTTCATGTCATTGCTCTGTTAAGGTGTATAAATCGACTTTTCTATCTTTCTCATCTCATCCCTTCAACCAATAGCAGTTCTGCAAAAACTACCTTCGCGCGACTGATTTCCTTGCGAATGATATTCCGCAAGGCATCAAAAGGAAGTTCCAGAAGAGAATGGTGTACCCCTGTTTCTGCTTTCAAATCGTGCGCCATTGCTAAAAATGCACTTTGTTCCGGTGGTCGTTTCACGCGCTCATAACCAAAACGTTCAATATTCTCATCGAACCAGTTATAGATGGGTTCGGGAATCCACCAAGCATTGGCACTGACAGCAAATGGTGGACTAATACCAACATAAACTTGAGTGTTATCGAAGCGGATAATACACTGAAATTCATGCTCTTCCGCGCCATCGTGGTCAAGCAGTGACAGCGTACCACAGGTAAGATACAGATATGACGGCTCAAATTCACCAAACTGCAAGGCAAGCATTTGTATAGTGTCGTATTCTGCCTGAAGACTGCTCCATACATCGAACCACGCCGCTTTTGTCAGGAAGGGAAAGAATGATTGGGCAACACAATAATCGGCAGCTCTCCGAAGCGGGATACGAATGGGAGCTAATGCACCATATCGGTCTTGCTCACCATTCTGATACAATTCTTCGGCAAGAAGAATTGCCTCGCAGCGACATTCCGGCTCGGTCAAAAACAGATGTGCCGCCGAAACAAACTGTGTGAGAGTGTGCAAGTATTCAGTAACAATGATGGTGTGCGGATGCTGAGGCAAAGCAGCCGTTAAGAGACTTTGCAAGAGAGCCAGCAAATCGGCATATCGCACAACACGCCAACCCGCTTCCATTGGTGGATTCTCACAAACGGTGAGATAGCAAAAGGAATGGTGCTGTGCCGTAAGGAATGAAACGGTATGCAAAACAGCCTTATTATTATTTGATTCCAAGACGGATTGAAAATCGTCCAAACGGTCGGAATGGAGCGGATGACGAAGCCGATTATCCAGTACACAGACGTTTTCGCCCACGCGCATCACAATATCTTGATTCACAAAGCTACGCCAGCTTTGGTTGTACTGCTTGATAAAGATTATATCATTATCAGCAGCAGCATTCAACCCTGATAACCGATTGAACACCTGAATTTTCTGGGTATGCGTAATGGCTTCACATTCCGGGGATAGCAACCAAATGAGCATTTGATTATGAATACGCTCAGGCTGCGCGACGGATAGAAAATCGAAGAAGGTAGAGCAAATACTCATGTTGGTGGCAGTTTTATTGTGCAAATTGGTGTTGTGCAAACCGCATATACATCACCACAGCGTTGATTATCTCTTCAGCGCTTAGAGTATCAGAAAATGGCTTGTAGCAATACACAAAGTTCTTGATACCATTCTGCGAATACCCACAAAAATCCTTTGTTTGCGCATCACCACTCCAAAGACGCTCTAATGCTTGCAATTCGGAAGATTCTCGAAAACTAAACCAATGATTGCGCTCAAGAAGGATTCGCGCCTGCTCTTCAAGCACGGTTCCACCGCGTTCCATTGCCATAAACAACCGAAATTGATTGCCTTCGACCTGCACACCAATACTCATCAGTTCTGTATCGGATGCAGCAGCGATAACAACTTCTATTCCCAGAAGCGGTTTGCGCGAAGAGCCACTCACACCGTAGTAGGCACGAACATCACCAACACCACGCTTTTGTGTAGAGCGGTTGCGGGCTTCGTGTTTGCGCCGCTTGTGCCGAACATCACCAACACCACGCTTTTGTGTGGAGAATGCCGCACTCTGCGAGATATTGAGTCGTTCACAAATTTTTTGGAGAACACCTTCATAACGTACTTTGACGGCAAACATATCGAAACGTGATTCTCTCAATGGGTTGAATTGTGTGAGACTTCCAAGGAGTGGCTCATCATCGCTAATGCTCACAGCAAGTTCCTGAATGCGACAGTATTGTCCAATGGTGAAGATATAATCGTTCAGTAACGCTGCATGATAGTCATTCCGAGCCGGAATTTTTTGCAGCACATCGATGTATTCCGCATAACGGCAGATGTTCCAGCGACTATTTTCTGCAAGAATTGACGTGGGGTCGCTTAAACTCAGCAAGAGAAAATGTGTGCGATTGCCATATAGTTCTTGTGCTTTTTCGGTATAGGCTTGTAATTGTGCGGCTTCAGGCAGACTCTTTACCTTGTTTTCCAACACGATAACGTTACCTGTGTCCTCATTGTCCACGAAAAGGAGAAGGTCGAAATTATGCGCTTCCCGCCGCACACGCACTACTGTCTGTGCGGAAATGCCTAATCGCGTTGCTAGCCACGCTGCGACAAATTCAGGGTATTCTTCCGCCAACCACGCAAGAAAATTACTGTGAAAAAGTTCTTTGCTGCTCAGAGAAAGTTGAAACATTGGAGATTTCCGTAGTTCTGCGGCGAGTTCAGGTATGGTATTCATCGTATTGTCTCCAAAAAAATGTGTGAAAAGGAGGTACACGTACACAGCAAAATTACGGAGGGAAGCACGGCAAAACTATCAGGGAAAACACGGATAAAACGGCACGATAAAGCAGGGAAAACACGTATTGCGGAAGTGAAAATAGCTGCGAAGCGCTCATCCAAACGAGCGCACAAAGCGCGTCATGATGCGGTTGGAGGCTCTTGGCAAAGCGTAATAGGTCTTGAGTTTGGCGAGGATATTGGCGCGGTGCTGCTCGACGGTGCGTTTGGAAATGTACAATGCTTGGGCAATTTCTGCATTCGTCCACGAGTCGGCAAGCAGGCTTGCGATGTGCCATTCTGTGGGCGTAAGCAATTCGTGAACAAGGACAGGTGCAGCAGTGAGAAGAGATTTTGGTGCGGGTTCGGACGGCGAAGATATTGGTGCTTGCTTGAGAATACGAGAGTTGTGGTGCTTGTTTTCATGCAGGTTTGCGAGTGTTTTTCCTTCAAGCAATCGTGTTATGGCGTGTTGCACTTCGCTGCCTGTGCATCGTTGCTCCAACGCGACGGCGCGTTCTCGGACGAGCGCGGCATCCGCACTTTTGTGCATATCGGCAAGAACAAGCGCACGTTCACGATAGACCTCGACAAGAACCGCACGAAGTTCGCCCTCTGCGGCAATGATTTCAGCTTCGTCCAATGCCTGCAAAGCATCTGCAAGTTCGCCCCGATGCCGCATGATTGCTGCTTTGTACGCGAGAATCTCCGGCAAACGGTGCAGATATTTCTGCCCCCGTGCCAATGCTTCCGCGTGAGCAAGTGCCTCTAGTGCTGATGGATACTCGTTCCTGAGCAGGTGCAACGTTGCCAAGAGTGTGGAAGTTGCGGTTGCGGGATAGGTCATTGCGTCCGAGAGGCAGTACTTCTGCGCTGCTTGGGCGTATTCCATTGCGTGTTCGGTATTCCCCAACGCCATATATGCCTTCGCACAATTCATCAACGACCAGCACAAACTCACTTCGTCCCCTTCCGCGAGGCGCATCGGCAATGCCAAAACGCAGTAGTGAAGACCTTCGTGCGGCTTCCCTGCACGTACCAAAATATCACCAAGAATATTTAGCACAAAACTCCGCCAGTGATGGTCACCTGTTTGCGTGGCATAGTCCTTTCCCGCCCGTAAAGCCTCAAGTGCGTATCTAAGCGCATCTGCGTACTCTGCGAAATTTTCCGTATTGACTAATGCTGATTCAATGTTTGTGGCGCAGCGCAAAAGCGAATGTTCGGTGGGGTTATTTGTATCGGTGGGAATGTTCTTCAGTTTGCTTGCGGCTTCCAATGCCAAACGCAGTGCCTCGCGGCTCTTGCCCTGCACTCGCGCTTCGGCGGAGCGACGGCAGAGATGCTCAATGTGGGTGGGTGAATCTTTCGGCGGCACTGCGTTTTTACTGGGGAGGACGGGCATGGGAAAGCATCGAAAAATTTATGGAAATTTTTTACACGCAAGCTATAGTCAAACTTGGCGTTGGACTATAACTTTACAAAATTTATTCGTTTGTTTTAGCACGATATGTCTTTACTCGCGTAGAAGTGCGCTCATAGATTACTCCATTGGCAAAGTTTGTTTTCTCGACATCCAATTTGTATTCGCCCTTGAACCTGTACATTACGTCTCCCAACGAGCTTTTTACTCGTGCAAAGACCAGGCGAGTGAGTTTTGCATTTTTCTCGGATTGTGCTTCTATTATATGCCTTTCAGCTTCTTCAACATCTAAACATTTCTCTGTAATTGTCTTCTCGTCATTTGAGATGGTGTTATCCCATTCAGCGTTTTTGTACAATTTGGGAAACCAAAGAATTTTATCCTGCTCCATAGCATGAGGAACTGCGCCTTTCCAAATACTTTTGGCTTTGTAGCTATGCCCAAAACAATTTGCTGCATCAACCATTGTTCTAAAAGCAACATCATCTTCCACATCAATATAGCCCCGTTGGAGATACGTTTCTGGGTTTTGTTCTGCTTCAAAATCCCATGCTTTGAAGTCCTTTTGAGATTCCTTCGCTTTTTTTATCTCGGTAACAATTGCATATATGGAATGATGCACACGCTCAAGGTCTTGCGTCGCATCAACGCGCAAAACCGTATGACCAGTTGCATTGATAATATCTGCCTCACGCATTGTATCTGAAATGACTTGATTTTTATGATGTCCCTCATCAACTTCAATATGTATTTTCAACTGCGGGAAATACATATCCGTCAAGGCTCTACCATCAGGTCTTGTGATGTGTTGCTGTGTTACAAATTTTAATTCTGTGTCATTGAGTGAATGCCAGATCCTTGTAATAATGTAGTGTTCAAACGTTTTTGGGGTTGCTCTTGAAAGCTGACGACAGATAAACTCAAACTGGTTCATAGAAAACATCCTTTGATAAAGTGCGAAAAAATGAGGAGAAGTTTTTCAGAATATACAATTTGCAATCAAGGTTTGCAAACAAAACCAGGCTGCTTTTACGTTTGCTTGCCTTACGCTCCGACAATGACACAACAAAACTACGATGCAATGCGGCAGGAAACTATCCGAAGAAACTCCTAAAAACTGGTCAAGAAAGTGAGTAAAAATACCTATTGTGCAGGTACTGAACAATAAGCGAACAGGTAGTCGTATTGAGGTAAGAGAATTATTTATTCCGAAAACCACAGCATTTGCGTAGGTTTGTGTATTCCTTTTGTTTCAACATGATACCGAAATAAAAATGAGTACCTTACAAAACCCGCAGACGCTTTCGCCACTCCAAACCGAACTGCTAAAACTTTATGCCGTTGGTATCTCCAACGACCAACTTCTTGATGTGAAGCGGCTTTTGGCGCAGTATTTTGCCGAAGGTGCTATGAACGCGATGGATGCCTTTTGGGATGAACAAGGGTTGTCAGATGGAGATATGGATAAGTGGCTTCACGAGGAACATTCGTCAGAGCAGTTGCTGTGAGAATAGTTCTGGATACAAATGTGCTGCTTGTCAGTATCGGGCGGAAGTCTCGTTATAACTGGCTTTTTCAAGCACTTCTTGATGAGCGCTTTATTCTCCTTATCAGCACCGATATTTTGCTAGAGTACGAAGAAATTATTACTCGCCGCACTCGTCAAGAAATTGCTAGTAATGTGGTGAAAACTATTTTATCGTTGCCCAACGTTGAACATATTGAGCCGTATTTTCGTTGGAATCTCATCACAGACGACCCCACAGATAACAAGTTTGTTGATTGTGCATTTGCGGGACGTGCGGAATATCTTGTTACTGAAGACAGCCATTTTAAGGTGCTGCACGGGCTGGATTTTCCATCTATCGGCATCAGAAGCATACAAGAATTTGCTGATTTGCTGCAATAAACAATTCACCATCCCGCGTTCGCATTCTCTCCTACACGCTTTAAAGATCTTCCTGCAAATGATGTGCTTGAATAACACAAAAACTACGATGCGGAGCGATGGGGAACTATGCACAGAAACCCCTAAAAATTGGGCAGGAAAGTGAGTAAAAATACCTATTGTGCAGGTACTGAACAATAAGCGAACAGGTAGTCGTAGTGAGGTAAGAGAATTATTTGTTCCGAAAACCACAGCATTTGTGTAGTGGCTTTCTCAAAAAATATTTTGTTTCATTACCATCTTTGCCCGACTGTGATGCTTGCCCCCTCACGCCACCCCACACGCCGCCGCAATAAACGCCGCCACACGTGGCGCACCAATAGCCGCCGCATGAATCACCTCGTCGTGCGATACATTCACCGCCGCACTTTCGGGGAGCATATTGGTAATAAGCGAACACGCCGCTACGTGCATCCCGCACACCCGCGCAAACTCTGCTTCATGGACGGTGGACATACCGATTGCCTCGCCAAATTTACGGTACATTCTGGCTTCGGCGGGCGTTTCAAAAGTTGGTCCCGTCAGCCCGATATAAGTGCCTTGGTGAAACGGTACACCCCGTGCCGCGAGCACAGGCACGATGCGCTTGCGCCACTCCGTCGAAATAATGCTTTCGCCCGATGCAGTGCGAAAATAATCCAGTTCAGGGCGTTCTTGGCGGGCGCTTTGTGTCAGGCTTGCCAGCCATTGGCGCTGCACGGGGCGCAGCATCAGGTTAAGCGAATCAGTCAGAAGCATGATGTCTCCTGCGGTGTAGCTGTGGTGCATTCCTCCGGCGGAATTCGTTAGCACGGTGAAGCGAGCGCCCATGAGCTTTCCAAGCGCAATTTGTGCGAGTGAATCTTGCAGTGAAAAACCTTCGTAGAGATGGCAGCGTCCCGTGAAATGCGCCACGCGCTTGCCTTCAATCGTAACAATGCGGAGAAAAGAAGAGTGCCCCTTCACTGTCGGCATGGGAAAGCCTTCAATATCGTGCAAATCAATGGTTTCTTCTGCTGCGTAATGCTCCAGCGCAGCATTCAAGCCGCTTCCGCTAATGACAATGCCTTCGACTACAGCAGATGTTTTCTGGCGGATACGGCGGTAAATAGCTCCGTAGTGTTGTTCTACCACGCTTGCAAGCGCCTCAGAGGGGGTGTAATTCTTATCCATGCTTTCTTCTGAAAATGTAGAGTGCTGATTCACGAAATGCTTGTTTTTATCCTTCCGCCATTATCCTTGCTTTAAACCCTTTGCACCAATATCCGTGCGGTAGGTTTTTCCCCGAAAGTGTACGAGCTTCACGGCTTCATAGCAGCGCTTGATGGCTTCTTCGAGCGTTTCCGCGCTGGCAGTTATGCCCAGAACGCGCCCGCCATTGGTGCAGAGACTTGTCGTGCCGTCCGGCTCGTGATGAAGTGCTGTTCCTGCATGAAAGACGCTAACCGCACCAGTGCTTAGTCCTTCGGCATCTTCAATATCTGTGATTTCATCGCCCTTGCGGGTTTCGCCGGGATAACCGCCCGCAGCCAGCACGACGCAACACGCCATGCCGTTTGCGACGTTGTTGATGGTGCTGGTATCTAATGTTCCGATAGCAGCGCTGTGCAGCAGACGTGCCAAATCGCCGTCCAAAATTGCCAAGACCGCTTGCGTTTCCGGGTCGCCGAAGCGGGCATTAAATTCCATTACTCGCGCCATGCCGCTTTTGTCAATCATCAAGCCCACATACAAACAACCCACAAACGGCTTCCCTTCTGCTTTCATGCCTTTGAGAGTCGGTGTAATAATGAGTTCTTCTACTCTGCGAAGAACATCCACCGTTACAATCGGTGCCGGAGCGTATGCGCCCATACCGCCCGTGTTTTCGCCCGTGTCGCCGTCGCCGATGCGCTTGTGGTCTTGGGCAGTGGCAAGCGTGAGAAAGCGCTCGCCGTCGCATATAGCAAAGACAGATGCCTCTTCGCCTTGCATAAATTCTTCGACGACAATACTTCTGCCCGCCGTGCCGTATTTTCCGTCAAAGGCTGCGTCCAGTGCTTCCAGTGCTACGCGATGTGTTTCGGCAACCGTTACACCCTTGCCCGCCGCCAAACCATCCGCTTTAATCACAACGGGGAGCGTGTGCGCAGCGACGTAATCACGGGCTTCGTGGTGCTGATGCTCATTGAATACTCTATACTGAGCCGTTGGGATGCCGTGCCGCAGCATGAAATCTTTAGCAAACGCCTTCGAGGATTCCAGGCGTGCCGCCTCGCGTGAGGGACCAAACACCGCTATTCCACGCCCGCGCAAGTCATCAGCAAGTCCCGCAGCAAGCGGTGCTTCAGGACCAATAACCACAAGGTCAATACTTGCTGTCTTGCAGAACTCAATTACTTCCGCATGATGCGTAGGATTTATGCGGGCTTGAGTGGCAAACTGAAAAATGCCGGGATTGCCCGGAGCGGCAAAAAGTTTCACGCCGGACGACGCATTGATTTTTTTTGCCAGTGCGTGTTCGCGTCCGCCGGAGCCGATGAGAAGAATATTCATAGCAGCGTTATGTATTCGGTGTAAAGGTCATCGTAAGCCAGTTATCCACGAAGGTGTGGTTTTCGAGCGTGTAATATGCCAGAAAGCGCGGCAAAAAGAGATTCTTACGCCGACTTTTGACTTGAATTACAACTTCGTCCGTAAGGCGTTTTACCTCAAATTCCCCTTCATTCGTGAAAGGCAATTTCGTCTTGAGCACGTAATTTTTGCCGTCTTGCACGAGTTCAAAAGGCTTTTCTTTATAGTAAAAATCAAGTGGATTCCGCTCGGAGTAAAGGCTTTCACCAATGGTGCGCAGCAAGTCCAGACCGAAGACTTCTTTTCCGGCGTGCGGCACTTTCAGCATCGGCAGAGGTGAGAAGGATTCTTCGATTTCGCCCAAATATTTTTTTTGCGAAGTGATATAGTCCGCGAAAAAACTATTACCTGAAGCAGTTTCCGGCATGACACGATTCACCACGACGCTGTCCACGTTGAAGCCATACATTTGCAAGTATGTGTAGGCACGGCGGGCTTCCTGAATGACCATCCGCTCAGGGTTCATCACAAGCCGTATCGAGGCTACATCGGGATTGGTCATCAGGCGCTGCATACGCTGGAGTTTTTCAAAGAGATTATCCAATTCCATGAAGCCCTTGTCAAGCGGTATGCCCGTGAATGTGCGCACAGCAGCACCAACGGTCTGCACGGCAGCTTTCTGGAACGGAAATGCCCGCGTCATCCACCACTGAACGGTTTGTGGGAGCGTCAGCAAGGTGAGCGTTTCGCCCGTCGGGGCGCTGTCAATGATGATGGTGTCGTATTCATTTGCTTCCACGTAATTGTCAAGCCAGAGAAAAGCCGATGCTTCCTCCATGCCGGGCAGTGCTGCAAGCTCTTCGGCAACAACGCTACTAACACCCTGCCACTGAAAAACGGTCAGAAGCAAGGTGCGAACATTGCCCCAGTATTTTTTCATGGAATAATACACGTCCAATTCCTGTGCAAAGAGATTGGGCGCTATTTCCTGTGGTTCTGCCTGAAGCGGCTTGTCCAAAGCGTCGCCCAGACTATGCGCGGGGTCGGTGGAAATGACCAGCGTTTTTTTGCCCATTTCGGCAGACCGAAGCGCTGTGGCGGCTGCGACGGTCGTTTTGCCAACGCCGCCTTTACCGGTGAAAAGAATAATGCGGGGTGCTTCGCTGGCAAGGTGGTCAGTAGAAGGTGGCATTGGGGCATTGAAAAAGTGGTGAGAAAACTTACGCCTTTAGCTCAAGAATCTGATCCAGATGACGTGCCTCGTGCATGGCAATAAATGTAATCCACAATAATCCTGGAATAGCGCCCAAGACGGGGTGCGGGAAGGAGATGCGAAGCAAATCTTCTGTGGTGGTGTTTGAGCAATGCAACTTCAGACGCTCACGGGATTCGCCCAGAAGCCTTATGCACTCTGCACGTGTGGGAGTGTCTTTTGGTGCAACGCCGTCGGGAGCAAGGATTTTCGTATTTCGATTCGGCACAAATGCCTTCATGCGCTGCCATGTTTTTGTGACGCTTTCATTGCTAAAACGCTCACCCTTTTCGCTTTCTATCATTTTGCGAACTGCCGAAGCCGAGCCGCGTTCCACCAAATGCAGGTGATAGAGCAATTCATCAAGTGACCATTTGCCTTCCGGCGGGGCAGGAAAGTTAGGATTCTGTGCTTCTTGGAGAATCAGACGGCGCACACGGTCAGCCTCCCAAAGCGCATCGTCAATGCTTGTTGGCGGAGCAGAGAAAAGTTCTTGGCTTGGCATAATGGTAGAGAATTGAGAGGTTGGGAAGATAACTTTTTAGCGTGTAGTCTTACGAGCCACGCTGTGCGCTGCTGCGCCCGATGCTGTGATACTCAAATCCGGCATCACCCATTTTTTGTACATCAAAAAGGTTACGTCCGTCGAAAATAACGGGTGCTTTCATATCTGCCAGAAGGCGATTGTTGTCGGGCTTGCGGAACTCGCTCCATTCGGTAACGATGATGAGTGCGTCAGAATCTTTCACACATTCATACATTCCTTCGGCATAATTGAGGCGGTCTGTAAAGCGGTTTCCGTAGTAACGTTGTGCACCCTCGATTGCTTCTGGGTCGTAGGCGCTCACGCTTGCACCTGCTTCTAAGAGACGGTCTATCACTGTGAACGCCGGAGCCTCGCGGGTGTCGTCGGTGTTGGGTTTGAAGGCGATGCCCCATACGGCAAAATGTTTGTCCGCAAGATTGCCTTGAAATCGAGCAATGATGCGCTCCACAAAGCGATTTGTTTGATGAAAATTTGCTTCTTCGGTTGCCGCGACAAGAGCAAGATTGATTCCCACTTGTTGCGCGGAGGTCTTGAGCGCCCGCACATCCTTCGGAAAACAGCTGCCGCCATAGCCAACACCTGCAAAGAGAAATCGCTTTCCGATACGGTTGTCCGCACCAATAGCCATGCGCACGGATTCTATATCTGCGCCAACAGTTTCGCAATAGCCCGAAAGTTCATTCATAAAGGAAATACGCATTGCCAGAAAAGCGTTAGCGGCGTATTTGGCAATTTCTGCACTTTTGGTGTCCAGCACGAATATCGGATTGCCACTGCGCGTGAACGGTTCATAGAGGTCGCGCATTTGCTCACTACTTTGCGGATTGGACGTGCCGACGACGATGCGGTCAGGCTTCATAAAATCTTCCACTGCAAAGCCTTCACGCAAAAACTCGGGATTGCTCACCACGTCGAAGCGAGCCTGCGGAGCGGTCTCAAGGATAGCTGCGCGTACTTTATCGGACGTGCCGACGGGAACGGTGCTTTTGTTGACAATAATTTTGAAATCAGAAATCTGTTGTTCGGTAATGATACTGCCTATTGTTTTTGCAGCTCCCAGCACATGTTTTAGGTCGGCAGAACCATCTTCATCGGGAGGCGTGGGTAGGCAGAGAAAGAGGATTTGTGCTTGCTGGACGGCTTCTTCGAGATTGGTGGTAAAGTGCAAACGCTTCTCGCGGATGTTGCGCTCGAAGAGATATTCCAAGCCGGGTTCGTATATCGTGACCACGCCGGAGCGTAGTTTTTCGACCTTTTTTGCGTCAATATCAACGCAAATGACGGTATTGCCTGTTTCTGCGAAGCACGTGCCGGTAACAAGTCCCACATAGCCCGTGCCGATAATGCCGATAGTATATGCCATTCCTGCGTGTGTTGAGTGGTACAAATCAAGTGATACAAAGGCGCTCTGAAGGCATCATTGAGCAATAACGCTTTGAGCAATGACGCTTTCGGTTGGCAAAATTACGGTTTTTACGGAGATTTTCAGGGAAAATAATCATGAGCGGCAAATGCGTACCAAAGGCGTGAAGCACTACCACTTGATGCGATACCGTTTAATATTTTGCAGGTATTCGGCTTTTCCTTGTTCGACGCGCTTATTCCAGAATTTCACGGCACTTTCGGAGATATATAAGCGAGGTTGGTTGCGCTGCACAAAGTAGATGTTGTCAATGCTTGGGTCGGTAGAATAGACATTTGCAATGGGAAAGGGAAAACTTGCATGGTGAGAAAGCAGAAACTCGTGAAGCCTGTGCGCATAGCCTTTACCCGGCAGAACAGATTTGAGGACATGCTGGACAAAATCATCAGCGCCGAACTGCTCCACAAGCGGCTCCAGCGAACGCAACATCATACGCGCCACTTCGGTATAACTCGCCTCTCCCGTTTCGGGTGCATCGCTCACATAGAGATTGAGCAGAACGTGCGGTGACCATTTCCCATTTTCTTGTTCGCGTGAAACTTCGACAAAGGTACGTTCATCAAGCGGATACTTGTGCTGAAAACTCATAGCAAACTCCGTAATTGGGCGGTAGTGGGTTAGAAACAAGCAATTTAGTAAGGACAGAATCACGACTGAATAATCTACGCAAATCAAAGCGCTTCTAAAAGAATTTTTCAAGAAATTTTTCTTGCTATTGCTGTCCTAATCTCAAATTTCACAAGCGTAAGCACAACCCAATGCCCACGCCACTTGTGGGCAATATACCCAATCGCATAGAATTCAAAAGCTCACGTAAAAGCGGCTCGCTTGTGCTATGCTGAATACTATAAACTACCACATCAAACACCAGTAAAAATGCTCCCTGCACGATAAGCGATTGTCCGTAGCCCTGCCAAAGCGATGATTGGTCTGGCGCGGTCTTGCTGCGCTCCAGCATCCATGCTCCTGCTGCTATGTATGCCATGTCCAGCCCCGCATTCAAGAGCAAAATGCGCTCAATAGATGCTTGCTTTTCGATAGTCTCAAAGAGTGAGATTCCATGAGCTGCTTCGGTAAGACTGCCATATAAACCACCTGCCGCCAAGCCAAAATTGATAACATTCCAAAAGATATTCATCTGTTGAAAATAGTACGCCGAACTGCGCTCATTAGGTGTGCGATTACGTTGCAGTGCCAGAAGCGCACCATTGACAGCCATGTTTCCGACCGCCCACGAACCGAGCGTGAGCATGGCTGTTGTGTTGATGGAGTTGCGAGTGGCGTTGATAGAATCTTGTAAATTGCCAGTGTCTGCGGCGTAAACCTGAACGCCCAGTAGAAGAATAATCCCGATTACGGAAGTGAGACGAAGCGGTCTAAGTGTTTTCATAATGAAGGCTTGGCAATGAAAGAAAAACCTTGTACATTTGTAGGCTGTAAGCCTCTCTATTACACCTACAAACGCATCAAGACCTTTCGTATTGGATTCAAAGCGTCGGGAGCATTGGAACGAATGCACTCGACGGTGGCACCCAACATTATCACCATGTTTTAGGGAATTTCTTTACCAAATGCTATTATGCTGAATTTTCGCTGGACGCTATCACGCAAGCTGTTGGGAATGGCGAGTGTCATGTTGCTTTTTACCCTGATAGTAAGTGGCTTTGCGCTGCTTTCTAATCGTGCCTTGGCAGAACGGGAGAGTGTTCGCCTGATTGAAATTCAATTTTTGCAAGCCCGTCAGCACGACCTTGATTTTGTTACGTTTCGTCAGATGAAGTATGCACAGCGCATGGATTCGACGATGAAAGTGTGCGATTCACTTGTCAATGAATTTACCCATGAAGCCACTGCGCGCCACTTAGATACGGCTCTCTACAATTATCGTCGTGCCTTTGATTCGACGGTGAAAATGTATGTTGTTATTGGGCTAAATGATAGCACCGGTATTGTAGGCGAAGCAACGAAGGTTTTGAATCAAGCTGCCGCCTGCTCCTCGGAGTCCGTATCCGAAGATTTTACTATGTCTCTTGCTCTCTGCCGTAGTAAGTTACGAGACCTTACCGATGCCGCTCTCATCGGCAAAAAAACGAAAAAAACGCAGCAGGATTTTGCGGCATCGGTTCGCTATGCACAAACAAAATCGGCACTTGCCGATGCTTCTCGGCAAGCCGATTTCCTACGCTTCATGGACGAAAGTCTTGTAAAAGCTGATGAATTGGCGAAAGCAGCCAAAACAATGGAAGAAAATAGAAGTGGATTCAAAGATTATATCAAAGCGGTACGCCCGATTTTGAAGCAAATGGCAGCCGAAAAATCTACTCGTGCTACGTTATATCTCGCTTCGTCGGGGGTGGTGATTTTGCTCACCATTATTCTTAGCGTTGTTCTTGCGCTGTTCCTGAGCCGGGTTATCACCAAACCTGTCAATGTCTTGCGCAAAGCAGCGTGGGAAGTGGCTCAAGGTAATTACAACGCTAGTGCCGACTCTATTACCTCCCAAGACGAGATTCACGATTTAGCACTTTCCTTTGAGCAGATGACCGCCAATATACGGCACGTTATCAGTGAATTGCAAACGGAGAAAGCAAGTGTTCAAGCCAAAGTTGAGGTTGCAGTAAAGCAAGTATCAGAAGAAAAACAACGCTTGAGTGAGACCATCGAAACGATTTTGCGCAATGTTCATGCTTTTGCTGAGGGCGATTTAACGGCACAGATTCACACCGACGGTTCGGAAAATGAAGATGTAACGCGCCTGTACAATGGCTTCAATGCTGCGGTGGCGAATATTCGCCTCATTGTTGATAAAGTAACCGACGCTGCCGAGCAGACGGCATTGGCTACGCAAGAAATTTTGGCAAAAACCTCAAATATGGTTAGTGGATTGGAGCAGCAAGCGAGTGAAATGGAGGCTGCGTCGTTGAATGTTAATGAGATGAATGCTACAATTTTACAGACGACCCAGAAAACGATGCTTGCTGCCAGTGATGCCGAGCAAGCCAGTGATGATGCGACTGCCAGCGAAACGACCGTCCGCGAAATGATTGAGGAAATGAGTATGATTGGTGGTGTGGTACATAACTCCGCCAATGTAATTATGCAACTTGGCACGAGCAGCGAGGCAATCGGAGAAATTGTACAGGTGATTGAAGAAATTGCTGACCAAACAAATCTTTTGGCTCTCAATGCGGCTATTGAAGCTGCCCGCGCCGGTGAGCAAGGGCGCGGTTTTGCCGTTGTTGCCGATGAAGTACGGAAGCTCGCCGAGCGAACGCAAAAAGCAACGAAGGAAATTACGATGATGATTACCCATATTCAACGTGATACCGATACGGCAATAGCAACCATGAATTCCGGCAAAGCACGTGTTGAACGAGGCGAGACCATCACCCGTCAAGCCGGTACGCGATTGCAGCATATCATTGAGCACACACGAAACGTATCAAGCGTCATCTCAAACATTGCAGAAGCAAGTGAGCAGCAAGTGGGATTAAGCGTAGGCATCGTCAACACCATCAGCACAGTACAAAATATTTCAGTAGAATCCGCACAGGATCTTAGCCAGATTCAAAATAGTATTACCAGACTTCATCAGCAAATGGGCAATCTCCAAACACTCTTAGACTTCTTCCGTCTGGACGCAGAGGCGACCGCTCCAACGGCACTGGGGGCAAAGACTACGCATCAGATTCCAACTGCAACAAATGGGCGTTCCCACGTCTATCTTGCTCAAACATCGTCGGTTAATTAGTAGGCAGTTGCTTACGCTTTCGATTTACTTCGCATATCCGAAAGCCACAAAATACCAAAATAGACACCGACTGACATACAGACTTGCAGAGCCAAAACTGCATAAAAGGCAAGCGGCAATCCGCTATACCATTCCATTCCTTTTCGTGCCAAGAAAACAGGCGGATTCAGCACCGCCCAAATCCCCGCAAAGATTGTTCCTCCAAGCGGCATGGTGCGACCAGGCATCTCGAAGGCAACGAGAATATAGAGCGAAAAAAGACTGATGATGAAATGCGCCGTAGCGATGCGCAGCGCCAGCCGTTGTATGGTCATAGTAAAGAATTGCGGTTTGGTTAAAGTAAAGAATAGAACGCGCGACGTTGCTTATTTATCCACAATAGCCGCCATAAGTTCCGCTTCGGCGACAACTTCTCCCATCACAAGTGCCTTTGCTTCCATTTGGAATGTGTTGCGGCGCTGACGCAACATTTTAACCTCGAAAAAGACTTGGTCGCCGGGTGTAACGGGTTTGCGGAATTTTGCGTTATTGATACCCATAAAAAAGACAAGTTTATCTTTCATGCCCCCAGCCTCGGCGCTTCCGTTTGTGGGGTTAGACAGCAGCAATAATCCACCTGTTTGAGCCATTGCCTCAATAAGGAGAACGCCGGGCATGATAGGACGACCCGGAAAATGCCCTTGAAAAAACTGCTCGTTGAAGGTAACGTTTTTGTAGCCAATGATGCGCTGTTCCTCAATGTTGACTTCGGTAATTCTATCGACAAGCAAAAAAGGATACCTATGAGGCATCACTTCTAAAATGGCGTTAATGTCCATCACGGCTGCGTCTCCTGTTTTGAGTTGATATTTTCGATGAATTTTTTTGCGTTCGTATTGTCGGCGTATTTTGCGTGCAAGTTCTACGTTTGCGGCGTGTCCGGGTCGTGCTGCCAGTATGTGTGCCTTCATTGGAACGCCTACCAGCGCTAAATCACCCAGCACATCCAGAAGTTTGTGCCGTGCCGGCTCATTGGCAAAGCGAAGGGTTTTATTATTCAAAAAGCCACTTGTGCCGACAACGACGTGTTCATCCAAGCCCAGACCCCGCATTAGCCCTTGCAGTTCAGCGTCATTTGTCTCGTGGTCAATAATCACAACAGCATTATCCAAATTCCCACCTTTGATTAAGCCGTGTTTGTGCAGTGCCTCTACTTCCGAGAGAAAGCAAAACGTTCTGGCTGGCGCTATATCGCTTACATACTTGTTGCTCACGTCGAAGAGTGTTGCGTGTTGGCTGCCGAGTGCCGGATTGTTGTAGTCCACCATGACCGTTATGCGGTAGTCATCGTTTGGAAGTGCCGCCATTTCGACGTTGCGGGCTGACTCCTGATGGGTAATAGTTTTGTCCAGCACCAAATAATCTTTCGGAGCGCGTTGTTCCTCAAACCCCGCTTTAGACAATGCTTCTACAAAAGGCATCGCGCTGCCATCCCCGACGGGCGGTTCATTGGCAGAAAGTTCGATTTTACAATTATCAATTTCCAGTCCCGCCAGTGCCGAGAGGACGTGTTCGACAGTATGCGCTTTGGCTTCGCCGCCTGAGGTTGGTACGGCAAGGGTTGTGCCACGCGATATGTCAATGACATTATCAACAAGCGCAGGAATTTCGGGGCTATCGGCAAGGTCGGTTCGCACAAATTTGTAGCCGTATCCCTCCGGAGCAGGATGAAATGTAATGGTCGAGAGATTACCCGTATGTAATCCAACTCCTGCAAACGATACAGAGGTTTTGAGCGTTCTTTGATTGATGAGCATGAAAGCGATTCCAGACTAAAGTGCCACAAGAAAAATTACATCGTATGGCAATTTTCATACATTCAAGGTTTTGGGAGAATTGCTGAATATAAAACTGAGGCGAATGGTAAAGCGATTTATGTGTGCGAGCTTGTGCAAGCACATTGCCCAAAGTTTACTGAGAACTATGACGAATAAGGTCGGGTAATTGTTTTAACGCTGCCTGCAAACGAAGTTCGTCCATGAGCGGTTTGGCAGGAGCGCCAAAATACACTCCTTTCTGTGTGATTCCCTTTGCAACACCGGACTGCGCATAGACAATAACGTCGTCTGCGGTCGAAATATGCCCCACAAAACCAACCTGCCCCGCAATGCGGTTGCGTTTGCCCAGTTTTGTACTGCCGGAAATGCCCGTTTGTGCTGCAATTGCTGTGTTTTCACCGATAATTACGTTGTGCGCGACGTGTATCAGATTATCAAGTTTTACACCGTTTTGGAGCTGTGTCGAACGAAGGCTTGCGCGGTCAATCGTGCAGTTGGTGCCAATTTCTACGTCGTCGCCTATCACCACATTACCAACTTGCGGAATTTTTGTAAACGAACCGTCGTTTTTATTTTCTGCAAAGCCAAAGCCGTCCGAACCCAGCACCGTTCCTGCATGGATAACGCACCGCGAACCAATCACCGTGCGGTCGTAGCACACAACGTTCCCGTGCAATGTTGTTCGTTCACCAATCTGTACGTCGTCGTAGAGAATTACGCCTGCTCGCAGCACTGTGTCTGCACCAATGCGACAGCGTTCACCAACAACAACATTTGCCCCTATGTGCGCTGAGGCGTGTACTTCTGCGCTTGCCGCGATTACCGACGAGGGGTGCAGCACACCCACTTCAGGAACAGGTATAGGACAGAAATACTCTACTGCTCGCAAAAACGAGCTATAGGGGTCATCTGTGCGGAGGATTGAGCCTTTATATTCCGCAGGTACGGTAAAATCTGTCTTCACGAGGATAGCAGAAGCGTTTGTAGCGGCAACAAAACCGTTGTACTTCGGATTAGCTAAAAAGGTAAGGTCACCACGTTCCGCATCTTCAAGCGTGTTGACGTTGCCGATAAGCGCCTCCGTTGCACCTTCAAGTGTCGTGCCAAGCATCGTGGAAAGTTCTTGTGCCGTCAATGCCTTTGCGAGGGGCTTGAGTGGAGGCGCGTTGTTGCTACTATGAACAATCATAAAAGGCAGAAAGAGAAAAGAAGGTTACACACCATGACCATTGTTGTTTGTATTGTGCAAAAGCAATTCCAGCGCCTCTTCCAACCGTACACCACGCGAACCTTTTACTAGCAAGACATCACCGATCTGCAAGCGGTTTTCTAATGTGCCAGCGCAATCAGCGTTTGTAGGGCAATAGACAACTTTGCTCGTCGTCCCGTGCTTTTGAGTATGGCGTTTGTACGCTGCTTGCATTTCTGTACCAGTCAATATTGCCAAGTGTAGCCACGACGACATCTCCAGAGTGGTAAGTAACGCATCGTGTTCGCTATCAGAAAATGCGCCAAGTTCACGCATATCGCCCAGCAAAGCGACACGGCGGGAAGCGCTGGTAGCAGCAAGCGTTTCTAAGGCTGCATACATGGAGGTTGGATTGGCGTTATAACAGTCATTGAGGAGCGTTAGTGTGCGGTTTGCGGAAAGTGTTATTTTCTCAGCAACCATTCGACCATAACCCGCTTCTGAAGCTATTGGACGAAACCCCTCCAAGCCTCGTTGAATCTCCTCCGGCGTAAGTCCCAGCCCAAATCCTACTGCTGCTGCCGCAAGTGCGTTCCGTGCGCCTGTCGTGCCAACACTTTGTAAGTCGGCATGGATGCGTTCTTGCGTCTGATGCTCCGTAATGCTGATACTGACCTGTGTGCCGGATGTGAGAGAAAAAATTGCTGTTATTTCCGGCACACCGTTATTTTTTGTACTGTTGCTGTCATCCGCCAAACCGTAACCAATCCAGCCGGAGCGCTGATATTTTCTCAATCGTTGGTCGTTCATATTGATAAACGCTACGCCACCTGCGGCTGTGAGATAGCGCAGGAGCGCCGTTTCCTCCTCTTCTACGCCGTCTTCGTCGCACAGCTTTTCTAAATGTTCTTTGCCGATATTCGTAATGATGCCATGTGTGGGGGCGACCATTGAGGACAAAATCGCAATTTCACCCGGCTCGTTCGTGCCAATTTCGATTACCGCTGCCGAATGCTCTTCAGTAAGACGCAAGAGTGTATGCGGCACACCAACTTGATTGTTGAAATTTCCCTCTGTCTTCAATACTGTGAAGTGTTCGCTCAGTAATCGTGCGGTCATTTCTTTGGTCGTCGTTTTACCCGCCGAACCTGCCACAGCCACTACGGGAATAGAAAAGCGACGACGATGAAAATGTGCCAGTTGTCCGAACGCGTGAAGGGTATTTGCCACACCGATTAAAGGGGTGTTTGTCTCAACATTCATACTTTCGCTTGATTCCAATTCCACAAGTGCTGCCGCTGCGCCTTTTTCGAGCGCCTCCCGCACCAGTGTGTGCCCATCGAAGCGTTCTCCACGCAGCGCAACGAAAAGATTTCCCGCTTCAAGTGTGCGCGTGTCGGTTGAAATACTGCGAATCTGTATTGTCGTAGAAAGTTTGGCACAAGCGCTTTCTCCGAAGACCTGCACAAGGTCAGCATACGCAAAGGGTGCGGTATTGGAGGAAGTCGTGTGACTCATTGGGCAAGAGTGTAAGCAAAAAAATGTGGATACAGTTTCGCAATTTACCGCTTTTTTTGCTCACAGGCGCAAGGAATTTCAAGAGTACACCGAATTTCAATATTGTACCGTACCAAACAGCTTTCTTGTTACCGCATGATGACGATTTTGTGCATATCACTGAAACGCCCGGCTCGCATACGGCAGAAATACACGCCCGGCGATAGATTGGCGGTGCTGGCTTCGCCCTCAAACGCGCCCTCCGGAAATTCATTATCGGTGACTGTGGTTCTTATTTGTCCCAAAGCATCCAGAATTTCGACAGTGACACGTGTTTTGTAAGCCACTTGAAAGCCAACGTGGATATTGTCGCTCACGGGGTTAGGCGAGATGTCGCTGAGAAGGAAAGAAGTGGCTTTGTTAATGGCACTGGTTTTTGCTTCTAAGCCACATACTGAGTCGAGAGTAAATGTGCCATTTGTGGTAGTAGTTATTCGGGCACGTTCCGTACAGGAGGCATCGCCCAAGGTGTAGTTTGAGAACGTTAGTGGCGTGGAAACACCACGACCCAAATACGTGTCGAAGTCAAGCAGAATAAGGCGTTCTGATAATGCACGAAGCGCTTTATCTCGTGATGTAATGGTTATTTGTATTGTTCTATCGAAGCCCAAAAGCGCACCTCGCTGAACTGCGATAGCTGCACCTTCGCTGGCTGTACCAAGTTCCTTATAACCTTTATAGGAAAGCAGGCTTTCGTCAAACGTGAAGGCAAATTTTGCAATGCTAACGGATTCCAATGCCTTTGCATTTTGGGCTGCCGAACCAATCGGGGCTGGCGTTACGAGGATTGGTATGGAAATGCTCTTCCCAGGACTGGCACGACTATCACGCGGTGCTGATAAAATAACCGAGGGTAGATTGATAATATTTCCTGTAATTGTCACACGGATGCTGTCGTTTGGCGATGGTGCATCCGTGAGAAGGAGGAGTGTTGCGGTGTAGCTACCCACTTTGTTACCAACAAGTTTCGGGTCGAAAGAAATTTTAATCGTATCCGACATTGTGGGCTGCACGGTAAGAGGAAGATTCTTGGAGGGTGTAGCGAAAAAAGGCGCTCCGAGCGTAGTAATGACAACGCTTTTTACCACAAGCGGTACACCACAAGCATCTAACAGTGGGTTTTTAACCAGAAGCGGTAAGTCCTTTGGGACAGAACATTCTGAGTCTAGTGTGTTATCTTCAAAACGAAGAGCATCTTGGACTTGCACCTGCGGCACGATGCCTCTACCACGCAAGACAATAATAATCTGCTCCGTGCTATCGGGAGCGCTCGGCACACGGCGTTTGATGTCGCTTTCGAGAACATATCGGAGTTCTTGTACACCGAGCGTTTGAGGTGTGAAACGTATTGCGAGCGACGTGTCATTGCCGTTAGGTGCAAGATTTCGGCTGGTCATAAAAGGTCGGGTAACATCAAAAGCACGAGAAGTATTCATAGAATCAGCCCGGAACTGCCTTGCAATCCTAAACGCCAAATTACCTCCGTTCTGCATCACAACGCCAACCGTACGCGATTCGCCAAGCCGCACACAACCAATATCTGTAGTGTACACACGATAGCCATTCATGGAAGAAGATGTAACAGAAGCAAAGTCGCTGTTCGGCGCTCCGCTGAGTGCAATGAGTCGTGCAACGGAAACATCCTGCTCTACCCCTACCCCTTGCAGCCGCACTGTAAGTTCCTCTGCTCCTTTTGTAGAGTCTACAAGGCTTTTGAGATAAAAATCTGCGCTGTCTGCACCACGATTGAGCGGGCGGTAGCGTAAGCCGGGTGTGCCTGATGTCCCTACGCCAAAAAGCCGTGCAGAAGCTATGACACCGAGCGTGTCGGCAAAAAATTCCCGATCTGCCAAAGGGCTGAGAGATGTAATACTCTGATTGTTGAGTGTTGCTGCATATTGTCCGGAAATGTTACGAATAAGCGTCGTATCAAGTCGTTCTCGCTGAACATAAACAGAATCAAAATTGATAACGCGCCGCGCCGAAGCAAGCACATTTGGCAGGCGGTTGGCGCGAAGCGTGTAGCGGCGCTGTGCTACGATGCTGCCTGTGGCTGGATTTCGCACAATTACAGTGAAAAAAGCCTGTTTGCTTCCTGCCGGAAATTGTGCTTGGGCATCGTAGCGAACATTTGTTATGAAGGTGCTGCCTGTTGTGTCGGGCAGATTCCCAGTGTTTTGCAGTACGGTAAATTCCTTTGCATCGCCACTCGTGTCCAAGAATGATTGAATGGTGAGTGGTAAATTCCCTCTATTCCGCACGATAACACTGCGCACAGCAGCGGCGCCCGTTACCAACGAACGAAAGTCAATCGTGTCGAGGTTGGCTGGTGCTGTGGTAAGCTCAATGGCAGCATCTGCAATTTCAGCACGCCCGCGCAAATAAAGCGTGTAGTCTTCAAGATTCTGCCCGCGAATGATAATAGAATCAAGATAGTCGCCCGGACGCGAGGGACGGAAGAGAATGGTTGAGATAAATTGCGCCGACGAAAGCGGGTCAATGCTAAAGGGAAGCAAGGTAAGCGGATCAGGGCTATTGAAAGTAAAAGGACTATTATGTGAGCGTTGCACAGAATCAATCGTGAATCCCTCTTGGACACTTGCTGCACGTGAGAAACTGAACGTTCGTGCAATGGGTGTATATACTTGGGTGGCTGCGTCGCCAATGCTTGAGCCAAAAAGAAGGGTATTGTTCTGAAACTGGCTGGGGGGTGCTGTCAACGAAATAACACCACCCGTAGCCGCGCCCAGAAGCCGCAGACGAAACACACCTTGCCCAGCCGAGCTGTTGATCGCAGAATCATTGGTGAAAATGCGCACTTCCAATGTTTGCGTGCCTGCGGTGCGAGGCTGGTAGGTGAGGAAGAGCACAAGAGAATCATTGGTTTGGTTAATAAAGCGCTGCGCACCGATGTTCCCGCTTGGCGAAGAGACGCTGAATGTACCGCTTGGGTCATCAGCCTCCATGCGAACGCTCAAAGGCTCCAAACCGCGATTGAACAGCACCACACGCCGCGTTTGCAAAGCACTCCCGATACGAAATGAACCAAAATCCAGCACCGTGTCGCGGAAGGGTTGGCGCGGACTGTCGTCGTTTAGGATTCGCCCGGGCTGCGCTGATGTTACGGCAAAACTCGGACGCGCCGAAAGTAATAGCTCAGGGCTTTGACGCTCAATTCGCACAGAAAGCGAGTCTTGATTATCATTGTATGCCGCATTGCCATTAAAGCCGAGCCTATCCACAAAAACCATTTGCGCGGGAAGATTCGCGCCTTGTACTGTTGCTGTGTAGATGTTATTTGGGTTATAGGTGTCGTTATCCGGTACAAAAGCAAACTGCTTCATTTGCACAGCATCCGTGAGGCGAAAAGTAGAGCTTTGTACGGCAGGAAGAGCAGGGTTGGTGCGGGTTGTATTCGTTGCAAGGAACACATTGCAGGGTGAGGCTGCTGGGGTTGTGGTAAAGGCAGCACAATACTGCGCTGTGGCTGCGCTGTTAACATCAAGCGGCATACGCGGGTTCGGTACGCCTTGCACGATACTCACATTGCTCACAAAAAAACGTGCATCTACCTGTGTCGGCGAAGCAATTACTTGTCCTGCCGAACCGCGTCCGGCGACTGTCCACCGATATAACGCATTTTGGAAGAGAACAATATTCGACTGTGTAATGGTGCTGCGGCTGAGAGGTACACGAAAGGTTGCGGTCGTCTGGGCAGAAAGCGAGAGAGCGCCACAAAAGAATGCCTGTAATGCCAGCATAACAACGCTTGATAACCCAGTGTGAAGACTGTCTTTAGACCGTATAAATACTTGCATTACTTTAGTTTTTACTATTATGGAGAGAGGAGTACGCATAGAAAAAAAATTTGCTCAGTGTGCATGATACAGTTACAATTTACGCATCTGTCCGACCACAACGCCGATAATTGCTACGGTGCCGGAGCCTTCGTGAAAGGAAATCGGCGGAAAGGTCTTTGTGGCAGCTTCAAGTTCTGAGACGATGCCCATGCGCACAAAACGGCGCACCAGCACGGTATCATGGAAAAGCGCCACGACAATATCGCCCTCCGAAGCATGAAATTGTTGCTTCGCAATGACCACGTCACCTTCGCGCAGCGCTTCAGCGCTCATGCCGTCGTCGCTGACAATAGCTGCAAAGAGTTGTGGCGGTGCGCTCTGCGGAGTACCATCTGTGCCTAATTGACCATTTTCTGCCAGAAAAAAATCCGTATCAATTTTTATCTGCCCGCGTGGTGAAAGAAAGGCAGAAAGCGGGTTCTGAGGGGTTCCGTCGCCGACAATAACAACGTTTTTGACGCTTTGCTGCTGATGATTGAGCATCGGCGCAAGGCTTCGGTGCGCTGTGGGCTGAAGCGCTGATGTTATAGTAGTGGGCTGAGTAATATGCTTTGGTGATGGCGTAAAATCAATAATCTGAATGCCGCGCGATGCGCCTTTGGTGGAGCGCCGAATATAGCCTTTTCTCTCCAATGCCACCAAATACTGCGTTACGGCATTGGTGGAAGCAAAGGAGAATTTGTCACCTATTTCTTTCATTGTGGGTGGAAAACCGTATTCTTCGACGTAATCCTGCAAAAAACGCAGCACGTCGTTTTGCTTTATTGTCAGCGCTTGCTTGGTTGGGTCAGTAGTAATAGTTGCTTTCATGGCAGATATTTCATAGCGGATAATGATGTAACGTGCTTTTTGTCGTGTCTACAGTGTGGGTCGTACTTATGGGTGAAGTTTGACCGCCTTGACATCACGGATTTCTTTGCGCAGAATCCGCTCCACGCCTGCTTTGAGAGTGATATTTGCGGCAGAACAGGTGCTGCACGCACCGCTTAACTGCACGAAGACTGTGCCACCCTCAATGCTGTGGAATGTAATTTTCCCGCCGTCGCGCTCAATAAGAGGACGGATTTTTTCGTCCATAATCATAGTAACGCGCTCAAATAACGCCTCGTCGGTAAGAGTAGGGGCTGCCGTTGCCATAGCGGTTTGTTAAAAAAGTGAAACACTGATGCGACTATTATCTAACACAATTATCCATCACGAGCGCAAACTAACTGTATTTTTGTTCACATCAAAAGCCTTTCTTGCGGGCGAAGTACCTTGCTCAACCATTCTTTTGAAGCTATTCAAAAGAATGGCATTGCAAACTTTATTGCTTACTCAGAATCACTGAATATGCTCTCAGTAGCAGAAAAAAATTTATGACCTATCCTTTTTTCTCGGTTATTATCTGTACCTTCAATCGTGCTCATCTGCTTCCGCGAGCGCTCGATTCCTTGCTTGCTCAGACGGAAACAGATTGGGAGGGTATCATTGTGGACGACGGCAGCACGGATGATACGTACTCCGTAGCCATGCATCTCGTGGAGCAGCGCGAACAATTTCGCTACATGAAGCATCGGAATCATGGCGTTGGATATTCTCGCACAGTCGGAATATATGCGGCATTTGGGCAATATTGCACATTTCTGGACTCCGATGATGAGTATTTGCCAGCGCACTTGGCTTCGCGCCGAGCACTCGTGGAGGCATCTTCAATTCTGGACGTTCTGCATGGTGGCGTGGAAATTGTCGGGAATCCCTACGTGAATGACCGCCACGACCCCGCAAAACAAATTCACCTCAGCGAATGTGTGATGGAGGGCACGATGATTCTGCGCCGCGAAGCCGCTTTGCGTTTGGGCGGTTTCGGCACCGAGCGCTATGGCGAAGGGGCTGCGCTTATGGAACGCGCAAAGATGCTTGGCTTGACGATTGCCACCACCGATATTCCAACGTACCGCTACGACCGCACAACGCCGGATTCGCTATGTAGCAATTTTCAAGGATAATGAATTTAAGGCTAACAGATGAATAACAGAGAAGCGTACACACCGCTCACGTACTGGCTTTCAGAAGAAGGCGATGTGGTTCTGCGGCGAACGCAAGAATTTTTACGGACGACCAATAACGACACTCTTCGCGCAACTGTGCTGCTTCGCAAGGCAACATCGTGCTCACCCGATATGGCTTCGGATGCCCTTGAAATCGCTCTTTGTCGGCAAAAAGCGTCGGTTTTTGGTGAGTGGACACGGGGCGGTTTGTTCACACGACAGTCCTTGGAGCAGGCAACGTCGCCCGTTATCGCCAAGCACCATGCGGAGCGCTTTCGGGGGTGTTCGCACGTACTGGAAATTTGCTCGGGTGCAGGCTTTGATACGGCGGCTCTGGCACAAGCAGCAGAGCGCGTTACGACGATTGAAGCCGATGAGCGTCTTGCAGAAATGGCACGGCACAATCTGTCGCAGCAAGGCATCACGAATGTGGAAGTAGAATGTGGTTTTGCGGAGGAAGTCTGCAAACGGTTGGATATGAATGCCTTTGACGGTCTTTGGTCAGACCCTTCGCGGCGAGATATGAACGGGCGACGAATACAATCCCCCGACGAGTACGCACCCTCGCTCAGATGGCTGCAAAGCATTGAAATACAAGGTGTGGGCGGTGTCAAAATTGCTCCCGGAGTGAACTGCGAAGCGCATCATCTGGCGGGTGATTGGCAGCGTGAGTGGGTCGGCTTCGAGAATGAATGTCGTGAACAGGTCTTATGGCGCGGCTTAGAAAAGGGCGTATTGCGCGATGGCACGGCGACCTTGTGCAGCTCTGATGGAAAATTCAACCAATGGAAGCCGCCAGAAAAGTTCTCGGCAAACCTTTCGGCAAACCTTTCGACGGCAGCACTCTGGAATGGCGACGAAACCTTGCTTGCAGGGAAGTTTCTGCTTGAGCCGCACGGGGCGCTTATTCGCACAGGACATTTGGCGACTTTTTTTGCTGAACAAGAATGGATGCTCTTTGATGAACAGATTGCCTACGGTATTGCAGTTGACAAGCCATCACAAAGCCCATGGTACAGACGGTTTGAGATAATCGAGGCGCTACCCTTTCACTATGGGCGGCTGAAAGAGCGCCTGCTTGCTTACGGATGGGGCAACGGCACGGAAATAAAAAAACGGGGCTTCCCCGAAATGCCGGAAGAAGTTCGCAAAAAACTCAAGTTACCAAGCGGTGGCGAGGCAGGCGTTGTGGTCTGCACACGAAAGGGAAATCGCCACTGGGCAATACTTGCGCGGCGCAGTGGCGATTGAGAAAGTTCTTTTGAGAATGGTTTTTTGAGAAAGCGTTTGAAAGAGCGCTACACGCACTCGCCTTCGGGTGTGCAGACTTGTCCGTTCAGCGTTTGCAGCGTTATGGGTGCTTGCTCTTGCTGCCATTCGGCAAATGATTTCGTGAGAACTTCCAGAAAAATGCCGCTCTCTTGTGCGCCTGAAACGGCATAGCGCCTATTGAACACGAAAAAGGGTACACCTTGAACACCTATTTCCGCCGCTTCGTGGATATCCGCTTTTACTTCTTCGGCGTATTCTGTGCTTTGCAAAACACGCTTTACCTCGTCCGCCTCCAAACCAATATCTGTGCTGATGTGAGCAAGTGTTTGTACATCAGAAATATCGTTGCCATGAACAAAGTGTGCCGCAAAAAGTGCTTCTTCTGCCGCATCCTGCAAGCCGTGCGTGTGCGCCAAGTGCGAAAAACGGTGCGCGTCGTAGGAATTTGCCACGACTGCCTTTTCAAAGTGATATTCCAGACCCACTTCACGCGCCATTGCGGTAACCTGAGCGAGCATTTGGAGGGCTTGCTCACGGTGCAAACCTTTCTTGGAAGCAAGCATTTGTGGGTAATCGGGGTGAGCGCCAGCTTGAACCTGCGGGTCAAGCTGGAAACTTTTCCACGTTACCATGACGGCGTTTTTATGGGGAAATTGTGCGAGTGCCGCTTCAAATCGACGTTTGCCGATATAGCAGAAGGGGCATAATACGTCCGACCAGATTTCTACGTGCATGGTGGTGATTTGTTGGTGAATTTTTTGTCATTGCTATTTCTTGTTGCTCAATCCTCCAAAACTACATAATTTTTCTTTTTCCGCCTCCATTTGTGGAAGCATATTTTCTTCAGCTATTAAGGCAATTTCTATGTTCTTAGGACTTCGTACTGTCGGCTATGCCGCACCAGACCTTGCGGCAGCAAAGGCGTGGTACACTACCGCTTTCGGCAAAGCACCGTATTTCGATGAACCGTTTTATGTAGGATTCAATATCGGCGGGTATGAATTGGGGCTGATACCGGATTTAGAATATGCAGACGGTTCCACGCTTGTCTATTGGGGAGTGGAGGATATTGACGCTGCTTACGCACATTTGCTTGCCTGTGGAGCGACGGCACACTCAGAGCCAGCCAATGTCGGCGGTGAAATTTGGGTGGCAACTGTGCGCGACCCGTTTGGGAATGTGCTGGGAATTATCGAAAACCCTGAGTTTCGGGCGGAGGGGTAAGCTAACCCGAAAAGACCTTCGGTTCTTACATCTTCTGAAGAAACCCCGCCACACCTCGCTTGAAATCATCCGTTGTGCGAGCAATCGCATTCATAGAGCAGGCATAGTCCAGCGCCGCATCAAGCGACATTCCCGACAGATTGCCCAGAATTTCTTTTGTCAGAGCTATTGCGGGAGTGCTGTTTGCTGCAAGCATTTGTGCGACTTCCAAGACTTTTGCATCCAAGTCTGCATCATCCGCGACGTGTGTGGTCAAACCCAGACGATATGCCTCATCAGCATTAACATTTTCGGCAGTAAGCAGAAGGCGTTGCGCCTGCGTTCCTCCTATACGCCGCACAAGATAAACCGAGACAATAGCAGGAATAAAGCCAATCTTGACTTCCGAATAGCCAAATATTGCTTTTTCACGCGAGGCGACGACAATATCACACACCGACGCAATACCGCACCCGCCCGCAATGGCTGCACCCTGAACACGAGCAACCACAGGTTTCGGGCAGGAATAAATTGCCGAGAGCATATCGTGAAAACGCCGTGAATCGGCTTTGTTCTGCATCACGGAATTTTGCGAAATCTCCTGCAAATACGCCAAGTCCATGCCCGCGCAGAACACTTTCCCATTTGCCGCCAGCACAATCGCTTTTACGGCATCGTTCGAGCCGAGTGTTTGGAAGACGTGTGTGATTTCGCTGATGAGCGTGGGATTGAGCGCGTTACGCTTGTCGGGTCGGTTCAGGGTTATGGTGGCGATGGAAGAATCTGCGGAGAGGTCAAGGAGTATGCCCGTGTAGTTCATGGTTCTGTGCGTATGAATCAAAAAATTCGTAAAAATTTATCGTAAAATTGCCGTACGTGAATTCTACGTGCACGGTTAATCAAAAATATAGCGATAGCCCTGCTGCGCATAACCACCGAAATCGTCAACGCTATGCTGCTGCCAGTTGTCGGAATAATGAATAAGGAACATTTTCTTTTTCACATCGGCGGGGAGCGCTTGGAGGTCGCTGAGGGGGGTATGGACGGCACCGGAGAAAAATTGCACATCGTGGAACATGACTTCGGAGAGTGGCGCATAGTGGTTCAGGAGGTCAATATCCATGCGGGTATCTGCTGAAACAAAAACACGCTGATTGATATATACACCGTAGGAAATGAAGGAGTCTTGCCACGTTGCGGCTTGTTCGGGAACGTGTTTGGTGCGGAACATTTCGATATGAATATCGCCGACTTGCACTTCAAAGGTTTCGCGGTCGTGTCCACCCTTCCATGCGGGGCGAATGGGGTCAAAGTAATCGTAGAAAGAAAGTTTTTTGCCTGCGTCGTCTTGTTCGTTCCATTCCAAGCCGCCGCGGAGTGTCATATCCCACAAAATACGCTCATATTCTTCAGTGATAATCATCTTCAATTTGGGCTTGCCCATGATACGACGAGCAATATAGCGGTTCGCCAGCGCCAGCGATTCGATTCCGCCAACGTGGTCGGCGTGGCTGTGGGTGGGCAGAATTACTTCTAAGCCAGACATTTCCAATCCTGCAAGGTTGTGCAGTGCCATCGGACCGGTCATGCCAAAGTCCACAACGACGTGTGTGTCGCCTTGCACGATGACAAAGTTGGTCTGGTAGAGAGTCTTTGCAAAGGCAGAGCCTACACCAAGAAAAAATATTTCGAGTGTGCCATCGTTTTTGAGGCTTAGTTTGCCATTTGCAGGGACAATACGCATATTTCAGACTACCAATGAAGTGAAATCAATAGGTTAGAGCAAAAACCTTCACAAAATGAAATGTAATTCACAAGGTAAAAACAGGGCTTCAATCTACGATAAAAGCGGGAATCTACAAAAAAAATTCACATCCCGATAAGAACTTATCGTATTTTGTGGTCAAGCACGGTGTTCTACATTGTTCACAATTTTTTCACAAAATCTTCTTGCTTGTATGGAAGCGCTCGTGTCGGTTTTGTTCGATATAGCAACATTACTGGAAATGCTTGATGAAAACCCATTCAAAATTCGTGCCATTCAGAGCGCTGCGCGTGCTTTGGAGGATGCAGACCTCACTGCGCTTGGACTAGAAGAAATGCTCGCGCTGCCCGGTGTGGGCAAAGGCACGGGCGAGCTCATTGCGGAATTTCACGAAACAGGTTCTATCCGGCAATACCACGAACTCTTGCAACGCATTCCCGAATCGGTGCTAGAAGTGACGCGGTTGCGCGGCTTGGGGGCGAAGAAGGTGCGTGTGCTGTGGCAGGAGCTTGGTGTTTTATCCATTGCCGACCTTCAAGCAGCTTGCGAGGCGGGCAGAGTAGCTACACAAAAGGGCTTTGGCGCAAAAACGCAAACGAATATTCTTGAGGCAATTACGCAGTACCGTACTGCCGAAAGCCGCTTTCATCTGCATAGAGCCACACGCGAAGCAGAGCGCCTCTGCAAGCAAATACAACCACTTGCGGGTGTTCAAGGGGTAGAAGTTTGCGGCGGTCTTCGCTGTGGCGAAGAAACGGTTTCACACATTGAGTTGCTTGTGTGTTGTTTGCCTGAGGACGTGCTGCGCTTACAAACAGAGATTGCGAATTTGTCGGACATATCCCACGTGATCGCACAAAATCTAGTATCTGTACAGTTTTCTACCACAGGGGACATTCCCGCCACGATAGAATTTTCTCCTCGCGCCGCATTCCCGCTACGATTTCATGCGCTTTCCAGCGATGAGGGTTTTCATGCCGCGCTGCTTCAATATCGTCTTTCCAAGAACGTAAGCACACTTGATGCAGAGAGCGAGCAAGACCTGTACAAGCAAGTCGGTTTGCCGTACGTCCCGCCGGAACTTCGTACCAATCCTGATATTCTTTTGCGCTCCGATATTCACAAAGCCGTTGCTGATTTAGTTGATATAAGTCATTTGCACGGCACTCTTCATGTACACACCACATGGAGCGACGGCAAACATTCGGTTCGGCAGATGGCAGAACGCGCACAGGCGCTTGGCTACGAGTATATCGCCATTTGCGACCACAGCAAAACGGCGGTCTATGCCAACGGTCTCACGGAAGAGCGCGTAAAGCGGCAACATGAGGAGATTGACGCACTCAACGCTGAAAACGTAGGCATTCACATTCTGAAAGGCATCGAGTCGGATATTCTGCCGGGTGGTGCGCTGGATTATTCCGATGCAGTGCTGGAGACCTTTGATGTGGTCGTGGCTTCCGTACATTCTGCCTTCACTATGACTCCTGAGGCAATGACCACACGTCTTGTGCGAGCACTGGAGCATCCTGCCACGACTATTTTGGGGCATCCGACGGGGCGGTTACTGCTGAAACGTAAGGGCTACACTTTTGATACCGACGCAATTTTGGACACGGCACTCAAGCACAAAAAAATCATCGAAATCAATGCCAACCCGCACCGATTGGATTTCTCGGCAGAAAATGCTGCGAAAGCACACACAATGGGCATTACGCTGTCTATTAACACTGATGCACATAATTGTGATGATTTGGAATTGATGCGGTATGGCGTTCTTGTGGCACGGCGAGCAGGGATAAGTTCGGATGCGGTGTTGAATGTGCTTGGATGGGAAGATTTCCGTGTCAGGGTACGGCAATCGCGCTCGTAGTCTCGTTTGCTGAGTTGGGAACGAGGATTTCAAGATGAACAGGATTTTCGGGATGCTCCCAAGTGTGCTTTATCGGATGTACTTTTTTCTGAAAATCCTCTTTATCCCCAAAATCATGAAATCTGCGTTCCGCCACCCAAATACGCTCGTTACTTTCGTATTAACAAACCCGACCGATTGAAATACACTCACAAAAAAGCCGCACTCGGAATAGTCCGGGTGCGGCTTTTTGATAAATCGTAATGCTTGCTAATTACGCAACGTCTTGTTCGACGAAGGTAATCAATGCAAGGTGGCGTGCGTGCTTAATAGCATTTGCCAAAAGGCGCTGCTGGTGAGCATTCGCGCCGGTGATACGACGAGGAAGAATTTTACCTTGGTCGTTGATGAAACGGTCAAGGAATTTCACGTCAAGATAATCAACGTAGCGCGAGTCCTTGAGTGGATTGCGGCGCTTGCGTTTTTGTTGCGGTTCTTGGCGCTTGGTTCGCGCCCCGACATATACCGCGCTGGAGTTGTTGTTTTGCTGCTGATTGCTGCGCATGGGGAATGGTATAAGTATTGAGAAAAATAATTCTTATGCAGTTGCTTCTTGCTGCGCTGTTTCTTTGAGTTTTTGTGTCTTCTCAAAGCGTTTCTTGAAGCGGTCAACACGTCCTGCGGTGTCCAAAAGAACTTGCTTGCCAGTATAGAACGGGTGGGATTTGGAGTCAATCTCCAGCACCATACGGTCGTTTTTGAAGCAGGAACGTGTTTGGTAGGTTGTGCCGTCGGTCATGACGACTTCAACGATACGATAGTTAGGATGAATACCTTTTTTCATGGGTGTTTTCTCTGCGATTGGGAGTTACTTGGAAATGTCGATTTTATCTACTTGCGCAACATCCGCAACTTTTACAAAGCGCGTAACATATTTGGTTGTTCCTTTTTCGGAGCGGAAGCCCTTCACGACTTTCACGTGAATGGTCGTGTCCTTGGCTTTTTTGGACTTGTCGCCAAAGGTTTGTGTTTTAGCCATGACGGTTTTTCAATACGTTAAGTGATACGATAGTTTTTTTGAGTGCAGAACGCTAAAATACTATTTCTTTTCGACACTGCCAATTTTTTTATTTTATGTTCTCACGAGAAAAAGAAAACAGGCTTCATATGGTATCTGATACGCCATACAAAGCCTGCTCTTTTAAGTTCTAATAAAGCAGCAAAATAGCGTTAGAAATTGACCGCTACTCGCGCATAGACATATCGCCCGTTGAAGCCAAACGGTGTTTGCCCTGAGTACGGAAGAACCGAACCTGCTGTGGAAGTGCGATTAACGTAGTTAATAGTGCCGTTTGCAAGTACGGGCACAAGCGGGTTGCGAACCTGCCATTGAACAATGAGTGGGTCGGGATAGACATCAAATAAATTGTTTGAGCCAACAGCAATGCGTACTCCCGGAACAATATCCATGGAAATATCAAGGTCGGTCAGAATTTTTGCGGAGTACGTTTGGTCAAAAACAGGAACTGCCGGGCGGCGTGTGGCGACAGCACCAGTGTCGGTTGCCAGTACGGCATCCGCAGTGCGCATTTCGCCAAAGCGAGCAAAACGCAGCATAACCGCAAAATTGTTCAAGGATTTCAAATCGTAGTTAATGGACAAATTCGCATTGCCGCTTGGCTGACCATATTCAAGACGAGTACGTTCCACGCGGTCGAAGAGCGTGGCGCTAAAGTTTTTCAATGCTTCCGGTGTTTTCGATGCCGGGTCGTTGAGGATTTCATTGCGTGTAAAGTTCATGCCAAAAGTAAGGCGAATTCTACCGGCAGACTCAAGATTGATAGCGTAGCGCGCCGTAATATCCAAGCCCGTTGTGCGTGTATCTGCCGCGTTGGTGAAATAGCGTCCGCCTGAAACACCTGTGATACCTTTGCTTACAAGGAGCGCTCCCACACTGGCATCGGTAAAATTACCCGTAAGCAAGATACGGTCACGGATTTGTATATTGTAATAGTCCGCCGTCAAAACCAAGTTTTCAATCGGCTCTAAGGTAATACCGCCTGAAAAGTGTACGGAATTTTCAGGCTTGAGAGGTACTGATCCCATAGCAATCGCAGCCGGATTGGACACGGGAAACGTAGCAACCTCAACGAGTTGACCACTGATAAGATTGGTCGCTGTCGCAGAGAAATAGTTCTGCTGCAATGAAGGAGCGCGGAAGCCTGTGCTGCCGGAAGCACGAAGCCCTATCTCCTTGATTGGTTGTATAAGCAACGCCAATTTGCCCGTCAGTGCTGAACCGAAATCGCTGTAATTCTCAAAACGCACCGCACCGCTTACTGTCAATGCTTCGGCAGGTTTTGTTTCGACATCAAGATAAACAGCGATATTGTTGCGGTCGGCATTTTTCGTATTCTCTTGGTCTTTTGGTTGGAAACCCGGAAATCCTTGTGCACCTGCTGCAGGGATATTGTTGTTATTTGCTGCATTTGGAACGACGTTAGGCTGACGATTCGGAAACATCCCTTGTGCACCAACGTTATTCGGTTGGCTCCACCATGATTCGGGCTGTCCGGCAGTGATGCGGTATGATTCAAGGCGGAACTCACCACCAAAAGCAATGCTCAGAGGCGCAGATAAGCCAATATCGAACCCTTTCGCAAAATCAAGATTCACGGAGTTTTGGCGATAAAAAAGCGTTCCGGCATCAAAATTCTTTGGGCTGTCTTTGCCTAGTGAAGCATTGAGCGTGTTGCGAACAGAGAAGTTGAAGCCGTTTTGCCCGTAGGTATTACTCAGGTCGTATGTCCAGCCGCCAAGGTCGCCTTTGGAGCCAATTGCAAAGGAAGCATCGTTAATCGTACTGCCAATCAACGGCAAAAATCCTTCGGGATAGACATCGGGAAGATTGTTTGCATTATTAGGTGGGCGGAAGTTTGCGGCAGATTCACCATTGCGATAGGTGTAGCCGCCGAAAGCGTATAGGTTGACATTCTCGTTAATAGGAAGACTAGCGTTCAAAAATATACCGCCATCCTGTGCCGCAGCATCACCTAAGCGAAATTTGCGTGGGAAGGTGGCTGGATTTGCCGTATCCGGATTGCGACGTGTCGGGTCGGCAGCAAGTTGCGCTGCGGTGTACTGCGCACGCGGGTCACCACCGGAACGATTTGAGAAGCCTCTATCGCGGAACATTCCCGACAGATGTACAAATCCTGCGTTCGGCAGTGCAAGGCCGTAATCAAGTGCTAGGTCAATCACACGCCCGTCCACTGTGCCGCCGTTGAAGCCCGTCATGTTTTGCCCTACAGTCACAGCACCAGTCAGACGATTATCGTTACGCAAAATAATGTTGATTACTCCCGCGATAGCATCCGAGCCGTACTGCGCAGCCGCACCGTCGCGCAAGACTTCAATACGTTCAATGGCGTTCGCCGGAAGTGCGTTCAAATCTACGCCCGCCGAACCACGACCAATTGTGCCATTAACATTGACAAGAGAAGAGACGTGACGACGTTTGCCATTAACCAGCACCAATACTTGGTCGGGACCTAAGCCGCGCATGGTGGCGGGACGAATGTGGTCGGAGCCGTCAGCAATAGAAGGGCGCGGAAAGTTGAACGAGGGAACGCTGAGTTGTAGTAATTGATTGGTCTCGGTCACACCGGTTTGGCGCATCTCCGAGGCTTGGATTACGTCGATTGGCACGGGAGATTCTGTGACAGTGCGCTCAGAACGGCGTGTTCCCAAAACAACAATTTCACTCAAGCCAACCAAATCTTCCTCCATCGCAATATCCAGTGTTTGGTTATCGCCCACTTGCACAGTAACGGTCTTTTTTATTGTTTTGTAGAGCGGGAAGGTTACGATGAGTTGGTGCGTACCGACAGGAAGCGATAACGAATAGGTTCCGTCAGCTTTCGATACAGCGCCTGTCTTTGCTGACGGGACGCTGATTCGGGCTGCAAGACCGTCTTTACTTTTTTTATCGGCAATTTTTCCGCTCACGGTTGCTTTTTGTGCAAAGGCAGAAACGGAAAAAAGAAGGACGAAGAGTGCAAGGGCGGCAATGTGTACGTGCCTGCCAATGCGATGGGGGAACAAAAAGTTCATACTACAACTCCTTGCAAATGTGCAACCATATCCGCGGAGAAAAGCTGCACAAAGTGAATGAAAAAGATGGAAAAGAATGGATTTGCGGGGGCGTGATACTTGCCGAAGCACATCATCTCTCTAAGGAGGAGAAAATACATAAGAAAACGCTTAGTTCAAAGCATCTCGGCAGGTAAAGCAAGAAATTTTCGATGAAGACAATACAACGGGTATCGTAGCGGCTCCGCGTAAGGAGAAATTTTTTTGCCAATATCTTTCCCAAACCACTTTTCCGATGTAATTTGTGGGTTTTATTGACTGTTTTCTGACGTAAAGAGCCTTTATGCACACTATATCCGAACACCGCACCGCCACACTGCTTGACCAAGTCGCCGGAAAGCGCGTCGCTGTTATTGGCGACATCATGCTCGACCGATACTTCTGGGGTTCGGTGCAGCGTATTTCGCCGGAAGCACCCGTGCCAGTCGTCGATATTGAGCGGGAATCGGCACATCTGGGAGGGGCATCGAACGTAGCGGCTAATTTACAATCACTTGGTGCAGAGCCGTTTATGCTGGGGCTTATCGGTGAAGATTCTTCGGGAAACACCGTACTGGACTTGCTTCGTGCCTCCGGCATGAATACGGGCGGTATCATTGCTGATACAGCCCGCCCCACAACCGTCAAAACGCGCGTTTTGGGCAATAATCAACATATAACACGCCTCGACCGCGAAATGAAAACACCCATTGAAAATGCAGTGGCGGAGCGGCTGTTGGGCGCTTTGGAGTTTTCCGGCGAGAACTTGTCCGGCATCATCTTGGAGGATTACAACAAAGGTGTCATTACGCCATTCCTTTTGCAAAATGTCATTGCGTTTGCTCGTGAACGCTCTATTCCTGTCTTTGTTGACCCCAAACTCGCTAATTTCTTTGAATACCGCTTCGTGACACTCTTTAAGCCTAATAAAAAAGAAACTCAAGATGCGCTTGGTGTTGCCCTTCTGAGCGATGCCGATGTACTCAAAGCAGGACAAAACCTGCTGGAGCGCTTGCAGTGCGAGAATGTTCTCATCACGCTCGGTGCAAGGGGGATGATGCTCTTTGAAAAAAGCGGAGCAGTTTCAAGCGTCAACACCAAAGCTCGCCACGTGGCGGATGTGTCTGGTGCTGGAGATACGACCATTGCGACACTGTCAGCGATGGTAGCAGCCGGAGCAAGTATTGTCGAGGCTTCTGCGTTGGCAAACTATGCTGCAGGTGCGGTCTGCGAAGAGCCGGGAATCGTAGCAATCACACCGGAGCGGCTTTTGGAAGCGGTACGCGAGTAGAGACACTTTTGGGACGAGCAATAATTATTCATCATTATTTTCATCATTTTTCACAGTGTTCAATATGATTCTCGAAGATATTAAAAATGTAGTCGTCGTTGGCGCAGGCACGATGGGCAACGGTATTGCGCACACTTTTGCGCAAAATGGCTATTCTACAACGATGGTGGACGTGAAGCAGGAATTTCTCGACCGCGCTCTGCAAACCATTAGCGGCAATCTTGACCGTCAAGTAAAAAAAGGCACCCTCAGCGCGGACGAAAAAACGGCAACGCTAGCAAACCTCAAAACTGCGACCAATCTGGGAGAAGCCTGTAAATCTGCTGATTTCGTCGTGGAGGCGGCAACGGAAAATCAGCAACTTAAAAGCGCGATTTTCCGCACGATGGATGAAAATTGTGCCCCGCACGTGATTATGGCAACGAACACATCTTCCATTTCGATTACCGAAATAGCCGCTTACACCAAGCGTCCGAGCAATGTTATCGGGATGCACTTTTTTAATCCCGTGCCCTTGATGAAGCTCTGCGAAATTATTCGCGGGCTGGCTACGACGGAGGAAGTCTTCGCTCTCACGGAAAAACTTGCACAAAAAGTTGGCAAAACGACCGTGAATGTGCAGGATTATCCGGGCTTCATTTCAAATCGGATTTTGATGCCGATGATAAACGAAGCGGTTTACTGCGTGATGGAAAATATTGCCAGTGTGGAAGATATTGACACAGTGATGAAACTCGGTATGAATCATCCGATGGGACCACTGACACTTGCTGATTTTATCGGCTTGGACACGTGTCTGGCGATTATGGAAGTGCTGCACAATGGCTTTGGCGATACTAAATATCGCCCGTGCCCGCTTCTCAGGAAAATGGTTGCTGCGGGCTACTTGGGTAAAAAAGCGGGACGTGGCTTTTACACGTACTAAAACACAAAGAGAATCGTGATTTTGCTATGCCGCCCTGTTTCAGAAGAGTCGGGGCGGCAAATTTTTTTTGAGCAATATTCCGATAACGCCCATCTTATCGTGTGCCGCGCTGCAAAATGGGGATTTCCACAAAGAACGTCGTGCCTTTGCCGACTTCTGTCTCGAACCACACCTCGCCGCGCATAATTTCGACGAGCTTGCTCACAATAGACAAGCCAAGCCCCACGCCCTGAATGGTGCTGGATTCCGTTTTTTCGGAGCGATAAAAAAGATCGAAGATGTGTGGCATATCCTCGTCGTCAATGCCCATGCCTTGGTCTTTTATGCTCCACATCACGGTCTCCGCTTTTTGTAGGAAAATAACTTCGATGTTGGTGCGTGGCGTAGAGAATTTCACTGCATTGGATAAGAGATTGGAAAGCACCTGCCTGAGCGATTCTTCATCAATGTTCATCACGGACATATCCACGTCCGACGTGAAGGTGATAAGATGCGCGTCGTCGCCAAATTCTTGAGTCTGCGTGAAGTTGAAATCGCGCACTAGTTCTTCCGTACGCTTTACTACATCGGCTGGCATGAGGCGCAGTTGGCGGTTCTCAATGGTGCTCATGGTGATAACGGCATCAAGAATGTTCACCAGACGTTTAGAACACTCCTCAATGTGGCTAAACTGCTTGTGGCGCTGTTCATTGCTCATCTTGTCAATGTAGCGCTGTAAGATACCGCACGAGGACTGAATGACAGTAATAGGAGTGCGGAACTCGTGCGAAATTGAGGCGATAAGTCGTGCGCGGAGCGTATTTATTTCTTGCTCTTGCGCCAAGGATTTTTCCAGCGCTTCTTTTGCTTGTTTTAGTTCGGTGGTGCGCTCTTGGATGCGTGATTCCAACTCTTGATTGAGCGAATGTAGTTCTTCGAGTGTTTGGTCGAGCAGTTGATTTTTTTCGTTCAATTGCTGATTCATCTCCGCAAACTGAACGTTCCTGCTTTCTACTTGGCTATTGCGGTCTTGAAGTTCAGTGTTTGCCAGTTCAATTTCTTGGGCGAGTTCGTTCAGAATGGTGATTTGGCGCTGTACTTCTTGCGTGCGCTCATCCACTGTTTTTTGGAGGATGCGGTTGCGTTCCTCAATTGCTTGGACGCGCGATTTGTAAATTCCAAATGCACCCGCACCCGCTATGCCCACCCACAGTAGAATAGCCCACCAGCGAAAATACCATTGTGGGAGAATAATGACGCGCAGGGCAGCGCCATCTTCGTTCCATACGCCATCGTTATTGGCTGCTTTAACGCGAAACGTGTACGTGCCGCCGCTGAGATTGGTGTAAGTAGCTTCACGCCGAGTGCCGCAGTATTGCCAGTTGTCGTTGAAGCCTTCCAGCTTGTAGGCATAGACATTCTTTTCCGGGAGCGTGAAGTTGAGTGCCGTGAACTCGAAGGAAATCACGTTGTCCTGTGCCGGAATTTCAATCTCTTTCATAATCGAAATTGACTGCGGCAGGTTCACCGGAACGTCCAGTTTACGCAGACCTGTAATAATGACTGGCATCATGTATTCGTTGCGGCGTACGCTATCCGGGAAAAATTCATTAAAACCACGAATCCCGCCGAAGTACATTCGCCCGCTCGCACCTTTGTAGTACGCTCCGGTATTGAATTCGTTGCTTTGTAAACCATCGGAAGCGTCGAAATTATGAAATGCCGTCGAGGTGTTTTTTGCGTTGGGTGTATAGCAGGAAAGCCCTTTGTTTGTGCTTAACCACAAATTGTTGCCATTATCTTCAAGAATACCGTAGATAAAGCTGTTCGGCAATCCATCCTTTTGGCGAATGACCGTAAATGTTTGTTTGTCGGTATCCAATCGGTTTAGCCCGTTTGTAGTACCAATCCATATTGTACCAGTGTGGTCTTGGTAAATTGAGCGAACAACGTTGTTGCTAAGACTGTTGGCAGCAATGGGATCATGTTTGTACGTGATAAATTCTTGCGTAGAAGGCTTGAGTAGGCTTACACCGCCGTTTGTACCTATCCAAATATTTCCACTACGGTCTTTGAAGAGCGTATAGACAATGTTATCTGCTAGAGAATGTGGGTTGTTCGGCTCATGGGTGTAGTGAGCAATAAATTTGCCTGTTTCGGGGTTAAAGCGGTAGATGCCTGCCCCCATTGTTCCCAGCCAGAGCATACCTTCGCCGTCGGCAATAATAGCATGAGAAAAGTTATTCGTGTCGGGAAGAGCACGGTTCTCTTTTGGGGGCTCAAAGCGTGTAAATTTGCCTTGCGTGGGATTGAAGAGGAGAAAACCATTGCCTGTTGCCAGCCATAACATTCCCTTGCGGTCTTCGTGGATTGCGCGAATCACATTGACAGGATTGCTGGTGCGGGGACCGGGCGAGGGATAATAAGAAGCAAAGGCTCCCGTTTCACGATTGACGAGTTTATTCAAAGCATTACTTGTCCCCACCCAGAGAGTGCCGGAACGGTCTTCAAGGAAAGAGTACACAAAGTTATTCGAGAGCGGAGATGTGCTGTTGGGTACGTGCCGGAACGTTGTGAATTTTGCCAGCGCAGGGTCGTATTTATTAACGCCACCACCGAATGTGCCAACCCAGAGTACGCCGGAACGGTCTTCGCAGATGGAGAAAACAAAATTATTGTTGATAGACGTACTGCGTGTTTCGTCCGTTTTGTGTGCTGTGAATGTATTGGTTGCGGGGTCGTATTGGCAGAGACCTTCGCCGTATGTGCCCACCCAGAGTTTGCCTAGTCGGTCTTCGCAGAGTGCCCGAATATTATCTGCACTAAAGACTTGTAACTGTGGTGCTTCTTGGCGAAAAGAGCGAAAGGTTTGGCGCGATTTATCAAGCAGATTCAAGCCCCCTTCGGTTCCTATCCAGAGCAGATTGCTGGTTTTGCTTAGAAGAAGTGACCGCACCTTGTGATTGCTAAGCTCTTTGCGAAAAATCTGGGACTCACCTGACTGCGTAGAGAATTTGACCAAACCTTCAAACGTACCCAGCCAGAGCGTACCGTTTGCATCGGGAGCAAGTGCATAGAGGTCGTTGACAAGAGGTGAAGCGTTGACAGATGTTGCTTGGCTGGCAATACCGAAATTTTTGTATGCGGTGAACGTATGCGAGGTGCGATCAAATTTTCCCAAGCCGTCGTTGGTGGCGAGCCAAAGTGCCCCCGACGCATCTTCGGCAATAGCACGAATGTCTGTGCCCGGCGCATTTGGTAGTGTTTCGGAGCGTGTGCCAGTGGGTGATTGACCGACACCAAAATTGGTGAATTTTTCGGTGGTATAATCGAACACGCTCAAGCTACCATTTTTCGTGCCAATCCAGAGCATTCCGTTTTTGTCTTCGTAGAGTGCTTGCACGTGGCTGTCTGATATGCTCCCTGCTTGAACAGAACTCCGAAAGACCGTGAAGGTATAGCCATCAAATCGGTTCAAGCCATCTTGCGTCCCGACCCAGACAAAGCCGCGCTTATCTTGGAGGATGCAAAATGCGGTGCTTTGCGATAAGCCCTCTTCCAATGAATAATGGGAAAATTTTAACACGGGCTGCGCATGGATTAAAGCAGGTTCACCGCCAAAACAAAGCATTACCAGTGCCGCCCCCAAAATGGAATATAGCTGCTTAGACCAGTGCCTCAGTGCCCTTGGCAGAATGGATGATCGGAGTATTTCGGACGATAGGAAGTCGTGTAACGGCATGGTTCCCGTGAGTTTATCAGTGTGCCTTGTGAATTGTTGTTCGTTAATTCCTCCGTATCCACATTTTGGAGGAAATCACCACAAATATAGCAACATCTTGGTATTATCAGTGCGTGTGCAATACCAAATTCGGGTATTTTTATTAGTTTTGTTTGTACAAATAGCGTTCACATAATCAATTGAAGTTATCTCTTCACAAACCGAAAATTGTATCACGCAATTAAAACGAGTATGTCACAAAAGAAGCAGATTGTCGTCGTCGTCGGCGGAGGATTAGCGGGGTTGAGTGGATCTATACGCCTTGCACGAATGGGGTTTCAGGTTCAGCTTTTTGAGAAAAACGAACGCTTGGGCGGAAAGATGAATACACGATTGTTACACGGTGCCGCAGGTGAATACCGCTTCGGTACTGGTCCCTCGCTACTGACAATGCCGTTTGTTTTTGACGAACTTTTTGAGTTTGCAGGTGTGGAGAGGTCTTCAGTACTTGATTTTGTGCCGATTGAGCCAATTTGTCGCTATTTTTTTACTGACGGGACGCGCTTAAACACCTATTCCGACAAGCAGCGTATGGCTCATGAGCTGTACCACGTCATTTCGCCGGATGAAGCACGGAATTATCAAAAGTTTCTCAATTATACCGAAAAAATATACGACCTGACGGCAGAAATTTTTCTCTATACCCCGTTTCAAGAATGGAAGAAATTACTTCATGCGCGGCATCTTCGGACGCTTCTGCGCTTGCCGCAGATTGATGCGTTGCGTACTGTCCACAAAGCCGTTACGAGTTATTTCCACGACCCGCGCCTTGTGCAACTTTTTGACCGTTATCCCACCTATAACGGTTCCAGCCCTTTTGAAGCACCTGCTACGCTGAACATCATTCCGTGGGTGGAATATGGAATCGGCGGTTATTATGTGCGGGGTGGTATGTACCGTATTGCAGAAGAAATGACGAGCCTCGCCGAAGCGCTTGGTGTGCAGATTCTGACCAATGCCGCTGTCGAAAAAATCCTTCACGATGGTAAGCGAGTGAGCGGCGTACAAGTGGCTGGCGAGAAATATGATGCAGACTACGTGCTCTGCAATGCCGATGTGGTAGAGGCGCATACAACCTTGATTGATGGTTTTTCTCGGCGAAAAAAACGGCTGAGTAGCTTGGAGCCGTCGCTCTCCGGTATGGTGTTTTTCTGGGGAATGAACAAGCAGTTTCCCGACCTCACGCATCATAACATTGTTTTTTCTGGCGATTATCGCCGTGAATTTCGGCAGATTTTTACGGAAAAAGTAGCTCCCGACGACCCAACGGTGTATATATCTATCAGCTCCAAAACTGACTCAGCACACGCTCCTGGGGGATGCGAGAATTGGTTCGTCCTGCTGAATATGCCGTATCTGAACGGTCAGAACTGGCAGTACGAGCAAGAGCGCATGAAATCTGCTGTTCTCAAGCGCCTCGCCTCTGCCGGAATAGACGCAGAATCTGCCATTGAAGCGGAGTCTGTGTTGACTCCGCAAGACCTTTATGATTTATACCGAAGCAACAAAGGGAGTATCTATGGTATTTCGTCGAACACACAAACAGCAGCATTTATGCGTCCTGCAAACCGAAGTCGTGAACTGAAGGGCTTGTATTTTTGTGGCGGTTCGTCGCATCCGGGAGGCGGTGTTCCGCTTGTGGTGCTCTCCGGAAAGATGGCGGCGGAGTTGATCGCAGAGGATGCCGGAAGCAGATAACCATTATCGGAAGCGTTGATATGGATTGTAATTCCAAGCATTTTCCATAAAATTGTGGTAAATTGTGCATAATCGCAAAAGCATTATTTGTGTTCGCAATGCTTTTCTCAACTCCACTTTTTCTTTTCACTCTACACCAGTTTCGTTATGAATTTCTTCATTATCTGCCGTCGTGCGGCATTGCTTGTTAGTTTGACCAGTCTGTTTGCCCTTGGCTGCGCAAATCAGGATGCAGAAGCACAGCAAGCAAAAAAAACATCAGCGAAGACATCTGCTTCTTCAAGTGCTAACAATGCCAATAGCTCACAAGTCTTTGCCCTTGCAAAGGTACAAGCCGCTAAAGGTATGATGCTACCCGACTTTTCGTGGACAATGAACGGCAAAGACGTGAAGTTTTCCGAATATACCAAAGGCAAGACAGTGTTCCTGAATTACTGGGCTACATGGTGCCCGCCTTGCCGCCGCGAAATTCCCGATATTGTTGAGCTTGCAAAAGAGTATGGTGATAAAGTTGTATTTATCGGTATCGCACTGGAGAATGAGTCTTCGGTATCGGCATCTGAGAAATTGGTTTCTGCATTTGCAACAAAGAGCGGTATCAATTATGTGAATCTTGTGGCAGTCGGTGATGTACAAGCTACTATTTCTAGCATTTACGGCGATGTACAGAGCATTCCGACTACATTTATCTTTGGTAAAAATGGTAAAATTGTCCAGCGTATCGACGGTTCGACAAACAAAGAGAGTTTCCTGATGGAACTCAAAAAAGCAATGTAATTTTTCATGATTTTTCTACGGTAAGCGAGTTTTCGTCGGATACACCTCTCTCAATATTATGAAAACCAGATATATTCTTGTTGCTCTCAGTGCTTTAGTTGTATTGTCGGGTTTGATGAACAGTGCGTTAGCACAAATATCAGCCCCTCAAGAGAAAACTCAAAAAACTCGTCGGAATTGGTGTTCGATGGGTCGTGCATTAGTACAAAAGCCATCTTCGCAGCGTATTAAGCGCACATTCGTTGCTGATAAGACAAGCGAACAAACTGTCTTATCGGAAAACATCAAGATGGTAGGTGGCAGCAAAGGACAAAACGGTTTGACTCTTAGCGAGGCGAGTGTGGTACGAGGAGAGCTTATTCTTGAAGAGCAGGTTTCTGTTTCCGACAACACCCCCTTTTTGCTTTGCGGTATCACTCTGCATCTTGCAAACGCTGCGCCGGAAAATGTTCGTGTGTTCGTGCGCCCCATGAGTTTGGAGAAAGGTGTTTCCGAAGCATCATGGACGGCACTTCCTTTCGATGACCACGGTGATGATGCTGATAGAGCCAGCGATGTGACGGGGAATATCGTCCTGCACACGCATCCGGCTTTTCTTCCTGCCAAAACCCGCCGCGTCGAAATCAAGATAGAACTGAGCCGAATCGTGCTCCGCCGCAGCCCTGCTTTGCAGGAATATCAATGCTTCCTCTATAGCCCGGGACATACTGCGGAGGCGGTACAATCATCCTTGCAATCTGCTTCACAAAGAAATGCAGAAGTAAGCACCTTAACAAGCAAAGGCGGAGCTGCTCTTCAGGGGTCGGGATTTGCACGTCCCGCCTTTCTTAGTCGCACTGAATGGGGATGTCCGTGGGGGCAGACGAGTGGTTCCAACACGCTTACTCCCACTGTGCCGACGCATCTCATCGTACACCATTCCTTTAGCCCGGGCAATGATATAACTGATTGGGTCGCAGCTGTACGCGGAATTTGGAACTATCATGTGAATTCCAATGGCTGGTCGGACATAGGCTATAATTGGCTGATAGACCCTAAAGGTGTGATTTATCAAGGACGGGCGTGGGTGGACACTAGTGATAATGCACTGGGAGCGCATTTCTGCGGCTATAACGGCAGAACGATGGGCGTGTGTATGCTTGGTGATTTTAATACCATTACTCCTACTGATGCTGCGCTACGCAGTCTTGTTCGCTTGCTGGCATATCGAGCATTTATGAACAGCATTAACCCGCGCGGAGTGAGTTTTCACGAGAGCTCCAAACGCAATTTGAACAATATCTCAGGGCACCGCGACGGCTGTAGTACAGACTGCCCCGGCGATGCTCTCTATCCTCAATTACCCACACTCCGCAATCGTGTATTTGCATTCTTGAACCCGCCTGTCGTGGAGCGTCCTACGGTCAGCATTGTTAATCAGCAATCGGCACAGCTGTCGGCATTTGTCCGTCCTAATGGTTCGGCAACTGATGTGTTTGTGGAGTGGGATAATGCGGCTTCTGCTGCGCCCACACTCCGTAATCGCCGCTTAATTCGCCAATTCACTGACCAAGACTCTGCGCAGTCTGTGAGTACATTGCTCTCTGCTCTTAACCCCGATGCTTCATACACCTACCGATTTGTCGCGCAAAATTCAGATACAAGCGCTCAAACACAGCAGAATGATTTTAGCTTGACGCGCTCAGGTCTTGCTGTACAAACGCCTTCAGGTCAAGAGAGCTTTCGCATTTCACCAAATCCCGTTATCGGCATGGCACAGATTTCGTACACGCTTGATGCGCCTGCCCTCGTGCGTATTCGTCTTGTGGATGCACGTGGAGGAGTGGTGGCTACACTATTCGAGGGAGACAAGCAGGCTGGTGCTTGTGATGTCACTTTTTGTGAAGAAAACCTTGCGGGCGGAATGTATTATTGTTATTTTGAGGTGATGAATCGCTCAATTACTCGCCGCCATATTCAACCCCTGATGATTCTTCGATGACGTTTATAATTTTTAGATTACCCTCGGTTTGACTCTCACCAACCGCACCATCATTTCCGTTCAACAACTATGGAATCTGCTTCTCAGTCCACTTCGCCGTCGAATAGTGAGGCTCTTGCGTTGCCGGCAATCATCAATCCGGCAGATATTGTTATTCTAATTGCCGACGACCTCCAAGACAATCTGAATATTGTCCAAGCAGTTTTGGGATATAAAGGCTATCAAGTAGAGACTGCAAAAAATGGGAAACAGGTGTTGGAAGAAGTTGTACGGCGCTTGCCCGACCTTATTCTGCTTGATATTCAAATGCCGGAAATGAATGGTTTTGAGGCGTGCCGTCATCTAAAAGCTCATCCTGACTTCAAGGAAATTCCCGTTATTTTTCTGACCGCCAAAGCCGACAGTTACGATATTGTAGATGGGTTCAAGCATGGAGCTGTGGATTATATCACGAAACCGTTTAATACGATGGAACTGCTGGCACGTGTGCAAACGCATCTTGAGCTAAAACGCTCGCGCGACCTCCTTGCTGAGAAAAATAAATATCTCGAAATTATAGCTGCCGGACTGACGAAATTGAATAATGAAAAAAATGATTTCATCGGGATTGCTGCCCATGAATTAAAGAATCCGTTGACCACAATTAAAGGGCTGGCAAATTTTCTGCGGCTCGATTTCGATCCTTCGCCCGAAAGTATGAAGGTGGTGTTAGAAAGTATTATTAAATCTTCCGAACGGATGTTTTCTATTATTCGCAACTTGATGGATGTCAGTGCTATCGAAGAAGGAAGTTTTCGCTTTGATTTTATGCCTGTGGAAATGGAAACTGCCGTACGTGACCTTGTCGAGCAATACCGACATCAAGCCGACTTGAAGCGGATTGAGTTCGTTCTGGATATTCCTTCGGGGAACGAGGTTAAGATTCACGGCAATCATGATACTCTCACACAGGTCTTGGATAATCTGCTGTCCAATGCTATCAAGTACTCGTCTGACGGAACAACGGTAACAATCCGCCTTTTCAAGACAGACACGCACGTGCGCTGCGAAGTGCAGGACGAAGGCATGGGGATTTCGGAAAGTGATAGAAATAAGCTCTTTGGGAAGTTTGCCCAGCTTTCTACTCGCCCAACTGGAGACGAGGCTTCCACAGGCTTAGGGCTGTATATTGCAAAAAAATTGACAGAGGCTATGAATGGTACAATTCAATGCTTGTCAGAAACAGGAAAAGGCTCTATTTTTATTCTTGAATTTCCTGCGTTGCAAATCTCTGAGCCTGACTAAATCAAATCAATATCAGAGATCAGCGTTGAGTAAAGCCTGATTGAAAGCGAGATGGAATGAAATTTTCTCACAAATTGGCGTTGATGCTCTCGGCTGTTGCCGTATTGCCTGTGGCGGCAATAAGCATTGTCCATGTGCGCACACAGCGAGAAATGCTGACGGCGCATATCAGGGAATCGCACCTTGCGCTTGCACAATCATTGGCAGATGAATTTCGATATACCATTCAGCATATACGCCGTGATTTGACTGCCACTGGGGCTGTGCTTAATACGCCACCACTTGGGGAAAATGACGTGCTTACGCTCTTGGATGCGTATCTTAAAGAAAATACAATGGTTCGTGCTGTGGGAATGTACGATGCACGCGGCTCACTCATCGAAACAATGACCAAAAATCCCGCTGTACCTTCTGACCTCCCGCCCCAGTTACCGCCCGCAATACTGACAAAACTTCAATCTCTTGAAGCGGCAGCACAACCGACAAGTACTGTCTGGTGGTCAGCACTGCCCACGATAGGGCAACCACCATCACCTACTACCGCAGATACGACAAGAGGGATTCTACCCTTTATTCCCATCGTCGTTACCGTGCGAGGGCAACGATTTTCGGGGCGCTTGGCGGTTATGCTTTCCCGTCAAGACTGCGCTGCTTTTTTGAGCGCGTCCGCTTTGCGAGCATTTGGTGTAGAGCGCGGTGTGATACATTGCGTTGATAGTGATTGCCGACTTGTTGCTTCCACCGAAGGCGCTGCCCAAACTCTTTGTACAGCTATTGAAGACATTTTACGCAAGCAATTTTTTACTCTAAGTCGCTCCGGTACTGTGGATGATGGTAATACCGATGCGGCGAAAAATACAACCATAGCACTGCAAAATACAACCTACTTTCAAAGTATTGGTGTTTCGCAGGAGTACGCAAATGCACGTGGAGAAAAAGTAGTGGCGACAAAAACGACAGTGCCTTTTACAAATCTTAGCCTGATTATTGAGCAGCCGGAAGCCGTTGTCCTTGCGTCGCTTCGCGGTATGCAAATACAACTTCTTTTTGTCTGTCTGGTGGTGTGTGCTGGCGCTTTAGGCTTAGGTTATTACTTGTCGACACGGCTGTTGCAACCTTTGCGACAACTGACGGAAGTAGCAGCTGCCCTGAAGCAGCAAAATTTTCACCTTCGCCTGCATCGGAAAGAAAACGATGAATTTGCTTTTTTGTTCGGTGTTTACAACGAGGCTGCAAGCCAATTAGAGCTATACCAGCGTTTAGATGTGAACACCTTACTGACAGAACGCAATAAACTAGAAGTAATCATGCGACAAGCAGCACATGGAGTTCTTGTGCTTACTTCGGAACGAACGGTTATGCTTGCCAATGACACGCTTGCGGGCTATCTTCGGCAAGACCCTGTTGAACTTGAGGGCAGAATAGTAGATGAGGCGCTTCGAGACTACGCACCATTACTGATTTGTATTAACCAAGCCTTTGCTGAAACAGATATTTCCCAAGAAACGAGCCGTACTGAAGACCTTGTTCTTACGCCTTTGGGTGAAACGGCACCTCGTGTATTTCAAGTAACCCTGAATAGAATTATTCTTGATCGCCAGTTCGTAGCAATGGTTGTTTCGCTTGTAGATTGCGGAGCGAAAGGTTGACGATTTTGGAGTAATAAAAAGCCCAGCATGAAATTTTTGAATTGTCCTTGATTATTTTTTTGTCTGCAAACGGCTATGAAGAAACGCACAACTACGTTGCTATTTTGTACTTCGCTCACAATATTATTGTTCGCAACGGGATTCCAGACCCCGAACAATTTCGATTTGCGTCCGGGCAAAAAACTTATTGTCAAGGGCAATATGTTTGACGCGGGAAGTGCAACCTTATCAGGAAAAGAGGCTGAGTGGCTCGTGCAGTTAGCGGAATATCTCGTGAAGCGCCCCGACTTGCATCTCGAAATCACGGGTTATACCGATAATCAGGGCGATTCAGCAGGAAATAAGCGCCTTTCGGAAGCACGAGCAAATTCTGTCAAGGCATATCTGGTGCGCAATGGCTTGGAAGCAAGCCATATCAAGACTTTTGGGCGTGGTGTCGAAAAACCCATTGCCAGCAACGAAACTGACGAGGGGCGGGGAAAGAATCGCCGAGTCGAAATTGTTGCTACGAGTCCCTTCACTGAGCGCCCGCTCACGACAAGCAATAACATTCCGCTTACCCCCGAAGGGCGCATTACTGCTATGCTTCCCCCTGTGCGTTCGCTTACGCCTTGGGACGTAGAATGGCATCCTTCACGGCTAAATGAGCCAATCTATGAGTATCACCGTCTCGAAACAGGTCCCAAAGCCCGTGCCGAAGTAACCTTCTCCAACAAGCACCGCATACAGATTGCCGAGCAGTCGCTGGTCGTTCTTTATGGGAAAGCCGCCTCACCGCTTGAAGGTAAGCCAAACGAGCAGATACGCCTTGTGCAGGGCGGGCTGTGGGTGAAATTGAAATCTCTCAAGCAATCGGAAGCGCTTCGTATCAGCACGACATCAGGCGAGTTTTCCCTTGGTCAAAGTAGCGCTAAAATTGAGGTTGATTCCATAAAGCGCTCACTTGTCTCGGTGCATGAGGGGAATGTGAATTTACGCAGTACACAAAACGGTGCAAAGGACAGCGCCATGACCATTCCGCAGAATTACGGAACACGTGTTGCTTCCAATGCTCCACCCGAAGCGCCCCGTCCATTGCCGCCTGTGCCAGAGCTTCTTGAGCCGCGTCTTACGGATTCTCTCTATGCCGGAGAAGTCGTGTTTGCTTGGCACAAAGCCTCACCGCGTGTGCGCTTCGAGGTGGCGAGTGCTATTACCTTTGCCAAGCCGCTCTATTCAATTGTGGGTACAAGTGATTCCGCCCATGTACGCTTTAGCGAAGGCGAATGGTATGTAAAGCTCGCTGCTATTGATTCTATTGGTTTGGAAAGCCGAAGCACTATTTATCTCTTTCGTGTTGTGCCGCCTCCGGTGCCGCCAAGGTTCTACATTTTGACGCTGCTCTGTTTTATGGGCTCTGTGGGTGCGGGCTGGTGGGGTGGTATTACCAAGCAAAGGCACATTGCACTATGGTCTGTGGTGTTGATTGCGCTTGGTTGTGCGTCATTTTTCTTGTTGCACTGGTGAGTGCAGAATTATACCAAAATTTCGCGCCGTTCCGATGAAGGATAGTTTTTTCGTAAACGGTCAAACGCCTCACGAGGCTTGTCGGAATCCAGCGCCGTCAGAAATGATGTGGTATCTTGTTCTAATGCCCGTGATATACGAAGTTCATGGAGTATTTGTGCCTGATTGCCATATTCAAGGCGAGGAAGCATTTTCCACTCAAGCGCTTGCTCAAAGATACTCCAATCTATGGTGAATGGTTTTCCGACAACCTTCGTGATAAAGCGCTCCAGTTCACGTGCCATGATGACCGAGCCATTGACTTTACCTTCGTAGGAATAACCCGCAATGTGCGGTGTAGCAAGCATACAGCGCTTTGCTAGGGCAGCGTTGACCGACGGTTCGCCTTCCCATACGTCAAGGGCAGCGAAGATCCCTTTTTCGTTCAAAGCATTCTCCAATTCACGTTCCACCACAACACCACCCCGCGAGGCGTGGATAAAAAGCGCTTCAGGGCGCAAGTGCGAGAGTGTTTTTTCATCAAGAATTCCGGCGGTAGGATACTTGCCCGTGTCTGTCAAGGGGACGTGATTGGTAATGCAATCGGACTCGCTAATAAGTTCGTGGAGGCTTGATATTGTGCTGTTCTCCATTGTCATTATGCTTCTTGGGACGGTGATAGCAGCTTCTAAAAGCGGCGGGTCGTAGCCAATGACGTGCATACCCAAGCGTTCACCGAGCGCTGCTACACGTTTACCGATGTGCCCCAAGCCGATAATTCCAAGTGTCTTTCCGCGTAACGCTTCACTATGACCCACGAAACCACGTTTCTCTGCCCAAAGCAGCATCGCAAAAACGACATATTCCGTAACGGAATTTGCGTTGCAGCCCCGCGCATCACGAAAAAAAATACCTTGCTCACGCAAAAAATCAAGGTCAATGTGCTCCGAGCCACTTGTAGCCGTGCCGACAAAGCGCACAGGTGTATGTTCCACGAGCGCTGTACCAACACGGGTCGTGGAGCGGACGCACAACGCAAGACAATTTTGAAGTGCTTCACGAGTGAGTGAGCGACCCGGAAAACGCTTTACGGTAAAGCCATGCTCTTCATTGAGCCTCAGGGCTTCGGCGAGAAAAGGAATATTTTCGTCAATAAAAATGTCCATCTTGGGGGGCGAAATTTTTGGTTCTTCACGCAAATTAATTGTTCAAGCAAAAAAGCCGCTTGCCGCACCGCGATAGCCGCGAATGAAATCAACAGTGCCCATCATTCGTTTGCCTTCGGGTTGAATTTCTGTGAGTTCGAGAGCGCCATCTGCGCAACCAACAATCCAAGTCGCTGCCGATGACGACAAGTTAATCGAATACTCACCTGCTTTCAATGAAGAGTTTTCCACGATAGTGCAGCGCATGATTTTGAGCGTTTTACCATCCGCCCACAGCGTCCACGCGCCCGGGTGAGGCGACATTCCATGAATAAAATTTCGTACTGTCTGCGCGGGCTGATTCCAGTTGATGTGACACGTATCCCGAAAAATTTTTGGTGCCTTTGTGGCTTCAGTATCATTTTGAGGAATTGGCTTGATTGTACCGGAAGCAAGCATTTGACAGGTTTCAAGAGCAAGTTCACCGCCAATTGGCATGAGCATATCGTGGAGATCACCGGCTGTGGTGCCGTCGGGGATAGAAATGGTGCGTCTTCCCAGCATTGCGCCGGTGTCCACACTGTCGGCAAGCAAAAACGATGTTACTCCTGATCCCGTCTCACCGTTCACAATAGCCCAGTTAATAGGTGCTGCGCCCCGATATTTCGGCAGAAGGCTTCCATGCACATTAAATGCTCCAAGTCGCGCCAATGTATAAACCTCGCGCGGCAAAATACGAAACGCCACAACGGCAATAATATCGGGCTGAAGCGCTTGGAGTGCTTCCAGAAATACGGGGTCTTTGAGTGAGGCTGGCTGAAGAATAGTGCTGATGCCAAGCGCTAGGGCTGCCTCTTTTACTGCGGAAGGTTGCACCGCCAAGCCACGTCCTTTAGGCTTATCGGGTACTGTTACGACAGCAGTAACGGGAAACGTGCTGTGAATTTTCTTGAGCGAAGCAACGGCAAAATCGGGTGTTCCCATAAAAACGACATTTATTGGCATGGTGGCAGAAGTGAAGAGGTGAGAAAGAGAAAAGCTGTTTGATTATGACGAACGCGAACAAAGATGTACTTGCTACAAAATACATCGTGCCGCCACGATTACAAAAGGCAATACAGCCAGCCGGCAATAAAAAAGGATGCTTGTCAAAGGGATTCTGTCGCAGGAAGGAACAGAACTCTGACAAGCATCCATTTTGAGCGTACACTTAGAGATGCAGAGTGTACGAAAAAAACATCATTTGCTCCCGTTATTTCTTGCGAGCAGCTTTGACTTCGGCAACTGAAACGACACCGCCCGGATTGCCCCACGAGTTGTATACGTAGGTAATGGCTGCAGCCGCATCTTCATCGGTGTAGTTTTTAGGCAGCGGAACCATCACACCGTTGAATTTTTTGCCATTGACTGTGATTTCGCCTTTCAAGCCATTGACAACACTGCTGATAATATCTTTTTTCGGCTTACCTTTGATGTAGTCCGAACCTGCAAGTGGCGGATAGACGGTTGAAAGTCCTTGACCAGTGGCTTGATGGCAGGTCTGGCAGTATGCCTTATAGACTTTTTCGCCTTTAGCAATAAGTGCTGCTTTGTCTTGTGCAAATGCGCTCGTTGTATTGCCAATAATTGCGGCAATAGCCAAAACGCATAATGAATGTACAAAAGTTTTCATGGTAGAGAAATTAAAGAAAGATGAAGAGAAGATAGAACAAATTATTCTAATTGTTCTTTCCGATAAGATTCGTGCAATATCGCAAAGGTTTAGTGGAAAACCTACTGGGCAGGGCGAATATTTATTCGCCCTGCCCTCGCAAGGTCATTATCCTTGTTAATAGCGGTATCATTGAAAAGCCTGACCGCGTGCGGTCTAGTTTTGTGCGAATGCTACGGTAGCTTTTGCCGAATGTTCCTCTGGCTCTTTGGGCAAGCGTACAGCCAGCACCGAGCAGGGAGCAGTGCGCAATGTCTTCTCGGTGGTGCTGCCGAAAAGAAGATATTCTAAGCCTCTGCGTCCGTGTGTGCCCATGCAGATAATATCCACCGAATACTGTTCGGCGTAGCCATTGATGGCAAGGTCAGGGTGCCCTTCCATAACTTTAATACGAACCTCAAAGCCTTCATCCATAAGTTTTCCGGCATAATTCTGAAGTTTTTCTTCTGCTTGCTCGAAGGCGCGTCCCACAAGATCGGTCATAGGAAGACCTTCCCACGAACCGTATGTTGTAAGCGGCTCCAGAACATGAAGCAAATGTAGGGTTGCTTTGAGAGGGCGAGCAATTTCTTTTGCATATTCCAGTGCTTGCTCGGAATGTCTCGAAAAATCCATTGGAACGAGAATGTTAGAAATAGGTAACATTGTCTAAACCTCCTACGAGTGAGTGAGTGAAAATATTTTTCTTGTTGTACCGTCTTGTTTACCATCTGGCTGCCACAAAGCCCTATTTATTCCCCTTTACCAATCTTCCGCGTCATAGATATTTTGATAAATAGGGCTTGTAGCTGCCGATTTTCGAGCCTCTGAAGGCTCTTCTTTCAGTCTGATTTTTATTACATTTTTCAGAGTACGTTATCTGTAATTTATCCTAAGTATTGCGATTGGTAAGTAATAACTGATTGATGTATCTTGCTAGTTTATTTTGCCGTTAGTGCTTGAGGATTGTCACTCAGGGCTGCTACCAATGTTGCGGGTTTAATTGGTGCCGATGCGTTTGCCAAGCGCACATTGAGCTGATTGGCTCGCTTACCAAGTTCTTCAAGCGTAAGGGTATTGCAAAGATTGTGAAGACGAGAGCGCATTGTCGCCCAGTTCTCGTGCGCCGGACAGGGATCCGCTACGCCACAACCCGGCAGTCCGAAAAGACATTCATGGAAAATATCAGACCCGTCTATGGCATCAATAATATCTGCCAGATTGATAGACGATGACGGTCGAGCCAGCGCAATGCCGCCGTTTGGTCCTCGGTATGAGACCATTATTCCGGCGTATGTAAGGTTTTGCAATACCTTTGTCAAAAAGTGAAAAGAAATCTGCAGGTTATTGGCAATCTCTTGTATGGATACATACTCGTTTCGCGGCAAGGAAGCCATATAAATAGCAGCTTGCACACCATAAACACAACTTTTTGAAAGCAGCATGACCGTTTTTCCAGCAATTTTGTAGTGCGAAAATTTCTTATCGTCTATCTTGAATAAGATTACTTGTCTGTTTTCAGATAGTATACTCTTAATACAAAGATACATATTTTTACAAACGTTGTCAAATTTATCTTGCAATGATGATTATGGTTTTGCAAAATAACGACTTAGTAGCGTGGATTCCACTGTGTGAGTGCTTGGATTTCAAGACGTTTTGCTTTAGGAAGACTTTCTACGATGAGATTATAGGAGTCATCAATCCATGTCAGTACCAATGGGCGCGGTACGGAGCCATCAAGTGGCACAGTTATCCAGTGTTTTTTGTTCATGTGGTAGCCGGGCTGGACGCTTTCGTACTCTGCGCGGCGCTCCAATGCTATATCGGGGTCACATTTGATATTGACAACTCCCCAAGCGTCCGATGGTGCGATGGCAAAAATTTTCCCCGCCATTTTATACACCAGAGTGACTTCGTCGAAGGGAAGTTCTTCCGTCGTGTGAGGCTTGGAAAGGCAATAAGTGCTGAGTTCTTCTTGCGTAATCATGGCATAATTCCTGTGGAAATGAGAGCTTCGCAAAGCTGAATATACGTGGTGATGCCTTGCTCAATCTCTGCAAGGCGGATAAACTCGTTCGCGGTGTGCGAGCGCTCCGAAACACCAGGACCGATTTTAACTGAGGGAAAGGGCATCACCGATTGGTCGGAAAGCGTTGCCGAGGCAAACGTTGGAATAGTAATAGCTGCTGCGGCTCGTACTATCGGATGTTCGAGGCTAATTGCTGACGGGCGCAATCGCACTGAGCGCGGCTCGACAGTGCTGTGCACATGAGCGCGAATGACTGCCAAAATTTCTTCGTGTGTGTGCGTATCGGTCGTGCGAACATCCACAACGAAATTGCACCTATCGGGAATGACATTGTGCTGCGTGCCGGCGTTGATGACCGTTACACTCATTTTGATTTGCCCCAGAAGTGGCGAAACATTGGGAAATGCAAAGGAATGGAACCACTGAATATCGGGGAGTGCTTTGTCAATGGCGTTGATACCCGTATTGCGGGCGGCGTGTCCCGATGCGCCGTGTGCTGTGCAGTCCAGCACCATCAAACCTTTTTCGGCAACCGCCAATGCACACTCAGTTGGTTCGCCCACGATGGCAGCATGAATAGTTCCTAGTTCCGATAAGATAGATTCCACGCCATTTTTGCCAATAACTTCTTCCTCTGCCGTTGCTGCCATGATGATATTGAAGGGCATATCATCGCGCTCGTAAAAATGCAGAAACGTGGCGATGAGGCTCACGAGTGCGCCACCCGCGTCGTTGCTACCCAAGCCATAGAGTATGCCATCCTCTACGCTTGGCTCGAAAGGATTGCGCGTCCAGTCTTGGTTGGGCTTCACGGTATCGTGATGGGAATTGAGCAGAAGAGTCGGTTTTGCGGTATCGAAATAGCGATTGCACGACCACACGTTGTTCATTTTCCGCCCCGTAGGAACTGAGCGCTCATGAAGAAATTCTTGAATAATATCTGCTGTTTTGTCTTCTTCGCGGCTCAGAGATGGCGTAGAAATAAGGTTCTTGAGCAAAGTAATAGCATCAGAGAAAAGCTGTGGCGGCGGCGAATCAGATTTCATCAGCATTACAGGAAGGTATTCAAAAATAGGGGCATTCAAGATTAGAAATTATTCAAGTGTAATCGCTGTACCAACTAAAGATTGTTGCCCCAGATGCAGCACAGAATCTGCATGAGTGATAATAACGGACGAAACGCCACGCTTCAGTGCCATAAAAGCATTGTCCATTTTGGGAATCATACCTTTTGCAATCGCGCCTGAAGCGCGGAGTTCAGTGTATATTGCAGAGGTGATAAGTGGTATGACGGACGCTTCGTCGTCTATATCTTGCAATACGCCTTGCTTCTCGAAGCAGTAAATAAGCCGCACTTTGTAGGAAGAAGCAAGTGTTGAAGCGGTCTCGGATGCAATCGTGTCGGCATTGGTGTTGAGAATATTCCCTTTGCCATCGTGCGTGAGCGGGGCAAGCACAGGTAGAAAGCCGCTTTGGAGAAGTCCGCTGAGGCGCTCGGCGTGAACACGCTCTACATCGCCCACAAAGCCGTAGTCTGTCGTAGGGTGCTCGCGTTTGCGAGCGCGAATGAGGTCGCCGTCTGCACCCGTTAGACCGATTGCATTGATACTTCTGGACTGCAAGCCGGCAACAATACGCTTGTTGACAAGCCCGCCATAGACCATTGTCACCACATCCAGCGTGGCTTTGTCGGTGACGCGCCGCCCATCTATCATTTGCGTTTCTATGCCAAGTCGCACACTAAGGTCAGTAGCAAGTTTGCCTCCGCCGTGAACCAGTATCCACGGCTCTTGTAAGGTAGCTAGATTGTCCAAAAAACGACCAAGTTTGTGGTCGTTGTCTATAACGTTACCGCCTATTTTGATGACAAAAAGAGATTTCATGCTGAGAAACAGTCTTGAATTCAATGGTGTTAGAAAAATTATGCAAGAGTTTCCAGCATCCGCTTGAATACTGTTTGCGCCGCCACTACGCGATTTTTCGCTTGCTCAATCACTAGCGAGGCGGGGCTGTCCAGAACGTCATCGGCAACTTCCACGTTGCGTCGTGTCGGGAGGCAGTGCATAAATTTTCCGTTATTGGTAAGGTGCATTTTATCGGCAGTGATTCTCCACGATGTATCGCGTGAAAGGACTTTCCCATAATTCTCACCTTGAAATGCCGACCAATTTTTTGCATAAACGAAATCCGCACCGTGCAGTGCCTCGTCTTGGTTGTGGATGACGGGCGCATTTCGCACAAAGTCTGCATCAAGGTCGTAGCCTTCGGGGTGAGTGATGACAAAATCCACGTCAGCGTGGTGCATCCACTCGGCAAAGGAGTTCGGAACGGCTTGTGGGAGCGCCTTCGGGTGCGGTGCCCACGACAGCACAACTTTTGGGCGATGTGCCCATTGCTCACGGCGGCGTATTTCCTCAATCGTCAGTAAATCTGCAAATGACTGAAGCGGATGGCGTAATGCCGATTCGAGGGAAATGAGCGGCTTTTGGGCATATCGTTGGAATTGACTAAGTGTGTGTTCAGTGGTATCGGCGGCTTTATCGGTGAGCGATGCAAAGGCGCGAACAGCAACAATATCAGAATACGCTCCAATGACCGCCGCACCTTCTTTGATGTGCTCCACGGTGTCGCTGTCCATTACTGCGCCGTCCTGCATTTCAAGTTTCCAACTCTCCGTGCCCACATTCACCACCATTGTGTTCATGCCCAGATTCCAAGCAGCTTTCTGGCTAGAAAGTCGTGTACGGAGGCTGGAATTAAAAAAAACAAGCGCAAGTGTTTTGTTTCGCCCCAATTCACTCCACGCCAGAGGGGAAGCCTTGACGGAAAGAGCTTCTTCAAGGAGTGCGGGAATGACGGTGGCTACATCGTGAACAGATGTGAAGGAAGTAAACGGTTGGTGCATCGAAAGTAAAAATGGAGAAGAAATTATGAAGAAGTCTTTTGTAATCGTCGTTTGGGCGGCGTTAGGACAGCTCTTCTCTCAAGGAGGCTTCCACCAACGGGATTTCAAGGCGTACCGTCGTTTTCCCGTTTTCGCTCTTTATCACAAAATGTCCGTCGTGGAGTTCGAGTAGTTTAAGGGTGATACTCAAGCCCAAGCCGGAACCTTGCTGCTCATAGACTTGCCTGTCGAACTGCGTGTAAGCACCAATAGCAGCAATTTGCTCGGAGGTCATTGTCCGCCCGATGTTGGTCATCTCGACTGTGTAAGTGCGGTCGTCCTGATCGGTTGAAACGGTGATTGGTGTACCCTTTTGCGAGTATTTGAGGGCGTTGTCAATAATTTCTTCAATAATTTTTGTGAAATAGACCGAGCTCATGGCAAGCGGTACGTCCTTGCTGACTGTAATGGTGATGTCCTCGGTACGCTCCTCGTGCTGCGCTTTGGAATAAATAACCTCTTCGATGATGCTTCTGGGTGAGGCGACGGCATCATAATTTTCTATGTGAATTTTGGAGCGCTCGCTGGCAACCGAAACTAGCTTTGCATACAACAGAAAATTTTGAACAAGATGGTGTATGCGGCGTGCTGAAGTGTTAAGTTGTTCCAGCATTTCCAAGATTTCCTCACGGGAAAGCGCATCATAGCTGGAAAGAAGAAGTTCTGAAAATCCCAAAATACCGCTCAGAGGCGTAAGAAACTCGTGTGGTAGCGAAAGGCTGATATTAGCGCGGAGCAAGCGCAACTTTTCCTCGGCTGAATTGCGCACGGTGTCTTGTTTGGCAAGGCGCATCTCGACTGCTTTCAGCAGTTCGGAGACGCGGAAAGGTTTGGTGATATAGTCGTCTGCACCCAGATTCATACCGTGCCGGAGGTCGCTTGTGTCGGCGCGTGCGGTCAGGAAAATGAAGGGAATATTTGCTGTTGCTGCATTATTGCGGAGCGCTTTCAGAACGCCGTGCCCGTCTAATTCCGGCATCATCACATCGCAAAGAATAATGTCGGGCAGATGCTCTCCGGCTAAACCAGCGCCAATCGCACCATTCGGAGCACTGACAACGCTGTAACCGCTTGCTTCCAAGATTTCGACAATATTTTCGCGGACGAATTGCTCGTCTTCGATAACCAGAATTTTTTTCATCCGGCAAAAAAGAAAAAAGTTTTGAGGGAACGCTTACCGATTCACTGCTTCTTCGCCATGCCGTGCGAGAGGGGAAAGCATCGAAGCGGGTTGCTCTACAGTGATAGAGCAAAGATACACAAACAAACGTTTTTCTACCAATGCAATACGCAGTTTTTCGGGTATTTGGGCACAAAAAATTTTTACCCAAGGAGACGAGAGAGTTTTCTGCGACGGCAAATTTTCGTAAGTTTATGGGCTTTAATTGAAATGACACGACAAAATATCAATAATTCACGTTTAATATTTTCAATTTTGTGAAACTCTTGGAAGGAGAACCACAGTGAAAAAACATATACTCTCGAAGACACTTCTCAGCGCAGCCGCTCTTTTGGGCGGTTTAGCGTTGTATAGCTGCGGTGCAGGTGGCGGTGCGGCGGAGCTGACCACAGCACGACAGTCAATGAACAAAGCAGAACAGCAAAAAGGTTTGCTTGCTTTAGTCAAAGACCCTGCAAAAAAAGCGAAGTCGCAGGACGATATTTCTGCGCTCTACAAAACCGCATACGCCAATTTGCAGACGGAAGTCTTGAAAGGCTCGACAAGTGCAAACATCGGCGAGGCGTGGTTCTTGCTGGGCAAAGCAAGTAAAGAATTGGGTAATACCGACAGTATGAACATTGCGTTCAAACAAGCTGAAAAACTGCTTGCTGATGATAAATTAGGCAAGCAAGCACGCTCGGAAATTGGCGGTTTTATGTTTGAAGGCTGGGCAGGCGGCTTTAACAAAGGTGTAGAGCAGTACAATGCGGGTGTAGGAACAGATGATGAAAAAGCAAAAGCCGCAAAACTCAAAGAAGCTGCTGAAACGCTTTCCAACGCTGCGGCGATGAAACCGGAAAATGCGGATATTTATCCGATTATAGCCGGAGCATATCAGGGTGCAGGAGATACCGTCAAAGCGGTCGCTACCTACGAAAAATATATCGAAATGCACCAGCCCGTTGTGAATGCGCTTTCTTCGCGCGGAGCACTTTTGGGTATGGAACGCGCTGAAGCATTGCAAAAACTTGGTGCACCCCTTGCCAGCAAGGGTGTGGCGGCGCAACCGGACACGGTTGTTATGGATAAGTATTCGTTTGATGGAAAAGAAGCATTGATTTTCTATCCACGCAATAAAGATGGGAAATTTACCCTTGAAGGCTTCAAAGGTGCGCTTCCGGCAAGCTGGGCAGACTTCGAGAAAGAGCGTTTTTATGCGTACAATAATCAGCTCAATTACTATGCTGCGTATAACTATTACACACAGAAAAATTGGGATAAAGCACTTAAATTCGCAGATAATGGTTTGCTTCTCAATCCGGGAAATGAAGAATTGCTGAATTTGCAAGCAGCTATTTACACCGAAGGTGGCAAACTTGAGCAAGCAATGGCTGCATATAAAGACCGCATTGCAAAGAATCCGAATGATAAAAACAGTCTTGTACAGTACGGTTCTATGCTTTCCAACGCAGGCAAACTTGATGAGTCAATTGACATCTTCAAAAAAGTATTAGCAGTTGACCCGCAGTCTGATATTGCTACCTTTAACCTTGCGGCGGCATTGAAAAACAAAGCAAGTGCTATCCAAAAAGAAGAGCAGGATAAAGTTGATAAAGCAGAAGCAGCTCGCAAGAAAGATAAAAAAGCACCTGAGTATAAGATGGATAATACCAAGTATTTCCCGTACTTGAAGCAGTCAGCGGAATATTTCGAGAAATATCGTAAACTTCCGGGCAAAGACCGTGATTTGAACGTTCTCGACCAGCTTATCAACACCTACGATGTTGTTGACGATAAAGAAGGTTATCGTAATGCCGCAGGTCAATTTGCTGGGCTGGAGTACGCAAACGAGAAAAATCCGCGCTTCTACGAAACAATGGCTCGTATTTACGGCAAGCAGAAGAAAAACGATAAGGTAAAAGAAGCCCTCGACAAAGCGGACGCACTCCGCAAAGCCGGTGCAAAATAAAACGCACAAAAAACGTTTTTTGTGCAAGAAAAATTTGCACAAAGGTTTCTTCTACGCTAATTTCCGCCTCGTGTGAGATTCTCTTGCACGAGGCGTTTTCTTTTCTCACTTTACTCTCCCAATCTGTTATGAATGAGATTCCACAAGACCAAACCATGAATATCAATATCGAACTCGGCGAAAAAGAAGCCGAAGGTATCTACTCGAACCTTGCGATTATTTCGCACTCTCCGGCGGAATTTATTGTTGACTTCACCCGTATTCTGCCCGGTGTGCCGAAAGCTCGCGTCCATGCGCGTATCGTGATGACTCCGCAACACGCTAAGTATTTGCTCCATGCACTGCATGATAATATCTCTCGCTACGAAGCGCAATACGGCGAAATCAACGTTGAAAATCAAATGATAAACCCCGTAGGCGGTTCGTTTCCCGTGGGCGGTAATTCGGGTGCACAGTTTCATTAACTTGTTGAATGTTGAGTTCATCACTTCTTGTCAGTTCAATAGTTCGCCACACCACTGCAATTCCTAATTCGTAATTCTTAATTTGTAACTCTCTCTTCAGGAGGTTCTTGTGCATAATGGAAACGTTGTTCTGACCTTGCATACGCACTTGCCGTGGGTGCTTCATCACGGTGCTTGGCCCCACGGTTCGGATTGGCTTTGTGAGGCGGTTGCGGAGTGCTATATTCCACTTCTTAATATCTTGAATGAACTTGTCGAAGAAGGTTCTACGTCCAAGATGACCTTCGATATTTCGCCTGTTCTCTGCGAACAGATGGAACATCCTGATTTTGAAGCAATTTTCGTGCAATACTGCCAAGATAAGATTCTGGGCGCTCAAGCAGACTACGAGTATTTTATCCACAGCGAGCACGAACAGTTTTTTGCACCCATGGCAAAATTCTGGGAATCATGGTATGCCCAGAAGCGGGAAGAATATTTGCACCGCTACAATAAATCTATCGTCGGCGGCATGAAAAAACTGCAAGATGCCGGTGTTATCGAAGTGATGACCTGCGGCGCAACGCACGGCTATTTTGCGCTTTTGGGCATGGACAAAAGTATTCGCCTTCAGATGAAAGCGGCGAAAGAAAACTATATCAAACACTTCGGTAGAGCGCCGCGCGGCACGTGGTTGCCGGAATGCGCATACCGTCCGGGCTTTGAATGGCGCACATATTTGAAATCGCCGCATCATCAAAATCCCACCTATCGCTACGGCGTGGAGAATTTCGTTGCCGAGCAAGGCATTGAGTATTTTGTTGTAGATGAACAACTGCCCAAAGGCGGCACTCCGCTTGGTGTCTTAATTGACCAAGACGGCGGCAAAAAGCGGATGCTTTCGGTCTATTCACCTGAATACACGCAGTTCCCGTGGAATTTCGACCGCTCGCCGATGAGTTTGTATAATGTCAGTTCACATGGCGACCTCGATCATCAAAAAACGGCAGTGGCATTTGCACGGCATCAAAATATCGCTATGCAGGTCTGGAGCGCCGAAGCAGGTTATCCGGGCGACCCTGATTATCTCGACTTCCATAAGAAAAAAATGCCTTCCGGTTTGCGTTATTGGCGCGTTACTGATACCAAAGCCGATATGCAGTACAAGCAGCCATATAACCCGGATTGGATTTTGGGTAAAATCGGCAATCAAATTCACCACTTTGTCTATTGTATCGAAGGTGCATTGAGCCATTACAAACAGCAAACCGGAAAAGAAGGTACGCTCTGTCTGCCATTTGATACGGAGTTGTTCGGACATTGGTGGTTCGAGGGACCGCTTTTTATCAAAGCGCTCTTGAAAGGCTTGCATCATTCGCCCTACGTCAATGCCGTAACTGCTTCGGAGCAGCTAGACCGCATCAAGCCGCACGAAGTGATGCGGATGCCCGAAGGCTCGTGGGGCGAAAACGGCAATCACGGCGTATGGATGAACGACGGCACAAAATGGACGTGGGAACTTATCTACGAAGCGGAACATCGCTTCGACGAATTGATGAATAAGTACCAACCGCATACTATGGACGATACGATGCGTCGTATTTGCACACAAGCCATGCGCGAGTTATTGCTTTTGCAATCGTCCGACTGGCAATTCCTCGTTACGACGTGGTCTGCACGGGATTATGCCGAGCGCCGATTTATGTTCCATTACTCTGACTTCAAGAAATTGTGCGACCTTGCCGAGCATTACGCAACAGCGAAAAAAATCAGCAAAGAAGACGATAAAGCCGTTGCCGATATGGAAGCACGTAACAGCATTTTCCCCGAATTAGAAGTTGAATGGTGGAATGACCCGCTTAAGCCGCACGTGAACTATGTTCCGGGTGCTAGACCGAAGAAAACTGCCGCACAAGGGAAATCTGCACCGAAAGCCCCCAAAGCCACCAGCAAAAGCGAAGGTGCAACGGATAAAAAAACAACAGTAAAAACAACGTTGCCGAAAGCGACTGCAACCAAAACGAGTTCACCTAAAGCCGGTACGACAAAGGCAACTGCACCGAAAGCGGCCGCCAAGAAGAAGTAAAAACTGCTTACGATGATTTCTTTCCCCGTCGGACGGCTGTTCAGCACACGCTCAACGCCGTCCGACGTGTTTTTGACCACAATTTTTCCCATAGCCTAGCGTCTGCACAAAAGCAATGAGCAGAGACGCTCAACAGCAAAGGCAGTGACTAGAGCTAATCATCTGCACGTACTTTCCACCAACACCTGCATCAATGAGCCACCCAACTATTACCACACTAGCCGAACTGAAAAACTCCGGCTACAAGTCGCGTTCTATCAAAGAAGAATTGCGCCAGAACCTCCTTCGTCTCATGCGTTCCGGCAAACCAGTGTTTTCGGGTATTCTTGGTTACGAAGATACCGTTATTCCCGATGTGGAGCGGGCAATTCTCTCTAAGCACAATATGATTTTGCTGGGCTTGCGTGGACAAGCAAAGACACGCATGGCACGGCAAATGGTGGACTTACTGGACGAATGGATGCCCATAGTGGAAGGCTCCGAAATGCACGACGACCCCTTGCACCCACTCTCCCGCTTTGCCCGCGATCTTGTGCAAGAGCAAGGCGACAAAACGCCGATTGCGTGGGTTCACCGTTCGGAGCGCTACACGGAAAAACTTGCCACGCCGGATGTTTCTATTGCCGACCTGATTGGCGATGCCGACCCAATCAAGGCTGCCACGCTGAAGCTGCCCTATTCGGATGACCGCGTTATTCACTTTGGCCTCATTCCTCGCTCGCATCGCTCCATTTTCGTTATCAACGAATTGCCGGACTTGCAGGCGCGAATCCAAGTGGCACTCTTCAACATTTTGCAAGAAGGCGACATTCAAATTCGCGGTTTCAAATTGCGTCTGCCGTTGGATATCCAGTTTGTCTTTACGGCAAATCCTGAGGATTATACCAATCGCGGCAGTATCGTAACGCCGCTCAAAGACCGCATTGATAGCCAAATTCTGACGCACTATCCCAAAACAATCGAAATTGCGCAAGAAATCACGAAGCAAGAAGCCCATATTCCCGATGAGCAGAAAAACGCTATCACCGCACACCCGCTTGCATACACGCTCATTGAGCAGATTGCTTTTGAGGCGCGTGGCAGCGAATATGTGGACTCCAAAAGTGGTGTGTCGGCACGTCTTACCATTTCTGCCTTTGAGAACTTACACAGCGCTGCCGAGCGTCGCGCTATCGTAACGGGCGAAACAAAAACTGCCGTGCGCGTTGGTGATTTCTGGGGCGTAGTGCCGTCTATTACCGGCAAAGTGGAATTGGTGTATGAAGGCGAGCAGGAAGGTCCCTTCAAAGTAGCGCAAATCCTTATCGGGAAGGCTATTCGCACACAGTTTACGAACTATTTCCCCGATCCCGAATCGTTCAAGCGCAGTTCTACGGACAGTCCATATCTCAAAATTACTGAATGGTTCCGCAAAGGGAACTCACTCGACATCTTGAGCAATCTTGATAACGCCGCTTACGAACAAGCCCTGTACAGCATTCCCGGTCTTTACGACCTTGTGAAAAAGCATCAACCCAAAGCCTCCACGCAAGACCACATCTTCCTCATGGAATTTGCCCTGCACGGGATGGCAGAATATTCGCTCCTGAGCAAATACCAACTGGAGCGCGGCGGCACTGGATTCAAAGACCTCTTCCAAAGTATGTTTTCGATGAAGCCGGGCAAGGATGAGGACGAATATTAAGGAACGGTGGGTTTTGAACGTTGTTTTTCTAAATCTCTTTGAAGCTAAACGCTGATTTCTCTTACGAATAGCATCGCTCGGAATACTACGCCAATTTGCAAGCGCTTGGCAAAACGCACTACAAGCTAGACCTCGTGCAATCGCTCCGATTCTTGCGGATGCTCCCCAAAACTCTTGCGCAGGAGATACAGGAATTGAAAGATTGATGGTCAAAAACTGCTTGAAATTAACCTGCTAAATTAGCGATATTGGCGGGAGAAATAAGATGGGAAATAAATCATCTGTCGTTTTTATCTATCTTTTTGGAGTATTTTGTATGCGTTTTCTTGTAATGTTAGGTTCTCTTGTTTGCATTTTTGCCTCTGCTTGCACCAATCCTGCAACACCTGTTAAATTGTCCGAAGAGCTTTTGGCTGGTACGTCTTCTAAAACGTGGAATACAACAAGTCTTATTAGTTCCAGTGGTTCAGAAAGCATTGGTATCACTATTGAATCGAATACGTATATTTTTAAGCGCGATGGTTCATATACTAATACTTTTGTACTCAAAGGTTCATTCGCGATGTATTCTAATTCAGGTACATGGAAATTGGAGAATAAGCAGCTTGCTCTCACTATTGGTACAAATGGAGACATCGTCAATATTGATGAATTAACAGAAACGAGTTTCAAATTTTCTTCTGCAAGCGAAGGAGTAAAATATACTCTCAAAGCACGATGATTATTCCTTCAAAATCGCTAAAATAGCATCCAACAATTATGCAACTCATAGACAACATTCCCATCTGGGGCGACCCAATAGATGAAGGCGCACTGAAGCAAACTCGTGTCTGCGCTCAGACAGCCGATAAAACAGCGCTTATGGGCGACCACCATCAAGGCTATGCTGTACCGATTGGCGGCGTGGTGGCATACAAAGGGCGCATAAGTCCTTCAGGCGTGGGGTACGACATTGCCTGTGGCAATAAGGCAGTGCTGACCGATGCCGACGCAAACGATGTGCGCCGCAATATCAAAACCATCATGGACGACCTCTGGAAAGCCGTTAGTTTCGGTATGGGACGCAAAAACGCCACAAAGATTGACCACGAACTTTTCGACGACGAGGCTTGGAAGCTCCGTCCAGCCAATGCCATCAAGGACAAAGCCCGCAACCAGCTTGGTACGGTTGGGAGTGGTAATCACTATATAGACCCGTACAAAGACTAAGAAAGAAATGTTGAGGTTTGAATGATAAATGAAAATTTTATTTCTCCAAAGGTTAACGATGAGCACAGAAGCACAAAAAGAACAACCCCAAAAACGCCCTGTTATTTTTAGCGGAATGCAGCCTACAAGCGGTGCAGGCGGCTTGACCATTGGTAATTACATCGGCGCACTCAAAAACTGGGTAGAATTGCAAAACGACTATGACTGCGTTTATTTTATTGCGGATTTACACGCCTTGACCATCCGCCCCAATCCTGCCGAGCTGCGAAAACAAACGCTCGACGTGGCGGCAATGTACATTGCAAGTGGCATTGACCCCGACAAAAGTGTAATTTTTGCACAATCCCACGTTCCTGCACACGCACAATGCGCATGGCTGCTGAATTGTTTTGCCTCGATGGGCGAATGTCAGAAAATGACGCAGTTCAAAGAAAAATCTGAGAAGCACAGTGCCAATATCGGTTTGTTCACCTATCCCGTGCTGCAAGCCGCCGACATTTTGCTCTACCAGACTAATCTTGTTCCCGTCGGTGCAGACCAGAAGCAGCATTTGGAGCTTTCGCGGAATCTTGCCGAGCGTTTCAATCATTATTATTCCGAAACGTTCACTGTGCCGGAGGTCTTTATTCCGAAGGTGGGTGCGCGAGTAATGAGCCTGCAAGACCCGACAAAAAAAATGTCGAAGTCGGACGAGAACCCGAAAGCGACGATTTTCCTAACCGACTCAGCCGATGAGATTCGCAATAAAATCAAACGCGCTGTTACCGACTCCGGCACGGATATACGCGCTGCCGAAGACCGTCCGGCGGTGACGAATTTGATTGAACTTTACGGCATCGCAACGGGATGCACACAAGCAGAAACCGAAGCACACTTCGCCGGTAAGGGGTATGCAGAGTTCAAAACAGAACTTGGTGATGCGATGGTGGCTATGGTAGAGCCAATCAGCAGGCGGTACCACGAAATTCGTAACGATAAAACTACACTGAACGCTATTCTAAAAAAAGGTGCGGAAGAAGCAAACCGCCGCGCTATGCGAACACTGCGCAAGGCGTACAAGAAAATGGGCTTGGTGGAGTTAGAGTAAAAATTGCCGGATTTGTCATAAAACTCACATTCAATAAAAAACAAAAGCGTCAATATCCCTTCGGGTATTGACGCTTTTGTGTAAAATGATATTCAATTTCAGATACTTCTTTGTTTACGGCTGAATCCGATAAATCATACGCGGATACGGGTTGGTCTCGCGTATGTGTTCTGCACCGGTGATCCATTTTACAGTGCGCTCCAAGCCAAGACCGAAGCCACTATGCGGTACACTTCCGTAGCGACGCAAATCCAAATACCATTCAAAACTTTCGAGCGGTAGGTCGTGTGAAAGGATTCGCTCTTTCAGAGCCTCAAAATCGTCCTCACGCTGCGAGCCGCCTATAATCTCTCCTGCGCCTTCGGGAGCAAGCATATCCATGGCAAGTGCCACTTTCGGGTTTTCGGGGTCACGCTTCATGTAGAATGCTTTTACTTCCGTTGGATAGCGATGCACGATGCAGGGTTTCTCAAACTGCTGCATGAGCGCCTCTTCTTGCGGAGCGCCGAAATCCTCGCCCCACGGGAAATCCACTTGTATTTCCGTGCCATCTGCCTGTTTTCTGTTGAGCTTGACGTTGTTTTTGTTCAACCATTCTACGGCTTCGGTGTAAGACATACGATGGAACGGGCGGCGTACTTTTTCCAATTTTGTCACGTCGCGTCCCAGAGCAGCAAGTTCTTGCTGACGGTGTTTCAAGACGGTCTGCACGATGTATTCAACGAAATCCTCTGCCAAGTCCATATCATCGGCAAGTTCAAAGAATGCAGCTTCCGGCTCAACCATCCAAAACTCCGTCAAGTGACGACGTGTTTTAGATTTCTCCGCACGGAAGGTGGGACCAAAGGTGTAGATTTTGCCCTGCGCCATTGCGGAGGCTTCGCCGTAAAGTTGTCCTGATTGTGACAAATATGCTTTACCTAAATCGAAGTATTCGGTTTCAAAAAGTGTGGAAGTGCCTTCGCAAGCCGCTGGCGTGAGGATGGGCGAGTCCATGAGTGTAAAGCCGTTGCCATCGAAGAAATCGCGTATTGCTTTCACAATCGTTGCCCGCACACGCATAATGGCGTGTTGACGGGTGGAGCGCAGCCACAAGTGGCGGTTTTCCATGAGGAATGCGTCGCCGTGTTCCTTTGGTGTGATGGGGTAATCTTTCGCAATTTGCCAGATTTTAATTTCCTTTACGTCCACCTCCACGCCGCCCGGAGCGCGTTCTTCGGCACGAACAGTACCGACGATGCGCACGGAGCTTTCCTGGGTGAGGGATTTTGCAGCTTCAAAGACTTCTTCCGCCACGTTTGGCTTGAAGACGACGCATTGTGCGATGCCGGAGCCATCGCGGAGCTTGATAAATTGGAGTTTTCCTTTGCCGGTGGTGTCATAGACCCAACCGTTGAGCGTTACTTCTTGACCGATTGCTTCTTGAAGCCGTTCAATAGTTTGGTATGATTGATATGCTGATGCCATAATGATTGAGATAATAAAACGAACTGTGGTAAACGTGAGTAATAGTGCCGCACGAAGCAGGTTTTACTCTCCTGCCTCTGTGCTGGTTGAGTGATTATTCTTTTCCTGCACCTCGTCGCGTACGGATTTTGCAAAAGCACGAAGCGTCTGCATTTGTTTTCTTAGACGAATGCCGGCTTCTTTATTGCCTTTGTCGTAAAACTTTGTGAAGTCCTTTTCAAAGGTGCGAATGAGCGCTTGGAGTTCTTCGTAGCGGTTCATAGCAAAAATGTTGATTAGCTAAGTTTTATTTACAAGACATTATTCAAATAAACCGATTACAACCCGTTCAAAAACTCATTCCCGTACTTCCAAATATCCCCTGCGCCAAGTGTCATCACAATATCACCTTCGCGCATTATGCTTCGGAGTGTGGCAGGAACGTCTTGTTTGTTCGGAACGTACTGAACGTGCCGATGTCCGAATTGCGTGGCTGCATTAGCGATAATCTCACCCGTAATGCCCTCAATAGGTGCTTCGCGGGCGGGATATACGTCGGTAACAATAAGGTGGTCGGCATCGCCAAAGGCTTTGCCAAAGTCAGTGCAGAAATCACGAGTTCGTGTGAACGTATGTGGTTGAAAAACGCAGATAATGCGGCGTTTCCAGCCCTTGCGGGCGGCTTCCAATGTGGCGCTTACCTCCGAAGGGTGGTGCGCATAATCGTCAATGACCATTACACCATTCTTCTCACCTTTAATTTCAAACCGACGGTACACGCCCGCAAAACCTTCGAGAGCGCTACGAATATCATCCACACTCACACCAAGCTCAAGTGCGACGGTGATAGCGCCAAGTGCATTACGGACGTTATGCAAGCCTGGAATATTTACGCGAATTTGCCCCAAATCCTTGCCGTGCTGCTGAAGTGTGAAGTCCGATGAACGCTCGTGATGCGAGACATTGATGGCACGAACATCGCACTGGGGCGAAAGTCCGTAGGTGATAACTTTTTTGTTGATAGTGGGCAGCACTTCCATCACGCCCGGATTATCTAAGCATACTGCCACCAGCCCGTAGAACGGCGTTTTGTTGGCAAATTGAGCAAACGTGCGTTTGATGTCATCGAAATCAGCGTAAATGTCAAGGTGCTCTGCTTCGACGTTGGTAATAACAGCGATAGTTGGTAAAAGCTGCAAAAAAGAGCGGTCGTACTCGTCCGCTTCTACTACTGTCCAGTCGCCGCGACCCAATCGAGCGTTTGTGCCACCTAAGCCGCTCAGTTTGCCGCCCACAATCACCGTCGGATCAATGCCGCCTTTCATCAAAATCAAACCGCACATAGACGTTGTAGTCGTCTTTCCGTGTGTTCCGGCAATGGCGAGGCAGTATTTGAGGCGGGTAACTTCGGCGAGCATTTCGGCGCGGCGAATAATAGGGATTTTGCGACGTTGAGCTTCAACGGTCTCAGGATTTTCATTGATACGCACGGCACTTGAATATACCACAGCCTCCGCACCATCGATATTTTCTGTGCAGTGTCCCTCAAAAATTGTTGCGCCCAGTGAAGCGAGGTGATTTGTTACTTCGGACTTTTGCAAATCAGAGCCGCTCACGGTAAAGCCCTGATCAAGCAGAATTTCTGCAATACCGCTCATTCCAATACCGCCGATGCCGACGAAATGAATACGTTGAAGTTTTGAAAACATAGAAGGGGGAATTTGGAGTGTTGGGTTTTGAATGTTGAGTTTTTGGGGAAGCCGTTTCAAATCTTTTGATATTCATTCAAAACAAAGCACTCAAAAACTCAACATTATCTTCAAAGGCGCTCGGCTAGTGGGGTAGCAGTTGGAATGCTGATAATGACAGTTGTTTCCTGATTTAGAACGCTTTGGACGGTAATTGTACCGTTGTAGATTTCAAGCAGTTTTTTGACGATTGCCATACCCAAACCTGCTCCTTGCTGCTCATTGTTCAGACGGTCAGATTGGAAAAATGGTACTCCAAGATTGGGGATGTCGGTTTCTTTGATGCCACAGCCCTTGTCGTTGACAACAAGGTGGTATGTCGAACCATCTACTCTACCGCTAACGCTAATCGGCGAACCGGGCTTAGAGAATTTTAGGGCATTACTGGCAACTTCTTGGATAATTTTGTACACATCTTTGCTATCCATCGAAATTTCGGAATCTTCAACCGAAATGGCAAGATCACTTGTGCGCTCAAGGTCAGTCGCTTGCATATTGAAAATATCTTCCACCATGCCGAGAATACCGCCTTCGGTCATAAGTTTACGCAGGAGCGCAATGTCGCTGGGCTTGGAAGCAATATTCTGTAATTGCGTAAAAACCAGAAAATTTTCAGTAAGATGCCGGAGGCGCTCGGCGGAAATACGAATATCGTGAGCAATACTTTCCAATTCTGTATAATCCACTCCACGACCATTCTTAACATCATTGGCAACCATATCAATCATGTCGGTCGAAGAAATAATCCCGGTCAGTGGTGTACGGAACTCATGCGGTAGCGCATAGCTAATATTTGCACCGAGTTCATTTACACGCTTGCCAACCTCTTTACTGATGATGGCACCAATTTCATCTACTTTCGCAAACTGCGCCGTAACTGCGTTAATCAGTTCATCGGTAGTAAAAGGTTTGGTAAGGTAGTCATTTGCACCTAGTTCCATTCCTCGACGCATATCAGCTTTTTCTGCTTTGGCGGTAAGGAAAATAAATGGCACGGTGCGGATGCCATCAGTTTTGCGTATCTGCTCCAATGCACCGAATCCATCCATGCGGGGCATCGAAACGTCGCACAGAATCAGGTCGGGGCGCTCGGACTTTGCCATTTCAATACCCGCCAGACCGTCTTCAGCAGTCATGGTCTCATAACCCTCGAATTGAAGCGTCGTAGCAATGTCCTCGCGGATAAAATCTGTATCGTCTATAACGAGAATCTTTTTCATAACATTGCTTTAGTCAAGCATGAATAAAGAGAGAGGTTGCAGGAATAATGCAAAACTATCACGATTTTGTTTTCGCAGTTTTCTTGACTGTACCGTTGGAACTAGTTTTTTTAGTGCCAGTTTTCTTGCTATCGGCTTTTGATGTCTTTTTCGTCGCTGTTGTCTTCGCGGCAGCTTTTTTCTTCTTCGGCTTTTCGGGGTCAAGACTAATATCTCCGGCAAATGCCAGACAGTCTTGCAAAGTAAGTTCTTCTGCTGCTGTACCTTTCGGCAATTTAACTTTTTGCTTGCCTATTGCCAAACAATGCCCCCAACGGTCTTTCAAAACCCGCAAAATTGCGCCCGTTTCCAGCGTAAATTCTTTGATGATTTTGTCGCTGTCTGCCTTGCGTTTAGCAAGGAGAATTTCAACAGCCCTGTCGGTAGAAATTGTGTACGGGTCGTCATTTTTAGTAAGCGAATAAAAATTATCATCATGCAAAATGTAGGGACCGAAGCGCCCCAGAGCTACTTTCATATCCTTACCCTCGAACTGCCCGACTATGCGCGGGAGGCGGAAGAGCGTCATTGCTTCTTCCAAAGTAATAGACTGAAGCGATTGCCCGGCACGAAGGCTGGCAAACTTTTTCTCTTCATCTTCTTGTTCCCCGATTTGTGCCACCGGACCGTATCGTGCCATGCGAACATAGACATTTTTGCCACTGGCGGGGTCTGTGCCAAGCAAGCGGTCGGTGCGTTCGGTGAAGAGTCGCAGCGCTTCTTCCAGCATGATAGTTTCCAGCGATTGCCCTGAACGAAGGTTCGCATACTTCTTATCTTCATCCGCGGGGTCGCCGATTTGCACCACCGGACCATAACGAGCAAGTCGTGTATAGACGTTGCGTCCGCTTTCGGGGTCTTTGCCCAGAAGTCGCTCTCCACTTTGGCGCTCGGCGCTTTCAACTGTCTTTTCGACGATTTGATGGAACGGAATATAGAAATTTTCTATCATCTTGTTCCACACTTTTTCGCCTCGCGCAATTTCATCGAACTCTTTTTCTACCGTTGCGGTAAAATTGTAGTCCATTATTTGGTCAAAGTGTTTGACCAAAAAGTCTGTAACCAGCATCCCTACGTCGCTAGGGAAAAGTTTGTTCTTTTCTGCACCATAATTTTCAGTCTCAGTGCGTTTGGTAACAGCGTTATTCTGAAGGATGAAAATTGTTACCTCGCGTTTTTTGCCTTCACGCTCTTCTTTGACCACATAGCCACGCTTTTGGACGGTAGAAATCGTCGGTGCGTAGGTGGACGGGCGACCAATGCCAAGCTCTTCCAGCTTTTTTACCAGACTTGCCTCGGTATAACGCGGCGATGGTTTTCCGAAGCGTTCGGTGGCGGTCATTTGGCGTAATTTCAGTGTTTCACCTTGTTTCAACGGCGGCAGGATTCCCTCGTCGTCGCTATCACTTTCGTCGTCGGTAGATTCAAGATACAACTTCAAAAATCCGTCAAATTTGATGACTTCGCCCGTAGCAGTCAGCGTTTCCGGCACAGTCGAAATGGCAACGGTCGCAATAGTGCGTTCTAGCTGTGCATCTGCCATCTGCGAGGCAACTGCACGTTTCCAGATGAGTTCATAAAGGCGCACTGCGTTTGCGTCCACATCGCCGCTGGGCGAAATAGCGCGGCGTGTGAAGTCCGTAGGGCGAATAGCTTCGTGCGCTTCTTGGGCGGAGTCGTTTTTGGTAACGTATTTCTGTGGGTTACTGTACTGAGCGCCGAAGGCGTTGGTGATGGCTACTTGTGCTGCCTCTATCGCTAATTCTGACAGATTCACCGAGTCCGTACGCATATAGGTAATATGTCCGCCTTCGTAAAGGCGCTGTGCCAAAAGCATCGTTTGCGTGATGGAGTAGCCGAGTTTACGGCTTGCTTCTTGCTGCAAGGTGGAGGTGGTGAATGGTGCTGCCGGTGATTTTTTTGCAGGTTTTACTTCAAGGTTTTTAATGCTAAAAGTAGCGCCTTTGCAAGCATTCAAAAATGCTTCCGCAGTATCGGCTTTGTCGAAGCGTTTGGGAAGTTCCGCTTTGAAGGTGCGTCCACCTGCGGCTGGTTCAAATTCGGCATTGACGCGGTAGAGGGATGTGGCATTGAAATTCTGCACCTCGCGCTCGCGCTCTACAATAAGGCGTACCGCTACCGACTGTACTCGCCCTGCGGACAAAGACGGACGGACTTTTTTCCATAGTACCGGAGATAACTCGAACCCTACCAATCGGTCAAGAACACGACGTGCTTGCTGGGCGTTCACAAGGTCTTCGTCAATGCCACGCGGGTTCTGGACTGCCTTTAAGATAGCAGGCTTGGTGATTTCGTGAAAAACTATACGTTTAGTTCTTTCTTTACGGAGCTTTAATGCTTCAAAAAGATGCCATGAGATAGCCTCACCTTCTCGGTCTTCGTCTGATGCAAGCCAGACGATTTCTGCTTCGGCGGCGAGTTTTGTGAGATTGCTAACGACCTCGCGTTTATCCGGCGAGACTTCGTAACGAGGTCGAAAGCCGTTTTTGACATCAATAGCATCGTCTGTTTTTACCAGGTCGCGGATATGACCAAAGCAAGACTTGACAATAAAATCTTGTCCTAAAAATTTCTCAATCGTTTTCGCTTTTGCGGGTGATTCGACGATGACAAGGTTTTTGACCATAATGATTTTTGTGCTGTGTTATGACACTGTCGGGGATATTACTCGAATTCAAAGAAGAAAGTATTTCATTATTGAGCGCATAAAACTACAAACCTTTTCCGATACCGTCAAACGCTTTTCTTGGACAGAAAGGAAAAATGCGGTTTTTACTACGCTCTCTCAATAACAATTGGTCTAGCAAGAAATATACCAAATGCCACTTTCTAGCGGTATGCTGTGGAAAATTAGGTTTTATTATGGAAAAATTGTAATTTAGTAGTCTTTACCAACTCGCAAAAGTTGGTAAAGGTATGGCAAATAACTCTTTCATTTTCATCTTTTACGTTTCAAGCGAGCTGTTATCATGGCAACTGTAGTTCCACCCCTTGAAAAAGTGCGTAATATCGGTATTTCCGCGCACATTGACTCCGGCAAAACCACCCTTTCCGAGCGTATCCTGTTCTACACAGGTCGTATTCATGCTATTCACGAAGTACGCGGCAAAGACGGCGTTGGCGCGAAAATGGACTCAATGGACTTGGAACGCGAAAAAGGCATTACGATTCAGTCTGCAGCTACGTTCTGTGAGTGGGGCGATTACAATATCAACCTTATCGACACCCCCGGTCACGTGGACTTCACGGTCGAAGTAGAGCGGGCATTGCGCGTTCTTGACGGCGCAGTTCTGGTACTTTGCTCGGTTTCGGGCGTACAAAGCCAGTCTATCACTGTTGACCGTCAAATGCGCCGTTACAATGTACCGCGCCTTGCGTTCATCAACAAAATGGATCGTGCCGGTGCAAATGCTGATAAAGTAATTTCGCAACTCCGCGAAAAACTTAATCACAACGCTGTGATGATTACCATGCCAATTGGTCGTGAAGCTGATTTTGCAGGTGTTGTTGACCTTATCAAAATGAAAGCTGTTTATTACGACGGTGATGCAGGTGAAAACATTCGTTACACCGACATTCCGGCAGAACTTCTTGCCGATGCGAAAGATCGCCGCCATAAACTCATCGAAGCGATTTCCGACTTTGATGATGCAATTATGGAGAAATTCTTGGGTGAACAAGAAGACGCAATTACGGAAGACGAGATTAAAGCGGCTGTTCGTAAAGGTACATTGTCGCTGAAACTCACGCCCGTTTTTGTTGGTTCTGCGTACAAAAATAAAGGCGTTCAAACCCTTTTGGATGCAGTCGTGAGCTACCTTCCCAGCCCACCGGAAACCAAAATCGAGGCGCTTGACCAAGACAACGGCGAAGCAAAAATTGAACTCAAATCCGACCCGACTAAGCCACTTGTTATGCTTGCCTTCAAACTGGAAGACGGCAAATATGGTCAGTTGACCTATATGCGTATCTATCAAGGTACGGTGAACAAAGGCGATACGGTTATCAACATGAGCAACGATAAGAAAATCAAAATCCCGCGTCTTGTGCGGATGCACTCCTCCGAGATGAACGAGATTGATTCGGCAAAAGCGGGTGATATTGTCGCACTCTTCGGCGTAGATTGTGCTTCGGGCGATACTTTCACTGATGGCAAGCAAAACGTAACTATGTCGTCCATGTTTGTTCCGAATCCCGTTATTGAGCTTGCGGTTGCACCAAAAGAGAAAACCGGTCAGGTAAACTTCTCGAAAGCACTTAACCGCTTTACCAAAGAAGACCCGACCTTGCGCGTCTATCGTGATGAAGAAAGTGGCGAAACAATCATCAAAGGTATGGGTGAGTTGCACTTGGAAATTTACATTGAGCGTATCAAACGTGAGTATAACTGCGAAGTGAATGTTGGTAAGCCCAAAGTAGCATTCCGCGAGGCACTTACGAAAAAAGCTGAATTTAATTACACCCACAAAAAACAAACCGGTGGCTCAGGTCAGTTCGGTCGTGTTGCCGGTTACTTCGAGCCGATGGAAGTCGAAGGCGATAAGCTCTACGAATTCGTAGATGAAATCGTTGGCGGTGTTATTCCCCGTGAATATATCCCTGCCTGCGACAAGGGCTTTGCCGAGCAGTTCAAGACTGGTCAGCTTATCGGTCAGCCCGTCATGGGCGTTCGTGTGGTGCTGAATGACGGCGCATATCACGCCGTGGATTCATCGGAGATGGCATTCAAGGTCGCTGCGATGACTGCAGTGCGCGAGTTCTACAAAGATGCAGGTCCGGTTGTTCTTGAGCCGATTATGAACGTGGAAATCTCTGTACCTGACGAATTCCAAGGGCAGGTTATCGGGCAGTTGAACCAGCGTCGTGGTGTGATTATGGGTACTGATACCGATAACAATTATGTTATTGTGAACGCCGAAGTACCACTTTCCGAGATGTTTGGTTATTCTACAGACCTCCGCTCTGCTACTCAAGGAAAAGGCGAGTTCTCAATGGAATTTGTGAAATATGCTCAAGTACCGAAATCTATCCAAGAAGAAATGACCAAAGATTACCAAAAGCGTCGCGCTGAAGGTAACGCATAATCGTCGTTCTTCCGAAAAAGTATAAAAAAAAGCGGCAGGGTTTTTCGTAAAACCTTGCCGCTTTTTTCTATTTTTGTAGATTGTTGTTGCTACATTCAAAAAAATATGCCCCAAACCCCGCAAAAAACCATCGTTCTTATCGGTCCCGCCTATCCGTATCGTGGCGGCAACGCGCTTTTTATGTCGCATCTCTACGAGGCGCTGGAGCCGCATTTTCGCGTACACTTTATTAACTACACGCTGCTCTATCCATCGTTGCTTTTTCCCGGAACGACTCAGTACGACCAAAGCCAAGCAATGACGAAGCAAGTACCATCGGAGCGTCTGCTGAGTTCGGTTAACCCGCTTTCGTGGCTGCGGGTAGCACGGAGGGTGCGTGAACTGCAACCGGATTTGGTTGCCTTTGATTGGTGGAATCCATTCTTTGGACCCAGCCATTATGCAGTTTCCAGTCTGTTGGGAAAAGAGTTTCACAGCAAGATACTTTTTATCGCCGAAAATGTGATTTCCCATGAAGCGCGGGCGGTTGATACGGTACTCACAAAACTCGGCTTGGTCAATGCGTCGTCATTTTTAACGCTTTCCAGCCAAGTCGCAGACGATGTGAAGCCTTTTGCCAAGGATAAGCTTGTGTACCGCTCGGAACTTCCTGTCTTTGGTGATTTTTATGCACAAACATCGCTTCACACGAGTAAAGAAGCGGCAAAAAAAGAATTTGGTTTTGCGCCCGAAGATGATGTACTCCTCTTTTTCGGTTATGTCCGCAAATACAAGGGTTTGGATATCCTTCTGCGAGCTATGCCTGCGATAGTGGAAGAAAATCCTCACGTAAAATTGCTTATTGCGGGCGAGTTCTACGACGATCCCAAGCCGTACTATGACCTAATCCATGAACTTGCACTTGACGGGCACGTTACGATGATAAACCATTTTGTCCCAAATGAAGAGGTCGCCAAGTTTTATGCAGCGTGTGATGTGGTGATGCTGCCTTACCGAAGCGCCACGCAGAGCGGGATTCTGGGTATTGCCTACGGCTTTGAGCGTCCGGTGATTATTACGGATGTCGGTGGACTTGCCGAATCAGTGGACGAAGGTAAAACGGGCTTTGTCGTGCAGCCGGAGTCTTCGGAAGCGCTTGCCGAGGCAGTGCAAAAATTTTATGCTCTTCGCCCCACAACAGATTATGCAGCACACGTCCGTTCCAGAGCGCATAATAACTCCTTTGCACGTATCCACGAGCTTTTTGAGGCAATTATTCGTAATCAAGCACAAGACCAAACGAACTAGCGCGAGATAACAAGCGGCTTGCTGAAGGAGAGCGTCGTGCCGCGCAAGCGAATCCAATACACACCGGGGCTGAGTGTGTCTAAGGCAAATGCAATTTGCTGCCAGCCTTTAGTTTGAAGGCGATTTATGGGTGTTGCGACTACTTGTCCAAGTACGTTCAGGAGTTCTATGGTTACTGTTTGATCGCTTGTGAGTTCATATTCCAAAAAAGCACTGCCGCTTGCGGGATTAGGATAGAGGCGGTTTGAGGTGCTATCTGATTGACTTAGTGCTCGAAAACTGTTACGAATTTCGTCCAGTGATAATCCACCTGCGATGGCGAACTGTACTGAAGCGGATGAGCCGACCTGAAGCGTCATGCCGCTTGCGCCTACAATGTGAGCAATGTCGCCGGATTTGCGCGATGGAATAATGCCGCTGGAAAGGGCGCGATATTTTTCGCTGCGAGGGAATCCGTCGTTCAGCGTGATTGCATCATGTGTCGTATCTCCAATCTGAATCGGGTAAAACGTTGGTGTTTGCGGAGACAGGAGTTTGACACCGATAACTGGGAAACTACCTGCAATGCTTTTTGCAATACCACATCCACAGTCATTATCCCAAAATGTCTCATTTGTGTGATAATTGGCAATATCCCAATCAAAAAATAATCCTGCGGATAAATTGGAGAAAGTGCGGTTTGATGTATTGGTAATGATATATGACGAAATAACCATGTTTTGACGCGGGCTTTGCCGATATTGCTGCACGGTTTGATCAATCTTCACCCCTGCTTGAGTATCGGAAGCGCGGTCGGTGAAACTTGCCCTGGCGGTCAGAAGCGATGAATCTGATGCTGCCCCAACAGTAAGGAGAGATGTTGCCAGAAACGCCAAATCCCGTTGCGTTGCTGTGTTTCGTACAGAAGATGAGATGCTGTCTAATCCGCTTGCTACAATAAGTCCGCCTTCATAAATGAGATTATTGGTATCACGTGGCTGATAAAACAGTCCGTCGCCCTGCATATTAGTTGGGAAGTCATTGAAGCCAAATCCACCACGACTGTTAACGGTAAGCGCCAGTGCATTGCCGCGAAGGGTTTGATATGATGTATTGACAGAGAGCCTAAGAGCATCACGTCCGATGAGTTTTCCGTTCGCATCAAAAATGGAAAAAAGCAGAGGTACGGCAAAGTCTTGTGATAAATTTGTCGTGAGGCGAAAGCTGAAACTGACAGCATTTGTGCGTGTTTCATTTGCTGCTAAGGTCGGCACTTGCCGCACGGTATCGTCGAAGAACGGGTAGAACATACTGTTGGTAGCGATAGTCGTCCGCATTGCGATACGTGCTCCCGCAACAGGCGCGAAGACATTAGTAAGGTTGAGTTGCACTGTTACACGCTCGCCCGATTCGAGAAGCCCGTTATTATTTTCATCTTGCACGGTGTAGCCACGAATTTCTATAAACGGCGGACTGGCAGTTTGTACGGCTGCTAAAACATTCAGCCGACCAGTGCCGATAAAGCCTACAACATCAGGGTTTTGGCGGTCGTTGTTGTCGGCAGTGGCTTTCAGTCGGGAGAAAATTTGTTGGGGTGAATATTGTGGAAAGCGCAATTTGACGAGTGCTGCTGCTGCCGAAACCATAGGAGCAGCCATAGATGTTCCGCCCATAGAGCCATAACGGTTATCCGTAAATGTCGCATAAATACTTGAGCCGGGAGCACCAATATCTACCGTTTCGTGGTAGTTGCCGAAAAAACGAGTGTCATCATTTTCCAACCATGCTACGGAGCAAACATTGTCGTAAGAACCCGGATAAAAAGCTGTATAGCGACGATCATTACCGGCGGTTGCGATAACTAATGAACCGAGTTCGGTGGCAATATCAATCGCTTCTTGCTCTGCTTGGGAGCGTGAGGTATCGCCCCAACTACAGTTAATAATCTTTGCCCCCATAATTGCCGCATAGATGATACCACGAAAACCGTTTGGTATATCTCCTGACCCCGGAGGGCTGCATTTGATTGGTAAAAGCCAAATGCCTCTGGCTACGCCCGCCACACCCTTACCGTTATTCGTGACGGCTCCTGCTATTCCTGCAACGTGAGTGCCGTGTGTGTTGCCGATGGGCATGGGGTCGTTGCTTTCCATGGTAGCATCTGCATCGGTGCTGAAGTCCCAACCGTGCCAGTCATCTACTCTGCCGTTGCGGTCATCGTCAACGCCGTTGGTGCGTTTGTCGCGCCCTTGAGCATCGTTGCCGCTTTCGCCCGGGTTGACATAAATATTTGCAGCTAAATCTTCATGGTTATAGTCAACTCCGCTATCAACAATCGCAACGATGACGCGCTGCGATGTATCAGCTTGCGTCCGCACAACATCCCACGCCTCAAAAGCACGAATAACGGACAAATACTGCTGTGAGTTAATAAAGGGGTCGTTGGGAACATCTGTAAGAGTACGGCGATAAAGCGGTTCGGCATATTCCACATCGGGTAAATTCTTGAGTTTGCCCGACAGCACAGCAGGGTCTATTGCTGCGGAAAAGCGAATTTTGCACCAGCGAGTTAGGGTGGATGCGCGTTTTGCGGGATCGTCTTCGGTTAGACGGCTAAAACGTTCAATAACGCTTTGCACTAAACCGTCGTCGAAGAGCGCTTCGCTTGTGTGTGTATGAAGAACGTCCTGCCATTCTGTAATAACGCCGCCCCGCCCGTTGTGCTCCCATTGGGCGAAGAGTGGGGAACTAGCTCTAAATTTGACCAATACAACATTCTGGCAATATGAAGGAGTTTGCGTCTGAGCAGATACCGAAGAGAGGCAAAATAATGTACCTACTAAAAACCTTATTGCTACCTTTGAGGATACGAAAAACTTTACTCCCGCACAAAGGCTAGGCATTGGATGAAAAACCGTTTGTGAGGCTTTGGAGAGCGCTTTATCAAGGCTTATAGAAAGATATGTCCGACTTGTTCGAGTGGTGTGCATGATCTTTACCATAAATCGTAGAAAAAGTTTTTACTTGCGAGAAAAGAAGGGGTGCGGCAAGATGGGTGGTTTGGTGAAATCATCTTCAATTGGACGAATTTCAATATCTTCAAAGAGAAGCGCAGGCAAAATAACTGAAGCGGGCAAAAACGATGCTCCGCCGGAAAAGAATGCTGCGGTGACAGGCAGTGCATAGCAATTATAGGCAGTTTTATGGTCGCCAACAGCAAGGATTTCCTTAAAAGATTGTACCGTCATTCCGGCAATATCGCATCCCCGTATAAGTTCTTCGCGTCCATCGGGATAGACACGATAGGCTTCAAGAGCGGTCATTTGCCCCGGCGTACGGGCAAAGGGAAACTCACCTTCGGTAAGGCTGTAAAGAGTTGTCATCAGGATGTTCGGATTCAGAATTTTTCGGACAACTATTCCATATGGCAAATCGCGGTCTTTGCAGAGCTGAAGCATTCTTGAGCGCAGTTTTTTGAAGGGCTGTGTACGGTCTTTACCTGCTGAAACGTCCAAAATACTGAACATAGCCGCACCGCCACGGTTATGTCCATTAGATGCTTTCACGCGGCGTGTGGGGGTGCGCGAAGCCATAAGACCTTTCAAATAGCCGCCTTTGATGATTTGGAAGGACTCCGCCGGAATTGCCTCATCGTCAATACGGTATGCACCCACGAGTTGTGTGGTATTATAGACCCCTTGCGAAGGTGTGACTGAGACAGACAGAAACTCAGGCATTACTCGCGCACCGACTTTGTTCTGGAAGGTTGCATTCTGTGAGTTATCGCTGATACCGCGCTCTGTAACGGGAGCTCTTTGTGTCACAAGATTGGGTGCAAATATCTGTAAAAAGGCTTCTGCTGCTGCTTGATCTTCTAAAAGAACAGGTCCGGAATATGCCTGTGCAATGGGGGCGGTAAGACTTTGGGAGAGTTTTTGAGCCAACGCACGTGTGGCTTTGAGCAAAGAATCACGGCTTGGTAAACCGCTTGGTGTGCGGCTGTATGTGCTGTACACCTGCGCAAGTGGCATCCCGTCTTTTGCCTGAGCCGTTGCAACTATCTCTATTCCAATAATTAAATCTGTGCGTATATATTCTCGTGCCTCGCTATTAACGAAAAGCTCTTGTTTTGTGTTGTATTCAACTGCAACAGTGGAGAGTGTGACAGCGGGAAAGTCTCGAAATATCGCCGATAAATCTACTGCAAGCCGCTCAAAATAGGTTTGGTCGAAAGTCGGTATAGGCATTGTGTCAACACTTGAAGCGGCAGGAAAGAGCGTGAAATCTGCAAGAGTGTCTATGCGAACACGGTTTTTGAGGGCAGCTTGTTTCTTCGCGTACAACTCGGCTGATTGCTTATAGGCGGCATCGGTAGCAAGCCAAAGTTCACGGCGAAGCGCTGAGTAGTCTAGTTCGCTGGGAATAGAACGGCTTTTGAAGCGCTCTTCATCGTCGCTGGAGCCAAAGAAACCAAGCGCCGGGTCAAAAAAATTGGTATTGTCGAATTGTGCTGAGCCAACGCGCAAACCAGCGGTAAGACGCTTGTCTTGTGAGAGATGAGATTCGGTAAGACTTCCAAAGGATGCTTTGATATTTGTTGATGCGTTCTGCACAAGAGAATACTGAATGTAATACGGCTTTTCCAAAGAAGGAAGCCGTAGCTCTTGCATAGAGCGCTTAATCTCGTCGCGCATGGCACGCAGAATCTCTTGGTTTTGTAGTGTCTGCGTTTGACTTGGTTGTGAGTAAGCAACAATTGGGAAGCAATACGAAAAGATGAAACTAGAGAGCAGAATGGTCTTGAACATAGCGTTAATTGAGTCTGTAATGATTTCAGAACACCAAAATGTAAGGAAGTAGCGCATGGTTACTTATGGGTGTAGTAACTAAGATGTCCAATCTACAATTATTTTCCTTCATTTTGATAATCTTTCTCGTTGCAGAGTCAAATGCAAAATAAATTTTAAATGCCGTAGATGGTAGATTCTAACAAGCGGGAGAACGTTATTTTATCGTAGATAAAAGGGGTGATGTAAAGAATAATTTTACGAAATTTGTAAAAAAAATTTGGACAACAAAGAAAAGTATCGTAGTTTTGTTGCTCACTTGAATTACACTTGCTGCATATCGCACGACATTGTTGATTTTCGTTGATTTCAAAATCACTCACGACAGAAATTCTAGGACGTTATGCCTACAATTAATCAGCTCATTCGCAAAGGTAGAACCGTAGTCGAATATAAAAGTAAATCGCCTGCGCTTGATTCTTGTCCTCAAAAACGCGGCGTTTGTACGCGGGTTTATACGACTACTCCTAAGAAGCCGAACTCTGCGCTTCGCAAGGTAGCTCGTGTTCGTCTCTCAAATCAAATTGAGGTTACGGCATATATCCCAGGCGAAGGGCACAATTTGCAAGAGCACTCTATCGTAATGATTCGTGGCGGTCGTGTTAAAGATTTGCCTGGTGTGCGGTATCACATTATTCGTGGCACTGCCGACACGCAGGGCGTGAAAGATCGCAAGCAGGCGCGCTCCAAATACGGAGCAAAGCGACCGAAGCCGGGTGCTGCTCCTGAAACAAAGGGCAAAAAGAAATAAGTTGGTGTCGTCTGCTTTGGCGACTTTCTAAATAATAGAAATTGAATACAAAATCTTACTAGATTTTTACCATTTGAAGCAATGAGAAAAGCAAGAGCAAAGCGTTTTCCAACGCCAGCAGATCCAAAGTACAAAGATGTGATCATTACAAGATTCATCAATAGTATTATGTATGACGGAAAAAAGCTGACAGCGCAAAAAATCATGTATGGTGCTCTCGATATAATTCGTGAGAAAACCGGTCAGGATGAGTTAGAGTTCTTCCGTAAGGCGATGGCAAATGCTGCGCCGGCGGTTGAGGTTCGTGCGCGTCGTGTTGGTGGTGCTACTTATCAGGTGCCTTCTGAGGTTCCTGAGGCACGTCGTGTGGCTTTGGCTATTCGTTGGCTGAAGGGTGCTGCTCGCCAGCGTCGCGACAAGTCAATGGCGCAGCGTCTGGCAAATGAGTTGACTGCTGCAGCAAATGGCGAAGGTTCCGCAATTAAAAAACGCGATGATATGCATCGCATGGCGGATGCAAATAAAGCATTTGCGCACTTTAAGTGGTGATGTAAGGCTTTGAAAAATTAGAAAATTTCGTTCTTTGATAGAATTGTTTCTTTGTATTAGGTTGAAATTATGCCACGTGTAACGCCGATAGAAAAGGTACGCAACATAGGCATAATGGCTCATATTGATGCCGGCAAGACAACCACGAGTGAGCGCATCCTGTTTTATGCAGGAGTGGTTCATAAAATGGGCGAAGTGCACTACGGTACGGCTGTCATGGACTTTATGGAGCAAGAGCGCGAACGTGGAATCACTATTAGCTCCGCTGCCACATATTGCCAGTGGCGTGATTATCAGATTAACCTGATTGATACGCCCGGTCACGTAGATTTTACTGTTGAAGTTCAGCGTTCTCTTCGTGTTCTTGATGGTGCTGTGGCTCTTTATTGTGCTGTTAGCGGTGTTGAGCCTCAGTCGGAGACTGTCTGGAGGCAAGCCGAGCAGTATGATGTGCCACGTATAGCTTTCGTCAATAAAATGGATCGTGTTGGGGCAGATTTTCTTCGCGTGATTCAGATGATGAAAGACCGATTAAATGCGCGTCCTGTTGTTCTGCAATTGCCAATAGGGTCTGGTGAAGACTTTCGAGGGGTTGTAGATCTCATTCAAATGAAGGCTCTCGTGTATGATGAAGATTCGCTTGGCTTAAAGTATTCTGTTCAAGAAATTCCTTTAAACATGAACAAGCAAGTGCAAGAATATCGCGCTCTGCTTGTTGAGTCTGCTGCTGAGATAGATGATGAGTTGCTCGCAAAATATCTTGAACAAGGCGATCTTGCGAGCGATGAAATTCAATCTGCAATTCGCAAGGGAACAATTCAAACAGTGATTACTCCAGTTCTTTGTGGTGCCTCTTTCAAGAACAAAGGCGTTCAGCAGCTGCTAGATGCCGTAATTGAGTACCTGCCGTCCCCACTAGATATAGGCGGCGTAAAAGGGTACGGACTTGATATGCACGAGGAGTTGTATCGCAGCTTTCAAGATAATGAGCCGCTCGCGGCTCTCGTCTTCAAAGTTGTTTCAGACCAATTTGTTGGTCGCTTGACATTCATGCGTGTCTATTCCGGTACGCTAAAAACAGGTGAATACTTGTTAAATGCCGCTACCGGAAAGAAAGAGCGTATCGGTCGTTTGCTTCATATCAGGGCAAACCAGCGAGAGGATGTTGAGGAAGAGTACGCCGGTTCTATTGTCGCAGTTGTTGGATTAAAAAATGCGCGAACAGGTGATACTATTTGTGATGCAGCCCATCCCATCCTCCTCGAAAAAATAGAGTTTGCCGAGCCAGTGATTAACCAAGCCATTGAGCCTAAAACTCTAGCCGATCAAGAAAAACTCAACGACGCACTGCAAAAACTTATAGACGAAGATCCTACGTTCCGTTTCAAAACAGATGAAGAAACAGGGCAAATGCTCATCAGTGGCGTTGGTGAGTTGCAACTCGAAATTATGGTTGATCGTTTGAAGCGCGAGTTCGGTGTAGGTGTAAATGTTGGAAAGCCGCAAGTAGCTTATCGTGAAACAGTTACATCCTCCGCTCAACAGGAAGAAATATTGGATCGCAATGTTGGCGGGAAAGCGCAGTTTGCGCATGTTGTTCTAAATATTTCCCCGGGCGATGTTGGCATAGGTATAGTCTTTGAAAATAAGTTGACAGCTTCGATACTGCCTTTGAACTATGTAAATGCAATAGAGCAGGGCGTGCGACAAGGGCTTCAAAATGGACCATTGATGAGTTATCCAGTTCTGGGTGTAAAAGTTGATCTCGTCGGAGCTTTTTTTAGCCAAACAGACTCAAATGAGGTTGCATTTACAATAAGCGCTTCTAATGCCGTTAGAGAGGCGATGCGCAATGCTTCTCCAGTTCTGCTGGAGCCTGTGTTTGAAGTTGAAGTTGTTACGCCGGATAAAAATATGGGCGATGTGGTTGGCGATCTGAGCGCAAGACGAGGTAAAATAGAAGGTATAGCACAGCAAGGTATAGATTTGCAAGTTATCAAAGCCTTTGTTCCGCTTTCAGAAATGTTTGGTTACGTGACACGGCTTCGCTCAATTACGCAAGGACGCGCATCATATACGATGAAGTTTGCTCGGTACGAGCCTGCGCTAAATGCGCCTTCATACTGAAACTAGAAACAATCTCAAATACACTTTATCTCTTTCACAATTTTTCACTGCATTGAGGAGCTACTACAATGGCTAAAGAGAAATTCGAGCGCAATAAACCGCACGTAAACGTCGGTACAATCGGGCACGTTGACCACGGTAAGACAACTTTGACGGCTGCTATTACTGCGGGTCTTGCAAAAAAAGGTAATGCACAATTCCGTGGCTATGATTCGATTGATAACGCGCCCGAAGAGAAGGCACGTGGAATTACCATTGCTACTGCACACGTTGAATACGAAACAGAAAAGCGTCACTATGCGCACGTTGATTGTCCCGGTCATGCTGATTATGTGAAAAACATGATTACGGGTGCTGCTCAAATGGACGGTGCGATTCTTGTAGTTGCCGCTACCGACGGACCAATGCCGCAAACGCGTGAGCATATCTTGTTGGCTCGCCAAGTAGGTGTGCCTCGTATTGTAGTGTTCATGAATAAAATTGACATTGCAGATCCTGAGCTTGTTGAGCTTGTTGAGATGGAGATTCGTGAGCTTCTCAGTCGCTACAACTTCCCTGGCGATGATACGCCTATCGTAAAAGGCTCCGCGCTTAAAGCTCTTGATGCTGGTGCTGACCCTGCGGTTAAAGTTGATGATGAGCGTCTAAAGTGCATCTACGATCTTATGGATGCCGTAGATAGCTATATCCCAATGCCTGAGCGTGCAGTTGATAAGCCATTCCTGATGCCGATTGAAGACGTGTTCTCTATTACCGGGCGTGGTACAGTAGGTACCGGGCGTATTGAGCGTGGTATCGTGAAAGTCAACGAAGAAGTTGAAATCATTGGTCTAGGCTTGAATAAAAAGACATTTGTTACGGGCATTGAAATGTTCCGTAAACTTCTTGATGAAGGTCAAGCTGGTGATAACGTAGGTCTTCTCCTTCGTGGGGTTGATAAAAACGAACTTGAACGTGGAATGGTTCTTGCAAAGCCCGGCTCGATTACGCCGCACAAAAAGTTTACGGCTCAAGTGTACGTTCTTTCAAAAGAAGAAGGTGGTCGTCATACTCCGTTCTTTAATGGTTATCGCCCTCAGTTCTACTTCCGTACAACAGACGTTACAGGGGTAGCTACTCTTCCTGATGGAACTGAAATGGTTATGCCTGGCGACAACCTTGACAACCTTAGCATTGAGCTTATCACGACAATCGCTATGGAAGAAGGACTTCGCTTCGCTATTCGCGAGGGTGGGCGTACAGTAGGTTCCGGCGTTGTAACGAAAATTCTCCAATAAAATTTATCGCTCCCTTATTAAGGAGTGGAAATCTGGTTGCTAAAGCGGCTTTGTAAATTTTAATAAAAATATAAAGCCGTTTTAAGCAAGCCTTCAAAATAAAACAAACAAATTCGCATTACAAGGTTTCACTGAAAGAGGCACACAAGTGGCACGTCAGAAAATCCGCATAAAGCTGAAGTCCTACGACCACAATTTGATTGACAAGTCGGCAGAGCGAATTATTCGCACAGTGAAGCAAACCGGTGCCGTGATTTCCGGACCGATTCCGCTCCCGACTGAGAAGCAAATTTATACCGTCCTGCGTTCTCCTCACGTTGACAAAAAATCGCGTGAGCAGTTTGAATCACGCACTCATAAGCGTCTTATAGATATTCTGAACTCCACGCCTAAAACAGTGGATTCCCTCATGCGCTTGGAGCTACCTGCCGGCGTAGATGTTGAAATCAAAGTCTAAGGAGCCAAACAATAATGAGCGTATTACTCGGCAGAAAAATCGGCATGACAAGCATCTTTACAGAAGCAGGCGATTACATCCCTTGCACAGTTATTGAAGCCGGTCCTTGTCCAGTCGTGCAAGTCCGCACGAAAGAAAACGACGGTTATGAGTCCGTACAAATTGGCTTTGGTCAGATTCCGGCTCGTAAAGTAAATAAGCCTCTTGCGGGACATTTCGCAAAGGCAAAAGTAGAATTCAAGCGATATCTCCGTGAGTTTCGCAATATACGAAAGCAAGTCAAAGTAGGCGACGAGATAACCGTAGCGGACTTTGCCGTAGGAGACAAAATTAAAGTTTCTGGTGATTCAAAAGGTCGCGGCTTTCAAGGTGTTGTTAAGCGTCACCATTTTGGTGGTATTGGCATGACAACACACGGACAGTCTGATCGTCCTCGCGCCCCCGGTTCAATCGGTTCGTCCTCGTATCCTTCCCGTGTTTTTAAGGGAATGCGTATGGCTGGGCGAATGGGTGGTGAGCGAATCACGGTACGCAATCTTAAAGTGCTGCGTATTGTACCAGAGTCAAATCTTCTTATTGTTAAGGGCAGCATACCTGGTGCGCCGAACTCAATAGTTGAGATTGTCAAGATTTAACGATTACGATAGATTAACTCTCTAAGTGAGTTGTACAAGACTCCCTTGAAGGAAATTTCACTATGAAAGCTGACATCTTTTCAAAAGATGGTAAAGTCGCCGGTCAAGTAGATCTACCGGATTCGATTTTTAACATTGAGCCTCATGAACATGCGATGTACCTTGCGGTACGCCAATATTTGGCGCATCAGAGACAGGGTACACACAAAACAAAAGAGAAAGCCGAAGTTTCTGGCGGCGGTAAAAAGCCGTGGCGGCAAAAAGGTCGCGGAACTGCCCGCTCCGGTTCAACGCGCTCTCCGCTTTGGGTTGGTGGTGGCACGGTTTTCGGTCCACGTCCACATAAGTATTCGGTTAAATTGCCGAAGAAAGTTGTACGTCTTGCTAGAAAATCCGCACTAACGTTGCGCGTTCGTGAAAATAACTTTGTTGTAATAGAAGACCTGAATTTTGGTTCGATCAAGACGAAACAGATGGTTGATGTACTTTCTGCGCTAAGTCTGACGGGACAAAAAGTATTGCATCTGCTTCCCGCTAACGACGACAATATCTATTTGTCCTCGCGCAATATTGAGCGTCTTACGACACAAGTTGCTGACAAAATCTCAACCTATGACATCCTGAGCAACAAGAAAATTCTTGTTCATAAAAGCGCGGTGGATGTACTTATTAAAACCTTTGCAGAGTAAAGGTCAATTACGAGGAAACTACGATGCAAGTTCTAAAACGACCAATTATTACCGAAAAAGCTACGAAGTTAAACACTTCTCGTCAGTATGCTTTTGAGGTTGACTTAAAAGCAAACAAAATTGAGATTCGTAAAGCGATCGAAGCCCAGTTTACTGTAGATGTCATTAGCATACGTACCATCCGAGTACGCCCAAAGCGAACTGTACAATTTACAAAGCGTGGTCGGTTTGCTGGAAAAACAGCCGCTCGTAAAAAAGCGTATGTTACTCTAAAAACTGGTCAAGCTATTGACATAGGAACTGGCGCTGGCGAGTAATCTTGCTATCGTTTTCATCTAGAATCTTCGCTTTTATATCCGAATTTTGTTTCAATCAAGATTCGCTTTACTGAACTTAGAATTATGGCCCTTCGCAAACTTAAACCGATTACGCCTGGAACGCGCTTCTATTCTGTGAGCACGTTTGAGGAGATTACTAAATCAACACCTGAAAGAAGCCTTCTTGCGCCTCTGAAAAAATCAGGTGGACGCAATAATACCGGTCGTATTACCTCGCGCCACCGTGGTGGTGGGCATAAGCGCCGCTATCGTATTATTGATTTTAAGCGTAATAAGCATGGTGTCAACGCTCGCGTGGAAGCTATTGAATACGATCCAAATCGTACTGCAAGGATAGCTCTTCTAAAATACGATGATGGTGAGCTTCGATACATCCTTGCGCCGGGATCTGTAAAAGTAGGCGATGTTTTGCAATCTGGTCCGAACGCGGAAATCCGTGATGGAAATGCTCTGCCTCTCTCGAAAATTCCTGTTGGCTCCTTTATTCATAATGTTGAAATGAAGCCGGGCAAGGGCGGTCAAATAGCCCGTAGCGCAGGGAATTCAGTTGTCTTAGTTGCGCGGGATGAAAAAAATGCACAAATCAAGCTACCTTCTAGTGAAGTTCGGTTGGTTCCCGTAACATGCTTAGCAACACTTGGTACGATAGGCAATTCTGATCACGAAAATATCTCTTACGGTAAAGCTGGTAGGATGATATGGTTCGGTGTACGCCCGCAATCACGTGGTATGGCTATGAACCCGGTTGATCACCCAATGGGTGGTGGCGAGGGACGTTCCAAATCCGGTGGTGGTCGTCAGCATCCACGCTCCCCATGGGGTCAGCTTGCTAAAGGTTTGAAAACTCGTAAGAAGCGTAAGCTTTCCAACAAATATATCGTTCGCCGTAGAGTGAAGTAATTCCAACCACGTAACACTTTAGAATTAAAGTACAATGGCACGTTCGCTTAAAAAAGGACCCTTTATTAGCATTAAATTGGCAAAAAAAATTACTGCCCTTAATGCGTCCAACAAAAAAGTTGTTGTCAAAACGTGGTCACGCGCTTCGACTATCGCGCCGGAATTTGTCGGTCATACATTTGCTGTACATAACGGAAATAAATTTATTCCGGTCTATGTGACAGAAAATATGGTTGGTCATAAACTGGGCGAGTTCGCACCAACACGTACCTATAAAGGTCATGCAGGCAACAGAAAAGATCTTAAAGGCAAATAATTTTTCCAAAGGTTACACCAATGCAAAAGTTTGAAGCAAAAGCAACCAAGCGTTTTCTGCCAGGATCACCTCGCAAAATGCGTCTTGTTATTGATATGATTCGCGGCAAAAGTGTCGCTGAGGCAATGTCGTTGCTAAAATTCAACCCAAAACACGCGGCGCGCGATGCAGAGTTTGTCCTGCGTTCCGCTTACGCAAATCTTGAAGACAAGCATCAAAATGCTCGTTTCGATATGGAAGGCGCGACAGTAACAGGCGCGTTTGTGAACGGCGGTCCGATGCTGCGACGCATCAGTCCTGCTCCGATGGGTCGTGCTTACCGTATTCGTAAGCGTATGAACCACTTGACAATCGTCGTTCAATCCGTAAGCTAATTATTCACAACGTACAATTTCGATTAGGAGATTAGCCTTGGGTCAGAAAACTAACCCCATTGGTTTCCGTCTTGGAATCATCCGCGCTTGGGATGCAAACTGGTTTGATGAGAAAAACTTCGCCAGTAAGTTGTCCGAAGATATGATGGTACGCAAGTATCTTCATGAGCGCTTAAAAAAAGCTGGTATTTCGCGCATTATTGTTGAGCGTACGCCAAAGCAAATCCGTCTTACAATTAAGACGTCGCGCCCTGGTGTTGTGATTGGGCGCTCCGGTAAAGAAATCGCTCAGCTTGAGGAAGAACTTAAAAAAATTACTTCAAAAGAAGTAAAGATTCTTATAAGTGAAATCAAGCGTCCGGAAATTGATGCCCAGCTTGTTGCGGATACTATTGCTCAACAGCTTGAAGGTCGTATATCGTATCGACGTGCGATGAAGCAGGGTGTAAGTGCTGCTATGCGTATGGGTGCAGAAGGTGTCCGCATTGTATGCAACGGGCGCTTGGGTGGTGCAGATATGTCTCGCATGGAGAAGTATCGTGAAGGTCGTGTACCTTTGCACACGCTTCGAGCAAACATTGACTACGCAACCGGCACTGCACAGACTATCTATGGCGCAATTGGCATTAAAGTATGGATTTGTCTGGGCGAAGTATTAGGTGGTAGCGCTTCAATGTATCAAGAAAAGCCTGCTACGCCAAGCGGAAATCCCAAATCATCACGCTAATTCTCGTCAATCAGACATTCATTGACTGAGTAAGCGTTTGAAATCAGCAATAACGCATCAAACAGCAATTAAGGAAATATCATGCTGCTACCAAAAAGAGTTAAGTATCGCAAAACACAGCGCGGTAGGATGAAAGGTAAAGCATTTCGTGGTTCGCAAGTCGCTTTCGGTACTTTTGGTTTGAAAGCGCTTGAACCGGCTTGGATTACTAATCGTCAAATTGAATCGGCGCGTATTGCGATTAACCGTTACCTCCGTCGAGACGGTAAGGTCTGGATTAGAATTTTTCCTGACAAACCATATACTAAGAAGCCAGCCGAAGTACGAATGGGTTCCGGTAAAGGTAGTACTGAATACTACGTTGCTGTTATCAAACCCGGTCGTATTCTCTTCGAGCTTGACGGTGTGCCAAAGGAAAAAGCAATGGAGGCAATGCGCCTTGCGTCGCACAAATTGCCGATAAAAACGAAATTTGTAACACGCGTTGATGCGCAAGAGCATCACTAAAGGAGCAAGAAATAATGAAAGCTCGTAAACCCGAAGACTTGCGCAAATTAAATGACGCAGACCTCGCAATGAATCTCAAAGATTCTCAAGAAACCTTGACAAACCTACGCTTCAAAAAGACTCTTGGTGAACTTGAAAACACGGCATATTTGGCAACACTTCGCAGAGATATTGCTCGCATCAACACCATTATTGGTGAGCGCCAACGTTCAAAATAACGATTAAGACAAATGGATTCCACTATGGAAACGATACAAACACAGCCTCAGCGCGGAAGACGCAAAGTAAAAATCGGTAAGGTTGTTAGCGCCAAGAAAATGGACAAAACAATCATTGTCGCTGTTGAACGTCAAGTAGCGCACCCGCTCTACAAGAAGTACTTCAAAAAGACGACCAAGTTCATGACCCACGATGCTGAAAATACCTGCAATGAAGGTGATACAGTTCGGATTATGGAAACCCGTCCTCTCAGTGCTCACAAGCGCTGGAGATTGGTTGAAGTACTTGAGCGTGCGAAGTAACTATTTTTACTGTGACAACTTTTCACTAAGAAAGTGAGCGAATTCTAGCGATGATTCAAGAAGAAACAAACCTCGTAGTTGCCGATAATTCCGGCGCAAGAAGAGTACGTTGTATCCGCGTCTTGGGCGGGCACGAAAAGCGTTATGCCGGCATTGGAGATATTATTGTTGTGTCTGTGAAAGATGCAATCCCAAACGCTGGGGTAAAAAAGGGTGATAAATCTCGTGCTGTCATCGTTCGTACCAAAAAAGAGATTCGCCGCAAAGACGGTTCGTATATTCGCTTCGACGAAAATGCTGCTGTGCTTTTGAATACTCAAGGTGAACCGCGTGGTACTCGTATTTTTGGACCGGTTGCTCGTGAACTACGAGATAAGAGTTTTATGAAAATTGTATCTCTTGCACCGGAAGTACTCTAAAATACTCGCTAGAGATGTGGCTTAGAGTTACACTACAAAGAATTTGACGAAGATATTTTTCTTTCATACTGCTATGAAACTCAAAATTAAAAAAGGCGATACCGTCCGCATTCTCGCCGGTAATGATAAAGGCAAAGAAGGTCGAGTTCTTGAAATTCTTCCTGAAAAAATGCGCGTTGTTGTTGAAGGTATTAATGTGCGGAAACGTCATATGCGACCTACGCCCAATGCTCAGCAAGGACAAATTATTGAGCGAGAAATGCCAATCCATTACTCAAATGTAATGCTCCTTGATGGTGCTGGTAATCCAACACGGCTTGGCGTAAAAATAGTTGAGCAAAATGGAGAAAAAAGCAAAGCTCGTATCGCTAGAACCACTGGCGAAGAGGTCTAACACTTAGATTTGATGCTTTTTTGTATCTCTCTAGTTTTAATGTATCTCTTCAGTCAGAAACTATCTACTTCTTGAATAATAATAGCAATGGCAAAGCAGCAAACACCAGTCAAAACAAAAAAGACAGAATTCACTCTTGAGGGTGGACGATTGCCGGAGAATGCACCTAAAGCGCCCAATGCGCGTCTGGCTTCTGTCTATAAAGAAAACGTTGCTCCGGCACTAATGAAGAAATTCAATTACAGTTCCGTGATGCAAGTACCAAAATTGCATAAAATCGTGATTAATATGGGTGTTGGTGCTGCCACGCAAGACCAAAAAATCATGCAATCTGCGATTACGGAAATGGAATTAATAACCGGTCAGCGCCCTGCCGTTACACTGGCAAAAGAGGCTATCTCAAACTTCAAATTGCGTGTAAATCAGCCAATTGGCTGCCGCGTCACGCTCCGTCGCGCTCATATGTACGAGTTTCTTGATCGCTTTATTAATATCGTTGCTCCCCGTATTAGAGACTTCCGTGGTCTTTCGGATAAATCCTTCGATGGACGAGGAAACTACTCAATGGGTATCAAAGAGCAGATTATTTTCCCTGAAATTGATGTTGATAAAGTATCAAAAATTCGTGGTATGGATATTACATTCGTAACCACAGCGCAGACAGATGAAGAGGCATATGCGCTTCTTAAAGAATTTGGCTTCCCATTCCGCAAACAGCAAGAGCCTGTAGCGTAAATACTAACGAAGAATTATTTTTATCTTCTTGTACCGCCATGTCAACAACAGCAATCGTAGCACGAAACCAAAAACGCCAAAAACTCGTTGATAAATACGCTGAAAAACGCGCTGTCTTGAAAGAAGCAGGCGACTGGGATGCCCTTCAAAAGCTACCGCGTAACAGTTCTCCTACTCGTCTGCGCAGTCGTTGCAGCTTGACTGGTCGCGGCAGAGGTGTTTATCGCAAATTTGGTTTGGGGCGAAATAAATTCCGCGAACTTGCCCTCGACGGCAAGATCCCAGGCATACGCAAATCAAGCTGGTAAACTCTTTCTTAGAGAGCTTGTTTGATTAAACAATGACTAATCAATAAAAATAGTATCATCAATTGTCTAAGTACAATGCAGGTTACAGACCCAATATCCGACTTTCTGACCCGTGTGCGTAACGCATCGAAAGCGCGTCATAAGCGACTTGATGTTCCTTCCTCTAAAATGAAAATTGCTATTGCAAAGATTCTTAAAGAGCAAGGTTACATTGGGGAATTTCAGGTCATCGAAGATAACAAGCAAAATATTTTGCGTGTGTCGCTTCGATATTTTAATGGTCGTGCGCCTTTCGATAAGATTACGCGCATCAGTCGTCCGGGTCTGCGTCGCTATACGCCGTCTGCGGAAGCGCCACGTGTGCGTAGTGGTCTTGGAATAGCAATTCTGTCAACACCAAAAGGTATTATTACTGACAAAGAAGCTCGCAAGCTCAATGTCGGTGGTGAAGTCCTCTGCACGATTTACTAAACCGTCGTCCGCTGATTGTTTTTTATATCCAATCAAGTGTTCTGCGATTTTACTAGAACTCAAAAGATTTTTAAGGAGAACTTGCCGTGTCTCGTATCGGTAAAAAACTCATTACTATTCCTAAAGAAGCACAAGTTGCTGTGGATGGTACGCAAATTAAGGTAAAGGGACCCAAGGGCGAATTGCAATTTGCGTTGCCTGGCGGCATCTCACAAGAGATTAAAGATGGCTCGATGTCCTTTGCTCGCGCTTCCGATGAGAAGCATTGCCGTGCATTGCATGGACTTACCCGCGCAATGGTGGCTTCAATGATTGAGGGTGTAACCAAAGGCTTTACCAAAACCCTTGATGTTGAGGGCGTAGGTTACAAAGTTGAGTTGCGCGGCAAAAATCTTTACCTTTCGCTTGGTTATTCCCATCCGATTTTGTTTATTCCGCCCCCGGGCATTGCTTTTGCAGCTGCAACCGCAACCCAGTTCAGTGTAACTGGCATTGATAAACAGTTGGTCGGCGAAGTTGCGGCAAAACTCCGAGATTTACGTCCACCAGAGCCTTATAAAGGTAAGGGCGTTCGGTATCAGGGTGAGCACATTGTGCGCAAAGCTGGTAAATCGGGCGGTAAGGGTAAATAATCTCTGTCTTTGTTGCGCCGATGTATGTAAAATATATTTTTTTACAACGGCATACTTTCAACGATTCGACCATTTCATTTGTTTAGTCTGAGAATATGATTACCACGAATAAACTTGAGCGTCGTGAGCGTCGCAAAAAAAGTGTCCGCCGTAAAGTGCAAGGCACAACCGAGCGTCCGCGTCTAAGCGTCTATCGCAGTTTGAGCCACTTTTATGCTCAAGTGATTGACGATGCCACAATGCACACCGTTGCATCTGCTTCTAGTGCTGACAAAGAACTCAAAGATAAGGTTGCTTCGGCTACCAGCAAGTCTGATGTGAGTAAAATGGTCGGTGAGTTGCTTGCTCAAAGAGCAGCAGCAGCAGGTATAAAAAGTGTTGTGTTTGACCGCAATGGATATATATATCACGGCAGAGTAAAGGCATTTGCGGATGCTGCTCGTGAGGCAGGATTGAATTTCTAAAAGTTTTCTGCTAAAAAGACATTTCATCTTTAACTAGTAGAACGCTAATAATTAATATTGCTACGGTGTAGTCGTATTATTGACAAAAATATCGTAAACAAAAACTATCACAAATTTACTGAGTGTTGCTGTGGCTAGACAGAAAACATCTGAGTTAGAACTCAAAGACAAACTTGTAAACGTTGCCAGAACAGCGAAAGTGGTCAAAGGCGGTCGTCGCTTTGGTTTTAGTGCTATCGTTGTCGTTGGTGATGGGAACGGTCATGTCGGTTATGGTCTTGGTAAGGCAAATGAAGTTGCCGATGCTATTACTAAAGCGACAGAAGCCGCTCGTAAGAGCCTTGTCAAAATTACGCTTAGTGCAAATACGATCCCGCACGAAGTTTTTGGCAAATTCGGTGCAGGAAAGGTTTTGTTAAAGCCAGCTACACCGGGTACAGGGGTTATTGCTTCAGGCGGTATTCGTGCGGTTCTGGAGATGGCTGGTGTACAAGACGTTTTGACAAAAAGTCTTGGTTCATCAAATCCTCACAATACCGTAAAAGCTACCTTTCAGGCGCTTACACAGTTGCAGGATGTTCAAACTATCGCCGAGCGCCGTGGGCTTGATGCTCGTAAGGTGATGTTCGGCTAATTGGAAAACGCATCCTTCTTCTTTCGCATAGATTAACAGATACTAAGCGATATACGAACAATACTTCTTATTTTTGTTATGGCAAAGCTGAAAATTACCCAGACGCGCAGTACAATTAACTGCAAAGAAGCTCAAAAGCGCACTATCAAAGCGCTGGGGCTTGGTCGTCCACATTCGACGGCCGTGCAGCCTAAAAGCGCAACAACACTCGGAATGTTGAACGTCGTTCAGCATCTTGTAAAAGTCGAAGAAATATCAGAGTAATAATCATCCTTTCAAGGTTGACATCAATGAAACACGTTGGCAATTTGACATTTAGTCCCGGCTCGCGCAAAAACGTAAAGCGTATAGGTCGCGGCACCGGATCCGGTCATGGCGGAACTTCAACACGTGGTCACAAAGGGCACCAATCTCGCAGTAACTTCAAACGCAAACGCAGTTTTGAAGGCGGACAGATGCCATTGAACCGTCGTTTGCCGAAGCATGGCTTCAAAAATCCTTTCCGCATTGAATACCAATGCATTAACGTTGCTCGTTTGGAAGAATTGGCAAACGAAGGTGTATTTGTAAATAACACTGTGGATTTTGATGCACTCTTCGATCTTGGTGTGTTGAGTAAAAGTAATGTACCGCTCAAAATCTTGGGCAACGGTGCAATTTCTAAATCACTCAAAGTATCAGCTCATAAGTTCTCTGAATCCGCAAAATCAAAAATTGAATCAGCCGGAGGCACGGTAACGGTTCATGAATAGAATTATTGAAACCCTCAAAAATATCTTCAGAATTGAAGAACTCCGGCAGAGAATTCTCTTCACCGCCGGAGTATTGCTTGTTGTGCGTATCGGTGCATTCATTACGCTCCCGGGCGTAGATGTGGCAGCCTTGAAAGCCGCAAGCGCAAACTCCTCTTCCAATACGCTTTTTGGACTTTTTGACCTTTTTGTTGGTGGCGCATTCTCCAATGCTGCCATTTTCGCACTGGGAATTATGCCGTACATCTCTGCAACTATCATTTTGCAGTTGGGTGGCATCTTTATTCCTGAACTTCAGCGTATGCAACGTGAAGGTGAAGAAGGTCGTCGTCGTCTGAATAATTATGCACGTGTTGCAACGGTTATTCTTGCTGCACTCCAAGCATGGGCTGTGAGTATCAAAATTTCCAGTACACAAGGAGCAGGCGGTATCTCGGTGGTTCCGGATGCAGGCTTCCTTTTTACGATAACGGCAATAGTACTTTTGACTGCTGGCACAGTTTTACTGATGTGGCTAGGAGAACAAATTACCGAGCGTGGTATTGGTAATGGTATATCATTGATTATCTTCATTGGTATTATCGCCCAACTTCCGGTCGCATTTTTACAAGAGTTTAAGCTCATCCAAGCTGGTTCACGAGTATGGATTGTTGATGTGATTTTACTTGGACTGCTTGTGGTGATTATTGCTCTAGTTATCCTGATGACACAAGGAACTCGGCGTATTCCGGTGCAATATGCAAAACGCGTCGTTGGTCGTAAAGTATATGGCGGTACGACGCAGTATATTCCGCTTCGCGTCAATACTGCTGGCGTAATGCCGATTATCTTTGCGCAGTCAATTATGTTTATCCCAAGCACAATATTGAGTTTCTTCCCCGATGCTCAATGGGCTGCTACCCTTGCTCGTGTATGGAGCGATCGTTCTTTTGTTTATGCTGCCTTCTATGCAGTACTGATTGTGTTCTTTACATACTTCTATACTGCCATTGCATTTAACCCCAAAGACGTTGCCGATAATATGAAGAAGCAAGGTGGCTTTGTGCCCGGTGTTCGCCCCGGCGCTCCCACAGCCGAGTACATGGATAACATCTTGACTCGAATCACACTTCCGGGATCAATCTTTCTTGCCATTATTGCCATTTTGCCGGTATTTGTTTCAAACGCACTTGCCGTTCCGTCACTATTTGCTTCGTTCTTTGGTGGCACAAGCCTTCTGATTATTGTAGGTGTAGCCCTTGACACATTGCAGCAAATTGAGTCATACCTGCTTATGCGACATTATGACGGATTTATGAAGAGTGGCAAGCTCCGTGGTCGTTCCTCTGGGAATGTAAACGTTGGTGCACCGGGTGGCTATTAACATTGAATTGTAAAAGTTCTTTCTAAGATTATTCAGGATACGGCTATGGTTGGTGCGCCGTCGGTTAAAGTCAAAAATGCTCTTGATTATATTGAGGAAGCCTGTCGGATTGTTGCCGATACAATTATGCTTGTCAGTAAATCAATGAAGCCAGGTATAACAACCTTAGAGATTGACCAAATTGCTGACGATTATATCTGCTCACGCGGCGCAGTTCCTTCCATTAAGAACTATCAAGTTCCATGGAGTAATAACGCCAATGGTAAACCACGCTACTTGGTTTATCAATACGCTACCTGTATTTCTGTCAACGATGCCGTTGTTCACGGGCTGCCAAGCAAAGATGTGATTCTTAAAGAAGGTGATATTGTTTCTTTTGATTGCCTTGCCTATAAAAATGGTTATCACGGTGATAGTGCTTACACATTTGCAATTGGTGAAGTTAGTGATGAAAAGAAAAAACTTCTTCGAGTTACTCAAGAAGCGTTAATGCTGGGCTTGGAGCAAGCGACTGGGCGCAATAAAGTCTATTCTATTTCTGGGGCGATTCAAAAGCACGTCGAAAAAAATGGCTTTTCATGTGTCAGAGAGTTAGTGGGGCATGGTGTTGGTGAGACAATTCACGAAGAGCCATCCATACCCAACTTTATACCGCCGCTCATGCACCGTGAGAGTTATCCGAATACGCGACTTCGCGCCGGGCAAACTCTAGCAATTGAACCAATGGTAAATGCAGGTAAGCTCAAGGTCTTCACCGACAACGATGGTTGGACTGTGAGAACCTCAGATGGTAAGCCATCAGCGCACTTTGAACATACCGTGATTGTACAAGAAAAAGAAAAACCGATTATTTTGACCTTGCTTGATTGAGCGCTTATTGCTCACAAACACTGTTTTCATTTACGCATCATTTTCTATGGCAAAACAAGGCTTAATACGAGTTGATGGTCTTGTCGAAGAAACTCTCCCAAACGCACAATTTATTGTGAAGTTGGAAAACGGACATAAAGTGCTTGCGCACGTATCCGGTAAGATGCGTATGAATTTTATCAAGATTATTCAAGGCGACAAAGTAACGGTTGAACTCTCGCCATACGATTTAACAAAAGGTAGAGTTGTATATCGTTACAAATAGTGTTATATTTGCAATTCTGTACTCGTTTTTCGCCTACTACCGAAAATCGCATACTAACGACATTATTCTTAAGGATTACCGCAATGAAGGTTCAAGCCTCAGTAAAAAAACGTAGCGCCGACGACAAAATTGTTCGTCGTAAAGGCAGAGTCTATGTTATTAACAAGAAAAACCCACGTCATAAGCAACGTCAAGGTTAAATTTTCAATTTAAGGAGCAGAAACTTGGCACGTATAGCTGGCGTCGATTTGCCCAAAAATAAACACGCGTTCATTGGGCTGCAATACATCTACGGGATTGGTCAAACTCGCTGTATCGAGATTCTCGAAAAAGCGGACGTTCCTGTCAATAAGCGTGTTTCAGAATTATCTGATGAAGAAATAGCGCGTTTGCGCCAAATTATCCAAAACGAATATAGCGTTGAAGGTCAATTGCGTAGCGAGACTTCGCTTGACATTAAGCGCCTTATGGATATTGGATGCTATCGTGGTTTGCGCCACCGCCGAGGACTCCCTGTTCGTGGTCAACGAACACGGACAAACTCTCGAACTCGTAAAGGTCGTCGTAAAACAGTTGCCGGTAAAAAGAAAGCAGCACGTAAGTAATTCTTTCGGAATATGGTTCTTGGGCAATATGTTGCACAAGGCGTTATTCCCTGCCAGATTCGCTTTACCATTCGGCAATTGCAATAGAGAAACGCAACCACAGCAGCACAGGCATATTGTCTGTGCTACTGTTGTCTAAAAGCTATTCTTCATTGATGACTTTTCAGAACATCGAATTATTTCAACGTACTCTTTCATTTCTCAACGTACTATGGCTAAAACCTACGCGAAACGCGCAAAGAAAAAGACAGTTTCCGATATTCATGGAAAAGCCTTTGTTCGCGCTACGTTCAACAACGTGCAAGTGACCATAACAGATGTCTATGGTAACGTACTTAGTTGGTCGTCTGCCGGACGCAATGGCTTCCGAGGCTCTAAAAAGAACACCCCATATGCTGCTCAGGTATCAGCAGAGAATGCTGCTAAGGAAGCATACGATATGGGCTTGCGCAAAGTAGATGTGTTTGTCAAAGGTCCCGGATCTGGTCGTGAAGCAGCTGTGCGAGCAATGAACCAATCTGGTCTTGAGGTACAAATCATTCTTGATCGTACCCCCGTCCCGCACAACGGCTGCCGCCCTCCCAAGCGCAGAAGAGTCTAATCTTACGCATTATGTAAGGAAGTACCGTGCGTGCATATTGTATGTTCGCGCGGTGCTTTCTTGTTGTTGTGCAGGGCAGTCCGCTTCAATTTCCTTCAAACTCACATAGTACAGAATTTTTCCTTTTTTGATATAATTTGGATAAATTCTTCACGGACAAAGGACACACACCATGAGTCTTTCCATGCAAATGCCAGAGCGTGTCATCGTACACGAAAACTCAATTCCGAATCACGGTATTTTTATTCTTCAGCCTCTTGAAGGCGGCTATGGCGTTACTATCGGCAATTCGTTCCGCCGTGTGCTGCTTTCTTCTATTCAGGGCGCTGCCATTGTCGCTGTGCGCATTAGTGGTGTTCTGCATGAATTCCAGACCATTCCCGGTGTTATCGAGGATATGTGCGAAATTATCCTGAATTTGAAAGGCGTTCGCCTGAAAATTATGGATAAAAAAGGCGCTCAAATCGCCTTCCGCCTCAAAGGTCCGCACGTGTTCACGGCAAAAGATATTCAGACTGCCAGCGACCAAGTGGAAGTAATGAATCACGACCACTATATCGCAACTCTCTCCAAAGATGCCGATATCGAAGTTGAGTTGATGATTGGGCGTGGCAAAGGGTACGTTCCTGCTGACGAAAATCGTGACCCTGAGTACCCACTGAACACCATTCCCGTTGACTCCATCTTTACACCGATTAAAAACGTTAAGTACAGCGTTGAGCCGTTCCGTGTGGGTCAGAAGACCGACTACGAGCGTCTCACGATGGACGTGGAAACAGACGGTACTCTTTCTGCCGAAGAAGCAATGGAGCAGGCTGCACGTATTCTCCGTGACCACATCCAACTCTTCATCAACTTTGATTTTGAAGAAGAACCCGAAGCAGAAGACGAATCGCGCGATGCCGAATTTGCTCGTGTTCGCCGTATTTTGAATACGTCGGTGGACGACCTTGAGCTTTCGGTGCGCTCTCACAATTGCCTCAAAGCAGCAAATATCAAAACGCTTGCCGACCTTGTGCGCAAGCAAGAAGGCGATATGCTGAAGTTCCGCAACTTCGGTCGTAAATCGCTCGCCGAATTGACAGAAATCGTACAGCAATTTAACCTCCATTTCGGTATGGACGTTGAGAAGTACCTCCAAGAAGACGAAAAACAACCGGCTGAAGATTAAAGCATGGTTGTTAGAAGATAATGCTGAAAAATAGCGCTTTGTGAAAAGCGGTTCAGCAACGTTCTTGCACGGCTTTTCGACGATAATCATTCACACTTTTTTCCGTACTCAACTACAATGAGACACTTACGTTCCGGCAGAAAACTCAAACGTACTGCAACCCACCGCAGAGCAATGCTCAACAACATGGCAACCTCGCTCTTGCAGCACAAAAAAATCGCTACCACCGAAGCAAAAGCAAAAGAATTGCGCCCCTTCGTAGAGCGACTTATTACCAAAGCGAAAAATGCGTACTTGGCTGAACAAGCCGGCCAACTGCAAAACGGTCACACCGTTGACGTTCATGCACGCCGCACCGTTGGGCGCTACATCAAAGACAAAGCTGTTTTGCAAGAGCTTTTTGATGCTATTGCTCCCGTTGTCGAGAACCGCCCTGGTGGCTATTGCCGCATCATCAAAACCGGTACTCGTCATGGTGACGGTGGTCGTACAGCCGTGATTGAATTGGTTGACTGGGCAGAAGCTCAAGACGGCAAGCGCACACTTGGTCGCAAGAAAAAACGCAAAGACGTTCCGCAAAACCCCGCACAGCAGCGCGTTCAGCAGCAAGTAGCCGCAAGCGTGGCTGCCGCAGTAGCGCAGGTAGAAGAAGCGGAAGTTGTTGCCGAAGATGCCGCTGCCGAAGCCGCACCGGAAGAAAAAGCAGCAGAATAAATTCTCTGCCGAATGCCCAAAATACAAAAACGCCGAAAGAGTATTCTTTTTCGGCGTTTTTGCGTATATTGAGAAGGTAAATTCTTGCTCAACACTTCACAATTCTCCTGAATCTATGCGTATCGTGTCAAGTTTACTTTTTCTTGTGTTTATGGCGAGTGTTTCGTTTGTCTCAGCACAGCAGCCGCGTCCGATAAGCCCTGTCAATGCTACACTCGTAGCCGATTCTCTCATCCGCCTTCGGTGGACAGCCGTTCCCAACGCTTCTCGCTACGAGGTGTCAGTCGGATGGGATAGTGTGTTTACGATACCGACGGTGCAAGTGTACAGTGCAACGGAAAATACAATCGCCATTCGCCGGACATCGCTTCCTTACGTGCCTGCGGAACTGACGGCATTTTGGCGTGTCCGTGTGAAGCTAGACAGCGTAAATGCTGGTGCATGGTCGGAAGTATGGCGCTTCACGATGCCTGTGCCGAAGACAGTGCCGCCGATAGTGATCAACCAAATACAAGATAAATCACTTCCTATTCCTACTGGACAAACACCTACCGAAGACCGCATTGAACTTGAATCTTCATTTTGGCGACCAGATGGTCCTTATCCGTTTGTTTTCTTGAGTTATAATAATGTTTTGATTCAAAGCAATTTTACTGCGCCAGCACAAAAAGGGATGAGTTATAGCGCAGTGTCAGAAGCGCCAGACATTGTAGGGATGCGGCTTAGGCAGTTAGATAGTACCCTGGTCGGTGGTAACATAGATCCAAGACCGACTTTGTATTACGCAGTTTACCCTACCAGTAATGCTAATCTATGTCGGTCGGTACTCTGTACGATAATCGCAACTGATAAGATTGGCTGGTCTGCTCCATGCTTTTTTTTAGTCCAGCCACGATCACCAGTTTTGGGTATGTCAGTATCGCAGATTGAGGGGATTTCTCTTGAGCAACGACAATTTGAAGGAGTGAAATTTACCTTTGGTCAAATGCCGATAAACCAAAGCACTATCGCCTCTGTCCCGATACTAACAAGCAGTACCGCCACAAGCGGTTTTCTGAGTGTGCAAGCCACTCCGGGCGTGGAGTATTCGCTTTCTTCCACCGGCACATGGCAACCATCCCTGCGTGTGGAATGGCGAAGCGGTCAGCCGAAATTGGAACGATTGTGGCTGCGCTACACGCCGCAAGCCATTGGGCAGAACTTCCCTTTAATTCGCTACGTGGCGAATGATTCGTGTGATGCTCGCAATTATGGGCTTTTGCGTATAGAAGCAATCGGAATGCCGCCTGTTTCCTACGCATACACCGTCACCTCTGTACGCAAGACCGAAAGCCTTGTGCAGCCATTACTGGAAGCCGTCTATCCCAATCCCACGAGCAGCGATGTCACCTTCGCTCTCAGTCTTTCCAAAGCAAGCCGTGTGAAACTCACTGTGTACACGACGCTTGGGAGCATCCTGCAAACGGTGGCAGACGCTCCGTTTCCTGCGGGGCGACACAGCATGATGTGGCAGAGCGTGGGCTTGCCAAGTGGCGTGTACGGCTATCGTCTGGAAGTGGACGGTGCTTCGGTACAGAGCGGCTTTGTGAGCGTCGTGCGGTAAGAAGGTGTGAGAATTGTAACAATAAACTTTTGAATGTAAGTCTTCTATTTTTGTAGTGTTATGAATACATCTGTCATTGTGTGCATGAAAATAATGTGCTGCCTTGCATTGTTCTGCATGGCTTCGCCTTTGGTTCGTGCTCAATTTCCAGTTCAGCATCCTGCACATCCCACACGGCTGCTCGTGAAAATCAAAGCTGAGTCTGCTCTATGGAACGAGATAGAAACATCCATGCGCACACAGCAGGTGCAACAAAAAGAGCGCAGCCAAAACGAAGGAGAGGTGCTTCATCTCGCGCAACTGGACAAATCCATTACACCAATGCTTGTGGCAGCGCATACATTGGGAGTAGAAAGCGTGCAGCACCTTTGTCCGAATATTGACAAAAGCAACAAAGAGGCGCTGAGATGCGGTCTTGACCGAATATTTGTTGCCGAAATGCGGTCAGGATACGAGGTGCAAGCATTTCTACAAACACTGAACACACAAAACAGCTCACTAAAGGTGCTTGTACAGTCGCTTGACTATGCCGAACCTGATTACATCGGCTATGGTGCGGGTGAATATGTCCATAGTGAATACACAATCAATTTGGAAGAGCCACCGAGAAATGATAATGGGAAGAAAGGTGCATCGTTGCAAGCGCTAACACCAAATGATCCGTATTTCACGCAGCAATGGGGGATGCAAAATACGGGGCAAAACATTGGTGGTAAAATAGGGAAGGCAGGCGCAGATGCCAACCTGCCTGCCGCATGGTCCATTACTCAGGGAACGGATTCTGTGATTGTGGCGATATTAGATTCCGGTCAGCCAGTGGGAGCTGCGGCAATGCCGGATTTTGCAGGGCGCTTGATGGCGGGTTACGACTATGCGTATAATGATGCCGACCCGACCGACGACCATGGACACGGCTCTAATGTGATGAGTATTGCGACAGCAAAAGGGAATAACGGCGTTGGAATAGCAGGTGTAAATTGGAATTGTAAAATCTTACCTGTCAAAATTCTTAATAGCAGCAATTCAGGGCAGTATTCTTGGTGGGTAAATGGAATACGCTTTGCGGTGGACAAAGGAGCAAAGGTTCTCAATATGAGTGTTGGTGGCTCGGGGTTAAGTAGTGCTTTAGGAGATGCAATAATCTATGCGCACAGCAAAGGTGCTATTGTGGTGGTATGCATGATGAACACGAATAACAATGTTTCGTACTATCCGGCAGCGTTTCCCGAATCTATTGCCGTCGGAGCAATTAATAATCAGGGCGCTCGTGCAGTACCCTTTTGCTTTAGCACCACCAGTGGCAGTAACTTTGGATCGCATCTTCATGTTGTCGCACCAGGTGAACAAGTTTCCGGCTACCGAAATACCGATGGTGCTGTGACGAATTGGTGCGGTACGTCCCAAGCAACACCCATCGTCAGTGGTATTGTATCTCTAATGTTGAGCGTTCAGCCAACGCTGACGTTTGACGAGGTTCGTACTATTCTGAAAAATACGGCTATTGATGGTGTAGGCTCCGCGAGCGAAGACGCGCCAGGGTGGGATATGTATTACGGTTGGGGACGGGTAAACGCCGCCGCTGCCGTGCAGGCGGCAAAAGCGCTGCGAGATATGAGTATGGTTCAAGAAACGAATGGGACAGAGCCGATAGTCGAAACCATCTATCCCAATCCGACGAGTGACGACGCTACTTTCACGCTCACGTTGCCAACGGCGAGTAATGTGAGGCTAACGATATACACCTTGCTGGGTGCCGCACTAGAAACGGTCGTGGATAATATGCTTCCTGCGGGTCAGCATCAGTTAGTTTGGCAAAGCATTGGGCTTCCAAGCGGCGTATATGGTTATCGCTTGGAGGCGGGAGGCAAGGTGCGGGGCGGTTTGGTGAATGTGGTGCGGTAAATTGTTAGACTACCAACGTATCCGGCACGTCAATTTCCATCATCAGCATTGCTGAGGCGATTGTTTTACCTTGCGCATCCAATTTGAGGGAAACTGTGCCGCCGCCGCCGAGGGTGTTGTGTAGGACGAAATTTAGTGCCCAAATGTTAGGGAGTTCATAGCGGTCAACCTCGCCCAGACACACACCTTCAAAGTGTTTTTTGACACGCTCGGTCGTGAGCGCATCGCGCACAATGGGATACCACTCTTCTTTGAAAGCAATGACACCGCAATTTGCAGCATCGCCTTTGTCGCCACTTCGAGCGTGAGCCAGTTTTGCAAGAGAAATACGCATAAACGTTTGTCCTTTCCGGAGCATCTGAAAAGAATGATGAGTATAGATAAATTGCTAATGGAATAGGCGAAGCAGTAATACTACTTTGGCTGCGCGAATTTACAACTTATCTGCGAAAATTTGTACAGCAAATAAAATTGTCATAACTTTGTAGTCTTGGCTACTTTCGCAAAGTTGGCTACAAAAGCAGAAATAAAAAACCTGTTACCGATGATTTTACAACGATATACTCGTTTGTGTCAGATTGTACCTTAACATTCTTTAACACAGGATTTTTGCTGCTTCACCCATCAAATTTCGTAATTTTGCACATCATTTTGTTCTTTTCATGTCCCAATCTCTTGCTGTCATCATTCTCGCTGCCGGAAAAGGTACGCGGATGAATAATCCAGACAAAGCAAAAGTAATGTTTGAACTCTCCGGCAAGCCGATGATTGCGTATGTTGTTCATCAAGCTGAATCGCTTGCACCGGAGCGGATTATTGCTGTGGTCGGTTTTCAAAAAGAATCGGTGATGGATTATCTCAGTACAGCATTTTACGGTCGTTTGGAATATGCTCATCAAGACGTACAACTTGGCACAGGTCATGCAGTACAGCAGGCAGAGCATCTTTTAGGCACCTTTGCAGGCAATGTTCTGATTCTTTCGGGCGATGTACCGTTGCTTCGTGCAGATACGTTACGCGCCTTCGCCGATGCTCATAGTGCTAGCGGAGCGGTAGTATCAGTGTTGTCCGTTGATGCTCCGAATCCTGCGGGTTATGGGCGCATTGTGCGCATAGAAGGCAACTTCGAGCGTATCGTAGAGCATAAAGACGCAAGCGAGTCTGAACGCGCCATTACCGAAATTAACAGTGGTATTTATCTTGTTCGCGCATCCTCCCTCTTTACGGCACTGCGAGAAGTCTCAAACTCCAATGTACAAGGTGAATACTATCTGACCGACATCATCAGTATTCTTCGCGGGCATGGTGAACGTGTTATAGCATGGAAATGCGATGCTTTCACTGAGGTTCTGGGCATAAACACCATAGACCAACTTGCCGAGGCGCAGCGCATCATGGAGCAGACTCTACAAGGAGAACCTGCCTGAATTCAGGTTGCATAAACTCTGTGTTTTTCTTACCGATTGAAAGACTATTATGATTAGTGGTGTGAATCATCTTGGCATTGCCGTCCGCGACTTGCAGACAAGCATGGATCTCTTTCAAAAGATTTTTCGTGTAGAATCGTTCCACCGCGAAACTGTCGCCGACCAAAAAGTAGATGTGGCTTCGTTCAAAGTTGGTGATGTTTTGGTAGAACTTACCGCTCCTACTGATCCAGACTCTCCGATAGCAAAGTTCATCGAAAAGCGGGGTGAAGGCATTCATCACGTTGCTTTTACAACCGAAGGCGTGAACGAAGAATTACAGCGTCTTGCGCTTGGCGGTGTGCAGCTTATTAACACCACTGCGCAAAAAGGTGCCCACGACATGATGATTGCCTTTCTGCATCCAAAATCTACGAATGGTGTGCTGATGGAACTCTGTGAGCCAGCCGAACGGAAAGACTGAAATTCTTAAAGACTCATAAGCAGATGAAAAGATAGCTTTACACGCTCTATTAAAAATCAACAACTACTGTACATCAATGTACTATTTCGTTTCACTTTGAAGGAGATGGTAAACGCATGAAGCGTATTCTTTCCGGCATTATCACCTGCACGCTACTCTTTGGAGTAAGCATCGCTCCGAACAATGCACAAGCACAACAAGCAAAATCCACCGCTAGCAAAAAAGCAAAAAAGAAAGTAAGCACCACCCAAGCGACACTGCCAACAGAATCAGGTGGCAAGCCTGCTGCGCTTGCACCCGACCGTAAACCCGATCCCGAAATGGGTGTACTGGATTCGCTACAAAAAAATGCGAAACGCTTTGAGTCCATTGAAGATGCTCTGAAAGAGCCGGAGAACGTAGAATTTTTGGACTTGCACGAGAAGAATCTTACTGTGTTGCCACCTGAAATCGGCAAATTGGTGAACCTTCACACACTTAGCCTTTACGGTAACAAATTGACGACCGTTCCGGCTGAGTTTGCCAATCTCAAAAAACTCAAATCCGTTGATTTTGGCAAAAATGAATTTACACAAGTACCAGCGTCTATCGCAAAACTGAAAAACCTGAAAGTATTGTACTTTACGGCAAATCAAATTACCAAGATTCCGAAAGAAGTATGCGGGATGAGCAGCCTCGCTATCTTGGACTTTGGCGGCAATCGCCTCACCGAAGTGCCGACAGATGTGTCAAAACTAACAAAGCTCCGTATCTTTAATTTGCGTTTCAACAAGATTGATAAATTGCCAACTACATTGAGTAAACTTAAAAATCTTGAGATGATTCAACTGAACGCAAACCCAATTTCGGAAACCGAACTGCGCAGAATTGAAAATATGCTTCGCTCGACTGATGTTCGCTTTAACTACTAACAGCACCATTTGTCTATCGGATAGTCTGCTCTAAAACATATTAAGCCTCCAGCAAAAGTGTCGGATACTAACATTCCGTACAGAGCTGGGGGCTTCTTATTTCAAGCACCTTTTGGCGTGTTACCAAGATTTTGCACGAGCATAGTTTTTTTTGGCAGAAATCATAGTAATTTCATCGTTCTTGTTTTTATCACGATTCCCGATTACTATGTCTGAGATTGAGCGTCTTGTTCACATTCTGGTTGTAACTGCTATTGTGGTGTATTGCTTGCGGACGCTTGTGTTTGCATTGGGTGCTTGGCGGGAGCGCAAAAAAAGGATTGTCTACGATATGCCGTCATTGTTTACGCCATTTGTATCCGTTGTTGTGCCCGCCCGCAACGAAGAAAACAACATCGAAAACTGTGTGCTTTCTTTGATGCAGAGCGATTATCCGCCGGAGCGCTTTGAAGTAGTGATTGTAAACGACCGTTCTACTGACCGCACTGATGATATTTTGCGAGCACTCCACGAGCGGTTTCCGAATTTGGTTGTTCATAATACCATTGACGACCGTACCAATACAAATCTTCAGGGTAAGCCGCGTGCTGTCCATCAAGGAATAATGCGCTCACAGGGTGAATTTGTTCTTATGACCGATGCGGACTGTACCGTGCCGCCCACATGGATTTCAGCTATTGCTCATACCTTTCAAAACCCGCGTATTGGCTTAATTGCATCATATACATTGGCGAAAGGCTCACGCTTTTTTGACCTGATGCAAATGTTGGAATGGCTCATCAACAACACAATGGCGAGCGCAGGAGTGGGCTTGGGGCAACCACTGGGCTGCTTTGGGAATAATCTCAGTGTTCGTCGCCAAATGTACGATGAATTGGGCGGATACCCAAACATTCGTTTTTCACTAACCGAAGATTTGGCACTTTTGCAAGCTGTGACTGCTACAGGCTACGAAGCCCGGTATATCTGTGCTTACGAAACACAAATTGATACACTTCCTTGTCCTGATGTTGGCGCATTTATCAAACAGCATCATCGTTGGGTTAATGGTGGTAAAGCGCTGGGGTGGCGCGGGGCAGTGTTTGTAATGTCGTCTGTGGCAATGTGGTTGGGGCTAATGGCTGCATTAGGAAGTGCTTCGTGGGGCTTATTGGCAGTACTGCTGGCGGTGCGTGTTCTTGCGGATATGGTTCTCACATATCCGGCGTTCGCAGAATTACATATAACGGCAAAGGTATTTTTAATACCTCTTGCCGAGCCATTTTTCTTGCTTGTGGAGCTAATGACACCATTTCTCGGCTTGAAATCCAGTGTTGAGTGGAAAGGGCAAATTTTGCGCAATGACCGCAAAAGCTAATGAATAGGCTTGCCAAGCAGGAGTTAATCTCGCAAATCAATAATCTGTACACCCTGTGGCGGTTTCCATTCAAAAACACTGTCCGCCAAGCCAGCATCGGGTTTAATGTCGGTAATATCCCATTCGTGGAGCGTGGAGCCGTCAAATATACTAATTCCTTTCAAGCGCATTTCCCGTGAAAGCCGTAATCCAACGCGTTGCATATCGCTAATTTGGTCGCGGGCTTTGGTTGGTGCAAGTGTGAGAAGGAGGTCGTTACTACTTTTTTCAGCAGCAAGGGTGGGTTTGTAATTGCGGGGAAAATTTAGAAATATTCTCTCCGGTGAGATATTATCGGGGTTATCGCGGAAATCGCTAATAACGACTTTTTTTTGCGCCGCATCGTAGTTCCAGACGGTTTTGCCATTGCAAATAATCGTGCGCCCGGGCAGTTCGAGAATATATTTGTTACCTCGCTTGAGTGCAAGCGAACCCCGAACGTCCTCACTTTTCATCACAAATTTTATGCGCATTGATGCGCCGTCTGCATATTTTTTTTGTGCGGCAGCGAATACTTCATCTGCACTAGGTAGCGTTTGTGCGAGTGCGAGAGGTACTGCTCCGAAAAGAAATGCAATAGAAAACAGGGCAAAAAAATGTATCAACATAAAAGGAGTGTTGAAAATGAAACAATGGGCATTAAACCTATTGGTAGGACGAAGAAGTCCTACAAATGGTTTTATGCCCCACAGGAAAATATTTGGGTAGATAGCATGACTTTCTTATATTCCGAAACTATTCCATTCGCGTAGCCAGCATTGTGAAGCCATGACTGAAGAACGGGCAAAACAAATGCTCGTGTTGATGTCAGAGATGATATTGGAGTAACGCGCTATGCGGGAAGAGCAACAGGAAACGAATCGGCGCTTGGAAAATCTGGAACGTCGTATGGAAAGTATTGAGTATCGTATAACAATAATTTTATTACCGATTTGCAGCAAGATACACTTGATTATTAAAGGAGATCGAACAATGCAACATAAACACTTTTTTGCTATCGGCGGCTTTGTTGCCGTTGCACTGCTGACCTCCTGCGGGGCGGCGAAAATCACCGACGAGCAGAAAGCCCAAATCAGTGAATTGCGCCGCCAACAGGCTTCATTGGGGGAGAAAATAAAGGTGCGTCAAAGTGAAATTGCTCGTTTAGAAGCAGAAATTGCTGACCGCGAACGTGCCGTAACAAAGTGTAATGAAGAAAAACTTGCCTTAGAGCAGCGCTTGGCGAAATATCCGAATGCGTGGCCTGATTATACCGAACCAGCTAAAGATACCGTTAAAACAAACACGGGTAAGAAAAAATAAGCCTGTTCAGAATAACCTTTTCACTCCCATTCGATACCATTATGAAATTTCATTCTTATCTTCGTTCCCTTCTTGTCGTACTTTTGGTGACCTCTTCGGTTGCCTATGCTCAGCAGCAGCCTGCTGCTCTTGACCCAAATAAGCCTGATGAGCAACTCACAAAAGATGAAGCCGATGTGCGCATAAAACAATTCCGAGAGACGGTAACGTCGCTGGAGGCGCAAATGAAGCAGGGCGATGAAAAATTTAATGCTGCTACCAAGAAGCTCGCCGACCTCCAAAAAGCTGCTGCCGATTGTGATAACTCATTCTACGCGCTGGTGAATGCTTCCAAAGCGGAAGTAGATGCCTTTCGCCAACGGTTTGGCGTTTTGGAAGGAAAAGTACGCGAACTGAAGGCGCTCTCGGACGATGCGCTTGCGGAAAAAGATAAACAAGATCAAGTACGCGCTCTCGAAAATGAACTTAACGCTATGCGCAAAGAGAAAATTGCCCTTTTGCCGGAATTTTTCAACCGAATTATAGCAACAGCAAAAGATATTAAGGGACTCTACCGCGAAAAGAAAAAGAATACCGGCAGCTATACTGTTGGTACATGGGCAGAAAATCGCGAATGTCTTTGGAATATTTCTGCACGCAATGAAATTTATGATGATGCGTTTCTTTGGCCCAAAATCTGGGTTGCAAATAAGAGTATCATCCGCAATCCTGATATTATCTACCCGGGGCAAGAATTCCAAATCCCTGCTAAAGCAGAAAAAACATCCGAAGAAGTCAAAGCAGAACGTAAGTACTGGCGTTCAAAGCGTGGTGCTACCACAGGCACAAGCACGACAACGCAACCGCTCAAAACTGGTGTGAATAATTAAGAAATTAGCATCCCATTGTCGCAATCGGTGAATATAATTCTATCCCGCTTCTCTCGTAGGAGCGGGATTTTTTTTATCTTTGTGTACTTGCGCTAGAACAAGTACCGCATTTGTATATCTGCTTGATAGAAAGCAGCACCAAGCAATGCTCCATTTACGCCATTCGCACCATGAAACCATTATGACCTATCGCTTTCATCGAATCGTTCTTTTTTTTCTCTGTCTACTTATCACTGCTCCTCAGCAAGCTCGGACGCAAGGAGCTTTTCGCTATGATGTCAAAAACGGTGTGGATGTACTTGTCTTGCAGAATTTTGCACTCTTTGAAGGTAAAAAAATTGTTCTGGTAACAAATCAAAGTGGGCGTACACGTAGTCTTCAATCAACGCTCGACGCATTTTTGCAGGCAAAAAATTGTACAGTCGGTTCGATTCTGACACCGGAGCATGGGTATTATGGGCTTGCCAGAGCGGGTGAACTCGTTAAAGACTCTTTGGAAACTATACGCGGCATTAAAGCAGTTTCACTCTTTGGTAAAGACCGTCGTCGCCCGACACAGGCTATGCTGGAGGGCTTCGACGCGGTGGTTTTTGACATTCAAGATGTTGGTTTGCGCAGTTATACCTACCTTTCGACGTTGTACTGGGTGATGGATGCGTGTGCGGAGTACGGCAAAACGCTGTATGTGCTTGACCGCCCGAACCCGCTTGGCGGTAAAATCGTTGATGGTGCGGTGCTGGACACAGCATTTACATCATTCGTCGGAATTGTGCCTGTTCCATACATTCACGGCTGCACTTTGGGCGAAATGGCAATGATGATAAATGGTGAGGGCTGGCTTCAGCGCGATGTTTCCACAGGTAAGCCACGCAAGTGCCCGCTTACTATTATACGCGCCGAGGGCTGGCAGCGCTGGATGACATGGGAGGACACCGATTTTACGTGGATTCCGACTTCGCCGCATATCCCAACCGTAGAATCAATTCGCGGTATGGCTATCACGGGCATTTATGGCGAATTGAGTTTAATGAACATTGGTATCGGTCATGTACTGCCATTCCAGATGCTTGGCACACCGACACTGAATGTTCCGCTCCTCGTAGAAGGCGTGAAAAAGCAGAACCTGACGGGAATAACGATGATTCCGACGCGCTACCGCCCATTTTACGGGAAATTTGCCAATACTGACTGCAACGGGATTCTTTTTGCCTTTGCGCCTGATGCTATTCGTTTCAAGCCCTTTGCCGCGAGTATTGATATTTTGCTGGCGCTCAAAGCTCTGCAACCTGAACTTTTTCAAGCAAAAAACATCAGCGACGCACAAAAAGCCATGTTTGCGAAAGTCTGCGGCACGGACAAAATCTTTGAAGCACTCTTTCTCAAAAAAGTGCCCGATGACGAGGTCAGGCGCATGGCGCAACGCGGTGTGAAGGAATTTACCGAAATGCGGAAGAAGTACCTGCTTTATGATTAAAGCAAAGCAGTCATTGGGGCGGTTACAAATGTCGTTATGAAGCGGCTTCTACGAGATAACAAATTTCTTTATATTTATTATGATACTATGATGCTCACCCAACTACCCGAATGGAGCGCTCTCCAACGCCACTTTGCTGCCATTCAGCATAAACACTTGCGCGAGATGTTTGCCGAAAACCCAAAGCGATTTGAGGAGCTATCACTTTCCTTCAACGACATTTTTACTGACTTCTCCAAAAACCGTATTACTACTGACACGGTGAAATTACTCACCGACTTGGCAAAAGCGACTGGCGTGGAAGCAAAGCGTGATGCGATGTTCGCCGGCGAACCCATCAATTCCACCGAAGGGCGTGCCGTGCTGCACACCGCTTTGCGCAATCGCTCAGGCAAGCCCGTCATGACGGGCGGCAAAGACGTAATGCCCGATGTGCTGGAAGTGCTGGGGCGTATGAAAACATTTGCAGAGGAGATTCGGAGCGGCAAGCGCAAGGGCTGTACCGACCTGCCGTTTACCGATGTGGTTAATATCGGGATTGGCGGCTCGGATTTGGGTCCGAAAATGGTCGTTGAAGCGCTGAAATCCTATTCGCGTTCGACCACTGGTAATCGGGGCTTGAAAGTACATTTTGTCTCGAATGTGGATGGAACGCATATTGCCGAAACGCTCCGCGTGGTCAACCCTGAAACGACGCTGTTCATCATTGCGTCCAAGACTTTCACCACACAGGAAACCATGACCAACGCGCAAACAGCCCGCGAATGGTTTTTGAAGGGGCGCACCGAGCATGATATTGCGCGACATTTCGTCGCTGTTTCGACGAATGCAAAGGCAGTAAGCGCTTTTGGTATTGATACGGCAAATATGTTTGGTTTTTGGGATTGGGTCGGCGGGCGGTTTTCGCTTTGGAGCGCTATTGGGATGCCGATTGCGCTGGCTATTGGGGCAGGGAATTTTGAGACACTTTTGCAAGGTGCGTTTGAAATGGATGAACACTTCCGCACTGCGCCGCTAGAGCGCAATCTGCCTGTGCTGATGGGTTTGCTGGACGTGTGGTACACGAATTTCTTTGGTGCCGAATCGCACGCCGTTTTGCCCTACGATGAGTATTTGCGCTATCTTCCGGCATATTTGCAGCAAGGCGAAATGGAAAGTAACGGCAAAAGTGTGCAAATCACGGGCGAAGCAGTGAATTATCAAACCAATGAAGTGCTTTGGGGCGAAGCGGGTACGAACGGGCAACACGCTTTTTATCAACTCATTCATCAAGGTACGAAGCTCATTCCGTGCGATTTTATTGCACCTGCTCTATCGCATAATCCAGTCGGAACGCCATCGGGAGATCATCACCGCAAGTTACTTTCTAACTTTTTTGCGCAGACTGAAGCCCTCATGATGGGTAAAACTGCCGACGAAGCACGTGCAGAACTTGAAAAAGAAGGCAAAACACCAGAGCAAATAGCAGCGCTGACACCGCACAAAGTCTTTGCCGGAAACAAGCCAACGACTTCTATTCTCTGCAAGCAAATTACGCCACAGACGCTCGGAAGCCTGATAGCGCTGTACGAACACAAAATTTTTGTGAAAGGTGCAATTTGGAATCTGAATGCCTTCGACCAATGGGGCGTGGAACTGGGCAAACAGCTTGCAAATCGTATTTTGCCTGAGCTTCAGACGGTGGATGCAGTTTCTTCCCATGATGCCTCGACTAATGGTCTGATAAATTGGTGGAAAGCGGCGGTGCGGTAGATTCACGTGCACACACCGTACAACTTTGTCGTACAAAAGTATCGGCAATAATCCACAAAAAGAGTATTTTGCAATCCTGTCTCAAAACATCTTTTTTATATTATTCTTCAAGGAACTTGCTGTTATGCCAAATCTGATTTTGCTGCGTCACGGGCAATCCCAATGGAATCTCGAAAACCGCTTCACCGGCTGGGTGGATGTGGAATTATCTCCGAAAGGCGAAGAAGAAGCCCGTGCTGCCGGAGCGCTTTTGAAAGACTTGCAGATTGATTATCTCTTCACCTCTGTTCTGAAGCGAGCAATGCGCACCGCAGACCTTGCCTTAGAAGTCGCGGGCAAAAGCGGAATCCCCACCGAGCGCAGCGAAAAGCTGAATGAGCGTCATTACGGCGATTTGCAGGGCTTGAACAAAGATGACATTGGCAAGCAATATGGCGAGGCACAGCTCAAAATATGGCGACGCAGTTATGATATTCCACCACCAAACGGCGAATCGCTCAAAGACACGCAAGAGCGCTGCATTCCGTACTACAAAACTGTGATTGAGCCGAAACTCCGCGAAGGCAAAAATGTGATGATTGCGGCGCACGGTAATTCCCTCCGCTCTATCGTCATGTACCTCGAAAATCTTACGCCGGAGCAGATTTTGGAAGTGAATATCCCAACCGGCGTTCCGGCATTGTACGAATTGGACGGGGCGCTGAACGTTATGAGCAATCGCTATCTGGCAGCATTCACCAATGCCCATTAAATTGAAATTGTAAGACTCTATCTTCGCGGTACGGACACTGCTTGCCTACCGTTACAACTACCAACAAAAATCCATGTCTCAACGCCCACAACACTCGTTCTTTCGCATCGCTGCTGCAACCTTTCTTCTTGTGCCCATTCATTATGTGCTCGTCAGTACCACTCTCGCACAGACCAAGCCATCGCCAATTCTTGAGGCAATGAAAACTGAGATGCAGCGCACCATGACTGACCTCAAAGGAGAAGCAAACCCGCCGTATTTCGTCTCATATGCCATCACTGAGACGCAGTATGTCACTCTGACCGCATCCTTCGGAAAAATCGTCATTGACGACTCCAACCGTACACGGACACTTGATGTGGAGGTGCGTGTCGGCAATTACGACCTCGATAATAAACGTCAGATTCGTGGTACGAACTTCGAGATGGGTGGGTTTTCAAGAGGTACGCAGATTCCGCTTGATGATGATATTGGTTCAATTCGGACGACGATTTGGGCAACAACCGACCGCCAGTACAAATCAGCCGCAGAACGTTACTTAAAGGTTGTTAGCAATCGTGCTGTGAAGGTGAAAGAAGAAGATTCATCCGGCGACTTTTCCAGAGAAAAGCCATCTTCGTACAGCGAGCCGCTCCAAACCCTTGTCGTGAAAACAGACGCATGGCGTGAACGCTTGCGCCGTCTTTCGGCACTTTTTGCCGCCGACCCGAAAATCTATGGTGGCGAGGTATATTTCCGTGCTGAGGTAATTCATCGGTACTTTGTGAATAGTGAAGGCACGACGATTCAAACAAGTGATTCTTACGTCCGCGTTTTCTCTCAAGGGCGCACTAAAGCTGATGACGGAATGTCGTTGCCGCTTTTCCGCAGCTACTTTGCATTCACGGCAGATAGCGTTCCCAGCGAAAGTGTGATGCGCAAAGAAATTCTCGACATGACGACGCTTTTGGGCAAACTCCGCACTGCACCTCTCATGGAGACGTATTCCGGTCCGGCAATTTTGTCCGGCGAAGCGGCAGGCGTATTTTTCCATGAAATTTTTGGGCATCGTATCGAAGGGCATCGTCAGAAAGATGTTAATTCGAGCCAGACCTTTAAGAATCTTGTCGGCGAGCGGATTTTGCCGGAATTTGTGGATGTCATTTTTGACCCCGCTTTGCGCTCGCTTGCGGGACAAAATCTTGCCGGATATTACAAATTTGACGATGAAGGAGTTCCGGGGCAAAAAGTAACGACGGTGAAAAACGGTGTGTTTCGTGAGTTTCTTATGTCTCGCGCACCCATTGACCAAATGCCCAATTCCAACGGACACGGACGCAGACAGGCAGGTTTTCCCGTTGTTTCGCGCCAATCAAACCTACTTGTGAAGGCTGCAAAGACCGTTCCATTCGATACGCTCCGCACAATGCTCCGTGCTGAATGCAAACGTCAGGGAAAAGAATACGGCTTGTATTTCGTGGAAATTCAAGGTGGCTTTACCTTTACGAATCGCACCATGCCAAATGCCTTTAATGTTCTCCCGCTTTTAGTGTATAAAATCTTCACCGATGGTCGCCCGGACGAGGTTGTACGAGGTGTTGACCTTATTGGAACGCCACTGACGACCTTCAAACAAATTACGGTTGCTGGTAATGATATGGGCGTGTTCAATGGCGTGTGCGGCGCAGAATCAGGCGGTGTGCCGGTTTCTGCCTCGTCGCCCAGTTTGCTTGTGAATGTGATCGAGGCACAGAAAAAAGCAAAATCGCAAGCAAAACCGCCGATTCTGGGCTTTCCGACCGAACCGGGCAAGACGAATTGATTCGATAGAGCAACTAAATTTGACAAAAGCAAATACCCATATTTTCACTCACACTTTGCTCGATGCCTCATGTCCACACGCATAGAAAAAGATACAATGGGCGAAATCGCCGTCCCAAATGATAAATACTACGGCGCACAAACGGCGCGTTCCCTGATTCACTTTGCCATTGGCACCGAAAAAATGCCCCGCGAGGTCATTCGCGCAATGGGCATTTTGAAAAAATCGGCAGCTATTGTCAATACGGAACTGGGCTTGCTCACGGCAGAAAAGCGCGATTTAATCACGAAAGCAGCCGATGAAGTAATTGCCGGAAAACTTGACGACCATTTTCCGCTTGCCGTCTGGCAGACCGGTTCCGGCACACAAACGAACATGAACGTCAACGAAGTTATTTCCAATCGCGCAATCGAAATAGCAGGCGGTGAGATGGGTAGTAAAAAACCTGTCCACCCCAACGATGACGTAAACAAAGCACAAAGTTCCAATGATACCTACCCGACTGCTATGCACATTGCGGCGGCAGAAGAGCTTGTCAAGCGCCTCATTCCGGCGGTGACGAAGCTACGCGACACGCTTCAGCACAAGGCTACGGCGTTCAAAGACATCATCAAAACAGGGCGTACACACCTTATGGATGCTACACCCCTCACGCTTGGGCAAGAGTTTTCGGGTTATGTGCATCAACTTAACCAAGCACTCAGTCGCATCAATGCTGTGCTGCCGGGTGTGTATGAACTGGCACTGGGCGGAACGGCAGTGGGAACAGGCTTGAATACGCACCCAGAATTTGCGGAAAAAGCAGCAAAACAAATTGCGAAAGAAACGGGTTTGCCATTTGTGTCGGCACCGAATAAGTTTGAGGCGCTGGCGGCTCACGACGCGCTTGTTTTTGCTCACGGAGCGCTTAAAACCTTGGCTGCCAGCTTGATGAAAATTGCAAATGACGTGCGGTGGCTGGCTTCCGGTCCGCGTTGTGGCTTGGGCGAACTTTCTATCCCTGAAAATGAACCCGGTTCATCCATCATGCCCGGCAAAGTCAATCCCACGCAAAGCGAAGCTATGACGATGGTGGCGGCTCAGGTGATGGGTAACGATGTGGCAATTAACATCGGCGGCGCATCGGGTAATTTTGAACTCAATGTCTTCAAGCCGCTTATTATCTACAACTTCAACCAAAGTGTGCGCCTGCTTTCCGATACGTGCATTATGTTCGAGGAGCATTGCGCAGAAGGCATTGAGCCGAACCGCGAGAAAATTGACTATTATATGAAAAATTCGCTCATGCTTGTAACGGCACTCAACCCGCATATCGGCTACGACAACGCCGCAAAAATCGCTAAACACGCTCACAAAACGGGCGGTACGCTCCGCGATGCAGGCATCGAACTTGGCTTGATTACCGGCGAGAAATTTGATTCTGCTATCAATCCGGCTGCGATGACCAAGCCGGGAATGGAATAAATTTTTTTGAAGTACACTGTTTTGAAATGAAGAATTCAAGCGGCTTTTAGGACTATCTCACCTTGAAGCCGCTTTCTTTATCACCATATTTTCGAGAAAACACCATGCGCTATTTCTTTGCTATTGCCCTTCTAGCCTTGTGCTGCACGTTGTCTTGCTCACAAAAACCCGCAACAGAGGGTACAAAATCGGCTTCATCTTCTCTCGCCGTTGCCGAGTATTTTCAGTATCGTGATTCAGTCGAGTCCGGCGGAGTGCGCATGATTCCTATCAAAACGCCTATCGGAGAGTTTAAGGTCTGGACAAAACGCTTTGGTACAAACCCGAAAATCAAAGTTCTGCTTCTGCACGGCGGTCCGGCGATGACGCATGAATACACAGAGTGTTTCGAGACTTTTTTTCAACGCGAAGGGTTTGAATTTTACGAATACGATCAGTTGGGTTCATATTACAGCGACCAACCCAAAGACAGCAGCCTTTGGACAACCGAGCGCTTTGTGGAAGAAGTCGAGCAGGTGCGCAAAGCCATCGGCGCAGACAAGAGCAATTTTTACGTTCTTGGAAATTCTTGGGGCGGAATTTTGGCAATGGAATATGCGCTCAAATATCAGCAAAACCTCAAAGGGCTTTTGGTTGCAAACATGATGGCAAGTGCGCCCGAATATGGAAAATACGCCGAAGAGGTGCTGGCAAAGCAGATGAAGCCTGAAGTACTGGCAGAAATCCGCGCACTCGAAGCAAAGAAAGATTTTGCGAATCCGCGATACATGGAGCTTCTGCTACCGAACTTTTACCATGAGCATCTATGCCGCTTGCAGGACTGGCCCGACGGCTTAAATCGCGCACTCAAGCACGTCAATAATGAGGTCTATACGCTTATGCAAGGTCCCAGTGAGTTTGGCGTGAGCGGTCGCTTGGCAGAGTGGGATATAAAAAATCGTTTGAAAGAAATTACCGTGCCGACGCTGATGATTGGCGCAAAATATGACACGATGAACCCCAAAGCAATGGAAGAACAAAGCAAAATGGTGCAAAAAGGGCGGTATCTCTATTGTCCGAATGGGAGTCACCTTGCCATGTGGGACGACCAGCAAGTGTTTATGACGGGTGTGGTGAAATTTATTCGGGATGTGGATGCTGGTGGGATGTAAGGTTGGAGAACTACAACGCAATCTTCAAACCCTGATGAACAGGGATTTTCACGAGAACAAAATGCGATTCTACCTTCTTACCCTCATATTCGTATTGTGGTGTTCAGCAGAAACGGTACTTGCCGCAACCGCTGACACCACTGCCTGTTCCAAAACTACCCAAGCTCTTGACCAAGCAAGTACCCTCATTGCGGCATTTACCAAAGCGCAAAAGCGTGATTCGGTAACGATTGATTCTCTCGTCATCATCACCCGTGTGGCGCATGACGACGCGCTTTCCTGCAAAGCACACTTGACGGCAATGATGCTGCTTGCCACAAGTGAATCAGCAAGGAAATTACTTGCTGCCGATAATGTATTGATGTTTCGCATGGCTGCACGCGACACGCGATTGTTTCTCGACGAAGCTAAACGCTATTGGGAGAATCGGCAATGAACAGCACAGTATTAATGCGCTTTGTGCGGTATGTCGTTATTCTTCCACTCAAAATTCTTGGTAGCGTTGTCTGTGTCGCAATCGTTCTGGCAAGCACTCCCTACGCGCTCTGTCCTGTCTATGACTCTCCTGACATCACGCCTCATTCAGGTACTATGCTCTTTAACCCATATTCATCGGTAAACGATAGTTTGGTCAGAGGGCGGTGGCTGAAAGCAAACTTTCATGCCCACTCGGTGGCATGGAGTGGTTTATCGCACGGCAATTCATCACTTTTGGCGCTTAGTACATCATATAAACGGCTTGGATACGACGTTGCGGCAGTGTCGAACTATCACCGCATGGATACGTTGCCGGACTTTGCCACGAACTATATTTCTTCCTACGAGCACGGGTATAATGTCCGCAAGGCTCATCAAATCTGCGTTGGTGCGCACAATGTCGTTTGGGCAGATTATGTATTTGGACACTGGATGCCCCAGAAACAGCATAATCTCAAGCGATTGAAAGAGGTTACGCCTGTGGTTATACTGGCGCACCCAATTTGGCAGAGTGCATACTCGCTCGAATCTATGCGCTTTCTGACCGATTATGACGGTATGGAAGTATTCAATCATTTCCGCGAATCGTTGGAACTTTTCGATTCTGCGTGGTCTGCAGGTCGCACACCCTGGGCAATGGGGGCGGATGATTCCCACGATGTGAATGCCATTGGCGAAAATGGCGCGTGTTGGACGATGCTCTATGCCGCTTCACCACAGAAAGACAGCGTTGTAAGAGCATTGCAAGATGGTCGTTGTTATGCCGTCAAGCTGAACAGCCTTCTCAGAGAGCGATGGCGCGGGCTGGGCGAGGGGCGTTTGCGGGATAGCTGCTTGAATGCGCTGAACGATTGCCGCCTCCAACGCCTTACGATTCAGGGCGATTCACTGACGGTAATGATGGACTCAAACGTTGTTCTGATGCGTTTTGTGGGGCAGTCGGGCGTGATTCGCAAAGTCGTAGCGGGGCAAAATACCGCCGGATACCGCTTTCGTGCTGATGATACCTACATCCGTATTGAAGTCATTTCGCCGAACATCACCATCGCTCTTAATCCTGTTGTGCGCACACCAAACGGCTCATTGCCACACGCTTCTGCAACGGTGAGTTTTTTTTATACCGCATTGTCTATGATTCTGTGGCTTATGGTGTATGGTGGCATGGCGTGGGTGCTGTATCGCCGTGCTTTATTTCGTGGTCGTTTGGGTAGAGCAAGTCGTTAAAAAATGTTAAAAACCCGCATGATTGCTTGTGTTCTGATGCTTGTGTTGTAGATTTGCAGTGTTCACCATTTGTGCTCATTCTGTTTTCTTTGAATTATGAAAAAGCGAACCATCTGGACAATTCTCGCACTGATGCTCATTGGGTTGTTGGGTATCATCATTGTGCAAGTATATTGGCTTGCGCGGGCATCGGCGCTAGAGCAAAGTCTTTTCAAAGAGCACGTCCACCGTGCGCTTAACAATGTCGCACGTCAACTCGAAATCAAGGAGACCAAAGCGCTTATTATGCAGAGCCTCAATGATGTTCGTAAAACAGCCGAAGCGGCAAAAATGCGCCGAGCAATACCCGCAATCCGTAAAACCGAGCCTTTACAAATTGCAAAAGCAGATACATTGCCAACAACTCCTTCGGTACTAGCGCGTACAGAAACATTAGCTCCTCTTGCGCGAAAAATGAAACCATCGGTACAAAAAGTCATTGTGGATTCAGCAACAGTAGCGTTAAACAAAACGACACCGAATAAAACAATGCCCGAGCCGGAGAAAAGAGTTGCACCCAAAAACAACAATACCCCCTTTTTGAGTATGCAGGACGGCAGTAATAACTTCGAGGTGCGTGTTGATGGCGGCAACATCTCCTTTAACTCCTCGCGCGAAGGCTCTTCATCGCGTGAGCGCTCATTTGGTGCGCGTCCTCGCAATGAACGCGCCGATGCTATGCGCCCTCAGCCCACGCCCAATGTCCAGAACCAAATGCCTCCCCAGATACCTGCTCCGCCGCAAGGTCTTGTGGTCACGATTCCGACAGGCGACGGACAATCCTTTCGGTTCGTTATTCCTAACGGAAAAGCCTACAAGCGAGATTCAATTCTTCAGCGTTTTCGCCGCGCGTCGGGAGCAACAGGGGCATATTCGGTTTCGGGTTCAAAAACACTTGAAGATAAGATACGGGCTGCGGAGCGGGGCGTAGAAAACCCAAGCAGCGGCGGTACTGAGCGCAGTGAAGTAACGAGCAAACGCGACGCGCAGCGAGAGGCTCAACGAGACGCTCAACGCGAAATGCTAAGGCTTAATGAAAAGCAACTCAGTGCCCATTTTCAACGAGAACTTGCTAAAACGCAACAACAAATTGAGCGTTTGCGCCGTATGCAGGGCGTGAACACGCGCGATTTAGATTCGCTCTTTAATATGGCAGTTCGCCAGACGTGGCAGGATATGGCTTCATTTGGTTTTGAAATGCGTATGATGCCATTCGGCAGCCTCATGAATCCGCCTCTCCCACCCGAACAACCTTCCGCACCTACTTCTTCCGTAGAGGCTGCGCCAAAATCACCAACAACAGCAAAAAAACACTCCGCACCGCAGCCACATAGCGCCGAGCAGAGTGTTGCGGCAAACAAGCAAAAAGAAGTCCACACACAAAATTCTACCGAACCTAGTGGTCAAGCTCGTGACACGATTAGCAAGATTATTGATAAAATAGATCTTATTGGTGATATTCTTGAAAACATGGGTACTCGAAAGCGCTCTGCATTAGAGCGAATTCCGCTCGCCGATTTGGAGGCGTTGCTTGCAGCTGAGTTGCGTGGCAATGGCGTAAACACTCGGTATGAATATGGTATTCTGCACGGCGCAGAGGTGTCCGCTTCTGCACGGCGCACAGTTAAAAAGCAAGATTCTATGCTGATAGTACGTGCTTCCACCGCGAGCAACCCTGAGCGCTTAACGGTTCATGCCTCAACAGCATTGCGTACTTCCGAATTTCGAGTACAGCTTTTTCCCAATGACATTTTGGCTGGCGACGAAAAAGACTATCTGACTATCCATTTTCCTGACCAACAGCAAGGGCTGACACTTGCAGGTATCGCTCCGGTGCTGGGTTCATCGGCGCTCTTCTTGATGCTAATTATGGGCTGCTTTGGCTTCACTCTGCTTGCGCTTATGAAGCAAAAGAAACTCTCGGACATGAAAACGGACTTTATCAACAACATGACGCACGAACTCAAAACGCCGATTGCGACTATTTCCATTGCAAGCGAGGCGCTGAAAGACAATCACGTGCGGAGCGAAAGTGTCCGTGTGGAGCGCTTTGTGAATATCATCCATGACGAAAATAAACGCCTTGCCGGTCACGTTGAAAAAGTTCTGCAAGCCGCACAAATGGACAGAGGTGAGCTTAATCTCAAACTTGTTCCCACCAACGTCCACCAACTTATTGAGACAGTCGCTGAATCATTGGCGCTACAGTTAGAGCAAAAGCAAGGTCGTATCGAATTGCGCTTAGAGGCACACACGCCCATTCTGCAAGCGGACGAGGCGCATTTCAGAAACGTCATCGTCAACTTACTGGACAATGCGAATAAATACACACCAGATGCGCCCCACATTGTCGTTTCTACTCGCAACAACGCACACGGACTTGCGGTAACAATACAAGACAACGGTATCGGCATGACACGAGAAGCGCAGAAACAGATTTTTGAGAAATTCTATCGCGTTCCAACCGGTAACAGGCATGATGTGAAAGGATTTGGCTTAGGACTGAATTACGTCAAAACCATTGTGGAAGCGCATGGTGGCACGGTATCGGTGAAAAGCGAGCAAGGTAAAGGCAGTACATTTGAGGTGGTGATGCCGCTTTCAAAATCGGGATTTGTGGCGTAAGCAGCGTGGCGTAATTGGTGAGGCATACGTTCTGTAACCAAAGCGTCCATTTTGCGTACAGCGCTTGAAGAAGGTAATTTCTACATATTCAAACGAAGGCTTTAGTTATGGAACAGCATAAAATCTTGCTTGTGGAAGACGACACAAATTTGGGTGGAGTCTTGCAGGAATATTTATCCATTAAAGGCTACACCGTTGAGTTGAGTCGTGATGGGGATGCGGGCTGGACTGCTTTTCAAAAGGGCACGTTTGATTTGTGTATAATTGATGTGATGATGCCGAAGCAAGACGGCTTCTCGCTTGCCCGCTCTATCCGTGCCAATAATGAGCACGTGCCTATCGTCTTTGTAACGGCAAAATCTATGCAGACCGACAAAATAGAGGGCTTTAATATCGGTGCTGACGATTATATCACCAAGCCCTTTAGCATTGAAGAACTGATGCTGCGTGTACAGGCTATTTTGCGACGTGCAAAGACTTCTCCCGCTACTTCCGAGCAAAATCTCCCTGATAATTTCCCTATCGGCGATTATACTTTTAGTTATCCCAATCAGTTTTTACGCCACCCGGAGGCAAATACACAGCTAACGAGCAAGGAAGCCGAACTTTTGCGTTTGCTCTGTCTCCATGCGAACCACGTGATGAAGCGGGAAGTAGCGCTCAAAACAATATGGGGTGACGATTCCTATTTCAATGGACGCAGTATGGACGTGTTCATCACCAAGCTCAGAAAATATCTTAAACTCGATCCCACTGTGGAAATAATGAACGTGCATGGATCGGGGTATAAGTTGGTGATGCGCTAAGGGGCAGCACACAGTCGGCAATTACGATGAACGTGCCACTTTCCTGCCGCGCCGAAGACGAAAGAGAAGAAATCCCAGAGTGCCCGCCAGAAACGATGCGGCAAAAATTCCTACCTTTGCTTCCATTGCATGTGTCGCATCCGAAAATGCTAACCCTTGCACGAATAAGGACATTGTGAAGCCAATGCCCGCCACTGCGCCAATAGCAAGAATATCGAACCAACCCACCCCTTCAGGCAGTTGAGCTAACTTCAATCGGCAAGCAACCCAGCAGAAAAGTGTTATCCCAACGGGCTTCCCAACAACTAAGCCAAGCCAAACGCCCATCGTGGTTGGGCGCATAAGCATTTCACCAAGATTTCCTTGCAGCGTCACACCCGCATTTGCCAGAGCAAAAATCGGCATGATGAGAAAAGCGACCCAAAGGTGGAGATTGTTTTCAAAACGCGATAGTGGTGTTTGTACGTGTTCGCAGGAAATCTCCAAATCACGAACAGCACTTTGTGCTTGCTGGTTCGCAAGGACACTTTTGCTTTCGTGTGTCTGGCGTGTAAATTCGTTGATAAATGCCCGTGCTTTGTCCGTGAATTCATCAGCATTGATACGCTGTTTGGCGGGTATTGCTATTGCAAGAAGCACACCTGCTATCGTGGCATGAATCCCGGATTCTAGCACAAAGAACCAAAGGAGTAATCCTACAAGCAAGTAAAAGAGGACACTCCGAACTCCTAGTACATTTCCCAGAAGTGCGAGTGCAAATGCGCCTGCCGCTGCAAGGAGCATCATGGTGTGAATATCAGCCGTGTAAAAAATGGCAATCACCAAAACCGCCCCCAAATCATCCGCAATCGCCAGCGCTGCCAGAAAAACCTTCAGCACAAAAGGAACTCGCTTGCCCATAAGCGCTACCACGCCAAGCGCAAAAGCAATATCTGTTGCCATTGGTATTCCCCAGCCGCGCTCGGAAACCGTTCCGCCGTTAAATGCTGCAAATATCAGTGCGGGCACAACCATTCCGCCCAGTGCCGCGATAACGGGCAAAGCAGCCTTCTTTGCCGTCGAAAGCTCACCGACGAGCAATTCACGTTTGATTTCCAGCCCGACCACAAAGAAAAAAATCACCATCAGACCGTCATTTATCCAGTGGTGAAGAGGTTTTGCCATTATCGTATTGCCGAAACCGATACTGAAGGGTGTTTCCCAAAGATGCCTGTACGCTTCATTGAGTGGAGAATTTGCACACGCAAGAGCAATTATGCCGCAGAATAGCAAAAGTAACCCGCTTGAAGTTTCGGCATGGATGAACAGCTCAAACGGATACTTCATTGTGGAGAGAATCCGATGGGGAAGTCTATTTTGTGAGGATTGTTGCTGCATAGCGAGTATGGAAATTGGCTCTGTTGTTGCGTTTATGAACTGAACGACAGGGCTTAGTGGAGGAGCTTGTGTGCTCGCTTCTTTATCATGCCGCCCTTCGTATCTTTGATGCTCGACATAACGACAAAGGCAAGGGGGTCAATCACCTCAATTTCCTGTTGGAGACGCGATACCTCAAGACGTGTAACAACGGTGTAAATAATGTCAATTTCCGCATGACCTTCGCCGCGTTTACCGAAGCCACTTTTGCCGGAATAAATCGTGACGCCGCGCCGAAGCGTGTGAATAATCATCTGCCGAACTTCTTCGCTGCGGTGCGAGATAATCGTTACGCCCGTATATTCTTCAATGCCTTCCAAGATAAAATCAAGTGCCTTTGATGCCGTAAAATAGGTCAGAATCGCATAAAGCGCGGTTTCAATGCTAAGTAAATACGCTGCCACAGAGAAAATGACGATATTAAACCCCAGAATCACATCGCCTACGCTCAGACTACTTTGGCGTGTCAGATAAATTGCCAGTATTTCCGTGCCGTCGAGCACTGCCCCGCCACGCATTGCAAAACCGATACCAAGACCTAAAAAAAAGCCACCGAAAGCGGCTATGAGCAGTTTGTCGTGAGTAATAATTGGATAGGGAAAAACAGACACAGCAAGTGCTAGACCGCATATAGCCAATGCACTCTTGAAGGCAAATGCTTTGCCCATCTGAAAATATCCCAGAATAATAAACGGCGCATTGATGATAATAAGGAGCGGCGGCAGCGTTAATGCGCTCACCTCAGCAATAAGCAAGGAAATACCCGTTACGCCGCCGTCAATAAAGTTGTTCGGCAATAAAAATCCCTTCAGTCCGAATCCGGCAGCCAATATCCCTAATGCCATAAAGATTGTGTCCTGAATAATATTCCGAAAGACCTTTCTTCGTTGGTGGAAGTTTTTTGCCTTCTGATACTGCGAGATGGTTTTTGGTGTGTGCTCCGATTTTTTGAGCATATTGATGAGAATAGGATACATCAGGTATCTCCTTGGGATTGGGCAAGATTCTATTCTGCTCAGAATCTTACGTGAGAGGTTATGGCTGTTCTGCTAAATCTTCTCCGAGATGGTGCTTCTGCGGACGGTGGAATATCCAAAAAATAATCGGAAACACCAAAAGCGTCAAGACTGTTGCCGTCACCAAGCCGCCAATAATCACAACCGCTAACGGCTTTTGCGATTCTGAGCCGATACCTGTCGAAATGGCTGCCGGAAGAAGTCCAATAGATGCCATGAGCGCAGTCATCACCACTGGGCGCGTTCGCACTCGAATAGCGGCGAGAATTGCTTCATCAAGCGGGAGCATGGCTTTGATGTTGTTGTGAAATTCCGTGATGAGAATGACTCCATTTTGAATACAAATCCCAAATAGCGCTATAAAACCTACACCTGCCGAAATACCAAAGTTGATGCCTGTCAGATGTAATGCGATAATGCCGCCAATGAGTGCAAACGGCACATTTGCTAGCACCAAAAGAGAATCCTTCATATTGCCGAACATGATAAAAAGAAGCAAGAAAATCGCTACGAGGCTTACCGGCACAACTTCGCCCAAACGTTTTGTGGCGCGGACTTGGTTCTCGAATTCACCCGTCCAGCCGATACTGTAGCCCTTGGGCAAACGAACGCGCTGCTTGACGTTTGCTTGTGCTTCGGCAATTGTACTCCCCAAATCGCGCCCGCGCACGGAGAACTTCACGCCGATAAATCGCTTTGTATTGTCACGGTAAATAAACGCAGGTCCCGTAATTTTCTTGATGGTGCAAATTTCTTTCATCGGGATTTTCGTCCCATTAATGGTGGGCACCTTCAAATTGGTAATATCTTGCTCGTCCTTGCGATAATCCTGCTCGTAGCGGATGCGCACGTCGAATTTTCGCTCGCCTTCGTATTTCTGTGTTGCCGTTTTACCACCGAATGCCATTTCCAGCACTGCTTCCGCATCGGCAATCGTTACGCCGTAAACAGCCATGCGTTCTTTGTCTAATACGACGCTTATTTCCGGCTGCCCCACATTCCTCAAAATCCCCACGTCTTTGATACCTTCGACGTTATTAATATTTTTAATAACCTCGTTAGCAAGCTCGTCCAATCTATCTAGGTCATCGCCGTAGATTTTGACCGCATTAGAGGCATTGATACCGGCAACTGATTCGGCAACATTGTCAATAATCGGTTGCGAATAGTTATAGACAATACCTTGATATTTCTTCAGCTTGTTGTCCATTTCTTCCACCAAGCCATCCATGGTGATATTGCGTTTCCACTCACTTTTTTGCTTCAGATTCACTTGCATTTGCACGTAATAAAAGCCGCTGGGGTCTGTGCCGTCATTGCTTCGCCCGGTCTGCGAGAGTACACCGTTGACTTCCTCAAAGGACTGTAATTCTTTACGGAGCGTTGTGACCATTTTTACCGTTTCGTTCAGGCTGCTGCTCATTGGCAATTTTGCTTCTACCCAGAGCGCACCTTCATTCAGTTGGGGCAAAAATTCTGTTCCTAAAAACGTTGCTGAAAAGAAGGTCAGGACAAGCAAAACGAGAGAGGCAACTAAAGTCTTTCTTTTGTGATGAAAAGTGAGCAAGAACCCACGCTCGACGACGCGGTTCCAGAAATTGACAAAGGGATTGTGCTTCTCTCGGACATTTTTATTGAGCAAGATATTCGACAGTACCGGCACAAGCGTCAGCGTAAAAAGCAGCGCACCTAAGAGCGCAAAACCAAGCGTGTATGCTAAGGGCGAGAACATTTTTCCTTCCACTTTTTCAAACGAAAAAATGGGCAAAAGAGCAGTAATAATGATGAGTTTGGCAAAGAATATTGCTTTGCCCATTTGTGTCCCGGTTTGCTTGATAAGCCCGCCCTTTGCGAGCAGATTGAACCGCTCCATTCCTCGCTTATGCGCTACGTGGTCAAGTGAGACGAAGAGTCCTTCGACCATTACCACCGCCCCGTCTATGATGATACCGAAATCCACCGCTCCTAGCGAGAGCAGATTGGCGCTCATGCCTTTGAGCTTCAAACACAAAAAGGCAAAAAGAAGCGAAAGCGGAATGATGATAGAAACAATCAGCGTTGTACGCCAATCCGCCATAAACAAAAAGACGACTACTGTTACGAGCACGATACCTTCCACAAGGTTGTGCATAACAGTTGTCGTCGTAAAATTCATCAAATTATCGCGGTCGTAGAAGGTCTCCATCTTCACATCGGAAGGGAGGATTCCGTTATTGAGTTCCTCAATCTTTGCTTTTACCCGCGTCAATACTTCTTTTGGGTTCTCGTTTTTGCGCATTACCACGATGCCTTCCACAACATCGTCGCTGCCGTTCAAACCCACTTGCCCCACACGTGGGAGTGAGCTTTCGCGTACATGAGCAAGATTTTTGACCAAAACAGGATTACCACCAAATTCATCAACAATGATATTTTCAATGTCTGAAATTGATTGCAACAATCCAATGCCTCGCACCACATACGCTTGACCGTTCTTTTCAATGACATCGCCGCCAACATTGAGGTTGCTTGCGCTAATGGCACGGAAGACTTCTAAAGGCGTAATATCATATTTGGAGAGCAAACCCGGGTCAACACTGATTTCGTACACTTTTTCCTGCCCACCGAATGCAACCACATCTGCCACACCAGGCACAGAACGGAGGCGGCGGTCAATGACCCAGTTTTGAATCGTTAAAAGTTCGCGCGTATCACGCGAGGGACTTTGCAGCACATAACGAAAAATCTCGCCCGTTGGCCCGTAGGGTGGCTGCACATCAGGCTCTACGCCATCGGGTAGCGAAATACTCTGTAGTTGATTATTCACTTGCTGGCGTGCGAAAAAATCTTCTACATCATCCTCAAAAATGACCTTTATGACGGACAAACCGAACATTGTGATACTACGGACACTAGTTTTTCGCTGTACCGGATTGAGAGCGATTTCTATGGGCGTTGTGACAAAGCGTTCGATTTCCTCAGCACTCCGCCCGTTCCATTCCGTGACGATGATAATTTGTGTATTGGTAACATCGGGAAATGCCTCAATAGGCATTGTGCGGAAAGCAATAATGCCCGCCACGACCAATACTCCCACCCAAAAGAATGTAAAGGCGCGGTTCTTGAGTGAAAAAGCGATGATATTGCGAATGAATTTTGTCATGATTGATATGTCTTTGTAAGCGGTGCGTAAAGCAATACAGTCAACAATGCTGCAAAGGAAGAGGCGGTGTGATTAGTCATTGAGCGCATCATAAATAAGCAGTTGCCCTTTGGTGATAATTTGTTCGCCTGCTTGTACACCTGTACGGATGTACGTGATGTCGCCTACTTGTCGGAAAATTTCTACTTGTCGCGTTTCGATGTGCTCCCGGTCTTTGAAGACCATCACGAAGTATTTACTTTTGTCGAAAATGACGGCTTTGCTTGGAATAGTAAGCATTTGCTCGCGGTCAGTGTGCGTGATGCGGATGGTTGCTCGCATCTCCGGTTTGAGCAGGAAGTCCGTATTCTTCAGTTTGATGCCGACTTTCATGGCTTTGGTTGTAGGGTCAATAATCGTGTAGATTTTATCCACTTTGCCGCGATAGATTTTATCGGGATAGCTCAATACTACCACCGAAGCATCCATTCCAAGCCCAATTTGGGCAATATCGCTTTCGTTCACATTCGCAATCGCCGATACCTCGCCAATCTCGGCAATATCAAACACGTTGTCGCTGCGGTCGCTCCGAAGCTGCATATCTTGGTTGATTTTTTTCTCAATGACAAAGCCGTTCATCGGTGCGACTATTTGGTAAATTGCCCCCTGCTTCATGTTGTAGATGTTGTACGTTTCTTTAATACGATTGAGCTGAGATTCGGCTTTTTCTAACTGGCTCTTTGCTTCCAGAACGTCTTTTTCTGCACTCAGTTTGCCGACATAGAGTTCCTGCGCCACACGGAGGTTATTGCTTGCCACCACTACGTCATTTTGTGCGTCTTTGAAGTCTTTTTCAAATCCCGCTACTTCCGTGCTGCGAATAGTTGCCAGTATCTGTCCCTTTTTCACATAATCGCCGAGTGCAGCATATACACGCTGAACGTTACCACCGACAATCGGGAAAACCTCAATGAGTTTATTATTATCAACCGCAATTTTACCGTAGAACTTGAATTCACTGCGCAGCGAATCATTGCGAACGGTTGTGGTGTCCATTGCACCGAGCATCGTGTCGGTCAGAACAAAGTGTTCTTTTGCATCGTGCTCTTGGTTTTTGCTCGTGCAACTCATCGCTGTCGTCAAGAGCGCAACTGCGAGAATAATAAGCGTACTGCGGGAATTTGTCAGTTGTAAAGTGTTCATCACGATTGTAAGAAAAAAAGGATAAGGAGCTTTTTGCTATGTGGGAGGAAAATGAGTTGTTAGAAAATTGTCAATGCAGTCGCCAGATTCAGTTCTTCGCAGGCTTCGGCAAGGTTTTTACGGATTTCGGCTATCTGTACAATACTGCTGGTATAGCTTTCGATGAAGTCCGTAAACTCAAGCATCGTTACATTACGCCTCTGAAAATTATCCAGCATTCCATTATAGACGGCTTCAAAATTTTGCTCTGTGTTGGGGCGAATACTACGGATGTTCCGCAATGCCTCCTGATACTTTTGATACGCCCATGCAATTTGATTACGAACTTCAAGCGTTTGTCCTGAGTTTAATACTTTTATTCTCGCCAATTCTGCCTCGGCAATGCCGATATTTCCTTGATTTCTGTTCCAAACGGGCAGAGTAATGCCAAGTGTGATGTTTACCTGATTCAGGAATGCTCCGCCGCGCTGGTCGTAGTTTGCACCCACGGTTACATCCGGTACAATCACGGATTGTTGTAAAGAAAGATTCGTTTCGGCAGCCCGCACCGATGCTGCGATTAAGGCAACGTCAGGACGGTTAAGCAACGCGAGTGTTTGCAAGGAATCAACACCAAAGCGAAGCGGTTTTTGATATGCATCCATTTCTGCGGCAATTGGCTCCACTGCAATATCCATGGTGGTTGCGAGCAGCATTTTGAGTTTCTTCTGCGCTTCAATGATACTGGCATTGATGGTGGTGCGGTTGTTTTGCAAGGTCAGATACAGCGATTGAAGTCGTACGAGGTCTTTGTAAGGTAGATTTCCTTTTGCGGCTTGTTCTGTATAGGCGGTGATAAGCGTGTCGAGTTGACTGAGCTGTTTGGTAACACTGCCCAGCGCAATTTGGTCATAATAAAGGTCAAAATATCCGATACGGAGTTGATATTTCAAATTGCGAAGAAGGTCTTGAAACTGTAGTCGTGCTATACTTGCATTCGTTTTAGCAAGCTCAATTTCATTGTTTTTTCTGCCGCCGAGGTAGATTAGCTGCTGGATGGCAAAGGCTTTTTGCCCCTCTTCGCCAACGTCAAAAGTGCGGTTGTTTTGCGGATTCAGAGCATTGAACTCCGCCGAAAGCATGGGATTATCCCAGAGTGAGGCTTGGAGAGTGCGTGCATCGGCGGCTTCTATGGAGAAGTGTTCCGCTAAAAGCAAGAGATTGTTTTTGAGGAAAAGCCGTTCGTAATCTTGTAGTGTACGAACTGGAACCGAAACAGAAGATGAGTTTTGCAGCGAGGTGGAATGTTCTTGGGCAGCAATGCGAGGCTGATGATAGTGAAAAAAAGCGCTTCCTATAATGATGATAAGAGCAAGTACAAATCGTTGAACCTTCATTGTGTCGTGCGTGTGTGGGATAAAGCTGTTGAGAAATAAATAGCAATCTAGGGATTTATTTCTGCATAGACAATGCCAAACTCTTACTTCACTGTCAGCACATTATTACCCGTATTGAATTCATTCTCTTCAATCTGCTTGTTACTGGGGTCGAGTATCCATTCTCCATCCACCACAAATTTATATCTGTACACTCCCATCGGCAAGTGAACACGGCATATCCACTTGTCTCCCTGCCGGAAAAAGAGATGACGGCGCTGACTCCAGTCATTGAACGTGCCAGCAAGTGCAACGGTTTTGGCTTTGTTGTACCCTTTAAGCGAAAATTCAACATTACCTTCTTTGCTTGGAAGCAGAAGGACTGAGTTGTTCTCACCAAATTCATTGTGTGAAGTGACAGGATTGAGCGAATCAATCATCCATTTCCCATCTACTACAAAACGATATTCGTAGTATCCGGGATGAATATTCAAACGGCATATCCAGGCTTTATCGGACGCGCCTTGCTCCCGTGCGAAATAGTGCCGTTCAGGATTCCATCCGTTGAACGTACCGGCGACAGCTATCTTTTTCGCGTTTGAATATCCCTTTACGGTAAATTGAGTCGCGCCGCTCACACTTGGAATGACCAGAAACGAGTTTGTATGCCCCATTCCGTCTTCCACAGTTTCCGTATTCGCAGGGTCAAGCCTCCACACACCATCCACAATAAATTTGTAGGAATAGCTGCCGGGCTTGAGGGGAAGCGATACCGTCCATTCGTTTCCCTTGCGTAGCATTGGGGTTGAGCGTTCGTTCCAATTATTAAACGCTCCAGCCAGATAGACTGCGCGGGCATTAAGATACCCTGACAAGCGAAATGTATATTGTTCCGATTCTAGCGGCGGGTTATTCGGAAGCACCACCCCAAAAAACAGACAAACAAAGACCGCGCCCAGCCAAATCCTCATGGCGTAGCGATGCCCGAAAAGCATACGGGAATTGCGACGAAAGCGTTTCAATACGAAAAATCCCATAAATGAAGTTCTTTTTTTCGGAAGTTAATGACGGTACGCCGATACCGCAAAAATGGTTGCCCCAGCAAGCCATCAAGTTTTACATCGAAAGTTTCGTTGGTTTCTCGAATATCGGTAAGCAATGTTGGCTGATTAAGATACGATGCTTTGCCAAGCCTCATATCTTCAATGCGCCCAAGCCATGTCTCCAGAATGGATTTCCCAGAGCCACGCAGTGGAATCTTTTTCTCGCGTATGAAGGTTTTCAATATAGTAGAGTCAAGCGTATTGGACAAAAGGTTAAATTCTGCACCCGTGTCAATGCCGAAGCGCAAGGGCTGATGAGCTACGGTAGCTTCGACAATCGGCACGTGTCCTTTGTAGGTGAAAGGAACAATGTACTCCGGCACTTGATAATCTGCATCGTATTCAATTCGATTATTCTCGCCGTCCAATTTATACAGGACAATTCTGTTCTCATCATAATCCATCAGCATCTCCAGATTCTGAAATACCTCGAATCCAATCAGTCCAAAAATACTATCGGTTGGGCGACGTTCCAAATGACGTAAATCTACAACGTGGCAATTCAGTGAGTTTGCCCTAATACCACCCCATTCAAAGGAACTAACTGTCGCTGTCAGAACCTCGCCCACATCACCCGTTACGCCTGAGACTTTAACAAAACGGAGGGGAGTGCCGAGGTGCGGAAAGTATTTGGAATTAAGCACTAAAAATGGCGCACCGCTGTCCACGATAAAGTATCCCTTCACTCCATTGACTTTTGCTTCGACAACCATGAGCTTGCCCATTGTCCGAAATGGGATAACGAAAATATTGCTCTCAGGAAGCGTTTGCCGAAATGAAGATGATTGTTGAAGGGGTTCAAGCGAAAGAAATGCCAAGACCGTTGCAATCGTGGAAGGCTGCTGGAGAGAAGCAATCCGCGTTTGGGCGCTTGTGTGTATGGCAAAGCAAACAAAAAATGTGATAAATACGGTCGGCAAAAAATTTTGCTGAAGTAGTAGGATTTTACTACTCCCTCGCCTTTTCTTGCCGTGATGCAGAGGATGTGATTCTGTCATAAATATCACCATAGAACTGCAAATGTTTTTGCTACACGATAGCAGTCTCTTCATTTTAGAGAAGATTGCTTACCATATAGCAATATAGCGTTTCTCAAGCAGCTTGGGAAACGCTATATCGTTTGCTTCGTTATTTATTTTCGTTTTACTCGTACGGGCGTTGATTACTCATATCTCAGCGATTCCGCTGCTTCCACTACTGCTGCTTTTCGCGCAGGGAAATAACCTGCCAGCAGCCCGATAAGCGACAGCACAAAGGTAACAAATGCCATAAGCCATACCTGAATCACGGGGCGTGCCAAGAGCGAAATCGGATCAACAACCGAATCGCCGGCAGGAACCATCCATGCTAAACGAACTAGTCCCCATGACATTGCCACGCCAAATATACCACCAGTGAGCGACAGCAAGATTGCTTCCGATACGAACTGCCCGATGATATGGAAACGCCGAGCACCAAGCGCTTTGCGAACACCAATTTCTTTCGTGCGCTCCTTGACAGCAATATACATGATGTTTGCAATACCCACACCTGCCACAATCAGCGTCATTAAGCCAATTAGCCCCAGAAAAAGCTGTATTCCCAGCGACATAATGTTCATTTGCTTTTCGCCTTCCACAAAATCCCATACCCACAGTGCACGTGCGTCGTCATCGTGAAAGTGATACTTGCGCCCCAGAGTGCGATAGACGAGAGATTTGACTAATTCTTGTTTGTCGGGGTCGGTGGGTCGTATAACGATAGAGCGGAGACGTTTTACGGTGAACATTTGCTTAAACGTTGTGTAGGGGATGATTGCGCGGCGGTTATCCGGTCCGTTGCTCATACCCATTTGCTTTTTCGGCTGCAAAACCCCGACTACCGTAAAAGGAGCATCGTTCAAATACACCGTCTTACCAATAGCATCAACACCCGCGCCCACAACATCTTTGGCAATATCCGAACCCAATACCAGCGTATTGCGCTTTTCCGTAACATCTTTTTCCGACAGGAATCGCCCGCCTGCTATTGGGTACATAGAACGCAATGAACCAAAGCTGGGATTCACACCTTCACAGAACGTATTTTTAGGCTCTTTGCCGAACCGAAGATTGACTGAGCGCCCATATGTAGGGCTTGCCGCCGCAATAAACGGAATAGCGTCACATAAAACTTTTACATCTTCTTCTTGAAGCGCTATTTCTCGTGCCTTCGGAAGCCCGTTGTACTCTTTGCCGGTCTCACCGCCATAAACCATCATCACCTGATTACCCGCATTGCGCATATTCCGCACCAATGCTTGCCCCAAGCCATCACCGAAGGCGACCAGAAGCACAATAGTCATGGTTCCCCATGCCACAGCACTCATAGTCAGGAATGCACGGGTGCGCTGTTGCTTGATGTTGAACCAAAAATCTTGGAGTAGCGTTTGAAGCATGATGGTGTTCTTATGAAGAGGGAAGAAAAATACTGTTTTACCGTGTGATGACGTTACGTTCTAAGACATTCAACCACATCCAAATACGCCGCCCGCCGTGCAGGAAAGAAGCCCGCCGCCACACCGATAGCCATTAACAACCCAACGGCAATGAGCGCTACCGACCACGATAAATCAGGCGTCCCGACAGCATCTTGAATGGGCAGCATTGACAGTAGTTTGATAATGCCAAGTGCGATGAGGAAACCAATCAATGCCCCCGCCATCACGACCAAAATTGCTTCGGCGAGAAATTGCAGCAAAATTGTGGTGCGATGCGCTCCCACAGCCCGACGTATGCCGATTTCGCGGATGCGTTCTTGAACGACAACAAACATGATATTTGCCACACCCAAACCGCCCACAGCAAGCGTGAATGTACCTACAATGCCGAGAAATACGTTTAATCCCAGAAAGAAGTAGAACACAAATTTATCCATTTCGGAGGTGTCCCAGAGAAAGACTGCTTCTTTATCGGTCGGGTCAAAGCGATACTTTGATGCCATGACCTCGTAGAACTGCGCTTTCACTGTCTCAGCATCCAACGGATTTTTGAGCCGATACAGCATATTATTCACGTAGGCTGTGGGAAACATCGTGCGATAGGTCGTGATTGGTATAAATGCTCGTTCTTCGTCGGGTGTGCCGTAATTGGAATTTTGGACTTTTTTCTGCATCACGCCAATTACTAAAAACGGAGACGAACCCATCATAATCGTCTTCCCGACAGCATTTTCAGCACCGAAGAGGAGTTGTTTTGCACGGTCGCCCAGAATGACCACGCGGCGTTGCTCTTGAATATCCATCGAATTAAGCCAGCGCCCACCCGGCTCCACATAGACATTGCGCATATCGGAATAACTCACCTCCACGCCTGTAATGCCCGGTTTCATCACGTTTGCGCCATGAACAGCATTCGTCGTTGTTTCTTGATATTCTGAAGTGGCTACGGCAATAGCTGGTATGCGCTGCTCCAACATTCGTGCATCTTCCTCATGCAGGCGGATTCGTCGCCCGATATTGAATCCGGCGTAGGATTTGGTTGTCCGTGAGCCGAAGACGACGACAATTTGCTCCCCCATACCGTGCATATTTTTTGCCGTTTGCTTCTTGAAGCCCTCGCCAAATGCCAGCAGCACGACGATAGCAACCGTCCCCCAAACAATGCCGAACATGGTCAGGAAAGCCCGCAACTTCTGGGTTCGGATGTTAAAGAAAAATTCTTGTATAGCAGTAAACATAAGTCGTGGTCAGTGTTGTTGAGACAGAAAGAGATTGTTTGGGGGTATGGATATGTTAGTTCTCTATCTTCTTCACGGGTGGCTCCGCAACGACGATGCCGTCTTGAATACCGCTTAGAATCTCAATCGTGATAGCATCGCTGAGTCCGGTTTTGATATGTTTTTCGGTAGGTTTGTCTTCCTTAGTTTTGCCCGGAAGCAGCACAAAACTTGAATCGCCGCGCATGACAAGCACTCGTTCCGGCAGCGTCAAGATGCCTTCTTTTTTCTGAATGATAATTTCGGCATTAGCGGAATAGCCTGCGCGAAGCTGTGCAAGAAATTCTTTGGAAATATCGGCTTTGATGTCAAACGTCGTCGTATTGTCCTTTTTCACTGCTTTCAAGCCAATTTCCGATACGGTTGCTTTAATCTCCGTATTTGGCAAAGCGCCTATTTTCATCACAATCGGCATTCCGACTTTAACGCGCCCGACGTTGATTTCATCCACTGTTCCTTTGAAAATCAGCGTTTTCATATCGGCAAGTGTCATCAGCGTTACACCTGCTTGGAAACTGCTTTGCGCTACAACGGGGTCGCCCACATTGACCACTTTTTGCAAAATATAACCGTCCATTTCGGCGCGGACAATGCTTTCGTACTGCTTACCGCCTGCCGAAACGCGCCCTGACTTGAGCAGTTCCAAGCGGTCTTGTCCGGTCTTGAGACGAAGTGTGGCAGCATTATACAACTGCAAAGCCTTTTCGTATTCTTGCGTAGCGACCATTCCTTTTGCTTTTAGCCCTTCCAAGCGCTCTTTGTCACGTCCCAATATGCCGACATCATTTTTAGCAAGGTCAATTTCTTGCGCTACATCTGATATTTCACGGGGGGTTGGGGCAGGTTTGATTTCGATGAGTGCATCGCCTTTATGAACAAAATCACCTTCTTCGTGGAAAATTTTTGCCACTACGCCGGAGACTTGCGATTTAACTTGAATCTCTTTTTCCGGCTCAATCGTGCCAACGGCAAGTACCTTATCGGTGATAGAGCCACGCTTCACACGGATTTCATTTGCGGGGGCAGCTTCTTCTTTTTTGGAAAAACTATTGACAGCAAAGAAGCCAATTCCTGCAACAACTAAACCACCAAGCGACCAGTAAGTAATTTTCTTTTTCATAGCGTATAAATTCAATAAAAATGAAAGAAATAATTTTGCTCTTTTTATGCAATACGAAGACTTTCGCAGAAGGTTTCAAAAGCGCCAAAATAATTTTGCGGGGTGTTCGTCAGAGGAGATTTTTGGGGGGTAATACTTAAACTGCATTTGCGAAAAAAAGTTTCACTTTGGTCTGCAACCCGCAACGGTCTGCGGAGTGTAAAAAAGAAAAAGGCACAACCCTACGAGGTTGTACCTGAATGTGTTTTTAGAGAGATGCGGAGAATGCTGAGGCAGAAATCTAAAAATTCCTGATTCTCCCGCTCTGAAGTGCCTTATATGCCATGTCTGCACCTGATTGAACGACATAGATCAATCCGCCAAAGCGCGGGTCTTTCGTGAAGCCAAGTTTGAAGCGAGCATAGATTTGCTGCGCAATGACGACAATTTTGAGCAAACCGAAGACATAGTAAAAAACGATGTTCGACACATCGCGCCCCGTCTGTTCGGCATACCGTGCGACGACTTCTTCACGATTCAGATTGCCCGCTAGTGAGGTGAGACCGAACATTTTGAGCGGAACGGGATCGCCGTCCTCAGCCCAGTAGCCAAGCGTTGTGCCCAAATCCATAAGCGGGTCGCCGATGGTTGCCATTTCCCAATCCAGCACTGCGCTAATAGTGCTTAAATCTGTGGCAAAAACGACATTATCATATTTGTAGTCGTTGTGAATGAGAGTTGGAGCATTTGTCACATCGGGGATATTTGCCAGGAGCCATTCGGCAACCTTGTCCATGCCCGGAATTTCATCAGTTTTCGCATTTTGATAACGCTTTATCCAGCCTTCCACTTGACGGCGCACGTAGCCTTCGGGCTTGCCGAGCGCTTGTAGCTCAGACGAAGAGATGTCGGTGGTGTGCAACTCAGCAAGATTGTCCACGAGCATCGTGGAGAGGCTCTTCATCACGGGCGCAGAAAGGTCGAGCGCGTCCGGCTTTTTGCTGCGGAGAATCACACCTTCTACGCGCTCCATCACGTAGAAGGGCGCTCCAAGAATGGCTGAGTCATCGCAATAGACAATCGGCTGCGGTACTTTCGGGTAGGGCGCACGGAGTGCTTGCAGAACCTTGAACTCGCGCTCCATGTCGTGTGCAGATTTAATGTTTGCACCCACAGGCGGGCGACGAAGAACATATTCCTTGTGTTCGCCGTGAACGCTTGCGGTGAGCATATAGGTCAAATTCGAGAAACCGCTTGGGAACTGGTGAACTTCAACGCTGCCCGTCATCCCGGGTATGCGTCCGTGTAAATAGCTTGCAAGGCGCTCGGTGTCAAGTTCTTCGCCCTCGCGTGTTTGCACGGGAGCATCCACGATGTGTTTTTGTGCTTCCTCCTTCATTCCTTTGCCTTCGTCCTTTCTTGCTTTATTTTACCAATTGGGAAATTTGCTTGAACATATCGGTTCCTGCCACGACGCAGAGTTCAAACAAGACCGATTCCAACGATGTGATGATGCACCCCGCACGTCGCATCCGCTCTATGGCAATGCGCTTATCGTTGGCTTTGCGCGAGGAAACGCAATCTTCGATGATGATGGGGCGGTAGTTTTTCTCTCGGAGGTCGAGTGCGGTTTGCAAGACGCAGACATGAGATTCTATGCCAACAAGAAGGATTTGCTTGCGCCCTAAATTTTCCAGCGAATCAGTAAATTCTTTTTCGCCACAGCAGCTAAAAGAGATTTTCTCCATTGGCGAATAGTAGTCCGCAAGTGCTGTCTGGAGCTGCGGAAGCGTTCTGCCAAGCCCTTTGACGTATTGCTCGGTAACGACAATAGGCAAATTCAGGATTTGCATCCCGATAATAAATTTTTCGATGTTGACAGCAAGTTCGGTGTGCTCGTCAATATGCGGAAAGAGGCGTTCTTGCACGTCCACAACGACGGCGAGGGCATTATCACGGCGAATTTTCATAGTGGATAAGGAATGAAGAGAGGAAGGAAATAACGAGAGGCAAAGTACCTTCATGGGCGAAAATACAGGAAAATCGCTTGGTATGCAATGGGAAAATGAGGCGGAAAGTTCTATCCTCCACAAAACCACTATGGCACAATCACGCGCTGCGCTGTTGCCACGCCAATAAAGAGACCAATGCCGTCACCCTTCACGTTCCAAACAACATTTTCTCCGCTTGTGCCGCCAAAAAGGTTGGATGCCTGCTGCCCACGCGAGCGCGTGAGTTGATAGTCGTAGTACGCTTTGTCGAAGGCGTACACCGTTGCTGTGTACGCGACCGACATGGTGTGAGCAAAGATGCGAGTTTGCGAAGGCAACAATCCCGAAACGATTGTGCGGCTCACAGTTTCATCATTTGCGGTGAATACCAATCCTCCCTCGTATCCTTGTGTGAGGGCGTTACCCTGCACATCTCGAATGTCCAATGCCGTGCGATAGGCAATGCGCGGCAGCGTTTGCACGTCCACTTCAGCAGCAAGGAGCGTATCGCGCTGTGTAGTTGTGACAGGTTGCGTACCTGGAATGTAGGTTGCAGAAGTGAGGCTCACCAATTCTTGACGGATAAGTCGCCCCGAAAGCAGCACGGGTACAGGCGGAACGGATGTTTGTGCCTGTGCAGTTTTGCCGTGCCACTGAACGGTCAGTGTGTATGTGCTCCCGGATGCAGCTACAAGCACCGTATCGGCGCTGTATGCGGCATAGAGCGAAAGAGAATTGGTTGTTGCCCCGCTTACACTACCCTGCTGAAGCCGAAGCGGATAATCGCGCCCGTTGACCGAAAGTGTTCCCACCGCATCCAGAATTGCCGTAGCAGAATCACTCAGGTCGCTGAGAGCAGGTAAGGATTTGGTTATCGCAATACCACAAATCGGTTTTCCTGCTTGCAGTACACCCCGAATGACCAGTTTCTCTGAATATGATAGTGAAAGCGGCTCGGTCAGCGTGGTTATGCACGACGAGAGAGCCAATGCTATACAAATTATGCAGGCAATCCTCAAGCAAGATTGGGCAATGCTACTCATCGCATCAAAACTTGATTCTCATGCCGATTGTCGGCAAAATGGGAAAAATAGTGAGTTGCTGCACAACAGGCTTCACCGTGCGGGGAGAAGCGGGATTAGTCTCAGTGGTGATAAACCATGCAAAGGGATTCATGTTGTTGTAAGCGTTGTAAATGCTGACGTAGTATTCGCCCGGAAAAATAAAAATGGCGGTGCGCATCGTCGCGCTCAGGTCGAGTTTGTGAAATGGTGTCATTCGTGAGCCATTGCGCTCGGTAAAGTAGTACGTCGGCGAAGGCGTTGTGCCGATGCTACTCTGCTGCAAGGTGTTTGCATTGATGTCAGCAATATCCGCTTGCCCTGCCGGAAGCGTTATTGGTTGACCGGATATGTACGTCCACGTCGCGCCAAATTCCCACTGGTCGTCCAAAACGTAGGTAAGTGCAAGCGAAAGATTATGGCGGCGGTCGTAGCGCGGGGCGAATGGTTTTCCGCCGTTGAGCTCCGGGAAGGTGCGGTTTGCCCACGAAAGCGTGTATCCAAGCCATCCCGTGAGTGCACCCGTTTTGCGCTCAAGCAGTACCTCTACGCCATAACTTTCGCCGGAGCCGCGTGTAAGCTGCTCGCTGAGGCGTGTAGTGTTCAGCGAGTTCAAGATAGTACCGTCGCGGTATTCATACAGGTTTTGCATCGTTTTGTAATAGCCTTCAATCGTCAAACGAGCCTCTCCGCCCAAAAGCTGTGTTTCTGCTCCCAATGTGTACTGAAGCGCTCTTGAGGGCAAAATATTGTCCGTTGCGGGGAGCCATGTGTCGCTTGGCAGAGAAATATCATTCCGCGAAAGCAAGTGAACGTACTGATTCACTAATGAAAACGAAGCAGTAAGCCGTACCTCGTCGCTCAAGGCATATCCTGCCGAAAGGCGCGGTTCCACATTCACCTGCCCGCCCGCTTGAAACCACGATGTTCGCAGTCCCATATTCAGCAGTAAGCGTTCATCAACTTGCCATTCATCCTGTGCGTAGAGAGCAGCTTCTAAGCCGCTCACCGAGCCGTCCGTCTCACTAATACCCGAAAGCCCCATTGGTGCGGGTTCCAAGCGTGTACCGACCGTATTACGAAAGTGATGACGAATTGCTTCAAACCCCGCTCTCATGCTGTGATTTGCTGAAGGATTCCATTGCGCTTCGCCTCGCGCTGTCCAGTCCTCAATCTGTGAGAGCGTCGAAAAGACTTGGCGCGTCTGCCCAAGCCGTGCCGAAAGCGATGTGGTGTAGTCGTACTTGGTGTAGATAAGTGAAAAATTAGTAAAGAGCGAAGGCGAAACCACGTGCGCCCACCGAAGATTCCCGCTCAGATTACCCCAACCTAAGCCAAGCGTCAAGCCGCTTGCATCAAAGCCAAGTTGGTCGCGTCCCGTATAACCGCTCAAAAAAAGGCGGTCGTTATCGGAGAGTTTGTAGCTGAGTTTTGCGTTGAGGTCGTAGAAGTAATAGAGCGGAAGCGGTGCGTCTGCCGGAATATTATCGGTGAGCGCTTTTTGTGCTTCTATGAGCCAATCCAAAATCATTCTCCGCCCCGAAAGCATGAAGGTCGCATTGCTGCTAACGATAGGACCTTCCAGATTCGTTTCCAGAATAATTGTGCTGAAGGTTGCATTGCCCTTGACGCGCTTGGTGTTGCCTTCCTTCATGGTAAGGTCTATCACGCTTGAGAGCCGACCGCCGTATTCGGCAGGAAATGCGCCCTTGTGAAGGCGAATATCTTGAATGGCATCGGCGGTGAAGGTGCTGAAAAAGCCCGCCAGATGCGAGGGATTGTAGATAAGCGCTCCGTCCAAGAGCGTCAAGTTTTGGTCGGTCGAGCCGCCGCGCACATACAAGCCGCTTGAAAGCTCACCTGTAGACTGTACACCCGGAAGCAGTTGTAATGCCCGAAAAACATCTTTTTGCCCACCGAAGGATGGCAGCCGTGCAATCGTCTCAGCGCTCACATCCACGCGGGAAATGGACTGAACGGTTTCGCGGAGGTCACCTGTGGCTCTGACGGTTACTTGCCCCAGACGTGCTGTCTGGCGCGAGAGTACGAGCGAGAGCGATGCCGATTCGGGAAGATGCACAGGGCGCACGAGCGTCACATAGCCCACACCGCGCACCACAAGGAAATACGACCCTTCGGGAACATCCGGCAAAGAAAAGAAGCCGACTTTGTTGGTCCGTGTGCCGCGCACGATGGCACGGCTTTGTGCTTGCACGGAGGTGTCGCGGGTGAGAAAGACGCTTACGCCGATAGCGGCTTCATTGCTTTCGGTTTCGCGGATAGTGCCGGAAAGGGTGTGTGGTATGGGGGTTTGCGCCATGACTGATACTACTGCCATGAGCATAAGAAGTGGCAGGGCAAGCAAACGAGCGCTTCGGAAGGAGAAATGAGTCATAGTGATAGAGCACGAGAGATTTACTCAAAATACCAAAAGATGATGAATAGATTAAATATGCCACGTCGCTATCAAAATCCAAAAGTAGCTCGCCTATCCAGCAGAAAGATGGAAATACCCGCTCGAAGAACCATTCCGGGTTGATTGTTTGCCACTCCCATAGCTGCATTGCGGTTGAAGGCGTGGTTGTAACCTACTTGGAATGTGAAAACGAGCGGTGTAGAGGGGAGAAAATAATCTATTCCTGCGCCCACTTCGCCGGAAAATGCGAGTAGCCGTGCAACACTATCTAACCAAAAGTCAGAAAAACCATAGCCCACAAACGGATAGACTTTGAACGCCGGAGTCTCCCATACCCCATAGCCAATCTGACATTCAAGGTACGAGTTCGCAAGCAGTTTGGCGGACGGATACACGTTCAGGGACTTGCCGAGCGTAAGAACCGTGCGGAGTTTGTTCGTCCGAAAGAGCAAGTCGCCCCAATACAAAAAACTAATCCCCACGCCCGCGATAGGTGCATTGCCGAATTGAGTGCCGAACTCTTCCGGCAGCCCTACGGTGCGCAGATTAGTTCGCGTGGTTGAGGATACAGTCCCGTAGATTTTGAGCGTAATACGGTTTGTATCTTTTGGGGTGGTAGTGATTGTTGTGTCGTTTGTGGTGCTGTTTTTTGTGCTGTCTGTCATACCGAGCGCAAGCGCCGTAGATTGTACGCCCGCGAAACACAAGAACAGAATAAGGAAGCGAAACATAGCGATTCAAAAAAGATGAAGGGGCTTGAATTTAAGAGGTATTTATTTTCCTATTTCTCCGGTGTCCGGCGAGAAACTCAGGATGCGCACTGCCACAAATGCCTGCATAGCAAAACCGCCAGCCGACTTAGCCACGACACTGCTAAAACCCGATGTACTCGATAGCGGAAATGTGTGATGATAGCCGCTCCGCAGACCAACCATCAACGATGATTGCGGTATCCTGTAATCAGCACCTACGCCCACCATTGTCAAGTAATGATGTATTGATACTCCCTCACGGATTGTATAATGCTGTAAGCCAATGCTCAGAAAGGGATAGACATCCCACGATGGCGTTTGCAGGGCGCTATAACCGAGTAATACAAGCCCGCGATAGCCGCCACCGAGCACACTATCGCCAAGCAGCATATCCAAACGTACTTCTCCTCTCAGGCGAGGGTCATAGAAAAAATAACTACCTTCTATCAAAGCACTTAATCCGATGTGGGCAAGCGGCGTATTGGCAATGGTGGAGCGCACGGGTTCGTCGGTGTCAATACGTTTGGTATCGGTAGCAAAACCGAGATTCATACCAAGGTAAAAGACCTGCGGGCGAGGTGTGGTACTTTTCTGCAAGGAATCATGCTGTGCAGACAAGCGGAAGCAGGACAGAAGCAGACCAATTACGAGGATTGACCTTGTAAACAGGTTCGTTTTCATTACAGAAGAATGAGTTCACGAATAACAGAAATGGGAGTTTGAAGAATTAAGATTTCTTCAAACTCCCTCGTAATAAGCAAAGACAAAATAAATCGCGCCCTACATAGCTTTTTAGGCTTGAGAATTTTTATCTTGAATAAATAACTTGATTGCTCGCATCTGTGCCAGATAGGCAAGTATGAGAACCGCACCGAAACAAATACCTGCAATTAAGTTATTTACGGGGGCACCGCTAATTTTCAGTGGCGGTAGAAGGTACATTAACACTTGGAGCAATATTAGGCAGTAGAGAATAAGAATACTCTTTCGGCTTAATAGTGCGCTCATATCCAAATGTCGAAAGTATTGTGCTAGAAAAATACTTGCTACTTCAACGAGCATATAAGCAAAAGCAGTTGTAATAGTACGTTCTGTATTAAGAAAAAACAAAATGTATACTAATATGCATCCATGCAATAGGGTTAAAGCATTGTAAAGTAACATAAATTGGGAAGATTAAATTAGAAGCATTGTGAGCGACTTGAGAATTTAGCCCTGCTGCTGGATATGCTCAATTAAATTACACAAAGCGAGAATTGTCCAGTTAATGAAAGCGGACGAGCCGATACCACCTACAAGAGACGTAATAATTTGTACTGCAAAAGCACCAAACACATCCATAAGAGCAACAGCAAGAGCTGAAGATGCTAATACTGCCGGACCAACTGCCAATAGGATACAAAAGCCGAGTGCATCAAGTGTCCAATCAATCCACCAGCTATTTGCACGATAATAAGAGCAGACACCTGTAAGAGTACCACCATTTTTACTATTTGATAAGGCTTGCAGATGATACTCGCCCGAATGTTTAACAAGGGAGACAAAACTCTGTGCAATAGCACCATCCGCGTCCTGCGAAGATGTTTCGCGAAGAATTCTTTGCTCTATCTCACCAATTTTTGCTAGTGCAGTTTCTGGTGACTGATTATTATCTGCTGTTTCAAATATTACCGTGAAAACTTCATCAATATAAACCTTTACCTTAGGTGATATCGTCTTGCAGTCATTTTTCAGAAAAGATAAAGAATTCTTTTTTATAGCCTCGTATGAATATGAATTAAAGGTAATTTTATGCAAAGCCCTTTGCATTTCACCTTGATAATTATTCATCAATGGGCTGAGGTCTATATCTTTACCTGTTTTTTTCTTGATGTCCTTTGCTAAATACTCGCCTGTCAGTTGAAAGTTCTTGGTTATGGCATGGTGAATCAGCAGAGAGTCTCGAACATTCGGGTTATTCGCATTAGCACGGACGATTGCTTGTATCTCATCAAAGGTCTTATTAGAGGCGATATGTTGAATATCATAATCTAAGCCTTCGTTATGCATTAACCCAACCCATTCATGTGGGTTTTGTAAAATGACTTTTTCCTGTGGCTCAAACACTTGATGGCAACTCACCATTAGCATTGAGCAAAACAGAAATGCCGCCATGCCCTTAAACGGGCGAGAAGAAGTGATTTTTTGGAGGGACATACCAAGGTCTCCTTGAAACGAAAGGTTCTTCTGCCCCCGAAAAAAGTTGGTTATATTTGCATCAAGTGTTTGGAAGTCGTCAGAAAACTTTCACCTGACACTCCGCAGCGCTGCACCTTGCAGGGTGCTTTATTGCGGGCGGCGTACTGCTTCGGGGCAGAAGTTTGAAGACAGTGCGCCGCTTTTTTTTGATGGGTGCAAAATATCCTTCTCTCACCACTTTTTCAAGCGTTAATTCGTAACACGTCCGAACTAATTCGTAACACGTCCGAATTAGAATTTTTAAGCGTAAATAAGGATATGGCATAAATTGCTACTGCCCTTAAGAATCACCTTCACACGAAAACCACACCCCGCATTTTTTCGTAGCTTTGTTGGGAAATATTCTGCATTTTCCGAACGCTGTTTCTTCCAAAAGCAGCATAATCACAAACCGCTTTCTTTTCGTCCGACAAGACGCTTGTCTCTTGTGTGCAGGCAGGTTTTATGCGCATACTCAACCATCTTTCGATAGCCCGTAAAATTGCTCTTTTGGCAGCAATTTCCCTGATTGCGCTTGCCACAGGGCTGTTCTTTGCGGCGGGGCAAATCCACATTCTTCAGTCCACCATTACCGAACTTGATGCCAACCAGCTTCCGGGCGTGGAGCATATATACGGGATGCGTGCTGCTCTTGCCGATTACCGCGTGTATGAGTATCGCCACGTCCTGACAACCGAGGAGCAGCAAATAAGCGAGGTAGAAGCGCTTTTGGCTTCGGAGCGTGCCCGGTTTATCAGTCACGAGCAATCATACAAGGCACTTCTTCTTCTCGCCGAAGAGCGCCAATTCTATGAGAACTACAAAAGCAAGGAAGAAAAATACCTTGCCACGCACGAGCAAGCAATGCGGCTCTCGCGGACAAATCAAAAGACGGGAGCATTCGAGACGCTCAGGGGTATTGGCAAGAGCCAGTACGATTCCTGTCGTGCGGCTCTTCAGGCGCTTATCACGCTCAAGGTTCGGATGGCGGAGGAAGCGCGTAAAAGAAGCACAACGGCTATTGGTAATGCCTTCGCCGTGGTGATGGGGTTTGCGGTGGTGCTGGTCATTATCTTTGTCGGTTTATATCTGATGTTCCGTCAGCTCATTGTGCGCCCGCTTCAAGACTTACGCTTGGCAATGAAAGAAGCCACAAAGGGTAATCTTGGCGTGACTGTCCGCAATGGTGCCCGCGACGAAATCGGTTCGCTCTCGCGCTCCTACAATCGGATGATTGAACAGATAGCCTCTGCCAGCGAAGAAATCAACGTACAGCACGAGGAAATCACCCGACAGCAGCGTATTATGGAAGTGCAATCGCAGTATTTGGAACGAGCCAACGCTTCACTCCGACAGAACAACACCGACCTTCGAGAGTTCATGCAGCGCGAGTTTCTGCGCATCGAAGAACTCACCCGCCATAAGGACATCTTGGTAGAATTTGCCAAACGTGACGAACTGCACAACGGCAATCTCCAAGCGGCGTTTGAGGCAATCACCGAATGTGGATCGGTGCAATTAGATGTGCCGCGTGTGAGCGTGTGGCTTATTCGCAAGCGCAGTTTCTTGGGGTCGAGAGAAACTGTTGCACTGGAATTGCGCGACCTCTACGATGCTATCACAGGCATACACGAAAAAGACAAGCGCCTTGTCATGGATGATTACCCCGTGTACTTTCACGGCTTGCACACACAGGATGTGATTGCTGCCGATGATGCTCAAACGCACGAATACACCAAAGAATTTGCCGAGACCTATTTGCGTCCGCTTGGTATCGGGGCAATGCTGGACGTACCCATTCGCGCCGGACAGACGCTTGTGGGTGTGATTTGTGCCGAACACACCGGCTCCTCGCGTAGGTGGACACTGGAAGAGCAGATGTTCTTGCGCACACTCTCCACATTCGTCACGGTTGCGCTGGATGCCGCCGAGAAAAATGAACAGCGTACGCTCCTTGCCGAACTCAACCGCGAATTGCTTTTGGTCAATACCGAGATTCAGGAGAAGAATATTGCCTTGCAACAAGCGCAGACGATTGCAATGGAGGCACTCAATTTTATCAACGAACAAAATATGCTTTTGGAAGACAAGACCGTGGCGCTGGCAGACGTAAACGGAGAACTGCGAGAGCGGAACGGGATGCTGGCGGATTCCACCAACGTTCTTGCCGATGCCTACAAGCAAATTCGTAAACAAAATGAGCTTTTAGAGCGCACCACCTCTGAGAAGGTCGTCAAACTTTCTTCGCTCGAAGAGAAAAATGCCGTGCTTCAGCAAACATATCAAGACCTTTCGCAGGCATACAGCGAAATTAAGCGGCAGAATGAACTTCTGGAGCAACAAGCCCGCCAAGCCGCCTCTATGTCGCACCTGATGAATGACCAAAATGCCCGCCTACACGATGCCAATAGTGAACTTGCTAAAACCTACGCTGAAATCCGCCGTCAAAACGACCTTCTGCAAGAACAGGCGCGGGCTATTGAGGAGGTAAATACGCAGTTACAGGAAAAAAATCTGGCATTTGTGCAAGCCGACAAAGAGAAAAACGAAATGCTTGGTATTGTGGCACACGACCTGCGCAATCCGCTTGCGTCCATCATGCTGGCATCGTCCATCATTGAGCGCAGCATTGAGCGCACGGGCGAATGTCCGCCCGCCGAGCTTCATCGGTACATGGGACGCATCGGCGAAACTGCCGAGCGGATGAACAGCATTATTACCGAACTCTTGGATTTGAATGCGATTGAAACGGGGAATATGCGCATTGCCCACAATGATATTGACCTTGTGGCGCTTGCAACCATTGTTCACGAGGATTTTTCCAAACGCGCGGAGGATAAAAATATCGCGTTCTCCATTTTCGTACCGGATAAACGTATGCGAACACTGACTGATGGGCGCTTGTTGCGTCAGGTCTTGGAAAATCTTGTTTCCAATGCCATCAAATACTCGCCCTTGGGGAAAAGCGTTATGCTTAGGTTGGAAGAACTTGTACACGAAGGTACCTTGATAGCACGGTTTACGGTACGCGATGAAGGTCCGGGCATTAACACAACAGACCGAACACATCTCTTCAAAAAATTCACTCGGCTTTCTGCAAAGCCGACGGCGGGCGAACACTCTACAGGATTGGGACTGTCCATCGTGAAGCGTTTTGCTGAAGCACTCGGAGGCAAGGTACTATGCGAAAGTTCTCCCGAAACGGGACAAATCGGTGCGGCATTTATTGTGGAACTGCCGATAATAACAGGCTCACCAAGCTAAAGCAGTCTTATCCAATGAGAAAATCTGAGGAAGAAATACTGGAACTGTGGTATATTGCAGTCCTTGAAGCTGATATGTTCCACTTTCTTGATATTGCTCCATGAAAACCGGCGTTGTTATTTTTCCCGGCTCGAATTGCGACCGCGACGCGCTCTATGGCGCTTCGTTGCTTGAGAGTTCGGTGTCCGTTCCACTTTGGCATAAAGATACTTCTATTCCTGACGACCTTGATTGTATCATCCTTCCGGGTGGTTTTTCGTATGGGGATTACTTGCGTTGCGGTGCAATTGCACGCTTTTCGCCCGTGATGCAAGAGGTAGTGCGCTTCGCAGGGCGAGGCGGCTACGTGATGGGGATTTGCAACGGTTTCCAAATTCTTACCGAAGCGGGTTTGCTGGAAGGGGCACTTTTGCGCAATACCAATCTTTCGTTTATTTGCCGCGATGTCTATTTGCGTGTGGAGCGCACGGAAACTGCCTTCACGAATGCTGCCACGAAGAACGTGCTTAGAATGCCGATTGCACATGGCGAGGGTAATTATTTTGCCGATGACGATACAATAAAAGCGCTGGAAGACGAGGGGCGCATTCTCTTTCGCTATTCAGACGCTGAGGGAAATATCACGGCGGAATCAAATCCAAACGGCTCGCTGAACAACATCGCGGGCATTATGAATAAAAACGGAAACGTTTTCGGCATGATGCCACACCCCGAACGGGCTGCTGATGTGATGCTGGGAAATACCGACGGGCTGGTGATTTTTCAGTCGGTGCTTCAGGCGTGTGCAGGGGAATTGGTGTGAGGTTTACGTTGTCGGTTACTCGTGAATTCGATTGTAGGTGCGGTATTTCAAAGTGGAATACCGCGAGAATGTATATGCTGCACCCACAACAGCCAATACAGGCAGCAGCAGTGGCAAAAGATGATGCACGGATGATGCAATAGTCAGTACGACGAGCAATGCGAAAACACCAACAATACCCACTGTGGGACTCACTGAGCGCAAACTCATAAAAACACTTGAGGTAAGTTTTTCAGCTTTGATGGGCGAAGTAACGGTAATGATCCATCCCCAACAAAAGAGCGAGACAGCACAACTCAGCCAGTTTATGATAATGACCATTTCCAGACGTTGAAAATACCAAAGTGCGCTAAAGGTCAAGAGAGCATCCAGACTGACAGGCAGAACCGTACAAGTGGCGTAGAGACCGAACATTCTGCGTGTGTTGGCTTGTCTTTGCCGGAGGGTTTGCCATAAGTGCCAATTCATTCCAAACGTGTTGTTCAAAACGTAGGTGAACCATGCTATGGGAGCCGCAAATATCCACGCGATGTTAACGTGCAGGATTTCGTTTGTGTCTTGTCTGCCGGGCTTGACAAGCAATACAAGCATCATGATTTTGAGAAGTACTACCACACCGAAGAGTATGACAACGTGCTTACTTCTGAAAAAAGCACGGAGAATGTAGCCTATGTGTGAGATGTTTTCGACAGTACCCGAACTGCCAGATGGAGCGCCGGAAGTTCGCTCTGTGCTTGGCAAAACAGATTGCCATGCCAACAACGCCTGTAAAATACACGCCGCAGCACACAAAGCAGAATCAAAAACTGCCGAAGGAATCTGCACAAACTTCAGTATCCATGTTTGTCCCACAAGCGCAGCCGCAGTTGCCAGCACACACGCGCCATACAGCCACCGAAGCCAGACGGCATACTCAATCACCAAACGCAATGAACGGTCGAGAACAAGTGCCGTTAAGAACATAAGCAACGAAGATACCATCTGAAACAGCGTCAACGATGAAAATGCCATGCTGAAGGCGACCATATAAAACGTCAACATTGCAAGTGGAAACACTGACAACATATCCGTACAAAAACCTAAAAGCGCCTTCTGTGCGCGTCGGAGCGGATAAAAAGAGGCGATTGGCTGGCTCGTGGTTTGGTATGCAGGGAAATAACTCTTCGCAAAGGTAAGAACAACAATTGCCGTGTTCAAGCCGTTCAAAAGAAGTTCTGTACTGAGATGAAATTGTGCCGCGTTTTGCAGGACATACCCGAATCCTACCGCGTAAAGCAGTACCAGTGCCACATACAGCCCGCGACCCACCACCCGAAGCGTGTTCCGAAATTGAAAAAGCTGTTTCCATTGCGCTCGGAGCACAAAAGCCAGAAGATTCAGAAGCATCATTGGAGGAGCCAGTTGAGTTCGTGGATATTGGACTCTTTGGGTTGCAGGATTTGCAGAATAGATTCTTCCAGTGTGTGCTTCGAGGAGGCGAAATCTTCTGCCGAACCGACAAACTGGAGTGTGCCGTTTTCTAAAATTCCGATATGGGTCATGATTTTTTGCGCATAGCCGAGGTCGTGCGAGGAAAGGAAAATGGCGCGTTCCGGCGAGAGATAAGACTGAAGAAATTGTACCAACTTTGCGCTGGAAACGGGGTCAAGCCCTGCAAAAGGCTCATCCAAAATCAAATATTGTGGGCGGTGAAGAAGCGCAGCACAGAGACCAATTTTCTTCGTCATACCGTGCGAGTACGTGCCGATGCGCTTGTGCGTATCTTCGGTTTCATCAAAAAAATACGCCAGAAGGCTTTCCGCACGGCGTTTACACTCGTCCGGCGGTAGTTCGTGCAGCAGCCCCACAAATTGCAAATACTCCCAGCCCGTAAGCTGAGGAATAGCGGGGTTTTTATCCGGTAGCACACCCAGATTGCGTTTGATGGCAAGTTCATCGGTGGCGTATGACAAACCGCCAAAGGTGACGGTGCCGGAGTCCGGCGCAATCAAATCCGCGAGAATGTTAATTAGTGTGCTTTTGCCCGCGCCGTTCCTGCCCACGAGCCAGAAGCACGAACCCGCATCCACGCTGCATTGTAAGGCATTGAGGACGGTTTTGCCCGAGTATTTTTTGCTGATGTTGGAGATGTGGAGAGCGTTCATAGTGTTTGCTTCTAAAATTTCTAAAGTTTCTACAATGCGAGGGAATTTACATTTCTGCTGCTTCTTGCCCACAGGAAAAATGTTTACAACGAAAAATTCACCGACACCGACCACCCGAAACGCCCTGTATCCTGAGGGCTCTTGCGTAATACCAATTTGTCGTTTATTTGCCGCGATGTCTATTTGCACACGGAGCGCACCGATACTGCCTTCACGAACGCCATTACCAAGCGCGTTCTGAGGCTGCCCATTGCACACGGCGAAGGTAATTATTTTGCCGATGACGATACAATAAAAGCGCTGGAAGACGAAGGGCGCATTCTCTTTCGCTATTCGGACTCCGAGGGAAATATCACGGCGGAATCAAACCCGAATGGCTCGCTGAACAACATCGCGGGCATTATGAATAAAAACGGAAACGTCTTCGGCATGATGCCACACCCGGAACGCGCCGCCGATGCTGTGCTGGGGAATACCGACGGGCTAGAAATTTTTAAGTCGGTGCTTCAGGCGTGTACCGAAGCGTTAGTGTAGTTATAGACTTCCTTGATAATACCCTTTTCCATTCGATAATGACGGTCAGCGTACAAAAGCGGCTGCGAGCGGTGCGTTATCATCACAATTCCCATGTCGTGTCGCAGCCTGTCAAGAAGCGCCAGTGTCTCTGCTTCCGTTGTTTTATCCATTGCGGCTGTGGCTTCATCCAGTAGCAGAAGCTCAGGTTTGCGATAGAGCGCCCGTGCCAGACCAATGATTTGCCGTTGTCCGCCGGAGAGATTCATACCTTCTTCGCCTACTAGGGTTGCGTAACCTTGCGGCAGTTGTGCGATATACCGCTCAAAACCGTAAGTACCGCAAAATTCCAGCACACGCTGCACTTCTTCTTCGGTTGGTTCGGCAAGACAAATATTTTCCAGAACGGATGAGTTAAAAATTTTGACGCTTTGCGGCATAACGCCAATGCGCTCCCGCCACACAGGAATGGCAATATCGGCAAGCAGCACAGCGCCGTTCACTAGAATCTCTCCGCGCTCCGGCGCATAAAAGCGTTGAAGCATTTGCAAGATAGTTGTTTTGCCCGAACCGTTTTCGCCCGTAATGGCGATGATTTCTCCCTTCCGCACTTCAAACGACGCATCCTGCACTAATTCCGAACGACCCGGAAAACGGAAACTTACGCCTCGCATCGTAAGCGACGAAAGAGAAAACGATGTGTGACGCTCTGGTACTTGTGTCTGTGCCGTTTCTTCATCATCGCTAAACTCCGGCGCTTGCGATGCAAAGGCGTACATCCGCTCAAAAGCGATACGTGCTTCCTGAAGGCGAATGTTGGTGAGCGCAAGGCGGAGCGACGAGGAACTTAGTTGGCTTGCCATTTGCACAATCGCTACCAGCCCACCCACAAGCATTACTCCTTGCAGTACGAGTGCTGCCGACCACGCCAGCACGGTCAGCAAAATAAGCACACCGATAATTTCGGCGGCAAGATTAAACCGTGTTCCTATTTTGCCAAGGTCGTATGCCGCTTCTTGGAACAAGCCATAGACAGTGCGGGTTTTGGCGGCAAACGTGGCTTCACGTCCGGCGGCTTTGATAGCGCTGATGCCTTGAATCGTATCCACGTAGTTGCTTTCGTTCAGCCCGTATCGAGCCATGAGCGACTGCTGCCCTTCCACAATCGGCTTATGGAAGCGCACGGCAAGCAGAACATACAGTGCCATACTGCCCACCAAAAACGCGGCGATGGGAACGGAATAGAGGAAAATCATCACTGCCGCCACACAAAAAAGCAAGGCATCAATCATCATTTCGCCCACAAGATAGGTCAGTGCTTGCTGAAGGCGCTGCGCGTCGTTCATACGAGCGATAAGATCGCCTGTTTTGCGGCGGTCGAAAAATGCTTGCGGTAAGTGCATCAGTGCGCCGAAAAAGTGATTAACAAGGCGGTTGTTGAAACGGCGCGTTTGCCCAAGCACAAAACGCCCACGGAGAAAATTCAATCCGCTTCGAGCAAGAAGCAAAAAACCAAGCATTGTCAGCCCAATAATCAAGCGCGTAGTGTCGCGGTTCGGCAAAATCGTATCCACCAGTTTTTGCGAAAAAATTGCAGTGGAAAGGCTCAGAAGCGAAATCGCCACGCCGAGTGCAAATGCCACAAAAAGTACCGTTAGGTCGTCTTCGATAAGTGCCCGCACCCAACGGCGTTTTTCGGCAGTTTGTGCTTCTTTGCGAACGAAGTGCTCATTGGGCGAAAGCAAAAGTACCGTTTTCGATTGCCAGAGGCTTTCTACTTCTTCGGGTGTCATAGCTTGGATGCCGCTTGCGGGGTCGCCAATCGTAAATGAACCGTTTGCAAAACCGTAGCAAACGACGTAGTGCTGCAAGCGTTCGTCCTTGACGATATGCAGAATGCAGGGGAACGCTGCCGTTTTCAAGTTCTCAATGCCCTCGGCTTGAAGTGCTTTTGCCGTCAAGCCCAGTCCCTGTGCTGCTTGGAAGATACCCAAGAGTGTTGTGCCCTGACGCGATGTACCCGAAATCTCGCGCAAGCGTTCCAGCGATTCGTCGCCACCAAAATAACGTATAACCGAAAGCAGAGCCGCCACGCCGCAGTCCGATTGGTCGTGCTGGCGTGTGAAGGTTTTAGTGAGGTGTTTCACGGGGGTAAAAATGAATTCGAGAGAGTTTTATTGTGCGGTTGTTTCCAGCACCTTCCGAAGCGCATCGGCACTTGTTTCGCCGTTGAATTGTTTCAAAAGTTTCCGTTTGCCACCCGTTGCGGCGCTGTACACAAATGTCGTAGGAACGCTGTTTGTGCCGAAGGTTTGACCGAAGGTATGCGCTGCATCGCGGGCAAGCGTGAGTGCGGGGAGGTGCACCACGCCATAGAACGTGCCGAAATCCTGTATTTGCTTCATCTCTGCCGCCGACACCATGAGTATATACGCTTTCTCGAAGAATTCTGGGTGAGGGGCAAGTTCCTTTGCTTCGCCTTGGCAGAATTGGCAATCGGGCAGGAAGTGGATAATGACAAGCGGCTTTTCCGGCGGAATGCTTTCCGGCGTGAAATCTTGTGACTGTACGGTCTCGAAGTGGAAATCGGGTAGAAGTTTGATGCGTTCGGCTGCGGCTTCTTTCTCGGCATTACCCCGCACGATTTTGACGGCAAGTACGCCGACAGACGCGATAATCATACCGACCAACGCAAGGAAAATGAGGCGTTTCATATCCAAGATTTTTGTAAAAAAATGCTATATTTGATGGTTCACTTCTGTATTCAAGCCATTTTTCACCATATTTTTTCTGCCATGCAAACAACCTATCATCTCAACGCCAATGAACTAACGCCCGACTTTGTGCAAAGTGTCAAAGCACTTTTTGGTACCAAGCCGATTGAGATTATTGTCATGGATGCGCCGATGGAATCGAACGAGTCCACGGAATATCTTTTTGGCAATGAAGCGAATCGTGTACATTTACTCCGCCTGATGGACGAAGTAGAACGCGGTGAAAACCTTGTGTCTGTGCCGTTAGAAACTTTGGAGAAGTTGCTGTGAGAATCCTCACCTTTACAACGACAGCCTTTGAACAGGTAATGAATTGGGGCAAGCAGGATGGCAAAATTCAACAAAAAATTGCCACGCTCATCTTTGATATTCTCCGCAATCCCTTCACAGGTTTAGGCAAGCCCGAACCCTTGAAATACGGTGAATACAAAGGATATTGGTCACGGCAAATCACTGACGAGCATCGTTTGATCTACAAAGTAACCGAAGAAGCGATTATCATTGTTTCGTGTACATTCCACTATCCGTAGTGCATCCTTTTTTACGACACCTGCAAGAGCAGAAACGCCAGTGCCACCACCCACAGCAGCAAGCCCAGACCGTAAGAAGCTCCTACCAGCCCCAAGGTCTGCCAAAACGTCGTGCCTTTTTTGAGCAGAGGCGTGAGGAAATACGCCAGCACGAACACATACACCACCTCGAAAAGATTGAGTGTGCGGAGCGGGTGCTTCATCCAGAGTTTGAGCGTGGAAACATCGAAGAACTGCAAGGCGGACAGAGGGGCGAAATTGGCGTAGTCGTCGGGGACGCGGACTTCGATGAGATACATTGCACCCAAAACTTGTACTGCCATTGCAACGACAAAAACACTTTCAGCCAGAAAGGCAATGCGGAAAAGTTTGGCGAAAGAAATATCTTGGCCCGTAATGATTACGCCAACTGCCAAACATATCGCTGAATAGCCTGCTTTAGCTGAGATAACAATAAATGGGGCAATGAGATTCAGCCATTGATATTGGCTTCGCATCTCTAAAAAAGACGTAATTTTCTCTGCGGTCATATGTTCGGATAGACCTCTATGATATACATAATCTGTCAAGATATAGCTATTTGTGAGATAGCTCAAAAATATGTACAGGATATTGATACCGAAAAACATCCATAATACTTGCTTATGAAATAAAAATGAAATAGCTGTCTGCTTTTCCTGCATTGTTTGTGAAACCGTTACTGATTGCATATTGATAAAAAGAAAAATGGACGAATAACGAAGAAACTTACAACGAAAAATTCACCCCCACCGACCACCCGAATCGCCCCGGCTCACGCCCGCCCACACTCCACGCCGCATCAAAGCGCAGCGTCAGGAAGTCAATCACAAATACGGGAATGCGACTAATGCCGAAGCCAAGTTCAGAGTACCAACCCTCACTTGGACGGGGACTGTTTTCGGCTTGTGGCGTTGTGTCCTGCTCGAAAAGCGCTGTGCCGCCGTGCAGAATGAACTCCAAGCCGCGTCCTTTGTAGGTTGGCAAGCCTATTGCTCGCCACGCAAGGTCGGAGAAATTGTGCTCTGCGCGAAGGCTCAGCGTACGCGTTCCGCCCACAGCGCTGATGGCGGGCGTGAGGAAATCCGCTGCTGCGCCAATGTAGGAATAGCGCCGGAAGAGAATAAAGCGTTCTTGCGCGGGCGTGTTCTCACTAGCAAGCCCTGCGTGGGCAAATAATGCCAGATACATCGGCGAATATCCGGTGAAAAACGTCGGTTGGATAAGCGTTGCGGTGGCTTCCAGTTTGCTAAAACGCAGGTTCTGCGAGGTCTCTTCGCCGAGCATTCCCGAAAGGCGGATGCTGAAAGCGGTGGTATCGCTTGCTGCCAAGCCAAACGTTCCATTTGCTAGAGTGGGGTTCCACACCACTTCTGCGCGGGCAGTGCGAAAATCACCGTTGGCGATGGTGATGTTGGAACGGGTGTCGTTGCGCGAAGTCATGCTGAATTGCCGCGCCCATTGTCCTGAGAGCGAACCTTCCAACGAACCGAATACACCCTTCACACCAGCACTTACGCCGTCTTCACGAAAAAAGTCAAAATGCTGCTCGAATAATCCGTAATCGGTCGGTAGTCCTATCCATCCCAAGCGCCCAAATCGTTGCGGCTGAATGCTGCGTACACGTGAGAATGCATCACCAAGAAGCGCTAATCCACCGTTGTCGCTACTGAAAAGTCGTTGGATAAGCCGTACAGAACCAAACCATTGCCACTGCTCTGAAGCCATCGCCTCCAAACGGACGGAACTTTGCCGCCAATCCAGCGCGGTTTCTATGCCGTACACGCGTCCTGTTACGCGCGGCTGCATGAGAATTGGGCTGAATCCTATGGTAGCACTTGTTCCAAGAGGAAAACGGAAAAGTGATAATGGCGTAAGGTACGGAACAGAGCTTTGCTGCGCTGCCAGCGCTTCTTCCACGACGGTGATGGTGGAATCAAAAATTTGTGTTGTTGTGCGCCTTCCTCGTGCCATAAGGCTTCGGGAAACGCTATCAGTGGCGCGGTAGAGAGAATCTTCTTTGGGGGTGTATTCCAATAGTGCTGCCGTTTTCCAGAACTGCGCATCCACTGAATCAATGCTTGGGGCAAGGGTAACGAACACGCTGTCGGATAGTTTTGCCGAGCGTGGCGCATTTGTGCTGCTTTTGCGTTGAATTTTCTGTAATGATGTGGTAACGCTTGGTTTCGCGGCTTCGTCAGGTAAAGACTGCAACACTTCGACATTGCTAACGATGCTTTGAAGCGATACCTGCCCGCCCGCCCGCAGAAGACCTAATTCTGTGGCGAATCCTGCCGTAAGCCGAAGATAGGTCGGTACCCAGACCGCACGGATACTGTCGCCAAACGGCTCGAAGGTTTGTATGTAGCGCACATTTTCTAAAGCGGGAAGCACTGTGGATTCTGACGGCGTAAAATCCGCCGAAACAGGTGCAAAAGAACCTTCCAGTAAGGACAGCGTGCCTACAAATCCCGGAAAAGAACGTGATTTGGGCTTGAATTGTACCACATAGACAGTGCTGTTCTGCCCCGCCGCACCTTTGCCGGAATATGCTTTGCGTTCGGCAAGGGTGTAATCGTAGAAGTCTAATGCCGTCGAAGCCAGTGGCGACCGCAGTCGTGCCGAACCAATCACAATTTCATCCTCCAAGAAATTCACGATTTCGCTGACGCTGGCGATATTTGCTTGCTGCGGGAAGTTTGCCGTCTGCCTACGCTGAAGCACAACCGTGTGCGTGGTGCGCTTGGGTGCGAAGGATTCATACACCTGCGAGACGGTTTCGGCTACAAAACTTTCGGTTATGGGCTTTGCTAAAATAACTTTAACCGATGTGGTGAAGGACATTTTCGTATAGACACGTCGCGCAATGGAGTTCACGCTACGGAGGTTTTCCCGTTTGCGCTGAATGGCTTTGCGAATAATTTCTTCGGCGGAAATGTCGGCGCGTACTTCCACGCTTTGAAGGCGGACGGGAAGCGGCTGAAGCGTGATTTTGGCGAGTGTGTCTGCCAGAAGCAGAATTTCTTGAGTTGCATAGCCCAACGAAGAAACGCGTACTGTTGCTTGTTTCGTGGGCGAGGCGAGGCGGAAGCGCCCGCGCACATCGGAATACGTACCTTGGTTCGAGCCGACAATCCGCAGACTTGCGCCGGAAATGGGCTGTCCGTCGGGGTTTTCGATAGTGCCTTCTAGCACGACATTTGAGCCTTGCGTGTAAAGAGCAGATGAACCGATAAGGCAAAATGCGCACACGGCGGTAAAGAGTCGGTATGGGTGAAGGAGCATTGTTACAGTTGTAAATGTGCTGAAATAGACCAACCAAATTTTCCGAAGCCTTGCATTCCTAAACCCCAAGCAGCATCAAAGCGCAACGTGAGAACATCAATCAAAAATGTCGGGATGCGACCAACGCCAAAGCCTGCTTCGGTGTACCATCCTTGCGTTGTCAAAACAGATTCTTTATCAGTTGGAGAATTAGTATTGATGGCGTTGTCGTAGCGTGCTATACCTCCATGCGCAATGAACTCTATTCCTCGCCCTTTGTAGGTTGGTAAACCAAGCACCCGCCAGCACCAATCGGAAAAATTATGTTCAGCTCGTATAGAAACATATTGTCGCCCTCCAAAACTGAGTTTATCAGTAGATAAGAAGTCTGTTTGGTATGCGTTAAATAAATACCGTTTTTGTAGAAAGAAGCGTTCTTGTATCGGTGCGTATTTGCTTGACCAGCCAGCGCTAAAGAAAAATTCTGCATACATCTGCGCATACTCTGTCCAGAGTGTCGGCTGAAGGTAATGCAGAATACCTTCTATTTTTTCATACTCGGTTGCTCCGATTCCTCCTACAGTAGCGTTTATTCTGAAGCCGCAATGTACCTTGTTCTCACTATAGATTTGTCTGGGAGGACTTTGCCAAAAATTCCATGCTATGGATGCTCGTGCGCTAAGAAAATTACCATCATTCGCTGTAAGGTTAGGGCGACTATCTCCGTCTATTGTTGTGATGGTCTCCATTGGCTTTTGTCGTGTTTGTCGTGCCTCCAGAACGGCGTGAAACGGACCATCAATATATCGAACCGACAGACTTACTCCTTGTTCGTGATAAAAATCATACCACGGGCTACAAAGTATATAATCCAGATTGTACTCAAAAACTGCGGGAAACATTGGGTCGTTCCAGCGACGAGACTGCATAGAAGATAGTTCAGAAAATATGCGACCCGCAAAACTCATCGAACCTTGATGCCACCGCAATGCGTTCCACTGCAATGAAGCTGCTCCAAAACCCAAGCCTCCCTCACCAAGCATTCCACCAGCTCGTAACGTCAAGGATTCATGCCATTGAAACACGGCTTCTGCGCCAAGAAGTGTTTTTGTTACTCGTGTTCGCACTCCGAGAATGTTTATACCTAAAAGCAATAAAGAATCTTGCTTGAATGGGCGAAAACTAAAGAGGGTGTTGAGCGGAAAAAGCTCACGGAGTGTATAGGGATTGCGTGTATCAATTTCCTGTACTTTTCCCACTGCGAAAAGCCCTGTCACGGCTCGTTCCAAAACAGGCTTTTTCCATGGAGAAGTATTATGATATAAAGAATCTTCTAATCTGCTTAGTGGTAGCGGACGAGATGCTTCAAATGTTTTGTCAGGTTTTGATGAGCGTAATGGAGGTAACGTCACAAAAGTTGAATTTCCAGCTCCAAGTGTCTTACTTGTCGATACCCCCCAGATGATTGATAGCACTGAATCCGGCATTTGTGGTCGCTCCGCCGATACGGGAATAGGTGCGTTCAAAGTGATTGTCTGTGCTAAGGAAAGCCCGTTCGCAATAAACTCTCCCTTTATCCATGGTTGGATATTGATGATAGTTTTTATCTTATAGCGACTAAGAGAAGGCATCCAAATAACAACTTTTTCTTGAGTTGTAAAGTCTAGAGCGTTAAATTCTCTGTATTCTTGGTCTATGCTGAGTGAGTCAATGTATGGAACACCTGCATTGGAATTGAGTGTACAACTTATTTTCTGGACTGTATAATTTTTCTCATCAATCCAAATCTCGCCTTTTACGCCGGGCATAAAATCCTGTTTGGGACGAAAGGCAATATAATAGCCTACGGAAGGAGTCTCGTGTTTGGTTATAAATGTGTAGGAATACCAATCTAAACCAGTACGCGAAAGTGGGGAAATACAGCGAGTTGAAAAAAACTCAATATCGTTATCCAAAAGGTTGAGGGATTGGAGTGGAAGCAAACTTGCGGCAGCGATACGCGGGTCGGTATTGGGTGAAAAACGAAGGTCTTGCACTAGAGTGTGCTGAAACGGAAAAGGGTTGCGAGAAATCTGATAAACGTTCTGTAATGATTCGATGACGGATAGATTCACAACGGGAGCGTTATCATTACGAAAACTCAAAGGCCTTGTCAGCGTTGATTGAACAAGTGATTTTGTGTATCTATTTGTTGTTGCTGTTGTGTAATTGACTCTATTGCGTTCTCTTTGCTGTATAGTACGGTACATGATTTCAAGGGGAGAAATTTCTGTCTGCACTTCTACAGTTTGGAGGCGTACAGGAAGTACCTTAAGTGTAAAAATCTTCGGTTCTTTTGTATGATTATCAAGCCAGTCGAATTCAAAGCTTTCAAACCCTATCGCAGAAAACCGTACACGAATGTGAGGAAGAGACGTAGTAAATCGAAAACAGCCATCATTATTTGTGCGTAAGCGAATGTTAGAACCAAGAACCTGAACGCTTATGCCACGAAGAGATTGACTCAAAGTATCATACACACAACCGACATAAGTTGATTCAGAAAGTGAGGAATCGGCTACGATATGAAATACCGTAGCATAAAGATTTTGGGTGTAAACTGAGTTTAAGCAAACAACGAGGATAAAATATTTTAGCCACTGTACTTTCATGTCATTGAAATTTCAAGCGGTAGATAAGAATCTAAATAGAAGAGAAGCAAGGTGTTTTTACCATTGCTCCTCTTCAAAAACTCCGGGTGTTAAACCTACTTAACAATTCTGGTCAATAAGTGCACCACCGGCAACAATTGCTGCTGCCGCACCAAAAATGCTGCCACCAAGTGCACAGATTACGAACATTACTACAGTCGTCGCAACTGCACCAGCACAAGAAGCATCGTCGCCACCGTTTACAGCAGCCATTTGCTCAAAATTCAACTCTTTCATGGTATTACTCCTAGAAAATAAATTACTCTGCCCGTAAAATTTAGTATTTTGCCTGTCAGATTCATGGAGCCAACCAATTGAATCCAGCAGGAAGATGGTTCGCTGACGAGCAGATTGCAGCGAACTGTCTTTTTGCGTTTTGATTAAGAGTGCTATTCTGGGGCTTGCTCAAGCCGATACCATGCAAAAGCCATCATCGTCATCAGTAGAATATTTCGCCCAAGCGCCATTTCAAGCGGCATTCCAAAGTCCAACGCGCCCGAACAGCCGCACGTAGGAACGCTAGAGTCGCCTGCGGCAAATGCAAGTATCACTGTGAAAGCGCCAAGAAGTACGCTTGTAATAATCATTGCAGGCTTTAGAAATTTTCCTGCTAGAAAGAACAAACCCACAGCTATTTCCATGACGGATAATCCAAGCATCAACGCTTGCGGCGCTATGGGAAGAGTTACGTTTATAGCAGAAAGCAGATATTCCAAAAAACGCACTGCCGCCGAAGCGTCTATGAGTTTGCCCACGCCGGAGACAAGGAGAATACTTCCAAGTGCATACCGAACGACCACGAGCACGAGCGAATGAGAGTCCAAAAATTTCATGCAACAAAACTACAATTTGCGTCAAGATATTTCAAGCAGAATTGAGTAACACGTCCGAATTATTGAGTAACACGTCCGAATGAGAAAACTGAACACCAGAAAATTTATTTGCTTTTTCCGCCGGATGTTCTACCCCCCCCCCCCGCGAACGTGGCACTTTCACGGGCAGGCGGGTGAGATTGCGCTTGTAAGTGCGCGACAGAGGAAGTTCCTTGCCGTTGGAAAGCGTGAGTATATGGTCTCGTCTGCTTTCGGTGGGGCGTACATCGCGCACCTGCGCGGGGTTCACGGCATATTTGTCGTGAATGCGGATGAGCGGCGGCGTTGTGCCAAAGGGTGTTTGCGCTTCTATCTGCCGCAGAAGTGAGCCGAGTGTTTGCGGGACAAGGCGATTTTCTGCGTCCATGTAGCAAATATCCGTGTATTGATTCTGAGCTTCGGCATAGAGAGCGTCTCCGTAGTCAAGTGCAGTGGTCGGCTGAGTTTCGGGAAAAAGTTTCGATTCGACAGCATCCCAAAAGCGCCGTGCGGTAGCAGCATTGCGCATCTTTGCCATCAGGTTCTCACACTGTTTATTATCGAATGGCTCGAAGGCGATGCCGCAGATATTCGGGTATTGTGCCATGAGATTCGTAGCACGGTACATTTGTGCCGTTCCTTCTTGAATGACAAGCGTCAGCGGAATACCCAAACGCGAGAACTCGCCTAAAAGCTCCGAGCGGGCTGCGCCCGCGAAAAGCCACACACAGCACCAACACGGATGGCGCTTGGTAAAAAAATCATAGACTCGGCGCGACCACGGCAGAGCGTAAAAATTAGCCACAGGCACAGGGGACGCATTACTACTATCGGACAGCTCCGGCAGAGCATACGAACGCGCCACTACGAGGATTGCTGCATGGTTCATAGACAAAACACAGAAAAATGAGAGGAAAACACGCAATAAAAAATGTATCGGTTGTAGAATTATGCACTACAATCACGCACAGGGTAACGGAGGAGTACAGCACTAACCCACAGATTCAAATATCGCACCTTGTCAAGAGATATGCAAAAAGTAATGACCGAAACCCCATTCTAATGACCGAGGGGGTAAAACTAATGACCGGGACCCCCATTCTAATGACCGACAGCTATTGCGTATGTCCAAAGATTTTTTAGGGAGACAAGGAAAAATAATTTAAGGCTATTGTGTATATCCGAAAATTTATTATAGAAGTTTTTTTTGACTGAGAAAAATGCTTTAAGGAGCACTACATTTCAAGAAACACGACGATGGATACCATCTGGTTTGCCCAGAACTACCTCCTCTCCCCAATTCAACCATTCAATTTTAGGGAGAGGAAGTGCTATTGTTTCTCACATTTAACTCATCCAATTAGTGCGAGCATCTGGATTCCACTTGGTCGTCGTCTTTTTCAATTGTGTCCAAAATTCAATGGAACTTTTGCCCGTGATGTCGCCCACGCCAAATTTGGAATCGTTCCAGCCGCCAAAGGAAAATGGTTCGCGCGGCACGGGTACGCCAATGTTCACGCCCACCATGCCCGCGCTGGCGTGTTCGGTCACGTACCGCGCCAGCCCGCCGCTTTGGGTGAAGACCGAAGCAGCATTGCCGTAAGGGTTCGCGTTTTCGATAGCGAGTGCTTCATCAAGTGTGCCGGTTCGGAGGATAGAAAGTACGGGACCAAAGACCTCTTCTTTGGCGATGCTCATCTCGGGGCGCACGTGGTCAATCACGGTTGGTCCGACGTAATATCCGCCTTCGCTTCCCGCCACAATAGTTTTTCTGCCGTCCACAAGCACCTTTGCGCCTTCGGCTTCCGCTTCGGTGATATAGCGCTCAATGCGCTCTTTGGCTTGCGTGGAGATGACTGCGCCCAAATTTTTACCCGCCACGATTTTTTTTGATTCATCGCAAAGTTGCTCGACAATGTGATTCACTTCCCCAACGCCCACCATGACCGAAGCCGCCATGCAGCGTTGCCCAGCGCAGCCCGCCATCGAAGCGGCGACGTTGGAAGCAGTCATTGCGGGGTGTGCGTCCGGCAGAACGAGAATGTGATTTTTCGCGCCGCCCAGCGCCAGTGCGCGTTTGTGGGTCGAGGTGGCGCGGGCATAGACGATTTTGGCGACTTTCGTGGAACCGACAAACGAAACCGCTTTAATATCGGAATGGTCGCAGATGGCTTCCACAATGTCGCGGTCGCCATTGACGATATTGAAAATTCCGTCCGGCAGTCCAGCTTCTTTCAGAAGCGCGGCTATTCTTTGGGAGCTGATTGGCACAAGTTCGGACGGTTTCAGAATCATTGCGTTGCCTAGGGCAATCGCATTGGGAATTGTCCAGTTCGGTACCATCATTGGGAAGTTAAAAGGTACAATCGAAGCCACAACACCAAGCGGCGCGTGTTCTGTGCGGCACTCCACACCCGCGCTGACTTCCAGCCACTCGCCGGAAATAAGTTGCGGCAGCGAACAAGCAAATTCCGTAAGTTCGATGCTCTTTTCCACTTCTGCGCGGGCTTCATCAAGTGTTTTCCCGTTTTCTTCTTGCACAAGTTTTGAAAGTTCGGTCATGTTTTTTTCGAGCAGTGTTTTGTAGCGGAAAAACACTTGCACTCGTTCTTTGATGGGAGTTCTCGCCCATGCAGGTTGCGCTTTTTTTGCCGCAATCACTGCTTCGTTCAAGTCAGACGCATTCGAGAGCGGCATTTTTGCTATGAGGTTGCCGTCTAAGGGCGAAAAAACATCGAGGGTTTTGCCACTTGCGCTTGGCGTGGCTTTGCCACCGATGTAGTTTGAGAGGTCAGGATATTTCATGATTTTTTAAGGAAAAATGGTAAAAATTGGTTCACCTGAAAGAGCGAGAAGAAAAGCCACGCAAAGCATTATACAGCCCACTGGCAGCACATTTGGTATGTGCTCAAGACTTTATCGTGAGAGATTTTCGCTGTTTGTTGTCTTGTTTTTGCCCTTCATCCATAATGAATTGCGCAATTTGCGAATCAATACGATGCGACAACTCGCGGAGCGACTGAACAGCATGAGTGGTGCGTTGAATATATTCAGAGGAAGTCTTTGCCATACCGGATATTTCATGAACACGACGAGCGATAGTTTCGCTTGCGGCAGTTTGCTGTGTGCTGGCAGTTGCGATTGCCAAGACCAATTGCTGAACGGACGCAGAACTTTCCACGATGCCGTTCAGGGAATTACTTGCACGTTCTGCAAATTGGACACCGTCTTGCACAACCTGATTACCTCGCTCAATATCTGTGACGGCAGAGTAGGTTTTGTGCTGAATATCTTTCACCATCGAACCGATTTGTTTGGTGGCTTGCGTGGTGCGCTCGGCAAGTTTGCGGACTTCATCGGCGACAACGGCAAAACCACGTCCTTGGTCACCGGCGCGGGCTGCTTCAATGGCGGCGTTCAGGGCAAGCAGATTCGTCTGGTCGGCAATATCGTTAATAACATCAATAATTTCGCTGATTTGCTGACTGGCGTTTCCTAGACTTTCAATTGTTCGAGCCGATGCGCCCATCACTTCACCGATACGGTGCATCTTTTCTGCGGTGAGAGCAACGACTCCACCACCTTCTTTGGCAATCGAACCGTTTCGTTCGGCTGCTTGAGCGGTGATGGAAGCATTGCGAGCATTATCTGCGATGATAGTGTTCATTTCTTCGGTTGCCGTCGCAATTTCATCCATATACTCGCTTTGCAAGCCAATTTGCTGGTAAAGCTCGTTTGTAAGACCGGTGATGTTGGTAGAAACTGCCACATTCTCTTCGGCGCTGGCACGTATGTTCAGCACGATGTCGCGCATAATGGTAACAGCGAGGTTAAAGCCCTCGTACAACCGCGAAATATCGTCTTCACGCTGCCAATGAATACGCGCTGTGAAGTCACCATTGGCAAAATCCTCCATTTTAGACAACATTTTATCAATACACTGCTCAAGATACTCTTTTTCCTCTTGAAGCTGGGCAACGGCTTCATGTACTTTTTGCTCGACACCTGCTTTTTCTTGTTGCACTTGCTCGAGAGATTGTTGGATGCCGAGCAACATAACGGCAAAACTGTTGCTCAAGGTTTCGATTTCATCGCCCGTGTGTACGTGAACATCTAAACTATAATCGCCCGCCGCAGCGCTTTGGGCAGAAGCGTTTAAGCGTTTGATAGGGCGCGTAATGCTGCGGGCAATCATAAAGCCAAGCCCGATAGCAATAAGCAGCACGATGATACCGACAAGAATAAATGCGTTACGAATAGTCGTTACCAATGACAAGGCATCGCTAGCGTCTCCATATGCGAGAAACACCCATTTCATACCCTTAAAACCCGACGTACCCTGCGATGTTGCGTAGGAAATGAGCCTGTCTCTACCTGTACGCTGGCTTGTTTCGCGTTCATATCCTTTCGGTGAACCTGCTAGTGCTTTATCAACAGCAATAAACCTGCCTTTGAAGTTAAAGACACCAATCAATTCTCGTTCTTCATCATCTATGGTGGTTCCGTTGTGATCCATCAGCGATACGCTAAATGACGCAAAGCCTTGTTCTCGTACCATCTTGATAGTGCTGTTGATAATGGTTCGCACAATACGGTCAAAACTCACATAGTTGAGCCAAACACCGACAACGGTGCCGCTGGAATCTCGGATGGGAGATGCAAAAGGAATAACATAAAGACTTGCTCCAAATATTGGCTTGAGTGTCGAGTCTATGACTGGGTCGCTGTAATACGATTGTCCTTTGCCAATCTGCCCGCCTATGCACGCCTTAAACCACTCTTTACTACTGACATCCATACCAAGCAAAGACTCGCTTTGAATAGTAGCCCCCGATGAACTAATGGTGGTAGCGCAGACGACCTTGCCCTGCGTGTTGCAAATCATCATCATATCGTATGCACCATAGGTGGTAACCATAGTATTAGCAAACGATTGCAATTCTGCGCGGTGATTATTGCTGCTCAGATATCGCGCCGATACTTGATTAACGGCAAAAGCCTGCACGTCGCCGTAACGCTCGAACATCGTACGATCAACTCTATCCAATGCTGCTGCCGCAATATCGGCATAACTTTGCCCGATAGAACGAATAAGGGCGTACTTGCTAACCTGATAGGCAGTAATACCCAAAATCAGAACTGTTAAGGCAGTTACGCCGAAAAAACTAGCCAGCAATTTTTGCTGAAGAGACCGAAAAAGTGCGGTCATATGGGTTTGAATCTTTGTTACATGAAAAGGGAATCACAACCGTTGAGTAAGCGGGCTACAGGCAGCATACGCCCCCAAATTGCAACCCCACGCCGATACAAAACAGCTTATGGCAAAAGTACATAAACATTAGCATTTTCACAACCAGCGTCGTGGCATGAGGGGACAAGTGCAGGAACGAAATAAGTGTGTTGTCCTTCAAACCTCACAGATAAGAGTATCTGCGCCACCGATCAGTGCTCATTGAGCGGCAAGCCCCTGCGCTGGAACTCTTTCCAATTCAGATGTTCCGCGCCTTTGCGCCGCTCCGGCATTGTGATACAATCGCTCACGGGGCAGACGAGTTTGCACAAATTGCACCCAACACACTCTTCTTCCTTGATGGTGTAGGTGTTGTAGGGGTTGCCTTTTTCAAGAGAAATAGCCTGGTGTGAGGCATCTTCGCAGGTAATATGGCACAAGCCGCAATGAATACATTTGTCCTGATTGATATTCGCCACGATGTGGAAATTCAGGTCTAATTCTTCCCAGTCCGTCACCTTTGGAATAGACAAGCCCACAAAATCACTTGTGGAAGTAAAGCCCTTTTCGTCCATCCAATTCGACATTCCTGAACACAAATCATTGATAATGCGGAAACCGTATTTCATAACAGCCGTACAGACCTGTACATTACCCGCTCCAAGCAGCATGAACTCTACGGCATCGCGCCACGTGGTAACGCCGCCGATGCCGGAAATAGGCGTGTTGGCGGTTGCTTCGTCCATTCCTAAGGTCGTAAGCATTTTTAGCGCAATCGGCTTGACTGCGGGACCGCAGTAGCCACCAAAGGCTGTATGTCCGCCCACATCAGGATATGGAAGAAACGTATCTAAGTCAACGCCCATGAGCGATTGGATGGTGTTGATGAGCGCAAAGCCGTTTGTACCTGCCTCCAGCGTTGCTTTTGCAATCGGCACAACGGAGTGAACATTCGGCGTGAGTTTCGTCAGCACGGGCACTTCAGCAACTTCCATTACCCATTCCACGACCATTTTCGCAATAGACGGGTCTTGCCCCACAGCAGCACCCATGCCGCGTTCGGTCATACCATGCGGGCAACCGAAGTTCAGTTCCAATCCGTGGCAGCCATTGTCTTGCACTCGCTTCACGAGGTCGTGCCAGCTTTGACGGTTTGTATTTGCCATGAGCGACACCACCATTGCACGGTCGGGAAATTCGTTCATCACTTCGCGTATTTCCTTGAGGTTGATGTCCAAAGGGCGGTCGGAGATGAGTTCGATATTATTCAATCCCATCACGCGCTGGTTGCCGTAATTGATGGCGGCGTAACGCGAGGAGACATTTTTTACTTGGTCGCCGAGCGTTTTCCAGACCACCCCACCCCAGCCCGCTTCAAAAGCACGGAGTACGTTGATTTTTTTATCTGTCGGTGGCGCAGAAGCCAGCCAGAACGGGTTTGGCGAAGAAATGCCGAGGAGCGTTGTATGTAGATTTGCCATGTGTGTAGGGGGTAATGTTTCGAGAGAACTTGCTAATTATTTATTTGGAATGCAGATACTCCAATATTCCCTTCGCAGCATCTTTTCCATGTTGCACAGCATCTACGACTTCTTTGCCACCGTTCACACAGTCGCCGCCCGCAAATACACCTTTGAGGTTTGTGCTTTGAAGACCGTTTGTAGAAATTCTGCCCGTATTGTTCTGGATTTGCGCGGTCTTGACGAACTCCTCAAAAGGAATCTGACCCGCAGCACGAATAATCATGTCTGCTTCAATTGTTATCATCTCGCCTGTTGGCACAATGGCGCGTTTGCCGGAAGCGTCTGCTTCGTCTGCCAAACGAACAACGTCGCATACTAACGCTCTGGCTTTGCCCGATTCGCCGAGAATCTCTTTTGGCGCAGCAAGCCACACAAACGAGCAACCATCCAGCTTGGCAATGTCTAATTCGGTATCGGTGCAAGATTTTTCGAGTTCGTCGCGCCGATAGACCATCACTACTTCTTTTGCACCAAGCCGTTTGGATTGCGTTGCAGCGTCTATTGCCGTCATGCCCATGCCGATAACAGCTATGCGGTCTCCCACAGGAATTTCGGAATAATCCTTTGTGCGAATGTCGTAAATAAACTTGATAGCATCCACAACGCCGTCCAATTCTTCGCCCGGAATACCAAGATGACGCGCCACGCCAACGCCAATGCCTACAAACACGGCATCGTAATCACGCTGCAAATCCTGAAGCGTCGTTGTGATGCCGATTTCTGTGTTGTACTGAACCGTAATGCCGCCCACGGACAATATCCAATCTACTTCCTCTTCACAGAACTCAGGTGTAACCTTGTATGCCGCCACGCCGTAGGTCATCAAACCGCCGCCTTTTGCTTCTTTCTCGAAAATCGTCACGTCCACGCCCTCAAGCGAAAGTGCGTGAGCGCAAGCAAGTCCCGCCGGACCTGCACCGACGACCGCTACACGTTTGCCGTTGGAAGGCTTGCGTTCAAAAATTTTCCATTGTTCTTTTATTGCCTGCTCAGTCGAAAAGCGCTGGAGTTTTGCAATCTCAATTGGTTTTTCGTGCAACAGATTATACACACACGCACCTTCGCAGAGCTTTTCGACAGGACACACCTTAGCGCATCCACCACCCATGATGTTGGAAGAAAAAATCGTTTCCGCCGAACCCTTGATGTTTCCTGTGGAAATCTGCTTGATGAATTGCGGCACATCAATACTTGTTGGACAGGACTTCGTGCAAGGCGCATCGTAGCAGTAGAGACAACGATTTGCTTCGATAGATGCGGTGTCGAAGAGTTCAAAGGGCGGGTGCAGGTCTGCGAAATTACGTTTATACTCTTCAGGCGCAAGGCGCTGGCTTTCGAGTGACATAACGGGCGAAGGATTGGAGTGTAGAAAAATTTTCACGCGAAGAACGTGAAGAAGAAACGCAAAAAAATACGATGCTTGGGGCGGTTTTTCCGATTACAATTCTACCAGTTTGCCGTAGGTTTCCGGTCGGCGGTCGCGGAAGAACTGCCACGTAGCGCGGACTTCGTCTATCATATCCAAATCAAATTCTGATACAAGCAACTCGTCGTTATCCTCCGAAGCGCTCGCAAAAATTTGCCCGCGTGGGTCAACAAAGTACGATGTTCCGTAGAACTTGCCCAGATTCCACGGTTTTTCTGTGCCAACGCGGTTGATGCAGCCCATGAAATAGCCGTTTGCGGCAGCGTGTGCCGGCTGCTCCAATTTCCAGAGATATTGCGACAGCCCCGCAACAGTTGCTGACGGATTATAGACAATTTCCGCTCCATTCAGCCCCAGACACCGCGCTCCATCAGGGAAGTGGCGGTCGTAGCAAATGTACACGCCCACTTTTGCATATTTGGTCTGGAAGACAGGGTAGCCCAAATTGCCCGGTTTGAAGAAAAACTTCTCCCAAAATCCCGATGTGTGCGGGATGTGGTTTTTACGATATTTGCCCAAATATTTCCCATCGGCATCAATCACCGCTGCCGTGTTGTAGAACACGCCTGCTTGCTCTTTTTCGTAAATCGGCACGATGATGACCATGTTGTATTTTTTGGCGTACTCTGCCATGCGCTCGGTTGTTGGTCCCGGAATCATTTCGGCAGACGCGTACCACTGTTTGTCTTGTCCGGGGCAAAAATAGGGAGTATTAAAAATTTCCTGCAAACACAAGATTTGAACGCCTTGTTTTCCCGCTTCTTCGATGTAGGGGATGTGCTTGTCTACCATTGCATTGACAATTTCTTGAATTGTTCCTTCGCCTTCGGTCTTGGGAAGACTCATTTGAATCAGCCCGGATTTGATGATGCGTGGCATAATGATTAGGGGGTGTACGTGAAAAGAGAATGATAGTTGTTGTAGGTCTATTGCCGTCTTATACAATAAGGGATGTTTTATTGCGGTGCAAAAATTGCCCGTAGCCTTTTTCAAGGTGCATTTTTCCATCCTCCACAGCCACGCGCCCGCGCAAAATCACGGTTTTGCACTTGCCCGTCACTTCCCAGCCTTCGTAAGCGGAATAATCCGTGTTGTGGTGATGGGTCTTGGCAGAAATAGTATGCTTTTCGTTCGGGTCAAAAACGATGATGTCAGCATCTGCGCCGATAGAAAGCGTGCCTTTTCGCGGAAACATCCCGAAAATTTTCGCAGCGTTGGTGGAGGTTACTTCCACATATTTGTTCAAGCTAATTTTGCCCGTGCGAACGCCTTCGGAAAAGAGCAGTTCCATGCGGTGCTCCAGCGCGGGATGACCATTCGGAATTTTTGAAAAATCGTTCTCGCCCATTTTTTTCTGCTCCCACGTAAAGGGACAATGGTCAGTCGCGACAACTCGCACAAGTCCTTGATTCAAGCCTGCCCAGAGAGCTTCTTGGTCTTTTTTCTGACGGAGTGGCGGACTCATTACCCACTTTGCCCCTTCAAAGCCTTTTTCATACAGCGACGCATCCAGAAGCAGATATTGAATACAGGTCTCTACAAAAACGGTTTGGTTGCGCCGCGTGGCATCGCGGACGTGATTCAGTGCGCCCTCGCAGGTAAGATGCACGATATATGCCGGAACGCCCGTATAATATGCCATGTCTGCAAAGCGCTCCGATGCTTCGGCTTCGGTTATTTCCGGTTGCGAAAGATAATGGTACAAAGGCGAGAGTTTACCTTCGGAGCGGTGTTTGTCAATGAGGTAATCAATCATATCGCCGTGTGTGGCGTGAACCGTGACAAGCCCGCCGCAGCGCTTTACTTCTTCCATCAGCCCTATCATTTGGCGGTCGTCAATCATCAGAGCGCCTTTGTATGCCATGAAGGTCTTGAAGGACGTAATTCCTTCCTTCTCGACCATTTGCTGAATTTCAGGTTTCGTGCGTTCGTTGAAGTCCGTCACGGCAAGGTGAAAGGAATAATCGCTGTAACAGTTGCCGTTCGAGCGTCCCTGCCATTCTTCCAATGCTGAACGCAGTGATTTACCTTGCGTTTGAAGGATAAAGTCAATCACCGTTGTCGTGCCGCCGTGTAATGCGGCTTGTGTGCCAGTCGCGTAGTTGTCGCTCGAAAACGTTCCCATGAACGGCATATCAAGGTGAACGTGCGGGTCTATGCCGCCCGGAAACACGAGTTTGCCCGTGGCATCAATGGTGCGGTCTGCCTGCACCCGCAAGTTTGTACCGATAGCACTGATGTGTTCATTTTCGATAAAAATATCTGCTGTGAAGGTGTCTGCCGCCGTGACAACAGTTCCATTGCTGATAAGGAGGGAAGCCATAGCCCGCTTGAAATAGTGTGGAACAAAACAAGAGTGAAGAACTTACAAAAAATAATGATGAATTTCCAAAGGAATTTCGGGAGGAATTTTTTTTATTGCCGCCCGAACTATGCTCCGAGTAAAATGGTGCAAAAATCGCTGAATTTTGGTATTGGATTCTAGGGGAGATTTTGTAGTTTGAGCCACAATCGAAATGATGTACCTCAGTTTATTTATTCCAAATATATGCCTCCACACACAAGCAACCTCACGCCGGCGGAACAAGCCGAAATTGTTCGTAATAACCTTGATTACACGCTCTTTTCGTGGTCGAAGCAAGCGGGACTAAACCCGATAAACGTGCATCGTGCCGAAGGCGTATATCTTTGGGATTATGATGGCAAAAAATACATTGATTTTTCGTCGCAATTGATGAACGTCAATATCGGACACGGCGACCAGCGCGTTACTGATGCCGTTGCTGCACAAATGAAGGAAGTTTCTTACGTCTATCCGGGGATGACGACAAAAGCACGGGGAGAATTGGGCAAAAAACTGGCAGAAATCACCCCGGGCAATCTCACGAAAACATTCTTTACACTGGGTGGTGCAGAAGCGATTGAAAATGCCATCAAGCTCGCGCGACTGTACACCGGACGGCATAAGATTATCACTCGCTATCGTGCATTTCACGGTGCTTCATACGCTGCAATGACAGCCGGTGGCGACCCGCGCAAAATAGCCAGCGACGGGCAACAAGCTCCCAATTTTGTTCACGTCGAAGACCCGTTTTGTTATCGCTGTCCGTGGTCGCAAAAAATCGAGACCTGCAATCGTGAATGTGTCTCGCACATTGAGCGTGTGATTGACTTTGAAGGACCCGGAACGATTGCTGCAATTTTGATGGAAGGTGAATCCGGCTCTTCGGGTTGCATTAAGTATCCGCCGGATTACTGGCAACGCCTTCGTGCGCTCGCCGATAAACACGGTATTTTGCTCATTGCCGATGAGGTAATGAGCGGCTTTGGGCGCACGGGCAAATGGTTCGGCATTGACCATAGCGGCGTTGTGCCGGACATTATGGCAATGGCAAAAGGAATCACCGCAGGCTACGTGCCGCTTGGAGGCATCATTGTTTCCGATAAAATTGCATCGTACTTCGACGACAAACCGCTTATGCTGGGGCTGACGTATTCGGCGCACGTGGTTTCATGCGCTGCGGCGCTGGCGGTGATAAAAGTCTATGAGGACGAAAATCTCGTGGAACGTGCCGCAGAAATGGGGCGCTACATGGAAGAGCGGGTCGAGGAAATGAAGAAAAAGCACCCGTCTATTGGAGATTACCGCAATACAGGGTTGCTGGGCTGTATTGAATTGGTGAAAAACCGCGACACGAAAGAGCCAATGGCAGTCTGGAACAGCAGCAAGCCCGAAGACAATGCCATTATGAACCAAGTGGCAGCCAAAATCCGCGAACTGGGTATGTTTACCTTTGTGCGCTGGAATTATATTTTTACCGCGCCACCGCTCACCGTCACGAAAGAACAAATTGACGAGGGGTTGGCGATAATTTCTGAAGCGATTGCTATTGCCGATGCGCATTGTAATTGACATCTGAAACAATGAAAACACAACCACAGTTCACAAAAATGCTCATCGTCCATTACCAAACCCGATGAAACACGATATTGTACCTCTCACCGAAGACGTTTCGCAGTCGCCGCTTTACAGCCCGGATTTAGCACCTGTTCCTGCAGAACATCGAACATGGAATAAATGGAATCTGGCGGCGCTCTGGGTGGGCATGGCTGTTTGTATCCCAACGTATATTCTGGCTTCGTACATGATGAAGTCTGGTCTGTCGTGGCAGGCGGCGCTTATCATCATCGGACTGGCAAATCTCGTTATCACGCTGCCGATGGCGCTCAATGGTCATGCGGGTGTACGCTATGGCGTACCGTTTCCGGTTATCGGGCGTGTGGCATTTGGCGTAAAGGGTATTTATGTGCCGTCGTTTGTGCGTGGTTTGGTGGCGTGTGGGTGGTTTGGTGTGCAGACGTGGATTGGTGGTTTGGCGTTTTATTCCATCTGGAATGCAATCACCGGCACAGAAGCCGCTTCGGGACTAAGCATTGGCAAGTTTATTGCTTTTGCGCTCTTCTGGGTGGTGAATATGTATTTTATCTGGAAAGGTACCGAAAGCATCAAGTGGCTGGAAGATTACTCCGCGCCGATTTTGATTGTGATTGGTTTGGTGCTGATTGGTTGGGGATACAAGAGCGCATCAGGTTTTATGACGGTACTCAATCAAGGCGAGCAGCTCCAACGGGCGACCGCCACGCTGACCATCCCCGCAAACACCGATGCGACGAGCGCTTATGCTACAAATGGTATTACTCTACGACTTCAACCAATCAAAAATCTTGCCGGAGCGCCCAAAGCAAAAGAATTCCAATACTGGCTTCCGCTTGCGGGCGATAATACATCATCCGTCGGTTCAGGTTGGAAGCCGTTTGCAGGAGATACAACGCTTGTGCTTGACGGAGCGGTGGGCAACATTGATAATGCAGGACTTCGCGCTGGTAAGCGAACCGTGCGAGTACAAGTGCGTACCACAGCTGAGAGCCAGCATCGTGGCGAAGCAAGCAGTAAGTACATCTACTCCAGCATGATAGACGCAGCACAAGCACAGAGCACCGCAAGCCAGTTGTGGAGTTATATTTTGTGGTTTACAGCAATGGTGGGATTTTGGGCAACAATGTCGCTCAGTATTGCCGATATTACGCGCTTTGCCAAATCGCAGCACGACCAGATTGTGGGGCAGTTCATGGGGCTGCCCGGCACGATGATATTTTACTCGTTTGTAGGAATTTTTGTGACGTGTGCGGCAGTGGTCAGCTTTGGCGATATTCTCATTGCCGAAGACGCGCCGTGGGATCCTGTCACGCTTGTCTCCAAGTTCCAAAGCCCCTTTGTGGTTGTGTTTGCGCAAGTGGCAATGATTATCGCCACCCTCAGCACAAACATTGCGGCAAACGTCATTGCTCCGGCGAATGTCTTCTCGAATCTTTTTCCCAAGAAGATTACGTTTCGTATGGGCGGCTTGATAGCAGGGCTTATCGGCGTTGTCATTTGCCCTTGGCTGCTTTTGGATGAAATCAGCAATGCGCTTCTTTTCGTGAGCGGTTTGCTGGGTCCGGTGCTGGGCGTGATGCTGTGCGATTATTTTGTCATTCGCAAAACCGAACTCAACCTTGCGGAAATGTACAAACCGAATGGCATATACTCGTACCGTTCGGGCTATAATGTAGCTGCCGTGTTTGCCGTATCTGCGGGAGTAATTCTTGCGCTTGCAGGGAAATGGATTCCTGCACTGGAGCCGCTTTTTAGCCTTTCGTGGCTTACGGGATTCGTTGTCGCATTTGTGGTTTATTGGTTCTCAATGAAGCGTCCGAGCCTCTAAGCTCTATGGAATACTCCGCAATACCGTTTTCCGTAAGGCAAACTCCACAAAAAGCAAGATTGCGGCTGCAATGGCAAAGGGAAAAAATTCTTCGGAATAGCGTCGGAACTCCGTAACGAGGATTTTCGTTTTTTCCAGTTTGTCAATTTCCGTATAAACTTCTTGGAGTTTCGTGTTGCTGGTGGCACGGAAATACTTGCCGCTCGTCATCTGAGCAATTTGTTTCATTACATCTTCATCAATCTGCACTTCCAGATTTTGGTATTGAATCCCAAACGGTGTTTGTACGGGATAGGGCGCAAAACCATATGTGCCGATGCCAATCGTATAAACTCTGATACCAAACGTCCGCGCAATCTCCGCTGCCGTGAGCGGAGCCACCGACCCCGCATTGTTCACGCCGTCCGTGAGCAGAATCACGACTTTGCTCTTTGCCTGACTATCCTTCAAGCGTGTAACCGCCGTGCTTAATCCCAAGCCAATAGCAGTGCCGTCCAGCACCATGCCACTTTTGATTGCCCCGAAAAGATTTTTCAGCACATCGTGGTCGGTCGTGAGCGGGCATTGCGTGAAGCTCTCGCCGCTAAAGACCACCAGCCCAATACGGTCATTCTGCCGTGAATCAATGAACTCCACCGCCAGTTTCTTTGCGGCTTCTATGCGGTTCGGCTTGAAATCTTCTGCCAACATGGAGCCGGAAATGTCCATTGCCAGCACAATATCTATGCCTTCGGTCTCTACGTTTTGCCCGCGAGCGCTGGACTGCGGGCGGGCAAGTGCCACCACCAAACACGCTATTGCCAGCAGACGAAAAATAAACGGCAAGTGCCGAACGCGCTGCCTGAGCGACGGCTTCACGTCTGCAAATCCACGAAGCGTTGAGATTTGTATCTCGCCCTGCTTTGCACCCACACGCCAGTAACGGTAAACAAGCAGAGGCAACACAAGCAAAAGCCAGAATAATTCAGGGTTCTTGAAGGTAAAAGGGAACGGATTCATTGCGCTAAAAATGTTGAGTTTTGAGTGTTGAATTTTGAGTGCGCCGATTAAATATGTTGGCTCTGATTGTTTTTTTTGACACGGATTTCGGAAGATTTCACGGATTTCACGGATTTTTTTAAGCGTGACAACAAGCCGCAAGATGGATATTATTCCGTATCCGTGTAATCTGCGTAATCCTCTTCAAATCCGTGTCAAAATTAGCATCAACTATCGCTGCTGGACGTAAATTCTTCGTAAAGCGTGACGATTTCTGCAATCATCATCGCCGTTGCGCCCCAGAGCGGGGTTTGCTTGCCGACGTTCCAGAATGGCACCTCGACTTCGCGCCCAAGCACCACCCACGGCTTGCGGTCAATGTTAGCAGGATTCAGCAAATCGGCGATGGTTACGGAAAAAATTTCTTCCACCTCGCCAGCATTGGCGCGGGTTTCGGGCTTTCCTTCGTGGAAGCCGATAACGGGATAAATCATGCTGCGCGACACCGGCACATAGAGCGGCGTTAAATCGCCCAAAAGGGTTATATGTTCTCGCTTTACGCCCACTTCCTCGCAGGTCTCGCGGAGAGCGGTCTCGCGGATGGTCTCGCCCGCATCGCTGCGCCCGCCGGGAAAGCTGATTTGTCCGCTATGGTTCTTGAGTTCGCTGCTGCGGACGGTGAGCAAAATTTCCAGATGTTCTGCGTCAAATGTACGTTCGTGATTGTTGAAAAGCAGCGCCAGTACACCGCTTTGCTTATAGGTGTCAATATCCGTCGGCGGCTCGTAGATGGTCTTGGCGAAAGGAGCCATGCGACGCTGCCCGTCGTAGCCGGGAAGCGGCTTCGTGAGGCGGTGTTCGAGGAAAGAGATGAAAGGTGGTTGAGGCATGGATTTGAAATTCAGAAATTACAACTTAAAAATTATTGGAATTGAAACCCAGCAGTCAATCGGTTGATTATTTTCGATTGCCGAGAAAAAAGTTGCCCTCATTACTACACGCACGGCTTCTGCTGTCAACAGTGGTGAGTCGCTGGATTCAATTACATAGTTTACGGGTATACCCTTCCTGCTGATTAAAACTCGAATATTAACCTTTCCTTCAATACCTAAGCGTCGAGCTTCTGGCGGATAGATAATTGATGCTTGGAGAATGTTAAGGTCTGTATAAGGTTCTTTTTCGAGGGGAATAAAATCATATGGTCGGGGCATATCATCCTCACCACCTACAATGCTTATTGAACAAGCAGAGCATATCATTGAGGTCAATGTTAGTAAAAGCATCAAGCCTTGCCTGAAACGTGCTGTTTGAGGATAAAATTGAGACATAATTTCAAAAATAGAAATGTAAAATAAGCCTGTTGTTTCCCGCTTTTGAAAATGCAAGCAATGTAATGAACGGCTCGGTCTTGTAAGAAACCATTTGCTGCTCATAGGAAATATCTACACCTTGTTCGAGAGATAAAGAAAACGAAGAGGCAAGAAAGAACTCTATTCCAAGCGAAACACCTGCAATAAAGTACCATGACTGAGTTTTGGCAATGCCACCTCCTAAACCTAATGCAACATACGGGGAAAAATTTTGATGGAGGGTATTTGTAAATTTCCAATGATATTCGCCCTGTGCATAAAAGCCGCCGAGCGGTTTATTTTCAGTTTCGTACACTCTTGAGAATCTTCCGGCAACTTTTTCCTCAGAATAACTAATTGAGGCGAGGCAATGACCACTTAGCGCAAACTGCTCTGAGAGCCAGTATTTGAAGCCAAGAGTTTGTAACAGCGCGTCAGGAAGCACACCAAAACGTAATGCCATTGAACCTGCTTGTTTTTCTACCATTGAACGTACTGAATTTACCTCTGTTGCTTGTGCAAAGCACTGGAAAGAGGCGAAAACTATCGCCAAAAGAGCGATGAGCGATCTTGCTACCATAAACGTCCTAAATAGACATGAAGAATCAGGCTACTACTTCCCAATCCTACTTCCCAATCATCAAGTGTTAATTGAGGAACCATGGGGCTAGATATATCTTGCCGCGTGAAGGAAGCCGTAAATGCTTGTTGCCCTGCAAGGGAAATAGCAGGTGTGATAAAAAACTCCACTCCAATCACGGCAGAAATACCGACGGTGGTAAAAGGGCGCAAAAGCCGTAAAGTAGCAACAGGGGAATTGTAGGTAGTGCCAAATCCGAGATTGAAAGCGCCTCCGAGATACGGAGAGATCTGAGGTTTGGATAAGAAATGGTATTCATATTGTCCCAAAATATTGAATGTTGTTTCGGCATCTCCTGAAATGTGAGACCGCGCTACAAAACCCAACCCACCCGCAATAGCTGATTGCGAAGAAAGCCAATACTTACCGCCCAAGCCGCCACCAAGATTCAGCCCATTAAAACTAAATCGTAAGCCTATCATTTTTGCACGGTCTGTGCTATCCGTCTGTGCAGATGCAAAGGACGTTACAAGCACGAAACCAAGAAGAACACAGCGTATCAACTTCATAGTGTCAAGAAAAATGGATGAAAATATTTACTTCTGCCCATACCCAAACGACCGCAGGTGCGCCGAACTATTCCGCCAGTCTTCACGGACTTTCACGAAGAGTTCCAGAAAAACACGACATTCCAAATAACTCTCTATTGCTTTTCGCGCAAGGCTTCCGGTCTCTTTCAGCGAAGAGCCACCTTTGCCGATGAGGATTTGCTTTTGCGTGTCGCGCTCCACAGTAATATCCGCCGAAATATACCATTTTCCGCGTTCACGCTCCTTAAATTCCACGATACCTACTTCGGTCGAGTACGGTATTTCTTCGCGGTAGCGCATGAAAATCACCTCGCGGATAAGTTCGCTTACAAAGAAGCGCTGCGGCTGTGTGGAAAGCATTTCCGCATCGTAGAAAAATTCATGCTCCGGTATAAATTCTTTCATCTTGAGCAGAAGTTCATCCACATACTTATTTTCCAGTGCGGAAATCGGCGCAACGTGCTTGACGAAAGGCAGCTTCATGAGCGCATCCATGACGGGCAGCGCGAGCTTTTTGTCGCCCAGAGCATCCATTTTATTGAGCGCAATAATAATCGGCTTGTCCACCGTTTCGAGGCGCATTTGAAGGCGCATCATCAGTGTTTGGAGCGCTTTTGCGCCGCGCTCTTCGGCTTTTACGCTGGCGGTTTTGCCCGCTTGGGTTTTTGCGTTGGGGTGTTGTGCGGACTTTTGTTTCTCCGGCTTTGGTTTTTCCACGAGTTTCAGCACATCCACGACAATCAAGATAGCGTCTGCACCTTCGACGGAAGTTTTCACAAAGTCCAGCATAGAGCGGTGCAGCTCATAGGTGGCTTTGGACAAGATGCCGGGCGTATCGAAGAAGACAATTTGCGTACCGCTTTCTTCGGTGCCTTCGGTGAAAATGCCGAGAACGCTGCGGCGCGTGGTCTGCGGCTTGGGCGACACGATGGAAAGTTTCGTGCCGAGCATCGCGTTCATCAGCGTTGATTTGCCGACGTTGGGTTCGCCGATGATAGCGACGAAGCCGGAATGGGGGGATGTGGTCATGGTGTTGATTTTTCTGGTATGAATGCGTGTGATTGAACGGTGCGATATGCCTGCCGAGCGTGATTGGGCGTTTCAGGTATTGTATATTCCAAAATACCTTCTTGAATCATGGGTTGCAAGTATTCGCGCGATAGATTACGGAGATTACGATTTAAGTACATAGCCAGCATCCTCGCTGTAAGTGGATTTGAAGCGCATAATAACGTAATCATACGGCGTATCTCCTCATTGCTCGACCTTCTTGACAATCCTTGTGTAATCTGTTTGACAAATTCGGGTATTTCGAGGTTCGTAGGTTTCTCGTTCAAGTCTTCGGATTTTTCAGTGAGGTTAGTAGGTTTCTCGTCGAGGTTAGTAGGTTTCTCGTCGAGGTTAGTAGGTTCCCATCTTGTCAGTGCTTCTGTAAAGCGCTCGCCGCCGACGTAATACGTTGAACGTCCTTTTTCGTGCTGCTCTAAAATTCGCACATCTCGTAAACGCCGTAAATGCTTGCTTGCATCAAGTGTATCGGCACTATTAAGTGTTCTGTACGTACCATTATCAATTTCCCCTACTTCGCGTACATATATCAACGCTCGTGCTTCATCAGAGGTGAGATTATGTGATTGAAAGTGTCCTAGCCACTGCCAATCGTGTGGAGAAAGCAGATGGTGAAAGAGAAATGTAGAAACAAACTGATTGGTATCGCGTTTTGATTCAAAAAAAGGCGGCTCTAAATTTGCTTCACGCATAAGTTTCCTCATTGTGGGGATGCCTGTTCCTTTTGTCTCTGCGATATTGATGTCGTGCAAAACTTCCGCAATAAAAGGATTGCGCCTGACAGAGCCGGGTTCACCTAATTTTTCGGGTGCAACGAGTGAAAATCCCGGATTGCGAATTTCTAAGCGATTAGCATAACGAATCACCTGCACACTACTTTGTACTTGATAACTTCGGTGCATAAGGGCATTAGTGAGGGCTTCACGAATAATTCGACTGGAAATAATTGGCGTTTCAATACTCTGTAAACTATGTTCCGGTAGATAAAATGTTTTGCCAATATCTTCCCAAATAGCCGTTTCTATGCGTCTCAGCACGGAAAGAAGCGGTCCTCGCGCCTCCATCCCCTGAAAACGATACAGAGGGTCTGATATCCACTCATTTCCCGGCATTCGCATATAATCAATACGAATAGATGGCATTAAGCGCCTTTGCGCGGCAGTACTGCCAAATAACACAATACCGGCAACAGTAGGACGCAGTATTGCTGTCGCATCCGATTCTAGACATCGCAAGGCTCTCAATAATTCTTCGTCTGAAAGCTCTAATTCACTTGCACCGGGATTCACCTCCGCGCGAAGTTTGCGATATTCATTGAGTGCACCGAGGTCAATATCCTGCAAATGTGCGTCTTTGAGCAATGTTGCGTCATAGAAAGTTGTATGGCGCGACTGATAGAACACTGCTAAATCATCATCCTGACAACGCTGGTCTGTCGAGCCGATTCTACGAAATGCACCTCTCGGTAATCCGATATTTGTGATAAATATCGGCTTTTGTGAAGGCTCTGCTTCTTGCACATACACAATCACAACAGTTCTATCGCCAAGAGCCTCCACAGAGATTTGTGGTCGAATTGGTATGTTGAACATGGTGGCAGATTGCGTCGCAATGTCGCGTTGGATTTTATCAGGATTATTCACGCCAACGACTGCGTAAATCGGAGAAAACAGTGTTTCATTCTGCTGCACACCCAAAACGATATATCCGCCACCTAGGTTTGGCTCATTTGCGAAGGCGCAGACAGTTTCCCAAAAAGACTTACCGATGCCATTGGAAGCCTCTTTTGCTTCGATATGGTCGGATTCATCCAAGAGATTCAATTCTTCAAGAAGTTCTTTTGCTGTTTTTTGCATAATTATACCTCACGCATTCCAATACTGGCGGTCTAAACTCCGATACTGAATTGCCTCGCTGATGTGCTGCGGCAAGATATTGTCGCGGTCTGCCAAGTCAGCAATGGTGCGGGCTACCTTCAAGATACGGTCAAATGCTCGTGCCGAGAAGCCCATCACGGTCATTGCTTTTTTCATCAGTGCTTCGCCGTCTGCGTCCAGAGCACAGTATTTACGCAGGTCTTGAGAACTCATATCGGCATTTTTGTGAATGCCTTTGCGCCGTGCAAAACGCCGCTTTTGAATCTCACGCGCCCGCACAACCCGCTCGCGCACTTGGTCGGAAGTCTCGCCTTGCCGCACGGACGAAAGGTCATCGTATTTGACAGGCATAACGTCCACGTGAATATCAATGCGGTCTAGGAGCGGTCCCGATATTTTTGCCATGTACCGCTGAATCTGTTGCGGAGTGCATGAACACTCGTGTTGTGGATTGCCAAAATTTCCGCAAGGGCAGGGATTCATGGAGCAGATAAGCATGAAATTTGCCGGATATTCAATCGTTTGCTTTGTGCGGGAAATCGTGATACGCCTGTCTTCAAGCGGCTGACGCAGCACTTCCAGCACGTTCCGGGCAAATTCCGGTAGCTCATCCATAAACAGCACCCCGTGGTGCGCCAGCGAAATTTCTCCCGGACGTGCCACGCCTACGCCGCCGCCCACAAGTGCCGCATCCGATATGGTGTGGTGCGGCGCACGAAAAGGGCGCACCGTGATAAGCGCATCGTTTTCAGGCAGCAAACCCACGACCGAATGAATCTTTGTGGTTTCAAGGGCTTCGTCGAGCGTGAGCGGTGGCAGAATTGTCGAAAGGCGCTTGGCAATCATCGTTTTGCCGCTTCCGGGCGCACCGACCATTATTGCATTGTGTCCGCCCGCAGCCGCCACTTCCAAAGCGCGTTTGGCGTTTTCCTGCCCTTTCACGTCGTTCCAGTCCACCGAATAGGTCTCTTTGCGATTGAACAGCGTCGCGGGGTCAATGAAACGAGGTGTAATGCTGCTTTCACCGTTCAGATATTCGATTGTTTCGCGGAGGGACTGCACAGGAATAATCTCCACGCCACTCACAACGGCGGCTTCGTCGGCATTTTGCGCAGGCAGAATCACACGGGACAATCCTTCGGTTTTGGCAGTAATCGCAATCGGCAATGCTCCGTGTACGGGGCGGAGTGTGCCGTCGAGTGCAAGCTCGCCCAGAATCAAGGTTTTATCGAGGTCTTGATTGGAAACGATGCCGAGCGATTTCAAAATACCAACGGCAATCGGTAAGTCGAAGGCGCTACCTTCCTTGCGCACGTCTGCCGGAGCCAGATTCACGGTAATTTTTTTATTCGGAAAGACGAAGTGCGAATTTTTAATAGCTGCCGAGACGCGCTCGCGCGACTCTTTCACGGCTGAATCCGGCAAGCCTACAACCACAAACGCCGGAAGTGCATTCTCAAGATGTGTTTCGATTTCGACCAAAAACGCGCCCACGCCAAGCGTAGAGGCAGTGCGGAGCCGTGAAAACATGAGCAAGTAGGGAGTATGAGTAAGAAATGGTATGTTTGTAGCGGCAAATCTACACATTTTCTCGTAAAAACGCCACAAAAGAGCGCATTACACCACGGAACAATTCTTTGGAGCATCATGGTCGAATCTTTAGCAATAGAGCGGTTTCTCGCGCTTGCCCGCGAAACGGGAGCGCCCATTCTGGATGTGCGTACTCCGGCGGAATACGACCGTGCGCATTTGCCCGACGCGCATAATCTTCCGCTTTTCACGAATGAAGAGCGCGTCATCGTTGGCACGGCGTACAAACAGCAAGGGCGCGAAGCCGCCATTATGCTGGGTTTGGATATGGTCGGCGTGAAAATGCGCTCACTTGTGGAAGCCGCAGAGCGCATCAATGCTGCATCTGCATTCGCTAGCTCCAAAACGTTGCTCGTCCACTGCTGGCGCGGCGGTATGCGGAGCGGCAGCGTGGCGTGGCTTCTGGACTTGGTGGGGTATAAAGTTTTCACGCTGCGCGGCGGCTACAAAGCGTATCGGCGTTTAGCGCTGGACACCATCGAAAAGCCTCGTGAAATCAGGATTCTGGGCGGAAAAACGGGTTCGGGAAAAACGGCAATTTTGCAAGCGCTCCAAGCGCGGGGCGAGCAAATACTTGACCTCGAAGCACTGGCTCATCACAAAGGCTCTGCATTCGGGGCACTTGGCGAAGAACCGCCACCAACGCAGGAAGAATTTGAAAACCGCATTGGTACGGCACTGTGGGAGATGGATGCTTCACGCCGCGTTTGGATTGAGGATGAAAGCCGCATGGTGGGAAGGCTCATGATTCCTGCGCCGCTCTGGGAGCAGATGCGCGTGGCAAAGACACTCATTGTGGAAGTGCCTACGGTGGAGCGTGTGCGATATTTGACAGAAATCTATGGTGAGTTTACAAACGATGAGCTAACAGAGTCAGTGCTAAGAATTCAGAAACGTTTGGGCGGCGCAGCAACGAAAGAAGCACTTGCAGCGCTGGATGTGGGCGATATGGCACGGTGCGCGGAAGTTACACTCGGATATTACGATTCCACCTATACCAGAGGACTAAAGCGGCGCGACCCCAAGACTATTTGCCAGTTAGACGCGCCGTCTATCGCTGCAAATATAATTGCGGAGCGAATTGTGCAGATGGACTTGTGAGCAGTCGCGTTTGGGCGTGCTTAATCGCCCGATGCGTCCAGCAGTGCATCTTTGCGGACAATAGCTTGACATTCTACGGAGGAAATTACGGCAACGATTTTGGAACCTTGCGCCGTGCTTTCGTAGATGAGGTGGGATTCTCGTCCGACGTGCAAATAGCCCTCAACGCTGAGAGTGTCGCCACCTTTGAAAAAAACTTCGTAGTGGAAAGATTTGGCATCCATAGTGTTGCTGGTGGTAAGAGTGGTGTGTGCAAGCAATTATGCGCTTATTGCTTGTTCTTTTGTTGTTTGTTCTTTAAGTGCGGTGATTTGGACAAGTTCCGTTGCAAGCCTGATACTGCGTTCGTTCTCGTCGGCAAGCGGCTCGTAGCGTGCGAATTTGACCATATCGGCTTTTTCCAATACGGCACGCAGCATTTCGACTGTTCCCGGCGGGCATGACGTTGTGCGGAGTTCAGTAAGAATCTCGTCCGTCGTGGCTTCCAGTGTGGTAACGTGAAAAGTATCTTCCACGTACACCCGCAGAATATCTGTGAGCCGCGTGTGGTATTCCTTCACAGCGCCATTTTGCCACAGGCGCTCCTCGCGGAGGCGATCCAGAGCTTCCATTGCGATTTCATACGCAGGACGCTGTGGAACGTTTTTGATGGCAACCGCAGTCGGAGCATTCTTGCGCCGCTTCCGAATGTACCAAATTGCCCAGATAATTCCTCCAACGACGGCAAGTGCTACAGCCAGATACGGCGCTACTTCCATGAAGGTACGAGGCACGGAGAGCGGCGGTTTGATGTCGCGTATGTTTTCTTTGTTCTCCGGCGCTGTGCCGCTTGAATCGGGGTTTTGTGCAAGCGGAACGCCTGTGACGGCAAGGGCAATCGTTTGCGTTTGGATGCTATATTCTGCGGGGTCGTTGGGCTTGCGATAGGTGAACGTGAGCGCGGGAAGATTGTACAACCCCTCTTCAAACGATGTGATGGTAAAGGATTGGCGCTCCAGAACACTTCCGTTTCCTTGCTGAGAGGAATCAATGGCGGTGCGGTCAACTACTTCCACACGGCTCACGAGAGAATCGGCAATAAAGGGGAATTGCACCACTACGCCGGGCGCGTGTTCGATGGAGAGCCGTAGCGCGGTCTGCTCGCCAATACGCAGGGCGGTGGTGTCCAGCACGGCACGAACGCGTACATCTTGCGCAAAAAGGCTCATCTGTGCCACGAGAGCCGCAGCAAGTATCATCAACAATAGTCGTGTTTGGCGCATACAATTCTGGTCAAAAAGGTATCTACAAGGGTTTTCGTCTCTCAACGTGTTCTCAAATCCGATACTTTAGGTATGGAGTCGAATGGGGATTCCGGCATTTGCAATGTGGGCGCGCGTCTGCATCGGGTTCTGGTCTTGGAAACAAAAGTACGTTCCTGCCGACACCGCATCCGCCTTGCCTTCGATGAACCCGTTAATGAAATCTGCCGCCACACCGCAGCCACCCGCCGCAATGACGGGAATGGAAACATTCTCAGCCACACGGCGCGTCATTTCTACATCCAGTCCTTTGCGCGTACCGTCGCGGTCAATGGAACTGATAAGAAGTTCGCCTGCGCCGAGCGCTTCGGCTTGCTGCGCCCATTCGAGTGGGTCGAGATTGGTTTGCTCCTTACCGCAGCGCGTCCAGACCGTATATTTGCCGGTCTCATCTTGTTTGAAATCAATGCTCACCACCACGCATTGCGCTCCGAAGCGTTCGGAGGCTTCCGTAATGAGTGTTGGTGTTTCGACGGCTGCGGTATTGATAGCGACTTTATCGGCACCGTTTTCCAGCATGAGCCGGAAATCTGCGAGTGTTTTCACTCCGCCACCAATAGTCATGGGCATAAAAATTTCTTCGGCAGCTTTGCGCATAATCTGTGCCATCGGTTTGCGCGAATGAGGCGTAGCGTCAAGGTCGAGAAAAATGAGTTCGTCGGCGGCTTGCGCTTGATAGATTTTTGCTTGCGACACCGGGTCGCCGACTTCGACGACTTTATCGAACTGCACGGTCGTTACAAGCACCATTTGTTCAGTGCCGAAGCGACTTTGCTTCATTTGGAGTTTTGGAATTAAGCGGCGTTTGAGCATGAAATGTGTTCGTTGTTAATTGAGTTGGTTCAGAGGAGCGGGGTGATGTACTTATTCTCCAAGTTCGTTGTATTTACCGCGTTTGCGCAGAATCTTCCGTGCTCCTTTTTCGAGCTTTTTTTGATTAGGGAAAAAGGTATCTACTGTGTGCGAAACCATCCCGATTCCCCAGCCGAAAAGCATCCAGAGTGCCCATGTAAAATGACCGTCCTCCTGCATGAAATTCAGCCCCATCGTGAGTGCATTGACACCCACATACCAGAGAAGGTGCGACTTCCAGTCTGTGCGTCGCTTTTCAAGCCATTCTTGTTTTGCTTCTTCCACACCACCGAATGCAATTTCATCGCGGATTGCCTGTTCAATAGCAGCATCCGACAAACCCAACTCCTTTGCCACTTCCATAAGCTGTTCGCGCGAAACATTGCCGGAAGAAGTTTTTGCCAGAGCGCGTTGCAAGATGCGTTCCATCTCGTCATTCGTATATTTTTGGGGAAGGCTCATACTGTAACGATGTTTGAGAAAAATGAAATAGAAAAACTTTATGCAATCCCTGTCAATTTCATAAAGCCAAAAACAATGGCAAAAACAATGAGCGCAATTGCTGTTCCAGCTACGCAACCAAGCGGTATCGTCCACAACAAGGCTTTATTCAAATTATGACCGCGTCTTGCTGCGCTGCCAACAAGCCAAAGAATACAGACAGCGACAGGAACGCCATACCACAAGAAACCATATAGATCAAAATGTCGGACGAGAAAGGTTTGTGTGGAATCTGATTCGTTGTCAATAATTCCCAAAACATAGCACCATATAAGGGCAGAAGTAATAGACACAGCGTATATCCTCAAAGGTGTTTGAGTAATTATACGGGGCAAACGAACTGATAGTGTTTTCATGGTCTCCATTGTAAAAAGTTTTCTAAAATCCGTAAACCGAAATCCTGACTTTTTTCGGGATGAAATTGTGTGGCGACAATATTTGCTTTGCGAACCGAAGAGGTAACTGTCACGCCGTAATCGCATGTAGCAGCAACATCGTCTTGGCTGTCGCATTTGAGAAAATATGAATGAACATAATACAAATCGGGATTCTGAGGAAGCCCTTCGGCAAGCGGTTCTCCGGCACGGAAATGCGTGGTGTTCCAGCCAATTTGTGGAACACGCAGTGCGGGGTCGTTGGGCTGAATTTTGACCACATCGCCTTCAAACCAACCCAGACCTTCGTACTCGCCACCTTCGTAACTACGGCGTGCCATCATTTGCATCCCAACACAGATTCCCAAAATGGGAAGTTTTTGCTGAAAAACAAGTTCGTTCAGTGTCGGTACAAAACCGCCGTTGACTAAGCCACCGATACAGTCTCTGTACGCACCGACTCCGGGCAACACAAGACGCTCGGCTCCGGCTAATTCTTCCGGCGAGCGGCAGATTTCGAGTTTTGCGCCCGCCATTTCCAGTGCATTGCAGATGGAAAGCAGATTATTTACGCCTGTATCGACGAGATGGACTGTGGTCATAATAGAAAATGATAACAAGAAATGTATTTATCCCTGCTGTGTGCGCTCTTTCCAGCGTGAAATCTGCTTTTCTGCTTCTTCATGTGGCATTGCGCCCTCACGCGACCAGACATCAAAATCAGCGAGTTTTTTGCCCTGTGTAATTTTTGAAGGATCGTGGTGATAAGGCGAAACCTGATGACCAAGAGCAACTTCCATAAACTCTGCCTCGCTCAGTCCTACCATTTCCAAGAAAATATCAAGGCTTGGCGGACGTTTTCCTTCGTATTTATCAATGACTTCTAAGGCGTGGTACCTATCCAAGCGTCCGTTGCGAATATCAATGGAAGCAAGGTGTGTGGGGCGTGTGTAGCCGCGTTTGATGTACTTGATGTAGTCTCGAACACCTTGCAAATAGCATTCGATTTTTTCGTAATTGTACTCAGGTGGCACGTTTTCAACCTCATCGCCCTGCCAGCCAAGCTCATCCATAATGATTTTTGATTGCTTTGGCACATCCCAGGGAATATAGGAGCCCAAGCAAACAGATCTATACTGCAAACGGCGCAAATCCTTGAGCGGCGGGTACGAAAACGGCATTAAGTCACGTTTGTCAACCTGACCTTCCAAGCGGACATACATATCGTCGGCATTGATACCAAGATTGACAAAGCGGTTAAAGCGTTTTTCATCAACCTCTTCCGGCTGGTCGTAGCTGTAATAATTTGTATATTCGGCAGACGGCTCGCCCCAGAAAATAAGCGGAACATTATAACGCAGAGCCACCCACATCGGATAGGAAAAAATACCCGTGTGGCAATGCCAGCAAAAATCACCTTTTTCGAGGAATGATTGCAGCATGAGCTTTTGGACAACTTTCCAGTTCGGTGTGAACTGATGTACATCCACGCCCAATTTGCGCTGGACTTTCTTCGCATTTTCGTTGATATTGGGGCGATAGAATCCGTGGTCAAAACGCACAACAAGTGGCTTCAAGCCGTATTCTTTTACGAGATAATGCAGCGTCCATGTACTGTCCTTGCCGAAACTGCACGGCACAATACAATCATAGTCGTATTTACCGCGATATTGCGCCACAAGTGCGTCGAGGTCTTTTTTGCGAGCAGTCCAGTCAATCTGTTCATTTTTAATATCTTGTCCGCGACAGATATTACAAACACCTTCGGCATCGAAGGTAATGGTTTCGTGGGTTTCGGGGGTAACGCAGCGTGTACAGCGTTGGAGCGATGTGTCAATCATGGTTTTGAAAAATTATGAGAAATGTATTCATGGATAAATGTATCAGGCAATCATGCGAATTTCATCACTGACGGGGGTAAAAATAATTTTTTGTTCTTTCTGACGAAATTCAACATTGAACGCATCAAACACATCCTTACGCCCAAGTATCATATCCGTAATTTCGTCATTTTGACACCATGCAACAGAAATTGCGATTGCATATGTGTCAATAACAACAACAATTTTGCGCAAAAGATAATGCACTATGCCACCAACCCCTTGCGCGGTTAAGGCTTCTTCTTCTTCGCTTCGTTGTAGCCCTAATTCTTTGCCTGTTTTTTTAGAAATCAAGGAAATATCAGCCCCAGAATCAATAAGCATACGGCAATTTCGTAATTCACCGTGTGCAGATTTTAGCGTAACATCGTACATCGGCGACCATAAATCTTCACGCAGGCTTCTTAGACGAAGCGTCATAATCCGCAGGTCGCGGACATTATACGGTACACTAAAAAAACTGATTGTGTCAAGCGTTCGGTGCTTCAGTAATGCTTGCTCATTGGCAGATTTGTAGCTATCGGCAATGGCAATAATATCCGTATCATTGCTAATAGCAATAATTTTCCCTTCATACAATTCGGGTGATTGGTAAATCGCGTGTAGCCAAGGCTGAGTAAGCGGTTGCATATATTCTTGCTTTACAAAATTTTACGAAAGACTGGCTTTGCTGCTTCGCCCACAAGGTGCTTTTCATAGCCGTCTTCCAGACCGCGTTTGAATACTTCCAGCGACTCGTCGAATGCGGCGGTGAAGAAAGCAACATCGTCAGGCGTGTGGCTGAAACAGGGCACAAAAGAACCTTGGAACAGCACTCCCCGTGCAATCATTTCCTGCATGACAAGCGTACGGAGTCCGTTGGAAACATCCCCGTTTTTGTCTTTGAAGCTCAGGAGCGGCATCCAATTCGACGGCACGACCTGAACGAATGATTCTAAGCCATGTTTGGCAATAACGCTACGGTTTTGTGCAATGAAGGCATCGCCGATGGCGTGATTGTGTGCCACAACATTATGCTTTACAAATTCGTCTATCGTTGCCAGACCTGCCGCGATTGCGTGTGTCTCGCCGCCATGCGTACTAGAGATGAGAAAGAGTTTTTCTGTGCCTGCCCTGCGGATGCCGCCAAGTTCCATCACTTCTTTTTTGCCCGTCAGAGCGCAGAAGGAAAAGCCATTGGCAATGCCCTTGCCCCATGTGGTTAAGTCCGGCTCCACGCCGTATTTGACAAGTGTTCCGGGGAAGTGAGTTTTGAAGCCCGTAATCATTTCGTCAATGATGAAGAGCGCACCTTCTTTGTGGGCAAGCGCAATAGCTTCTTGCAAAAAGCGCTTGGGTGCTTCCTCACCGTGTGCACAGCCGCAGCCATTGCCACAGGCATTGCGTTCTGGCTCAGTAATCACGCCCGCTATTTGCCCGGGATACTTGGCAAAAAGCTCACGGAGCGATTCAATATCGCAACCTTTGTACGTTACCGACAATGCCGAGAATTCCTCAGGAACACCTTTGTCGCAGGCGGTTTTGCCGATGAACCAATCGTCAAACGAGTAAAACGGATGGTCGCCGGGGAAAGCAATGAGTTTGCGCCCCGTAAAACCTCGCGCCAGTTTCACGGCTGCCGTTGTAACACTGGAGCCGTTTTTAGCAAATTTTATCATATCGTGCTGCGGCACAAGAGCGAGAAATTTTTCTGCCATCTCGCCTTCAATTCTCGATGGGCGTTGGAAATTCACCCCACGCAATAACTCCTCGCGGACGCGCTCCAGAACAGGTTCGTAAGCGTGCCCCAGACTCACCGAAGTCAGCCCCATCGGGCAGTCGAGATATTTATTGCCGTCAATATCCCAAAGATATGCGCCTTTGCCGTGCGAGATTGCGCTCGGTGATAGGAGCGGAAACTGGTCGTCGCCGCGTGAGTATGTATGTGCTCCGCCCGGTATAAGGTCGTGAATGCGGGCGCGATATTCATTTGATTTTGTGAAATTTGTGATGCGTTCCATGAAAAAAGAGAAAAGTACAAAAAATATAATGTATAGCTCACAAACGCGGCATAAAGTCGTGTTGGAGCGAAGAAAAGTACCGCTCTTTTTCTGCAAAATCCATTGGTGCAGTGGCGGTTTCGAGAAGGCTTTTATCAGTGTGTAATAATTCCAATACCTCATTCATGGTGAAGCGGGGGCTGTGCTCGCGAATATGATTCATTTCTAATTTTTGAATCACGCGGTTGAGAAAGGCGTAATCTTCTGGCGTGTCCAATGTCCAGCGCATTTTGCTATAATCTTGGGAGTTTTCAACATTTGCCAAGCGAAAAAGTTCGGGATGGTTGCGAATGTAGAGCGTAACGTGCTCACGCTCTGCCGCAAGAGAAGCCTCTTTCCATGCGCGTTCCAGCGCTGCAAAACTCATCACTTCATTGTCCAATCCATCGGGGAAAGTGGGCGGATTGATATTAGAAGCATAATCACAATCGTCTTGTAAAAAACGCTCAACGCATTTGTCCACAACCGTCGGGTCAAGAAGCGGGCAATCTGCTGTAATACGAACAACCACATCTGCTTTGCAGTGAAGGGCAGCATGATAGTATCTGTCTAATACATCGGTAAGACTGCCACGAAAGCAATCAATTTTTGCTCGCCGTGCCCACTGTACAAGCGGTTCGTCACTGTCCTCCGTACTGGTAGCCAGAGCAATATGATTGACGCGCTGTGCGCCCGAAAGCTGATGCAGAACACAAGCTACGGCGGGCTTGCTTCCAAGTGCTTTCAAGACTTTGCCCGGCAGGCGTGTAGAAGTCATGCGGGCTTGGACAATGGCGACGATGTTGGTCATAATAATTTCATTCGGTTAAATGGCTTCTTCTGTTTCGGGGAACCCGTGCAAAATATATTCCAACGCCTGAGCCTTCACTGCGTCGGCATCAATGAGCTTTGCGAATTCACGTAATTCATATTTGCCTTCCAATGATTCCAATGCTGCTCTATCAAGGGCGCTTGTAAATTTTTTGTCAATCATTTGCTGTAACTCTTCATTGCTTATGTATGTTCCACGAGCGCTTTCACGCTGATTCTCTTCACAAATTTCTTCCAGTGCATATCGAATAGAGACCTTCCACGAGCGTGTCATTTTCTGTTCTGCATGACTCTTAATAAGGTGAAGCAGCAGTATTCGAATGTAACTGCCGATTCTATTGATGATTTCTTTCTTTGCCATAGCAGTCATTTCATCAACGATTTCCAATGCCTCACCGTAGCGGTGTTGCAAAAGTGCTTCGTGTAAGTCAAGTAATTCTTCCATAGAGCATCAATCCTCACTTTCAGAGTAGCCATTCAAAATATATTCCAACGCCTGAGTCTTCACAGCGTCAGCATCAATGAATTTTACGAATTCACGTAATTCATATTTGCCTTCAAATGCCTCCAGTGATGCTGCCCGAAGCGCACTGGCAAAGCGCTTGTCAATTGCTATTCGGAAATCTTCAGCGTGCATATATGTTCCGGCAGATTTTTCACGAGTATTTCGTTCTCTGATTTCATCCAGAGCATAGTAAATAGAATTCTGCCATGAGCGTGTCATTTTTTGCTCCGCATGGCTTTTGATAAGATAGATGAGCAACACGCGAATATAACTGCTTATCTTGTCCAAAATATCTTTTTTTGCCATAGCAGTCATTTCATCAACGATTTCCAGTGCGTCCTTGTATCGGTGCTGCAGAAGTGCTTCGTGTAAGTCAAGTAATTCTTCCATAGTACACTAATCCTTGTGTAGATTACGATGACCAATTCACCGGATTCAGTAAATGGGTTTCTTCCACAATAATTGTCTCTATCTCGCGCACCACAGATTCGTCTATATCGGTGCGCACCGAGCCGAGTATTTCTGCAAGCTGTGAGCGGGTTTCTACGCCAAAGAGAACCGCATCAATAAGCGGATTATGCAGCGCATAATTGAGCGCTAATTCTTGCATCGTGCGAAGAGCAAAGTTACTGCTTTTACAAAGCCTGTGCAAGCGTTGAATAGCAGGTTGAAGCGGTGCTAGTTTTGCCGGAAAATCCTCCAGAGATTTGAAAAATAATCCTTGCAGAAAGACCGAGCGTGTGTGCAGCTCCTTTCCGCAATCCTTGGCGTGCCGCATTGCATCGCCCCGAAGACGCATATTATCCAGCAGATTGAACGGAAACTGAATCACATCAATCAGTGGTGATGCGGCGGCGGCGGCAATTTCGTCGTTGGTATAGACCGAAACGCCTATGCGCTCAATAACGCCTTGTTCTTTGAGGGACTGTAATTGGTTGTGAATATGCGGAAACGCTGAAACGTCAGAAAAGCGATGGTACTGGTAGCAGGTGAGCGATGGGACGTGAAGTTTAGTGAGGGTTTGAGGCGTTTTTGTGAGAATCTCTGTGCCGGAGTCGGCGTGAAACTTTGTAATAATACGAAAGCATTCCGAAGAAGTTGCGTTATGATGTGCGTGAAAATCGCCAATACGCTCTATTGCCGTACCGTAGGCATCGGCGGTGTCCAGTGTACGTACACCAAGCGTCCATGCCTCGTGCAAAAGTGCAAACGCTTCTTCATTGCTGGGCTGCCCGCTTGTATTGTTGATACCGTAGGGCATACCGAGTTGAACCGTGCCGAGAACAAGTTTGTGAAGCATAATGCCTCCGATTGGTGAAAAGCGATTCGTGGACAGCTGTTTGGCTACAAAAATAGAATAAAAGCAAACACGGATTTCGATGAATATGTATTCTTCAAAACCCGTGTTTATGCTTATCGTCAGGGTGATTTATCCTAATACATCCCAGCTCACGGGCGTACCTTTTTTGAGGTTGTGCTTTATGGTTCTACCCAGCAATGTCTCATAAAATTTCGGCGGTAAGCCGCTTCCGGGGCGCACGATGCGTAAATTTTCTGCCGTAAAAGCCTCACCTGCTTGCATATCCTTTGCAACAAAGAGCGAGCGGCGGAATTGAATTGATTTCTTCTCTTTTTCGGTTGCACCGTAGGTAATTGTGCCAAGTGCTTGGTGTGCCCGTTCGGACTCGGTTACAATGGCTGTCATTTCTTCCGGCTCCATTGAAAACGTCGAATCTACGCCGCCATCAGCACGTCTGAGTGTGAAATGCTTCTCAATCACTCGCGCACCAAGCGCTACAGAAGCCACCGATACGCCAATACCCATCGTGTGGTCAGATAGCCCCACGTGGCAGCCAAAAAGTTCTCGCAAATGCGGAATGGTGAGAAGGTTTGTATTCTCCGGCGTTGCGGGGTAGGTGCTGGTGCATTTGAGCAGGATTAAATTGTTGCAGCCTGCCTCGCGTGCTGCTCGGACGGCTTCGTCCAATTCAGCAATACTTGCCATGCCGGTTGAGATGATAAGTGGCTTGCCTGTTCGCGCTGCTTTGCGGATAAGCGGCAGATGAATATTTTCAAACGATGCTATTTTGTAGCAGGGTACGCCTAATTCTTCCAGAAAATCCACAGCTGTTTCATCGAAAGGCGAGCTAAATGCTTCCAATCCCAATTTCCGTGCGTGGTCGAAGATAGGTTTGTGCCATTCCCAAGGCGTGTATGCTTGCTGGTAGAGTTTGTGGAGCGATTCCCCTTTCCAAAGGCTATTGGGGTCGCTGATAAAAAAATCACCGTCTTGCACATCCAGTGTGATGGTGTCTGCCGTATAGGTTTGGAGCTTGATGGCGTGTGCGCCCGATTTAGCGGCAGCTTCAACAATTTCTAGCGCACGGTCGAGCGATTGATTGTGATTGCCACTCATTTCGGCGATAACAAATGGCTTGTGAGCCGTGCCGATGGTATGCTTGCCTATTTGAAAGTCTTGCATGATATGATATTGGTTATTTGAGAGTGTTTTTTAGTGCCGTAATTCGCTTGTACGATTCATCAATCCTTGCGCGGGGGATTTTTCCCTCCGCAACCAATCGTTTCATAATATTCGTAGCTTTTGCAATAATTTCGGGGTCGTATTGCAAATTATTTCCAAAGCATACAATATCCACACCGGCATTGATGCACTTCTCCAGTGCCGTCTCTAGTCCGTAGTGGTCAGCGATAGCACCCATTTGCATATCGTCGGAGATTATTACGCCGTTATATTTCAAACTATCGCGCAGAATGCCCGTAATGATGCGCTTCGAGAGAGTTGCCGGAAGAGCGGAATCCAAACGGGCATTGAAAATATGCGCCGTCATAATCATATCGACGTTTCCCGACGCAATTAGCGTCGCGTAGGGCACGATTTCATCAGGCTTCCACGTCTCGCTCACATCCACAAAGCCCTTGTGAGAATCTGCCTTCGACGAACCGTGTCCGGGAAAATGCTTGAGCGTCGTGATAATGCCTTTTTTGCGATGTTCTTCCACAATGATTGTTGCTTGAGCCGCAACAACACGTGGGTCTGCCGAGAAGCTCCGTTCGACCCTACCGATAACAGGATTATCAGGATTAACATTGACATCCACCGACGGGGCAAAGTTGAGATTGAAACCGTAATCAGTAAGTGTTTGTGCGGTCTTTGCGGCATAAGCGCGTGTGGAATCGGCGTTGTTAATTTTGCCCAGATATTGCTGCGAGACCGACGATGGGAAGCCGTAGCGCGGCTTTAAGCGATTAACTTTGCCACCTTCTTGGTCAATGCTGATAAAAAGCGGAATGGCTGTTCCACTCTCGCTGGCGGCTTTGCGAAGTTGTGCCGTAAGAGCGCGTACTTGCTGGGGCGATTCGATATTGCGTTTGTATTCTTTTGTTGGAACGTCATAATCAAACAGAATCACGCTTCCCACACGTCCTGCCTTCACATCGCGCAAAAACGGGTCGCTTTCCGGCAATGACATACCGCGAAAGCCGACGAGCAGCATTTGGGCGATTTTGAGGTCGAGTGAGTCGCGCGTTTGTGCTACACACGAGCCGGAAGCAAGTGCGAAGGCGAGACAGAAGGCAAGGGTGAAAGATGCTTTCATGCGTGATTCAGACGTTAAGTGAATGATTCTCACTTTTTGTGATTTATGGAATAAATTCATATTGCCCAAATTCAGCACCGCTTGCAAATCTGGAATAGTACGGAACACCATGAGATATAAAATAGCCTCTTCTTTTTTCCAACGGCCCGCTGCTGTATTTGCTGCTATTTAAACTTGTGCCGTCCCAATATACCCCCATAGGTTGAAGTAAGCCATGCTTAAATTCTAATGTCATCAGGCGTCTTGAAATCCCGATGATTCCTGTATCTAGCGTGGTCCTTGCGTCAGGACTTCCTGTAATGGTTGTAATAACTCGCGGATTGCCGTTGGCATCAAAGCCATATCGTGAATCCGTGCGAAAATATAGAGTTTCCGCAACAGATGAAATCAGAATAGTCGCGGAATCCGAACTGATTTGCTCATACTTCATGAGTGTCCAAACCCAGTTTCTACTTGATTGATAACTCCATGTGGGAGCATATGGGTTAGTGGAAAAGCCCGATTGAGCATTTTCAAAGCCCCCATATTTCCACTGTGCCCCAATTCTCTTGGGATAAAATGAAGAATCATAATTAAAGTCTATATCTGATGGGGATAGTACCCCATCGTTGCAAGCATATAAGCAAGCACAGCAAGCAATAATTTGAACAAAAATTCTCGGCTTCATCGTTGAAACTCCCAAAATGCATTGACTATAATTAAGGACGAAAAGTATTCACAAATAATCTCAAGGCAAAGTTCTCATGCTGCAAATATCGGCAGTTTATGCGACTTCCGGTACATTAACTGTAACGTGCGTAAGAATGTCGTCGGGCGCAAGTTCGAGTTCGCCTGAGTTGAGATAATACTGAAGGTCTTTGGGTTCAGGTATCTCGCCCCCATCCTCAAGTGTATATTCTACCCAGAGCACAACAGCCTCTTGCATAAGTTGCAGGGTTTCATCTATGGTATCACCCGTCGCTACGCAAGCGACGTCGTCTAAACAGTATGCCGAATAGTTATTTTCGGCACGCTCAATGACAATGAGAAAAGATGTCATATATCCTCCAAGTATCTTCATTACTTGAGTCCAGTTTGTTTATAGATTTGTTTCTCTGTCGTCTTAGGCATATCACCACTTTCTTTTCCCGCAACAACTGTCGTTTTGCCAGTGATAGGATTTTTGAAAATACGATGACTACCGTTTATTCTCACAAGTTGCCAGCCGTTTGCTTCCAGCTTGCGAATCATGTCTTTCACCTTTATCGCGCTCATTCTTCACTCCGCATAATACTCCTGAAGCGGCTTCACCTGCCCAGTCCCACCAGAGCGCATGAACTGAAGCCCCTTCAGGCTCGCCTGTGCAGCAGCCAGGGTCGTGATGAACGGTACTTTGAACTTCATCGCAGCGCGTCCCATCACCATCTCGTCCACACGCGAGTTCTCGCCTTTCGGAGTATTGATGACAAGATGAATATCGCCTTGCTCAATGCGGTCAATCACGTTCGGGCTGCCTTCGTAGTATTTAAGCAGTGTTGCGGCTTCCACGCCGTGTTCTTTGAGCCAATCTGCCGTGCCTTGTGTGGCAAGGATTTCAAAGCCCATGTCGTTGTAGCTTTTAATCATCTGTGCTGCACGCGAGGTTTTATCACGGTCACAAAGAGACGTGAAAATGCGTCCCGTTTGCGGGATATTGATGCCCGCCGAGATGTTCGCTTTCATCATCGCGCTACCGAAAGTCGTATCAATACCCATTACCTCGCCTGTGGAGCGCATTTCAGGACCTAAGTACAAATTCGCTTTCGGGAATTTATTGAACGGAAAGACCGATTCTTTGATGGCAACACGGTTTGTCGCCAGTGAAAAATCGTCAATCACGGGAACACCCTCATCGCCGAAGGATTTGCCAACCATGAGCCATGTTGCAATTTGCGCCAGCGACACTCCACGTGCTTTTGAGATAAAGGGAACCGTGCGCGAGGCTCTGGGATTGACTTCCAGCACGTAAATATCGTCGTCCTGCATGGCAAATTGAATGTTCATCAAGCCCACCACATTCAGCGCCTTCGCCAGAGTGCGCGTGTACTCAATGAGACGGTCAAACTGCTCGTTGGTGATGTTGTACGGCGGAAGCACACACGACGAATCGCCCGAATGGACTCCCGCTTCCTCGATGTGCTGCATTACGCCGCCAATCATAATGCGCTTCGCATCGCCCACACCGCCGTCGCAAACAGCATCCACGTCAAATTCGTACGCATTTTCCAAAAATTGGTCAACCAAAATCGGTCGCTCTGGCGAAACATTGATAGCACGGCTCATATACTCGCGCAAGGAAGCATCATTGTAGCAAATTTGCATTGAGCGTCCGCCCAGCACATAGCTGGGGCGCACCAGTACCGGATAGCCGATACGCGCCGCAATCGTGATTGCTTCGTCCACCGTTGTCGCCGTGCCATATTTGGGGCAGGGAATGTTCAATTCGTCAATCAGTTTGCCAAAGCGCTTGCGGTCTTCCGCCAAATCAATGCCTTCGGGTGACGTACCAAGAATACGGAATCCCGCTTCATCAATAGCGTGGGCAAGTTTGAGCGGAGTTTGTCCGCCGAAGGTAACGATTACGCCGTCCGGCTGCTCATGTTCCAGCACATTCAGCACATCTTCCAGCGTAAGCGGTTCAAAATAGAGCTTGTCCGTAATGTCGTAGTCAGTGGAAACGGTTTCGGGATTACAGTTAATCATAATTGCTTCGTAACCCGCTTGCTTCAAGGCAAAAACCGCCTGCACGCAGCAATAATCAAACTCAATGCCCTGCCCGATGCGGTTTGGACCGCCACCCAGAATGACGACCTTCTTCCGCGATGAGCGCACAGACTCGTTTTCCTGCTCGTATGTCGAATAGTGATACGGCGTTTCGGATTCAAATTCCGCCGCACAAGTGTCTATCGTTTTGAAAACAGGCTTGATACCTTGCTGAATGCGATGTTTGCGAACATCTGCTTCGCTTGAGCCAGTCAGCAACGATAATTGGCGGTCGGAAAAACCAAGCCGCTTCAAGTGAAAAAGCCGTGTGGCATCAAGCGAGGTGAGGAAATTTTGAGTTTTGGGTGTTGAGTTTTGAGTACCGTTTGTGAAAGAACGGTATTCCGCCAAGAGCTGTTCTGCTGTGTTCACAATCTCGCGGCATTGCTCAATAAACCACACGTCGTACTTGGTGGCAGCGTGGATTTCGTCCGTCGTCATACCCATTCTAAGCGCTTCGCAAAGGTCGAAAATAGAATCGGACTTGCGACGGAAAAGTCGCTTCAAATGGACTTCTTTATCTACACGGAACGTAGAAATCGGCTCAAGATACGAGGCGTTGTCGTAGCCGAAGCCGTGGCGACTTTTTTCAATGCTCCGCAAAGCCTTCTGCAATGCCTCCTTGAAGGTACGCCCGAAAGACATTGCTTCGCCCACAGACTTCATCTGCACCGTGAGTTCGTCATCAACGCCCTTGAACTTCTCAAAGTCCCACCGCGGCGCTTTCACAACCACGTAATCAATCGTCGGCTCGAAGCACGCTGGCGTTTTTTTCGTGATGTCGTTTGTGATTTCGTCCAGTGTGTAGCCAATAGCGAGTTTCGCCGCGATTTTGGCAATCGGGAAGCCTGTTGCTTTCGATGCCAAAGCTGATGAGCGTGAAACGCGGGGGTTCATCTCAATAATAATCAAGCGTCCGTCTTTGGGATTGACAGCAAACTGAACGTTGGAGCCGCCCGTTTCCACGCCGATTTCGCGCATAATTGCCAGTGCTGCGTCGCGCATGAACTGGTACTCGCGGTCGGTGAGCGTTTGTGCGGGCGCGACCGTGATACTGTCTCCGGTGTGAACGCCCATGGGGTCGAAGTTTTCGATGGAGCAGACAATAACGCAATTATCCTTTGTATCCCGCATCACTTCCAGTTCGTATTCTTTCCAGCCGATAATGCTTTCTTCCACAAGAACGCGCCGCACAGGACTTGCTTCCAAGCCCGCGCTCAACTTTTGGACGAAATCTTCCGCATCGTAGGCAATACCGCCGCCCGTGCCGCCCAGCGTGAAGGAAGGGCGAATAATAAGCGGAAATGTGCCGATTTCTTTTGCAATCGCCCAGCCTTCTTCCAGCGAGTTCACAAAGCCGCCTTTGGGCATCTCCAAGCCGCATCGTTTCATTGCTTCGAGGAACTCCTCGCGGTCTTCTGCCATTTTGATGGATTCCGGTTTTGAGCCGATAAGTTCCACACCATATTTCTCCAAAATACCCAATCGGTGCAGTTCCAGAGCCGCATTGAGAGCGGTTTGCCCGCCTACGGTTGGCAGAATAGCATCGGGGCGCTCTTTGGCGATAATTGCTTCGATGTACTCCGATGTTATCGGCTCAATGTAGGTTGCGTCTGCTATGTCGGGGTCGGTCATAATCGTCGCGGGGTTCGAGTTTATCAGCACGACGCGCAAACCCTCTTCGCGGAGGGCTTTGCAGGCTTGCGTGCCGCTATAATCAAATTCGCAGGCTTGTCCGATGACGATAGGACCGGAGCCGATGACGAGAACGCTGTGGATATCGGTACGTTTGGGCATTGTAAGTAAAGAATTAGAAAATAAATTTTGATTTCAATGAATCGGTAAAATCTTCTTATGTATAAATTTCATAATTCCTGACCGAATGCAATCCAATTTCCGTCAGGCATTCGGACAAGCAATTCACGCTGATTCCATACTTGGGTTATGGGCTTCACGACATCATCTTTCGGCAAAGTCGCCAGAGCATTCTCTCGCTCAAGGTAGAGTGCATCTACATTATACACCTCGACATAGACCGTCGTTCGCGCATTTTTCGCATCAACTTTTTCACGCCCTTTTTCTTCGACAATCCTCACCGAAGCACCGCCACGCCTTACCAAAGCAAAATCTTCAGAGCGAAAAATTGCCCTAAAACCCAAAATCTGCACAAAAAAATCTATACTCTCCGCACAATTCGCCACGTGTAGCATCGGCGTGACCTGATGAATATCGGTTTCAATCAAAGTCAAAACTGCCGAAACATCCACTTCCGCGCCTTCGGGCAAATCGGGTGCGGAAATTTCAATGATGCCACCTTTTTTGACGGTCGTATGCTGTTGAATGGCTGTAAGCATGGCATTGAAGAAAAGAGAGTTCAAAAGAAACGCCCACCGCCGGACAAGAGTGCAAGCCGGACAGGGGCGTAAGTATTACATGATGCTTCTGTGTTGAGTGATGGTTCATCAAGCACAAAAGTAGTGAATTTTCGCGGAAAATAAAAGTACCTCAAAGTGAGTGCTTGGGAGTAAATCAGGTTGTCAGTTGCACAAAGCCGCTGCTTCCAAGTAAATGCACCAAGTGCCGAGTAGTCAAGTCTCATTAGCATCGTTATTACTTCGCAATGGTAACTTTCCAAATACGATGATTGCCCTCGTCTGCTACGTAGAGATTCCCGAATCCATCATATGTGATTCCACGCGGGAAATCGAATATATGATAACCCTTTTGACTGCCCTTTACCGCTGTTGTTACCTCGCCTGTCGCTATCTCAATTTTGCGAATGCCATAAGTATCAGCTACATAGAGATTTTTTATGCCATCAGTCGTGATGCTAAACGGTGCCCCAAATCGAGCTTCAGCTCCTATCCCATCAGGGCTGAACCACCACAAGCCACCACTACCTGCCAACGCAGTTACTTTACCTGTGGCTACAACAATTTTACAGATACGAAAACCATCCAAAACGTAAAGATTTCCATCTCTATCGCTAATGATGTCGGTTAGATGACTAAATTCTCCTCCCGTCAGTGTTGTTACTTCACCTGTCGCTATCACGATTTTGCGAATACGGTTCTGGTCTGCTACATAAAGATTTCCTCTACCATCGCTAATGATTCCCCAAGGATAGCGAAACTGTGCCACTTTTCCTATACCATTAGCATCTCCCCTTTCGCGATTCCCCGCAAGCGTGGTTACTTTGCCTGTTGCTATTACAATTTTATGGACGCAATAACTATCCGTTACATAAAGATTGCCTTTGCCATCATGAGTGATTCCCGATGAGTGTCCTATATCTCCCACTAGCGTTATTACTTTGCCCGTAGCTATCACAATCTTACGGATGCTTCTATTATCAATAACGTAGAGATTTCCTTCACCATCGCACACAATATCTTCCAGAAAGCCAAACTGTGCTGCCAGACCAAAGCCGTCCTTATAACCCGACGAACCGCCTGCCAGCGATGTTATCTTGGGTGTAAATATTGAGGTGTATCTATAAAACAGAATCCCTAATGATACTATCAATATTACAACAAGAAATTTGTTGACACTTTTGTGTTTCATGCCGAGACTTTTGAGAATATAGCTTGAAAGACGCTAAACATGGACGCAAAAAGAGTGAAGGAAATTGTACTGTTCTATACATTTCTTAACAGCAGAGCGGCTTTTCAAAAGAAAACGCCCACTATCCAAGCAAAGATTTATGCCGGATGGGGCGTGTGTAAATGTCATGGCTGTTGTGTTTTCATAGACCACAAAAGTAGTGAATGTTCGCGGAAAATAAAAGTGTCGCAAAGCAAGTGCTGGGGAGTAAATCAGGTTGTCAGTTGCACCAAGCCGCTTTCAAGTGCGTTCTCGGTTGGTTGCCCCATAGCGGCATACTCTTGCATCCACTGAGACATAAGCGCACTTGCGCCATAGAGAACCAGATGCGGCTCGTGTTGCGGTTGCAAATGCCAGACTTCAAGCGCTTTCTGCACAATGCCGGCATCGCCACCGGTGATGAATACAAGCGGGCTTTCGCGTTGAAATTCTTTCTCCACGATGCTTTGAACAATTTCCTTAATTGCGCCGCCAATGCCTCGCACCACGCCGATACGCATTGCCTGAGCCGTATTCGTGCCGCAGGTAGCATCCTCGAATCCGGGTTCGACTTCAGGCAGAAGCTGCGTGAAGTGATGCAAAGCGCGTAATTGCGTGCCTACGCCCGGCAGTATTGCGCCACCCAAGCATTTGCGGCGCGTGTTAGCGGCATTGATGGTGACGGCTGTGCCGCAATCAATCGTGATAAGTGGTGCGACGAGCGTGGGATTGTGCTGAAGATTGTGATGTAACGCCCCGATAAGACTGAGCACACGGTCACTGCCGATGCCTTGAATTCCCGAAATGTCTATGAGCGATTGCTCACGAAAGATGTCTGCAAGCGGCTTCCAGCGTACATTACTGCGCTTCTTCAGTTCGCCTTCCAGCAGAGAATACGCTTCGGGATTGACGGAAGAAACGCCGAATAAAACCTGCTTACCGGAAAAATTCCACAAATACTTGTGCATCGGTTCTTGCCAGTTTGTGTTCAGGTCACCCGCGAAAAACTGCCCATCAGCAAGAATCTTGATGCGCGTGTTGCCGATGTCTATTGCTCCGGCGAGAATGGGGTTCATAGCGCCTTGGGGAAATGGTGAAAAATGATGGCGTTTACAGGCGCGAATATGCCGAATGTACGACTTTTGCACAAATTTTTCCTTTCGCTGTTACACACAATACAAAAGGCACTGCCACGCGGTCTCGCGTTTGTGCAGTGCCTTTTGTGCAGCATAGATTGTGTAGCCGTAGAACTTGAAGAGGAGGCTTATTTTTTCTTGGTGCTGCTGGATTTGTCGTCTTTGCTATCAGATTTTTTGTTTTTGCGAGCGTCGGCTTCTAGACGGAGTGCCTCAGCGCGTTTTTTCATTGCTTCTGCTTCGAGGCGCATTGCTTCTGCTTCTTTGCGTACGGCTTCTGCTTCGCGGGAAAGGTCATTTGCTTGCTCCGCTAAGTCCTCTGCTTTCTTGGACTCGAAATCATCGTCATCAAAGCGCCAGACGTTCGGTGCGTGTGGCATTTTGGGCGGGTGTGGCATGGAGAAGCGAAAATTACGCGCCATGTCTTGGAAGGGACGGGTGTCGAAGTGGAACTGATTCATGCCTCTGCCAAAGGAGCGGCTAAACTCGCGTCCCCAGCGCTCCATATCGTCGCCGGAAAATTGCATTGTTATATTACGGTCGTTATCGCCATCGCCGTCTTTGTCAATCATAATCGTCATCGTGTTGTTGGTCGAGCTAACGCGAACACGCTTGCCCACGTCACGCATAATAGACTGCACGCGGGTACGAATACTGTCACCTTCGCCGCCCTCGAACATAGATTCAAGGCGTTTCCAATCGCTGGGTTTGCCCTCGGAACTGGAATACACTACCTCACCGTTTTTGATGATGGTTACATTGCCCCGTTTTTTCGGTGCTTTGGGCGCATCCGGTGCCGCAGGTGCTGAAGGAGTTGTGGGTGCTGATTGTGCAAGGACAATGGCTGTGGTAAAAAATATTCCCGCCAGAGCACACAAAGCTGTGCTTTTCATGCGAGAAAATGAAAACGGTGTCTTGGAATACATGGTCGTAACTCCGAAAGTTGTGGAAAGAAATGGTATGTTGATTCTCTACCCGCAAATATACGGAGGCATCAGCTTTTTGGCTGTTAAGCAGACGTTAAAGGATGTTAAGGAAATGTTAATGACACAAATTTTTACGAAAGATATTCCTTCGTAAGTCGTACAATTATTTCCTGCGCTTCACTGAACGTCATAGCCGTGGTGCGACATCCCGCCGCGTTGATATGTCCGCCACCGCCAAAGTGCTGTGCTATTTTGTTGACGGGAATCGTACCTTTGGAGCGCAGTGACATCTTGATTTCATTGGGCAATTCCACCACGATTGCACCTACCATTACGCCCTGCAAGCCGAGCGTCTGCTCGACAAAGCCTTCGATGTGGTCAACGTTAGTGCCTGTTTCCAACATCATTGTGTGGCTCACGAGCATCATGCAGAGCTTCCCTCCGTGATAGGTTTGCATTGTGGCGAGTGTCTTCCCCAGTAACCGTGCGCGGTTCATCGGGTTTTGATTGAAAACGCTGTCAAAAATATAATATGGGTCAACGCCAACTTCAATCAGCCGTGCAATAATGCGGTGTACGCTCGCCGTTGTGCGTGGGAAGCGAAAATTACCCGTATCGGTCATAATGCCTGTGTAGAGCGCTTCTGCGAGTGGTTCTGTGCAATATATCGCACCGTCGCGCTCTTCCAAGCGTGTCAGTAAGCGATAGATAAGTTCGGCAGTAGAACAGGCATCCGTATCAATGGCGTAGGCATCGGCAAACTCAGCAGGTTCTTGGTGGTGATCAATCACTGCTTTTACTGCCGGAGAGCGCATGATTGCTTCTTCCATACCGCGCATACGCGAGGGGCTGTTGCCATCGAGCACGAGCAACACATCCACGCTTGCCAGCAAAGCTGTATCGCGTTCTGTCTCAAAGACGCGAATTTCCTCGCTTCCGGGAAGGAATTGCAAGTTTTCCGGCACGTGACTGGGATTCACCAAGTGTACTGTCTTGCTGAGCTGCTGGAGAAGGTGCGCGAGTCCGAGCTGCGAGCCAAGCGAATCGCCATCCGAATTGACGTGCGTGACGATGCAGAACGACTGATGGCGGCTGATAATCTCAAGGCAGATTTCCAAGCCCTCACCGAAAGAGGGAATACGAGAAAGCCGCGTAAAAGTGAAAGTTTGCATGAAGTGATTCTAGTAAAAAATGGTTGAGAATTTGCGTAAAAATACGCCGCGAATGGGTGCGAGACAAATCAAACGAAAATTAACTCCCTGAGGCAGAAATGTAGCGATAAATTGCTATTTTGCCCTCCAGTCTCTGGGATGTGTCTCGGAACTCAAAAAGTGTTGTCAAACAGCATCTATAAAAAGCTATGAAAACTTTGCGAAATAAAATCGGGATCTGTGTTTGCCACGCTCTGTTTTGTGCTGTTGTTGGACTATTGCTGCGAGCGATACCAGCAAATGCGCAAACAGTTTCCACTCTTGCGGGCAGAGGTTTCTTTGCAGACGGCGCGGGTTCTCTTGCACGGTTTAGGTCTCCCACCGGTGTCTCTGTGGATGGTGTGGGTAATGTGTATGTGGCAGACCAAGACAATCATCGTATCCGCAAAGTTACCTCGTCAGGCGTGGTCTCAACTATTGCCGGTAACGGATATTCTGGTTATGCCGACGGTATAGGGTCAGTCGCACAGTTCTATTCTCCCACCGGTATCGCTGTGGATGGTGAGGGCAATGTCTATGTGGCTGACCAAGGCAATCACCGCATCCGTAAAATCACCACGTCTGGCGTAGTTTCTACACTTGCCGGAAGCGGCAAGGCTGGTTATGCCGACGGCGCAGGAATAAACGCACAGTTTAATGCTCCCTTTGGAATTGCTGTTGATGGAGGAGGAAATGTGTTTGTGGCAGATCAAGGTAATCACCGTATTCGTAAGATTACCCCGTCCGGGCTGGTTTCTACGCTTGCTGGAAGTGGCAGCCCTGGCTATATAAATGGAACAGGAGTAGCTGCACAGTTTCTTAATCCCAGAGGTATTGCAGTGGATTGGTCAGGAAATGCTTATGTAGCTGACTGTGATAATCACCGCATTCGCAAGATTACCTCAGCAGGAGTTGTTTCCACGTTTGCCGGAAATGGCAATCCCGGTTTTGCTGACGGTGCCGGTACAACGGCACAGTTTAAGTCTCCATATGGCGTTATTGTGGACTGGACAGACAATGTATATATTGCAGATGCCAATAATAACCGTATTCGTAAGATTGCACCATCAGGTCTGGTTTCTACTCTGGCAGGAAGTGGCGTTCCCGGCTATGATGCTGGTACAGCAGGGATGGCGAGATTTAATTATCCTTTGAGTGTGGCTGTGGATGGCGTGGGAAATATCTACGTGGCAGACGCCAATAATAATCGTATCCGTAAGATAGTCTTGTCAGGTGAAGTTACCTCAATTGCGGGAAGCGACATCTCAGGTTATACAGACGGTGCGGGAAACATAGCCCAATTTAGTTATCCCTTCGGCATTGCTTTAGATGGTGCGGGAAATGCGTATGTGGCAGATCAAGGTAATTCTCGTATACGTAAAATTACTTTGGCGGGTTTAGTTTCTACATTCGCAGGAAGAGGTATTAATGGATATGTCGATGCTACCGCCGATATAGCGCAGTTTAATTCTCCCTTCGGGGTCGCCTCAGACGGTGCCGGGAATCTCTATGTAGCAGACGTTGGCAACCATTGTATCCGCAGGATAACTTTATCGGGTGTAGTGTCGACACTGGCAGGAAGCGGTATTAGTGGTTATGTCGATGGTGTAGGGAGTATGGCAAAGTTTGATAACCCATATGGAATAGCTGTCGATAAGTCAGGAAATATCTATGTTGCTGACAGTTATAATGAACGAATCCGCAAAATAACTTCGTCAGGCATAGTAACAACATTTGCCGGTAGTGGTAGTGATGGTTATGCAGACGGTGCAGGAACAACGGCGCAGTTTAGTTTTCCTAATGGTATTGCTGTGGATGGAGATGGTAATGTATTTGTGGCAGACAGGGGTAATAACCGCATTCGCAAAATTACTTCTCTTGGTAGGGTTACTACTTTTGCAGGAAGTGGTGATAGGGGGTATGCCGATGGTATCGGAGTCACAGCGCGATTTAACAATCCCACCGGAATAGCTGTGGACGATGTAGGGAATGTGTATGTGGCAGACCAAGGCAATTTCTGTATTCGTAAGATAACCTCGTTGGGGGTAGTGACTACTTTTGCTGGAAATGGAATCAGAGGCTATGCAGACGGAGCGGGGGTAATGGCGCAATTTGCTGCTCCCTCATGCGTAGCTGTTGATGCATTAGGAAATGTTTACCTGACAGATGCAGGGAGTAGTTGCATCCGCAAAATAACCCCTGCCGCACCCGTCTCCGTAAAGTTCACTTCCTCAAATATCGCACCGACGCCCTCCATAGCGATTGCACCCCACCCCGTGCAGGATGAAGCAAACCTGACGTTCACTCTTTCCACTGCTGCCCGTGTGGATGTTCTGCTTTTTGATGTTTTAGGGCGGCTTGTGCGCGAAGAGACGCTGGGCGTTCTGCCGGAAGGCACACACGAATGGGCGCTAGGCATGAACGCATTTCCGTATGGCACGTACACTGTTATCGTGCGAGCCGGAACCGAACAAAGAACGAAGCTCCTTCAACACATTCGGTAGGAAATAAGCGTCTTCCGCCGCTGCTCATCCTTTTCAACCCCAAAAATCTGAGCTTTTGCTATCGTTGCAGTCCGATTGATTATGTTGTCCACCTTGCAGTTTCTATGCCGTACGAAACAAAATCTGTCACGAATAACGACACCCCGCATGAGATGCAATCACTCCGAGCCTTTGGAGCTTACCCGTCAAGATGCACAGTAGTTTCAGCAGAACCTTTGTCACTGACTATACGTTGGGTTTACACTTAGGTCTTTTCTTTTATGCCCAGTTTTCCTATCGGTACGGCTTTGAAAACCTTTACGAGGGCAATCCCTGAAAGCGTTGGAATGTACACCGTGTATTCGACTATTTTCGCGCTGTCGCGTTTCAAATGATTCTTGTGGCTGCAATTTTAGGGTTTGGAGTTTTTCTGCTGGGTGAGTATTTTGTGCTATTCTTCGCCCGTGACGAAAATGTAGTACAAATCCCACACATAGTTGTTTTGTCAGGGTGGACAGTATTCGGATTCACGGAATTTGGTTCGATATTTTGATTGGATACGATTTTGGTGCAATTCTCACATAGTGGTAGGTATACACAAAAAAGTGGCTCGCAAAGCAGGCGTAATGCACTCGTCACAGTTTTTTTCTGTGTAGCTCAGACATTCGTAACAGAGGCAATTTTGTCTGTGCAGGGTGCCGCTGCGCAGTCTATACCTCAGCCTTCTTCCTCCCAGCCTTCCGAAAACCGTTTCTACGATTTTTCGCGTGTAGATAAACTCCTGCGCGACTCGCTTTCCCATTTCGACGGCGGATGTGCGCTTGTGCTTATTCATGACGGCAGGGTTATTTACGAGAAAGGCTTTGGTACGGTAACGGCGGATTCGGTGATGCCGATTGCCTCGGCTTCCAAATGGCTTGCTGGTGCGCTGTTGCTAACGTTAGTGGATGACCGCAAACTTGCGCTTTCTGATTCTATTGGGAAGTACTTGCAGTACCTCTCCGGCACAAAAGCGACTATAACAGTCCGTCAGCTTTTCTCGCATACATCAGGCTTTGCCGGGGAGGTACCCATTATGCGCGACATGAAGCTCACCATGAAAAATGCTGCGTATGCCATTTGCCAAGAACGACTGAAATACAAGCCCAGTACTGCTTTTGCGTATGGCGGTGCTTCTATGCAAGTAGGCGGGCGGATTGTCGAGATTGCTGGGGGCAAATCATGGGAAAAATTATTCCAAGAACGGCTTGCAAAACCGCTTGGAATGACACACACCAATTTTTACGGATTGGGCGCGACCGAAAACCCTCTCGTGGCGGGCAGCGCACAGTCGTCTGCACGGGATTACGCACGGTTCCTGCAAATGCTCGTGAATAAAGGCGTGTGGAATGGGCGAAGGGTTCTTTCTGAATCTGCAATCAATGAAATGTTGAGTAATCAAGCAGGGTGTGTGCCTGTGATGAAGCAGTACCAGCAGGTTCTTGATCCAGCCGATATAAGTATGAACCTCACAAGCGAAAAAGCAGACTATGGCGTGGGGGTGTGGCGTATTTCGATAGAGCCTTCCCTAATGCTGCTTACACAAAGCACTCTCTGCGAACTTAGTTCTCAGGGGCGCTTGGGATTCAGCCCTTGGATAGATGTGCAGCGCGGTATTATCGGTGTACTGGCAACGCAAACACCGCTTCGGAAGATGGCTCCTACGTACCGTACCTTACGCAAACTCCTACGCGAGATTCTGCCCGTACCCACATCGGCAATGGCTCATGTTAATCTCAATGCCACCACAGCCACGACTTCCAGCGTTCGCAAGCGTTGAGTTGCGGCAAACTTCTATTCTGTGGTCGTGCCCACTCCTGCCAAACTCGCCCGAAAATGCTTCAACCCAATTCTGTACAGCACCACTGCTCCTGTGAGACTCAGCGCAGCGACAATGCTCATCGAATAGCGCAGAGCAGCATCGTTGTGAAAAACGAAATCGGTGAAGGACGATACAATAAAGGGTCCCGTGCCACCACCCATCACGTTGATAGCGAGGAGAAACATTGCGCCTGTCTGCCCTCGCATTTTGTTTGGCATAAGCTGCTGAATTGCTGCCGGAGCCGCGCCGTAGGGCATAAATCCGAAAAATCCCGTCCATACAAAGCACATCGCCGCCATTGTGCCTGTTGGCAGGTGAGGCATAATCACCGCTACGGGAAGCAAACACGCTGCTGCTGTCAGCATCACGCGCATATTTGCGTCGGTGTGTCCGCGCCTCAGAAAATATGCGGCAAGACGGCTTCCCGCCCAAAGTCCAAGCGTACCAAAGATGATACTTGTCGAACCTTGCCAAAGACCAATTTCGGGGCGTTTCCAGCCGTAGGTACGAAGGAAAAATTCGGGAAACCAAAAGCCTACGCCTTGATTGAAAATCGAGAACATCCCGAAGCCAACGGTGTGACAGAGCGCCGCTTTTTTGTGCTGTTTCAAATAACCGAGCACTTCGCTAAAATGAACGCTGCGCGTGTTGTTCACGCCAATCCGTGCAGGTTCTTTGACGGTGAAAAAGAGCAAACTCACAAGAAGTCCGGGCAAGCCAACAAGAAAGAAAATGTACTGCCACGCATGAATCTCGCCCACGATTGGAAGCGTCATCATGCCTGCTGAGGCGGCAAACCCTGCAATAGTTCCCGCCAGTATGACCGCCGTGCCATTGCCGATGGAAATGCCCATCGAATAGACACTCATTGCGGTTGTACGCTTTTCCGGCGGAAAAAGGTCAGCAATGAGCGAGTATGCGCTCGGACTGAGCGTTGCTTCGCCAACGCCTACGGCTACACGTCCAATGAAGAGTTGGATGTAAGATTTCGCCATACCACAATATGCCGTTGCAAGCGACCACAGCGCTATGCCGCCCGCAATGACATTTCGCCGTGTGGCGTTGTCCGCGAGCCGTCCGGCGGGTATTCCCAGAAGTGTGTAGAAAAGCGTGAAGGCGATGCCCATGAGTAGGCTCAAATGCGAGTCGGTAACTCCGAAGGTTTGCTTAATTGGACCAACAAGATAGCCCAGAATAACGCGGTCAATCATAGACGAGGTGTATGCCAGAAGCAAAATAGCAACGGCATACCAGCCTGTGCGCGAAGGCGGGAAATTTGGTGTAGGCATAAAGGAATGATTGTAATAGAGATGCAGCAAAGTGGTGAAAAGATAATACAGCTGCTCTGAAAAGGTACTCGAAAATTTTACCCGAAAATTGTTTCATCACCAAAGAAGCAGCTGGACGCTCCTGTCCACGGGCTGCGATTGTACCGTGCACCCAGCATTGCACCACGACCGGAGCGTAAAAGCGACATATACGGTACAGGCTTCTCCGCGTCCGGTTCCCAAATGCAGAGAATACGGACTTCCGCCTTATTCATACCTTCGGGCGTATAGACCGATTCGGCATAGTGGACCCGCTCTTGGAGAATCCATTTGTCGCGCTCTGCCGCCGATACGTTTTCCACGTCGGCTCGTGTGGGGGTCACGTTTACGCCTTTACCCGCGAAGGCAAAGAGTGGCTTCAGAACATAGTTTTCGATGTCGTGCGGGACTTCGGGCAGTAAATGGAGAAAGTGCGTCTTGGGAACGCTTTTGTGTTTCAAGTAGGGCATAGAGTATTTGCTAATGAGGAAATACCAGTTCGGATGCCCTGCCCATTCTACGTCGAGTTCGTCTGTCCAGTTAAAAGGAATGACAGCTTTTGCATCGTCGAGTTCGTCAATAATAGCACGATTGAAAATGCGATGAATCGGTGTCCACTTGCCGTCGCGCTCGTAGAGTAGTTTATTGCCGTCTTTTTTCAAGGAGCAAATATCGACAGCGCGAACGCCTGTGAGTAGCTCAGTCGCACGAAAATCGGGAAGAGTCTTTTGTTTGTCGGGCGTAAGCTCCATTAAAACAACATTTTCAACATTATGACCGCCCAGAAGATTTTTGCGGAGCGTGGTAAGATAATCGTCAGGGGTTTTACCGCTGAGAGTGTAGTATAGACGAGGGTCGAGATGGAAATGCTCCATTGCCTTGACGGAGTAAATGTGCTGAAAGCCGTAAAGCGAAGGAAATCCTTGCAATTCAATAAGTTTTGGCTCGTATTCGCCGTTTGCATCTTTCGTCACAGCGAAGTCCACAATGCCAAAAAGCGGGTGTGGGTGTTGCTTGGGAACGGTATAGCGCTCTTCCAGCGAGGGTTTTGCGTAGGCAAGATATTCAGGCGTAACACATTCCAGTAAAATCGAAATGGCAGCATCTTCGAGTTTTCGGGCAAAACCGCTGGAAAGAAAAAGTGGCATCTCGCAAATGCGGAACTCGACCGTCGTGTCGAGCGTTCGATCTATATCTTTCAGCATTGCTGCGTAGCGTTCTTCGGTGTAATTTTCAGTCGTGAAACTGCGCTGTAATTTTTCAAGCATAGCCCTGAACTCCCGCAGAAAATGGTTTGAAGAAGAATTGTGAGAATGATTCTGAACACAGCGCAATTTAGGCGTTCAACGCCAAGAAACAAAGGATTTTTTCGGGTATCAACGTATGCCGTTATTCTTGGTTTCTCATTCTCCGTGCTCCGATGAAAGTCTTTGCCAAATAGGTATCCGAAAAAGACTGTTTCACAACGCCGTAGGTGCTAGATGCGTGAATCACGGTGTCTGCTCCGGCATAGATACCGACGTGAGAAACGCCCACGCCGTTGGTGTTAAAAAAAAGGAGGTCACCAACACTAAGTTCTTCCCGTTCAACTGCTATGCCGCTTGTAAACTGGTCTTTCGTACTTCGTGGAATATTCATGCCCGTTTCCTCATACACGCGCATAACGAAGCCGGAGCAGTCTGTTCCTGTGCGGGTGGTGCTGCCGTAGCGGTAGGGAGTGCCTAGCCAGCGTTCGGCAGCCGTCAAAAGGCGTTCTTGTGACGTAGAAAGTGGAATGGAAGCTTTTGAGAGGGAATGAGGCAGTATTTTGCTTGAACTGGCATGATTTGAATTGGCATGGCTTTTGGGGATAGAAGAGGAAGAAATAGCTATGGATGAAGGTGTATTACCCTTTACTGCCGAGCTAAAGCGAATAGCACTTTGACATGAAGATAGCATGACGACAAGCGCAGCAAGAAGAAAAAGCCTCACGCTCCGTGAAGAAAAATGATGCGGTGATTTCGTACTTGCGCTGAGTGTGAATAAACTAAACACCTTCGCTTTGCCGTCAAAGTGAGACAGCCCATGAGAAAAAAAGTGATGTCGTATCAACATGAAACACGCCGTTCGTATTGTGATTGAAAGGGTAAAATCATTGCT